>NZ_WUYX01000019.1:106257-130809 GCF_009834785.1 Natronorubrum halalkaliphilum
CCTGCGATTCCTGCTGGGCGGGATGATCCTGTTCGCGGGACTCGGTAAGTTCGCGTTCGTCAGCGGCGAGGCGTTCGACGCCAGCGGCTTCCTGATCCACGGGGTCGACCCCGCCAGCCCCGTCAGCGGTCTCTTCGCCGCGATGGCCGGCAACGCCGCGTTGCTCGAGGTCATCAACGTCGTCGTGCCGGTCACGCAGGTCCTGATCGGCGTCGCGCTGATCTTCGGCGGCTTCCTCCGCCTGGCCGCGCTGGGCGGCGCGATCCAGATGATGATGTTCTACCTCGGCGGCTGGGAGGGGGACGTCCTCGCCGCGTTCGACTCCACGCTGATCTACGCCGTCCTGTTCCTGGCCCTGGCGGCCTTCGGAGCCGGACGCATCCTCGGTGCAGACCGCTACATCGAGAACCTCCGCGTCGGCGGCGAACGACTGGTCGAGAAGTACCCGAAACTCCGGTACATTCTCGGCTGACTCGGTTGCGAATCCCGTTTTCGCATTTTGTCGGATCGAGAACTGTAGCCTCTTCGTTCGAGACAGGTCGTTCAGCGGGGACTCGAGGCACCGACACTGACGCCATTATCCGGTGACGGTGCGTTTTTTACGGCGCTGGCCTACCCTCCGGTATGGAACTCAACGGCGTAGCGGGCCTCCCCGAGATCCGCCCGGGCGACGACATCGCCGACCTCGTCGCGGATCGGGCCGCCCTCGAACCCGGCGACGTGCTCACCGTCGCGAGCACTATCGTTTCGAAGGCCGAGGGCCGGACGGTGGATCTCGAGGACTACCCCGTAAGCGGACGGGCCCAAGAGATCGCCGATCGGATCGAGCGGATCGCCGGCGAGGAGAAGGATCCGCGCTTTGCACAGGCCGTCTTAACGGAGAGCACGGAGCTGTTGATCGACGCTCCCTTCCTGCTGACCGAAACGCGCTTCGGCCACATCTGCGTGAACGCGGGGATCGACCGCTCGAACGTCCCGGATCACGACATCCTGCTGTTGCCAAAGAAGCCGACCGAAAGCGCCGAGCGGATTCGCTCGGGACTCGCAGAGCGGGGGTACGAGGACGTCGCCGTGATCGTGACCGACACCTGCGGGCGGCCGTTCCGCCACGGTCAGCGGGGCGTCGCGCTCGGCTGGGCGGGGATGCCCGCGAGCCGGGATTGGCGCGGCGAACTCGACCGCGACGGCCACGAACTCGGAGTCACCGTCCAATCGGTGGTCGACGAACTCGCGTCGGCCGCAAATCTCGTGACCGGAGAGGGTGCCGGCGGGACGCCGGCGGTCGTCGTCCGCGACTGGGACTTTGGCGACCACGACGGGAGCAACGAACTGTTCAGGGCGGTCGAAGACGACCTCGTGCGGCAAGCGCTCCGAAACTGGAGGTTCGAGGACTCATGAGTGAACAGACGAACACCGACACCGATACCGGCAACGGAACCGACACTGACACCGACACCCCCTGGGCCATCGAACTCACCCCCGAACACCCCACCGAACGGATCGCCGACCTGGCGGCGCTCGCGGAAGACCAGGGGTTCGGCGTGGCCTTTACGAGCAGCCACTACTTCAACCGCGACCCGTTCGTCGCGCTCTCGCGGATCGCAGCGGCCACCGACGAACTCCGTCTCGGACCCGGGGTCAGCAACCCGTACGAAACCCATCCCGTGAAACTCGCCGCCCAGACGGCGACGATCGACGAACTGAGCGGCGGCCGAGCCGTCTTCGGCGTCGGCGCGGGCGACCGCTCCTCCCTCGCGAACCTCGGCATCGAGCGCGACCGACCGCTCCGGCGCGTCCTCGAGACGTTCGACGTCGCCCGAGACCTCTGGGACGGCGAGACCGTGACCCACGAGGGAACGTTCACCGCGAAAGACGCCGCGCTCAATCTCGAGCCAGTCAGCGACATTCCCGTCTACGTTGGCGCGCAAGGCCCCCACATGCTCCGGATGAGCGCGAAACACGCCGACGGCGTGTTGATCAACGCCGCGCATCCGGCGGACCTCGAGTGGGCCGCCGACGAACTCGAGCGGGGCCTCGAGGAGCGGCCGGACGAGCGCGGCCCGTTCGAGTCGCTCGCCTTCGCGAGCGTGAGCGTCGCGGGCGACGAGTCCGACGCGAGGGAGGCGGCCCGACCGCCCGTCGCGTTCATCGCGGGTGGCGCGGCCGACCCCGTCCTCGAGCGCCACGATATCGACCGCGAGGCCGCAAGCGCCGTCAGCAACGCCTTAGAACGGGGCGATCTGAACGAGGCCTTCGGCCGCGTTACGCCCGAAATGATCGACGCCTTCTGTATCGCGGGGACGACCGAGACGGTCGCCGACCGCTTCGAGGCGGCGCTCGAGCACGTCGACGGCATCGTCGTCGGCTCGCCGCTCGGGCCGGACCTCGAGGACGCGATCGAGCGCGCGAGCGAGGCGCTCGCGAATGCAACTCGGCGAGTGGAAGGCGAGTAAGCGCAAGCGTAAGCGTTCGGCGACCGTCGGCGTTAGCTCGAGTTCGAAGAGAAGAGACTGCCGAGGGCACCGAGGGTGAGCGCGCCAAAGACGCCAAGCGAGAAGACGATCAGTATCGTCCCGGCAAGCATGAGCAGCGGTGCGAGTGCCTCGCCCGTCGCGACATCAGCGAAGTACTCGTTCATTTCGATGATGTTGTCCACGATAACGTTCATCGGAGTGACGGTATCCATGTACGGGGGTTGTCACCGGTGGTACTTGGCCGTGCCGGTCCCGCGTCGAATTCGTCGGTCCGAACGGGTTCGGGGGCCGTCGGCCGCGGCTGGACGGCGAGCTTACGGCCGTCGGTCGGAGCGCCTAAGCCGGCGCCGAACGTAGACGCAGCCGTGACCGACGACGCGACGCTCACTGACTTCGGTTCGGCGGCGTCAGACGACGGTGACGGTAACGGCGACGCACACGAATCCGACGACGGAGACGCGGCGGCTACCGACGAAACGCAACCGGAGACGAATAGCCACGAATCCGACGATACCGGTCTCTCGACGTACGCGTGGGGCGAATATACCTGCCATCGCTGTGAAACCGAAACCGGCCGCGTTTGGCGCGACGACGGCGAGTTCGTCTGCCCAGCGTGTAAGTCCTGGTAAGCGGCCACAGGAACCCACACTGGCCGATATTCTGGACGGGCCTGCGAATGTGCTCCCGAAGGTTTATATCTCCGTCGTGGCATTGTACACTTGCAATGGCGAAAGGTACGGTCGACTTCTTCAACGACACTGGCGGCTACGGGTTCATCGAAACTGACGACGCAGACGAGGACGTGTTCTTCCACATGGAGGACATCGGCGGTCCTGACCTCGAGGAGGGGCAGGAACTCGAGTTCGAAATCGTCGAGGCCGAGAAAGGCCCGCGCGCGACGAACGTCGAGCGCCTCTAAGGCCAGTACAGCAGTGGTATCGTTCTCTGATTGTTACTCGGATAGCGACGGCGATCGCAATAGCGCCAGCGTGGTCGGCGCTCAGTAGAGGTGAGTAGCGTTCTCGGTCGGGAGTCTCCGACACGGACTGCCAAGAGGGTGCGAAATGGGACAGTAGACGCGCTGTCTGCGACCAGTTATTACCGACAATCAGTCCAATCGACGCAAAACATATAGTCCGGTGACACTGATGACGTACTGATGAGAGGTTCGACCGGGTCCCCGCTCCAGTACGTGTTCGAGCCATGACTGACGCAAATCCGCCGCCGCAGACAGGTAGATCGCCACGAACCGAAACCCTCCCCGTATCGGCAGTTGCAGAGCTCTGTACCGAGATCGAGGAAAACGTCGCCGACGTAATCGTCGGCCACGACGAGGCGATCGAGCACGTCGTGACCGCGATGCTGGGCCGCGGTCACGTCCTGCTCGACGACGTGCCCGGCGTCGGCAAGACGATGCTCGCACGCTCGATCGCGACGTCCGTCGACTGTACGTTCCGCCGGGTCCAGTTCACCCCCGATCTCCTCCCCGCCGACGTTACCGGGGTCAACGTTTTCAACCAGAAGACCCGCGAGTTCGAGTTCCAGCCCGGCCCCGTCTTCGGCAACATCGTGCTGGGCGACGAGATCAACCGCGCGCCGCCGAAGACCCAGTCCGCGCTGCTCGAGGCCATGGAGGAAGAGCAGGTCACCGTCGACGGAACGACCCGCGAACTGCCAGATCCGTTCACCGTGATCGCGACGCAGAACGCGATCGAACCGAACCGGACCTACGATCTGCCCTTCGCCGAACTCGACCGGTTCATGAAGAAACTCCACCTGGGGTACCCCGAGCCCGACGAGGAGGCCGAGATGCTCGGTCGTACCGTCGGCAACCACCCGATCGAGTCCCTCGAGGCGGTAACCGACCTCGAGACGGTCGTTGCCGCCCGGGAGACCGTCGCGCAGGTACGCGTCGAGAAACCTGTCAGAGAATACGCGACGCGGCTGGCAGGCTACACCCGCGAACACGCCCACATCGGCGTCAGTCCCCGCGGCACAATCGCCCTGTTGCGTGCTGCACAGGCGCGAGCCGTGACCGACGGCCGCGAGTACGTCATCCCGGACGATATCCAGATCGAGGCCACCGTCGTGTTACCCCACCGGATCAAGTCCGGCGATCGGAGTCAGGACGGCGAGACCGTCGTCGAGAACGCTCTCGAGCGCGTCGCCGTCGAGTAACGATGCGGCTGACGATTCGCGGCTGGGCTGTCGTGGCCGTCGTGGCGGCGTCGTTCGCGATGGCCTGGGAGTTCGGTCCCCGAGCGCTAAACGCCATCGTAACGCCACTGATCGTCGTGCTCGTCGCCGGCGTAGTCACGACGCTCCGCGCCGATCGGCCCGAGATCAGACGGCGCTCCGTCGGCGAGGGATTCATCGGCGAGACCCGCGAGGTCACGGTCACGATCGACAGCGGAACGACCGTCTCCGCGACCGTCCGCGATACCGTCGGTGACGGCCTCTCGGCGGTCGACGGCGACCCCGTCGCCGAGACGACGCTCGACGGAGCGACGACGTTCAGCTACGACGTGCGACTCGAAAAGCGCGGAAACAAGCAGGTCGGACCGCTGTCGATCGTCGTGACGGACGTCCTCGGTCTCGTAAAGCGTCGGTTCGAGTACGAGGAAACGGCGGCGGTGCTCGTCTATCCCCGTATCCACGACCTTCGTGGCGGTTCCACTCGGGATCTGCAGGCACTCGCCGCGATCGCGGACCAGCGAGACCGCGAGGAGTTCGATCACCTCCGGGAGTACCAGCGCGGTGACTCGCTGCGGGACGTCCACTGGAAGTCCGCCGCTAAACGACCCGACGACGACCTGGTCGTCACGGAGTACGTTACCGACGACGAGGTCGGCTCCGCCACGGTCGCCGGCGAGTGTCTCCAGGGCGAGGGCAGCCCCGACAAACTGGCGGAGACGGTCGCAAGCGTCGCGACCTACCTGCTCGAGGAAGGCGTCGATGTCGGCGTCACCGTCCCGGACGACGCCAGACCACCGGGATCGGGGCAGGAACACCACTACGACCTCCTGGGGCTGCTCGCCCTCGTCGACGCCGGCGAACTCGAGGACCAACAGCGCCGGGCGGCGGACGTCCTGGTCCGAACCGACGCCGACGGAACGCGCGTCACGGTCGGCGGACAAACGATTCCGTTCGACCACCTCGTGAACGCTCGCGGTCGGACCGAACGGGCCGATCGAGACGGACAAAGTCGCGGTCGCGGGCGGGCTGGGACAGCCGCGGACGCCGAGACGGGAACGGACACTACAGCCGGCGACGAAACGGAGGTAGGTGCATGAGTACTGATACGGGCTCCCACGCCGGCGATCGGACGGTCGACCTCGACATCGACAGGGTGATCGGCCCGGAGACGTTCCGCCTGCTCGCACTCTGTTGTGTGCTGGTCATGACGGCGTCGTACGTCAGCGTCCTGCGCGAGGTTACCCGAGTCGTCGGCGGCACCCACTCGCTGTTCGCCCTCGTCGCCGTCATGCTCGCGACGGCAACGATACTCTCGTGGGCGATCCGGCCGCGAACCGCAACGGTCGGTGCGATCGTAGCGTGCATCTTCGGGTTCGCCTACTATCTCGAGATCAGCGGGGTCGGTGCCGGCGTCATGCTCTCGGCGAGCGACGCGATTCTTTCCGATACCCTCTCGCTCATCGCCGGCCTCCCGCTGATCCGCATGGTCGAAGCCGGCGTCTGGACGCTCGCGTACGCACCCGCCCCCGTCTTCCTCTCGTGGTATCTCGCCATGCGAGGACGATACAGCCTCAGCGTCGTTCCCGGCGGTCTCGCGCTCGGCTTCCTCGTCCTGACCGGCGACGCCGGGACGACGATTACATTGGTCGGCACGCTGGCCGGCATCGGCGCCGTCGGCTTCGGCGAACTCGAGCGACGCGACGGCTCGGTCGCCCAGGCGGACCTCATCGCCGTTCTCTTCGCGATCATTATCGTCCTCTCGCTGTCGGTCACGTTCGTCCCCGGCGACTCCGGACCGACCTCGAGCGTCTCCGGGAGTAGTCCTGGAACGCTCGAAGGGGCGATCGACTCGGCCGCCGATCGGTCGGCCATCGGCGGCTCGGTCGAACTCTCGCCGGAAGTCCGATTTACCGTCCAGTCCGAACAGGAGTCCTACTGGCGGACGGGCGTCTACGATCGCTTTACCGGCGACGAGTGGATCAGAACCGGCGAACCCCAGAACTACGACGGGGCGATCGACTCACCGCCGGGCGAGTACGACCGGGTTCGGCAGCTCGTCACCGCCGAGACGGATCTCGGCGTGATGCCGATGGCACCCCAGCCGCTCGCTCTCGAAGGCGATCTCTCCCAGCACGCCGAAGTCACGCGCCACGGGCAGGTCCACCCGACGACGCCGATACTCGAGGGCGATAGCTACGCCGTCGAGAGCGCGGTCGTCGATCCCGAACCGAACGAACTGCGGACCGCAGGGACCGACTACCCCGACCCGCTGATCGAGAACTTCGACTATCTGCAGACGCCCGAAGGGACCTCGAACGAGTTCGAGGAACGGACCGCGGAGATTACCGCCGACGCCGACAACCCGTACGATACGGCGGTCGCTATCGAATCCCACCTTCGCTCCTCGAAGGGGTACTCGCTCGACGTCGACCGCCCCGACGGCAACGTCGCCGAGGAGTTCCTGTTCGAGATGGACGAGGGCTACTGCGTCTACTTCGCGACGACAATGGTTCAGATGCTCCGCGCCGAGGACGTTCCGGCACGCTACGTGACCGGCTACACGGGCGGGCAACAGGTCGACGACGACGAATACGTCGTTCGCGGCACGGACGCCCACGCCTGGGTCGAGGTCTACTTCCCGGACCACGGCTGGGTGAGCTTCGAGCCGACCCCCGGCGATTCCCGCGATTCGGTTCACGCTGACCACGTCGAACAGGCTCGCGAAGACGGCATCGACAACGTCGATACCGAGGACAGCGAGGACGAACCGCTCCCCGAAGCAGATCGGGAAGACGAGAACGAGGACGGCTCGGAGTCGGACGGTCAGTCCGACGGTTCCGACGACGGAACCGACTCCGAGCGCGACGACGACCCGAACGAGAACGACGACTCGGAGTCGAACGGCAACGACTCGCAGCGAGAGAGCGAAAACGGATCGACCGATACCGTCGGCGAACAACACGCGGGCGAGGGAAGCGAGGACGACGGCTGGCGGAGCTATCTGGCGCTCCCGACCGTCTCGCGTGAAACGGCCACGATCGGCCTCATCGCACTCGTCGGACTGGTCGCAAGCGTCCACCGAACCGGTGCAACGAGTCGCGTCCGCCGTGAAATCGGTCTGTACTGGCAACGCTCCGGAGACGACCCCGATCGAGACGTCGAACGCGCCTACCGTCGCCTCGAGCGAGTCCTCGCACGCGAGTATCGGCCGCGCGAGCGATCGGAGTCCCCGCGGCAGTATCTTGACGCCCTCGCGTCCGATCCGGAGCGAACGATCGATCCACGGGTCAAAACGGTAACGAACCGGTACGAACGGGCGATCTACGGCGGTGGCGTTACTCGGGCGGACGCCGACGACGCAATCGAAATCGTCGACGCTCTCGCTCGAGAGCGGTTGCCGGTGATCGGCCGACGGCAAACGGAACGCGACCCCGAGCCGTGACCGCCGTCCCGAGCCCGTTTTTCTCGAGCCACCGGATGTATCGGCACCGAATAGCACTCGTAAGCAGGTATAGCCACTCTTGAGCCGAAAAACCGCGTCTCTACTCGGTTATGGGGGCCGGTAAAACTCCAGTGTGCGGACCGCGAGACTGCCTGGCATACTCAAAAAGAACCACGTGACGGCATCTGGGTCCCGATAGTGTTTAATATGGCCGTTTCGTAGCATGGAACGTAATGTCGGAAGTCTGCTCGACGTGCGGGCTGCCCGAGGAACTTTGCGTCTGCGAAGACGTGGCCAAGGGACAACAGCAACTCAACATCCGCATTGACGAGCGCAGATACGGTAAAGAGGTAACGATCGTCGAAGGATTCGATCCGAAGGACGTCGATCTGGACAGTCTTTCGTCCGATCTCAAGTCCAAGTTCGCCTGCGGGGGAACCGTCGAGGACGGACAGATCGAACTTCAGGGCAACCACACCGGCCGCATCGAAGATTTCCTTCGGGACCGCGGCTTCAACGTCGCCTGATGCCCGCGATGATCTGAGACGACTTCCGAACCCACGGCCGTCTCACGTATCGGTTTTTAGCGAGTCACTGTCCGCCCTCGAGAGCGACCGGATCGTCGATCGGTTTCTCTCGAGTGGGGCCGCTGCTATCGGTTCGGCGTCACAGGTATACTAGCTGTTTACGCCGCTCTCCGATGAGACGGCCAGTTCCGTACTGGGTGGTACGGTGAACGAAAACGTCGCGCCGTCACCGGGGACGGAGTCGACGCCGATCTCCCCACCGTGGCGCTCGACGATTCGGTGACAAAGCGCGAGCCCGATTCCCGAACCAGCGTGGTCGTCGACCGAGTGTAGTCGCTGAAAAATCTCGAAGATCCGTTCCTGATCGGCGGGTTCGATACCGATTCCCGAATCGGAAACGGAAACCCGCCACTTCGAGTCGTGCCGCTCGGCCGAAACGTGGATTCGGGGTGGCTCGTTGCCAGCGTAGTCGATCGCGTTGCTCACCAGGTTCTGAAACAGTTGTCGGAGTTGGCTCACATCCCCCTCGACGCAGGGGAGTGCATCCCTCGTAATGGTCGCGTTGGTCTCCTCGATTCGAACCTGCAGATCCGTGAGCGTATCCTCGAGAACGGCCTCGAGATCGACCGATTCGAACGGATCGCCCTGTGTCTCGACTCGGGAGTACCGCAGGAGCTCGTCCACCATCGTCTGCATCCGCGTCGCACCGTTGACGGCATAGTCGATGAACTCCTCGGCATCGTCGTCGAGGGCATCGCCGTACCGACTGTCTAAAAGTTCCAAATACATCGTGACCATCCGGAGTGGCTCCCGGAGGTCGTGACTGGCAGCGGAAGCGAACTGTTCTAACTGCTCGTTCGACGCCTCCAGCTGTCGAACCGTGTCTTCAAGCGCCACTCGAGTGTCTGCGAGCTCGTCGTTGCGTTGCTCGAGCGCGCGTTGCGTTCGTTTCAGTTCGTCGTTTTGCTCGTTGAGTTCCTGTTCCCGAGTCAGGGCTCGCGCTTCGTGGATGCCGATCACGAGCCCGGCAACCGAACCGATCGAGAGCGCGATCGCTCGCGTTCCGAACGAGAACGGCGTACTGACGCCCGGATGGACCGCTCGAAGGAACACGAAGACGAACATGACACCGACACCGCCGAGACACCAGAGCACGATGCGTGGATAGAGCCGCGGATCGAACGGAGTACTCGAGAGCCAGTTTGCGACAACGAGAAGCAAGACGCCCGAAAGTCCGATCAGCGTGAAATCGATGGCAGCCTCGAGAACTGGGCCACCCCCCGCTACCTTAAGAAGCGACTGGCCGGTTGCAACTACCAACAAGAGAACACCTAACACAGAGATGTAGCGGGATCGATGCGGCATTCTTCAGTCGGGTAAGCGATGCCGGTATATGAGATGTTCGCCGAACGCAATGATACGGCCTTGTTTGGACGCTTCAGAACGGGCGGATCAGGAGCCAGTTCAACTGAACAGAATCCCGTAGTGAGTTCCCCACGGTGTGGTTTCGTACTTCGAGAACGAAGCGCTAGAGCCAGTCTCCGCTGCGTCTAAACAAGGCTCAATGATACCGTGTAGCGAGCAATAGAATTGCAGTCGGCGGCCCGAAAACGTCCCACAGCGTGTTTCGCGGGCGATCAGAACGGCGACTCGGCGTTCGCGGAGTCCTCGGTATCGCCTGCCTCGTCGCGAGCGAGTCCGTACTTCATGCCGTACTTCTCGAGGCCGCCTTCCATGCTCTCGACGCGGGCGTCCGCGGTCCCCTCGTAGGAACCGATGAGCTGTGCGGCCTGGACGCTCGCCTTTCCGTGTGGACACACCGTCACGATGTGGTCTTCGCCCTCGAGTTCCTCGATCCGCCCCGAGAGTTCGTGGAAGGGGAGGTTTTCGCTGTCGGGAATGTGGCTGTGCTCGAAGCTCTGCTCGTCGCGAATATCGACGACGCAGACGTCGGCGTCGTCCTCGAGAAGTTCGTTGACCTCGTCGGTGGAGATTTCGCCGTCCATCACATCCGGTTTGGGACGCGGAAAGAATAAGGCCACGGGTCGATTCCCGCTTACGGATGCTCCCTGGTACCGGCTGTCGCGTCGCCAGCGAGCGATCGGTCGGATCAACGTGCTCGAGGTCCAGTGCTGATCAAACCGATGTGGCCACATATCGGTCAGCAGCGCTGAGATACCGCTATTTCGTATGAATCGGTTATCTACGTAGCCGGCGTTTACGTCAGTATGAACGGATACGCGATCCCCTTCCAAGCGCTGTTCGTCGTCCAACTCCTCGGAACGCTCGTCTTCGCGGCCGGGCTGGTGCTCGGCGGACTCACGACGGTGACGATCGTCGGTGGCGTGCTCATCCTCCTGTCGATCATCGGGTTAGCGGCTGCAGCACTCGAGATCGAGACCGAAGTCGAAGCCGAAGCCGAAACCACGACCACCGAGCACGCAGACGGCAGTCGGACACGGCGCCTGTTCGGTCGCGGATCGAAGTAGGCGCGTCTCGGTCGCGTCGCTGTAAAAATCAACTGCGGTGTCTCGCACAGAGTGCTGTGCCGATTTTAGCCGCGAACCGCATACGGCAGCGGTTGCACCAGCAAGGACTACAGCAGTCCAGCGGTCCGTCTCAGAGCACTCCGTCTTCGTTCGCTAACAACAGCGCCGTCAGCGTCGAGTCGTTCGCCGGCTGTTCACGAGCGCGCTCGAGGGCGTCGCCGATCGGAACCGTCGTCACCTCGAGAAACTCGTTGGTGTCGAGTTCGCGCTTGCCGAGTTCGAGACCCTCGGCGTAGACGATCCCCCGGTCGTGGCGAAGGACGCCGGTCGCGACGGCGTACTCCTGGAGGAGCGCCGTACTCGTGGGTTTGAATCCGGTCTCCTCCTCGAGTTCGCGTTCGGCGGCGCGGGTGTAGGACTCCCCGTCCTCGACGATCCCGGCCGGAAGTTCGAGGTGGGTTTCGCGGATCGTCGGTCGATACTGTTCGACGAACAGGAGGTGGTCCTCGTCTTCGGCCTCGGGTCCGTCGCTTTCGGTCCCGACGTTGCTAGTATCTTCGCCCGCTGCAACGGACGTGAGAACCGCACCGTCGATCCGAGCGACGACCACGACCGCCGGCGGCAGGTCCGCCCAGTAGTACCGTTTCTCGGTTCCGTCCGGTTGCTCGAGCAGGTCGTAGCCGCCGTCGTACCAGGACGTCTCGTACTCGGTGACCTCTTCGCGAAGGTCCCACTCGTCGGGTGCCGTCATTGGAAAATGATCTCGACCTCGAGCGGGTAATAGGTGCCGTTTGGTCGACGCGACGGCGGTCGACGGACGAGGTCGCAGCCGTTGACTCTCGGTACTGCGATCGAACCGTGCCGTGTCGATGGCCCGTTAGGCTGTGTCCACTATCGGCCGATACAACTGCCCGAACGCCTGTCGACGGAGCGTCGCGACCGCCGCGTCCTCCTCGTTCTGGAACGTCGCGGCGACGGCCTCGTCCTCGGGGCCGGCGTGCCAGACGACGCTGTCGACCGCCTCGTGGCCGGAGATCGTCACCTCGCCGTCGTAGGATTCGCGCCAGTCCTCGAACTCCTCGTAGCTTCCGACGCGTACCTCGAGCAAACTCGCAAACAGCGCGTCTCGAGCGGTTTCGACGACGTCGTTCGTGACGCGGTCGCCGTACTCCTCGCGGTCGAACGACATGGCTTTGGCGACCTCGCGAACGACGGTCTGTGCCGCGGGGCCGGCGGTCGCGTAGTAGTCACGTGCCTCCTCGACCGACACCGGTGCAAACGTCCCGACAGTGTGCATACCTCGACGTGCTCGGAGTAGCCAGTTACCAGTTACGTTGGCGCTATGTGTTGTCGTCCGCGAACTGGTCGTCGTTCGGCGTACTGTCATCGGCATCGACATCGCCGTCGCCGTCGCCGTCGACATTGATCTCAGACGCGGGCTCGGACTCGGATTCCGAACTATCAGCGTCCGCATCCGCATCCGCGTCCGCCGCTCCCATCTGCTGTGTCAGTTCCCTGGCCTCCCGAAGGACGTTTTCCGCCTCCGACGTCATCGACCCGCGACCGGGCTGGCGACTCTGCTGGGCGAGTCCGGCCTCGAGGGAGTCCGGACGGCCGTGGTCGTGGTCGTGGTCGTGGCCGTGGCTCGTCCCCTCGAAATCGGGCGTGTCGATTTCGGGCGCGTGCGGGCTGACGATCTCGCCTAACTCGGCGGGCGAACAGTCTCCCCAGTCCGGGGCGTGCTCCTCGAGCCACTCGAGGTGGTCGTGCCGGCCCAGCGAGGCGGTGATCGCGAGGTGATTCGCGAGGTGCTCCGCGTCGGCCTGCTCGGCGTCACAGACGGGGCAAGCGTATCCCATGGGCACCCTAAACGGGCCGGCAGTAAAACGTCCACGTCCGATAGTCGACGGTTGCGGAGCGACGCGAGTCTCCACTCCCGGTACCGGGTTCCGATCTCGACCAACCGCTCATTCGCCCACTGGCTCACTGCAACTTGCGAAGCATCACGATCGCATCCTCGTCGTTTTCGTAATAGTTCGGGACGCGACGGAGCGGTTCGAACCCGAACTTCCGGTAGAGGCGTTTCGCACCTTCGTTGGAGCGCCGGACCTCGAGTTTGACCGAATCGGCGCCGCGAGCCGTGAGAACCGCGATCGCTCGAGAGAGCAGCGCGCTGCCGATCCCCGTGCCGCGGTGGTCGGGATGGACAGCGATATCCTTGATATGGCCGAGTTGTCGCCCGAACGTCTGGGCGACGTCGGCGACGATGTAGCCGGCGACCTCGCGGTCACCCCGGACGGCGACCAGAAATCCCGGTTCGTCGAGAAAGCGTTCGAAGGCGTCGTAGGGCCAGGGCTGGGCGAACGACTCGTTCTCGATGCGGACGACCGCGAGCAGGTCGGCTCGCTCCGCGGGTCGGATCGACGGCCCGTCGGTCCCGTCACCTGGTCCGGACACCGGCGTTGTCACACTGGACGGTAGCGGGCCGAGCGATAAAAATAGCCCGTCGACGAAGCGGGCGATCAGACGCGCTCGAGTCGATCGATCTCGCCGTCCGACCAGTCGTAGAAGTGTCTGTCAGTCTGCCGGAGAACCTCGACGCACTCGTTGTGCCGCTCGCGAGCCTCGTCGACCAGCGGATCGTCGGGGTTGTTCTCGACCCACTCTCGCAGTTCCGCAAGCGCCGCCGGCGAGTAGGTATCCATCCGTTCCTGACGCTCGAGGATTTCGACTTTGCGACCCTCCTGACGGAGCGTTCGGACGAGCGCCCAGGCGGCGACACCCCAGAACGCGAGCAGGGTAAAGGCGAGCATTCCCAGCACCTCGGCAGTCAGCGCCATCAGTCATCACCTCCGGGGATTTCGGCCGTGTCCGGTTGGCCGCCGCGGCCCTCGACGACGGACATGATCGCGTAGCCGATGATCGGGAACAGGACGATCACGAGCATCCCGCCGATCATCTCCGCGCTGCCGAAGTTCTCCCACGCGAAGTAGGCCATGATAAACAGCATGACCGCGGGGATGACGTACTTGATCACGGGATTCCACCAGCGGCCGACGTGGATACCGGCGTTCTGATTGACCGCGAGCAGTCGGAGACGCTCGGGACCCAGCACCCAGCCGATGACGCCGATAATCATGAGTGCTGCCAGCGGTAGCCCCCAGTTGCCGAAGACGAAATCCAGGTAATCGAGGATGTCAGCGGAGTACGCACTCGGAAGACCGAGTAACCAGATGCCGCCGCAGACGCCGAGAACGGTCTGGGTGCGGCTGAACTCCGTTTCTTCGGCGAGCGTCGTCACGCTCACCTCCGTGATGAGCAGTCCGGACGTGAACGTCGCGAGGAAGAAACCGACGAAAAAGAGGATCGCGACGAAGCCGCCGAAGGGAATCTCCGGGAAGACCTGTGCGAGCGAGACGAACGCCAAC
The DNA here is from genome assembly GCF_009834785.1 of Natronorubrum halalkaliphilum. GTDB lineage: Archaea > Halobacteriota > Halobacteria > Halobacteriales > Natrialbaceae > Natronorubrum > Natronorubrum halalkaliphilum. The sequence goes on from NZ_WUYX01000019.1 coordinate 120,814, forward strand.
CCGGCACCGGCGTCGGGTTCGATACCGACGGCGAAGACGATCGGGAAGATGGCAAGTGCCGCGAGGATGCCGATGCTCGATTCGCCGAGCGCCGTGAAGACGCCGCCGCCGAGCGGGACATCGTCGTACTCCCGCAGATAGCTGCCGACCGTCAGGGCGATCCCCCAGCCGAGCCCGGTCGAGAACAGCGCCTGTCCGAGCGCGGCGATCCACGTGTCGCTGTAGGTCAGATACTCCCACTGGACGCCGAAGGTAAAGGCGATCCCCTCACTCGCACCCGGCAGCGTGAGTCCGCGAACCGTCATGACCACGAGCGCGATGACCAGCGCTGGGACGGCGTAGACCACGAGCCGTTCGACCCCCCGGCGGATGCCGAGCACGAGAATCGCCGCAATCGAGCCCATCACGACGGTGTGGAGGCCAATCATCAGCGCCGCGTTGTCGAAGAGCCCGGTCATGAACGGTTCGGCCTCGAAGCCGGTCGCCGTGAACGTAAACAGCAACGAGTGGACCGCGTAGTACAACGTCCAGGCGATCACGGGCGAGTAGTACGACATCAGGGCGATGTTCACCAACAGGACGACGATGCCGAGACCCACCATCCCGCCGCGGCCGACGACGTCACGGAACGCCCCGATCACCCCCTTGTTCGTATACCGACCGAGTGCGACCTCAGCCATCAATCCCGGTACCGCGAGGACGAACAACAGCGTCAGAAAGGCGAGAACGAACGCCCCGCCCCCGTTGTTCCCCATCACGTACGGGAACCGCCAGATGTTGCCAGCACCCACCATCGCACCGATCATCGCCATCAGGAACCCAAATCGTGTTCCCCACTCCGCTCGAGCCGTCTTCGCCGGGACGTCTGCCATCTTGTATCACACCCCTCGATGGCACCACGCCCAGCCACGTATATATTTGGTGCATGCTATCATGTAATATTGCATTATCAAAGACAGTCTCATTCACACCAGACTACCGGCACAGGCAGTGAGAAGTGGCAAATCAGTGTAGACTACCGAATCTGACGTACCCGGCAAAACGCTACTAACGAACACGAAAACGGTCGGCCGTTCATCGTCGACGCCATCGGTACAGGCTCGGTCCCCGTCGACCTCGATAGTACCTGCCGTTCGGTCTCGTCGTACTGTTCCCCGTCGAACTCCGCCGTTTTCCCCAGTCGCGGGGATTACTCCGCCGGGATCGCGTCTATCTCGAACTCCTCGGTGAGTTCTTTCAGCTCCTCGAGTGCGTCTTGTTCCTCACGGAGGTTCTCCTCGAGCAGATCGGCCCCTTCGTCCATCCCGAGTTGATCGGCGAGCGGGATCAGATTGCCGTAAGCGGCTATTTCGTAGTGTTCGGTCTTCTCCGCGGCCGCCATGTTGTGGTAATCGAGAACGTCTTGACTGGGATCTTCGGAGGTGAACTCCTCGTACTCCTGAATCAATCCCTCGATTCCCTCACACTCCTCTTTCTCGGGCGGTTCCCCGAATATCTCGAAGACCTCCTCGAGGCGCTGGATCTGTCCTCGGGTCTCCTCGCGGTGCTCCGAGAACGCCTGCGCGATCTCTTCGCGTTCGGTGTGTTCCTGGAGATCCGCAAGCGCATCGAGGAGCTGGTGTTCTGCGTGGTAGATGTCTTCGAGGCCGTGCTCAAACAGATCTTGAATCGTGTCAACAGTCATCGTGTCCTCGCGTGGACGGTCGGCGGCGGTGTGAAAAAGTCAGCCGCCTGCGAAGGCAGGCGCGAACCGCGACAAAAGACAGCCGCCGTAGGGAAGTGACAGTAGACCGTAGCAAACGCTTACCGACCGAATTACCGGCAGGCGGGCGATCTCGCCGTGTCCCTTCCAAGGAATATTCGGACAGCGTTAAAATCAAGCACCGGGAACGGCACAGTAACCACGAGCCCGATTCCCGCGTCGTTGTCGTACTGACACAACCGATCATTTTACCGCCTCATCTATCGGCCGTTTTTGCCTTCGGTAGCGAATTCGAAACGAACGGGTGAATGAGGTAGTAGACAGTCACAGTCGATATGCGGCACGGGTTCTCGTTTTCATACTGCCGGACAGAACTATTGCGAAGATTCGCCGTTCCCGTCCGGCGAATCTTCGTCATTGACTTCTGATCGGCAGTATCAATCCACGCTGCGCCGTTCGAGTACCAACCGATACAGTTCCACACCACCCGCACAGCATTACTCACGGTTCACAGCCGTTTTCCGCCTTTTCGCGGTTTACGACACCGTTCACGCGGTTCTCGGGTTCACTACCTACGTTATTCGCGTTTCGCGGTTCGGAACGACGAAGTGAACCAGTGAGAGCCGCGTTCCTCGAGAGTTATACTTCGGGCTTCGAATCGAACTTCCCTCGTCTAACCGGCTGTGCAGTGACTTTCAGTGTCCACTCCGGTGTTCGAAGATGCCGGCAACTCAGGTAGTCAATCGAACGATCCTGATAATAACGGTATCAGTCCACCGCTTTTCGCCGAACAACTGATTCTCTGGTCCGCGTACAACTCGGAACGATTCATACGGTTTACTGTACGTCATTTCCGGTACAACCGCCGTCCGGGACGCGGTTGCGCCGGTAAACCGTTACAGCAATCCGTATCACGATCTCCAGCAACCGATCACGAGTCACCACGTTGGTGCGTTCCTGAACGGTCGTAGATCGTGACGCCCGTTCCCTCGAGATGACGCGACGATGGTCCGACTCGAGCGATCGGATGTCAGAGATAGCGGCATGAATGACCTCTAGGGCCGAGCACGGGTATCGCTTGCACTCGAGGCGGTACTTATGACTTCAGCGTCCAAAGAACACTCCATGACTGACCGGGCCGAATGTAAACCAAGTACGGTCGACCACGAGCAGGAAGCGGACGAGCGTGACGACGCTCATCTCGACGACCTCGAGGAGGGTGCCGGTTGCACGGAAATCTGGGAACATCTCGCCGAAAAGCGAAACGAATGAACAGAGGACTCCGGCAGCGCCTTTTTTGCCATCGTAGCGCGTACCAACAACCATGACCGACAACCGACCGGGTGATGGTTCACGTCGCCGTCGTGAGGATGGTCGATCGGTCCCCACGGACCGTGAATCGCCCGTCGGTGCACCGGTAATCCGGGGCGACAAATCGGTCGCCGGTACTCGCGCTCGCGAGGCCGTCCAGTTCGATCCCGACGACGCCGACAGCCTCGCGGACGCCGCTGAAACCGTTCGGCAGTTCGCTGACGGCGCAACCAACGACGACCATCTCTACATGCTTCGCGGTGCCGCCGCGTGTGCCGCACTCGTCCGCGGTGAAGGCTCATACAAGGCTGCGGCCGAACGTGCTGGTGGCGATGCGACCGTCTCGTTCATTCGGAAATGGGCTCGCGTCCACGATCTCCCGAGATCGGTTCGGAAACAAGTTGCACTCGGGAGAATTGCACCGACCGCCGCGAAACACATCGCCCGGGTCGGTGGTGAGGCGAGACTGCTCCTCGCATGGGCTATCCTCGACGGGGCACTGACCGTCAGAGAGGTCCGCAGCGTCGCAAGTGCCGTCAACGATGATGTCCCTATCGAGCAAGCGCTCGCCGATCACAACGTCATGCTCGGTGAAATCGAACTCCGGCTCTCATCGACTACCTACCGCGACCTCCGACGTCGTGCCTCTATCGATGGCGTCGAGCCCGGTGATATTGTTAGCGAAGCGCTCGAGGAGTACTTCGAGTAACGACGGTCGATTCTCGCCGAAGCCGGACGATGCCACAAGCGAGACCGCTCGCTCACCGGTGAAGAAAGAAACGTTTAACCAGTACTCTCCAAAAGTAGAACTCACGGGGCCGGTAGCTCAGTTTGGCAGAGCGTCTGGCTTTTAACCAGACGGTCGCGTGTTCAAATCGCGCCCGGCCCGCTTTCCTATCGCGAACAAATCCGTGAGCGACAGGTGACGGAACCGGCGCGATTTGAATCGCAGGGAGGTTGCGCGCAGCGAAGCGAGCACATCCAACCGTGTGTTCAAATCGCGCCCGGCCCGCTTTTACGACGAACAGTTTCTGACGAAGGAGTACCTCGCTCGAACCACGCGAATTTCCGGGCGTCGTTCAGATTCAGAACCACGCCCGGCCTGAGTCCGTGGGCCCCATCCCCATCCTCGCGAACCGACGGCACCGAATCAACGAGATGCTGGGACGAACACGCTACCTCGAGCCCACGCTTGTGGACGTGGGAGGTAATAAACGGCCGGTCCTCGATGTCCTTTGCTTCGACCGGCGCATCGACGTCGCCATCCGCGAACTCGTCGTAGTGGATCGGCGAGAATCCCTCGGTCTCGAGTACCGCCTCGAGCGAAGCACTGTCTGCCATCGCCTCGCGCAGTCGCTCGTAGGGAAGGTCCCGCTCCGGAAACTGGAGCGCGAGCCTGACGAGCCCGTTGTCGATTCGGTGGCACCGGTCACCGGACGCCTCGGTCGCGTCGACGTCAAACACTTTGTATAGGTGGGTAACGACCGTGAAGGATATTGAAGATCTCAATATGAAGTGGTCGTTTGGCTGATGGAAATGCGGCATCTCTCAAAACCCATGCCTTTGGCGTGGTGAGACGGGTGCTGTCGGGTCGTGGTGGAGCGACCGACCCTCACGGACACAACGAGTGTTCGGGTGTTAATTCCAACCGACCGCGAATGCGGGAGGTCGGGCGGAATTAAATTCGCCTGCGGGTGCGGTGCCGACCCAAGACGGTGAAGCCTCGGGGCTTGTCCCCGAGGTACTTCACGTTAGCGACTGCTTGCAACAAACTGTTGCTCGGAAAAGCCAAGGGCCAGCTAACAGGCCGTGTTTTATATACCAGAAGCGCTCACTTGAAGTTAATATTGGCTATATTACCCGCATCAGCGACTACATAACCAGATTTCCTCTAAACGAAGGATGCGTGTCCGACTACCCCTGCATTTGGGTTCCGGTACTGAAACTGGTGAGGTCGTCGATTCGGTTTTCGAGTTCTTCGATTTCATGTCGTAGGTCGTCTGTTTCCGCTTCCTCGCTCGCTGCCAATCGGTCTTTCAGACCCTGGAGACGTGACTCTTTGACCTCTTCGTCGATCTCTGCTTTCCGGACGTACTCGCTCTCGTCGATCTCATACACATCGCTCTCGGAGAGTTCAGTTACTTCGAGTGCCTCGTCTACCCTGTTTGTGTCTACGGTCGTCAATCGCTCGCGTTCAATCCCAGCAGCCTCGAAGGCATTCAACACGAGTTCGTCGTCCTTGAGCGAACGGTTGCGGCGCCCGGTCCGCTGGACGGACCCATACTGACCGTGGACCGGTTGGTCGTGGTGGAGCCTATCTAGCAGTACATCGGCAATGTCCTTCCGGAGTTCGTTTGCGTTCCGTTGGACATCAGAACAGAGCGTGTATAGATTCACTAGCGCATCCGTCTCCAACGCGGTTATATCAGACATTTCGTGACGTTCTAGCGCGTCGATAAGAAGCAAGGCGTCAGAGTAGACATCTATTCCATCGGGTTCGATACGTTCCGTCTTGCTGGAGTCCAATTCGTCACTCGTCAGTTGCGTATCAGTCGCGCCTTCTTTTTCGGCAACGACTCCACGTTCTTCGTCGATTTCAAAACGCGGATGTAGGCTCAGTACCGCGGGGTAGGGATCAGCATCGGCTGGAAGTCGGTCAAGTTCGAACTCGTTGTTCGAGTCCTGAATCCGCTGGTAGAGTGTCTCAAATTGGTCACGCTGAAGTGGTCGTCGGTCTCCCGTTTCAGAGAGCGTGATAATCACACGGTGCTCTTGGACATCCGCGATACGGAACCGGTCATGAGAGAGGGGAGTAATGAGTTCGGCGCTCTCGGACAGCTCGTCGAGTTCGTCGAGTAGCGTGTGCCAGCTAACGCTGAACGGCATACTGGACCGTAGCGCGTACTCGAATAAAAATTCAAGCAGTCAGCCGCCGTTTTTGTACTGGCGGACTGGACAACCAGTATGGTCGACATCGAGTATCTCCCGAACCGGCCGTTGACCGAGGGCGAGTTCGAGGATTTCGTCGAGACACAGGGCATCGAGTGTCCGCTTGCCTTCAGTTCGTACTGCACCCACTGTGACACCGAAGGAGTCGTCGACGCGCTCGTTCGAGAGGGACGACAAGTCTACGCACTGCATCACGGCTGGGACGAGTGGGAACTCAAAACACTCGAACAGGATATGGATCCCGAGACATTCCGGATGATGGTCTCACGGCTCGACCCGGCGATGCTCCGGCAGTTCGGCGGGGATCAACTCCCCGAAGTCGGGGCTGATGTCGAAACTGGACTCGATCAGATCGGCGACGATATCGGCTTTGATTTGCCCCCCGCGGAAGGTGTGGGAGTACCCGACGCCGCAGAGATTGAAATACCAGACGGACCGCCGTTGCGTGACCTTGTCGACGAGGAGACACGACAGGAACTTGACGCACAGCTCCAGGCGATCATGGACGACCATATCGACTCACTTGACGAACAAGAGATCGGACGCCTCTTTGAGCAGGCAGACGGTCCGACACCGGAGGAGCTGGCCGAGTTCCTCGATCCAGCGCTCATGCAGGAACTCAACCAAGCGATAGAGGAGGCACTCGACGATCAAATGCTGCAAGATATCGCTGCCGAACACGGTGGCGGGAGTGACGACGACTTCCCGATGATGCTCGACTTGAAGAGCGAAGAGCGGTTCCTCGATCTGTATGCACATCTGCTCGTCTACGTCAACGACCGGTTCAGTGTGATTGAGGATGTCGAGTCGGTCGACGACATCTCCGACCGAAATACTGGGGAACTCCTGCCACTTCGTGAACGCCTCTACGAGGATAACACCGAAGCGATCATCGAGACATTCGTTGACGAAAATCCCGCTGACCTCTCCGAGGACGACCTTGAGACGGTTGCAGGCTGGACCGACTACGAGTTCGGCGAGTTCGTCGTCGTCCGACACCTCTCGGACTATGCCGTGTTTCTCGACTGGGACGACCCACCGCGAGCGTTCGGTGTCAAGGCCGTTCGCATGTCCTTTAGCGACCTCTGGCCCGAGGCGCGACTCCCGGTGTTCGTCTCGAATGTCGCCCTGCTCCCTTTTGAAGAGCAGATCGTGACCGACGGCTGGCTGGCCATCCAGCGGGTGGTCGCCGGTAGGAATCTGAGCACTGATATCGACGACAGCTACGAGGAGGCCAAACACCGGTTCGGAATCATAGAAACCTTGCCGGCATCCGACGAATCCGAGAAATCCGACGCTGAACAGCTCCGATACTACATGAAAAACAAGCGTAATCGGGAGCGGTACGCCGAGGAGATTGCCGATCTCAAAAACAAGTCGAACGAACTTGAGAGGATTTATCATCAGGAGATGGGGAAAGCTCGGGCACGAAGCTTAGGCCGGGAGCTCCGTAAGACCGACCTCACGGAAGCGTACTTTGCAATCTACGACGACCGAATCATCGCAAGTGGCATCTCCGAACAACAAGTCCGGGAGATTCTAGCGGATATTTTACCCGACGGCAAGGCGACACATCCCTACATCTACCACTACGACCCGTGATGTGACTGCGGATATATATGCGAGCGCGCACGTACTATTGATTCTGTGGACAAGTTCGTCGAGTGGGTACGGAACCGCGAGTACTACACTGACCAGATACAGTTTCAGCGGCAGATCCCTGCCCGCCGTCCCAAGACCCAGCCATGTGAGATGGATCCCGAGGTCACTGCAGAGTTCGCTGACCGAGGCATCGACGAACTTTACGCACACCAAGCCGGCGCGATCGACGCAGTCCGTGGCGGCCGGAACGTCGTGTTGGCGACACCGACAGCGAGCGGCAAGAGTCTCACGTACACGATTCCGGCACTTGAGCGGGCACGTGACCACGATGGACGCACGCTGTATATCGGCCCACAGGTCGCATTGATAAACGATCAAGAAGCGACACTGTCAGAGTTTGCCGAGCCGTTTGAGGACATCTCCGTGACTCAATATACGGGCTCGCTCTCCTCGGCGGAGCGTCAGCAGGCCCGTGACGACGGTCCGTCAATCGTATTGACGACGCCAGATATGCTCCACTGTGGCCTGCTCAGCCACGCTGGCGATATCTGGCAAGCGTTCTTCCAGTCCCTTGATTTCGTGGTCGTCGACGAGGTCCACGAGTATCGCGGGGTCTTCGGAAGCCATGTCGGGCTCGTGCTTCGCCGGCTCACACGACTCTGCGAGCGGTTCGATGCTGATCCACAGTTCGTGTGTTGTTCGGCGACGATCAGCAACCCCCGAGAGCACGCGGCGACGATTACCGGCCAGCCCTCGGAGTCGTTCACTCTCGTCAACGAGGATACCAGTGAGACTGGACCAACCCATTGGCTGTTCTGGCAACCGCCGAAATACGACGTGGGAGATGCACCCGCTGGAGCGGGCCAGCGTCGCTCCCATCACGGGGAAAGGATGCGCCTGTTTGTCGACCTCGTCCAACGAGGGTACCAGACGGTGGCGTTTACGCGGGCCAGACAGACTGCAGAACGCTATGCGACCATCAGCAGTGACACCCTCGCTAAGCGTGACCAAAGTGATCGCGCAAACAGTATCACAGCGTACCACGCTGGACTCCGTGACGACCGCCGCGGGGCCATCGAGGCGGCGTTGCATGCCGACGAGTGTGCCGGTGTCTGGAGTACCAGTGCTCTGGAGCTCGGCGTCGATATCGGGAGTCTCGACGCCGTGCTATTGGACGGCTACCCGGGGACACAGATGGCGACGTTCCAGCGGGCTGGCCGGGTCGGGCGTGGGACTGACCCAAGTCTCGTCACGCTCGTCGCCAGCGAAGACCAACTCGACCAGTACGTTATCAACCATCCTGAGGAACTGTTCGAGGGAACCCCGGAACGCGCTGTTGCCAATCCGTCCAACCCAAATCTGCTCCGACTACACGCCCATGCTGCAGCCATCGAACGACCGCTTCGAACCGCCGACGAGCGGTATTTCGGCCCGACATTTCCCGACATCGTCAGTACGCTCACCGACGAGGGTGAACTGACCCGCCGACAGACAGCCGATGGGCTCGAATGGCGACGCACGGCCAGCGGCCAGACCGTCAATCCCTACGAGCGCGGACTCCGAACGATCACCGACCGCACTGTCGTCCTCAGGGTTCGGGGCGGCCAGTCGGACGAACTCGGGGAATTGCCACTCGATGCCGCGCTTCGGGATGTCCATCCGGGTGCAATCTACCACCACCAAGGCCAGAGCTACGAGGTGCAGTCGCTTGACCTCGACCGTGACGAAGCGTGGCTGGCCCCGACCGAAAGCGATCAGCAAACCCGTGTTCAGTTCGAAGAGTCGATGACGATCGAGGAGGACATTACCACCAAGCCACTGGCGACCCGCGAGGATGTCACCGTCCACTTTGCGGACGTAACCCGTCGAAAGCAGGTCACAGGCTTCCAGCGGCGTGACCACCGAACGGGCGAGATTATCAGCGAAGAATCACTCGACCTGCCCGAGACGACGCTGTCGACTCGTGCGCTGTATCTGACACTCCCGCCGGGCCTCGACGGACTCATGCAGACGATGTCCGGCTCGTTCGACGGCGGTCTCCACGCCGTCCAGCATGCCCTCGTCGCCACGTTCCCACTCGTGATTCTTTGTGACCGCCGTGACGTTGGGAGTGTCTCGACGATCGACCACGCACAGGCGGAGACGAGTGCGCTATTCATTTACGACGGCTATCATGGTGGCGTCGGGCTAGCCCGGAACGGATACGACCAGATCGAGGAACTCCTCCAGCACACATGGGGACTGTTCGCCGACTGTGGCTGTGCGGAGGGCTGTCCGGCCTGTATCCAGTCACCCCACTGCGGTCGGGCGAACGAACCGTTAGATAAACGTCTCGCGGTAACACTCACGATCATCCGTCTTTAGTTAGGAGACAAAACGCATGACAGCGACGGCTTATCGTGGCTATTTTTCGGAAGGAATGAGGAGGTGTC
>NZ_WUYX01000020.1 GCF_009834785.1 Natronorubrum halalkaliphilum
CTACGGAGAACGGATTCGGCTCTGACTCGTCGGTAAATCACACTTCAGCGCCGGTTAGCTGAGACTGATTTGTGAGGTACTGAGACTGGCAGTTACCGTCCGTCGAACTCCGGCTCCCGGTCCTCGCCGAACGCGGCCGCTCCCTCCTCGTGGTCCTCCGTCGCGAGCAGCCTCGAGAACAGTTCCCGATCGTGGCGAATGCCTTCCTCGAGCCCGGTCTGGACGGCCATCTGCGCGGATTCCTTGATTGCCTGGACGGCGAGCGGGGCCTGTCCGGCGAGCTCCGTGACGAACTCGTCGACTTCGTCCTCGAACTCCGGGGCGGGGTAGACGCGGTTGACGATGCCCTCCTCTGCGGCGCGTTCGGCCGAGATGTGCTCGCCGGTCATCGCCAGTTCCTTCGCGACGGCGGGACCGGCCAGCTTCGAAACGTACTGGACGCCGCCGGCCCCGGGAAGGAGTCCCAGGTTGACCTCGGGGAAGCCGAAGGCGCTGTCGTCGCTCGCCAGCCGGAGATCACAGGCGAGGGCCGTCTCGAGGCCGCCGCCCAGACAGTAGCCGTCGATCTTCGCGATGACCGGCGTTGGGAAGTCCTTGATGACCTCGTAGTGAGAGCGATCGCCGGAGCCGCCGGCGGAGTCGTCCGAAAAGCCGCCGACGTCCGCGCCAGCACAGAAGGCCTTGTCGCCCGCCCCCTCGAGCACGACGGCTCGCAGCGCGACGCCGTCCGCGTCCTCGTTTTCGGCCTCGAGTCGCTGTAGTCCCGCGATGATGTCGTCCCTGAGTTGTCCGTTGAGCGCGTTGAGCGCATCGGGACGGTTCATCGTGATCGTCCCGATACCGGTCTCGCTATCGAACGTCACCAGGGCCGTTTCGAACGCTTCGTCCATGGCTGTGGATTACTATCGACCACCAAATAAGTACACGCATCGGATCGACGGCCGGCTCGAGGACGGCGCATTACCGGTCTCGTCGTCCCGTTTTCCAGGTGCTGAAACTGATCGCGGTCGGGATCGTCGTGGGTCGTCACGGTCGAATCGATCGACGACAAGGGCGAGCGACCGCCTACCGGGCGGAAATCCTATCACGCTCGTGGTGCTAGTACCGGGAACGCATGCACAACGCAGTTATCGTCGACGCGGTCCGGACGCCCTTCGGTAAACGGGACGGCTCGTTCCGGGACACGCACCCGCAGGATCTGGCGGCGAAACCGCTCGAGGCGCTCGAAGAGCGAAACGGGTTCGAGCCCGAGACGATCGAGGACGTCGTCTACGGCTGCGTCACGCCCATCGACGAGCAGGGACTCAACATCGGCCGCATCGCGCCGATGGTCGCCGGCTGGGGCGACGTCGTTCCCGGCGTTCAGCTCAACCGAATGTGCGGCTCCGGCCAGCAGGCGGTCAACTTCGCGACGGCGAACGTCATGGCCGGCCAACACGACGTGCTGGTCGCCGGCGGCGTCGAGCACATGACCCGCGTCCCGATGGGGTCGGACGGCGCCGACGGCGTCTCGGGGGCCGACGCCGTCACCGACACCTACTTCGAACACTTCGACGAGCTAACCCACCAGGGCGAGGGCGCAGAACGGATCGCCGAGGAGTACGACTTCACGCGCGAGGAACTCGACGAACTCGTCGTCGACTCCCAGCAGCGCTGGGGCGAAGCGTGGGAGGAGGGACGCTACGACGACCAGATCGTGCCCGTCGAGACGGAGTTAGATGACGAACCGGTCACCGTCGAACAGGACGAGCATCCCCGGCCCAAAACCGACCTCGAGACCCTGTCGAACCTGCCGCTGTCCTTCCGCGAGGAGGGCGAGGGCGTCCACCATCCCGGTAACGCCTCGGGCATCGTCGACGGCTCGTCGGCTCTGCTGATCGCCAGCGAGGACGTGGCACGGGAACGCGGCTGGGAGCCCATGGCCCGGATCGTCCAGACGGAAGTCGTCGGCGTCGATCCCGTGACGATGCTCACCGGCCCGATACCGGCGACGGAGCAGGTACTCGAGAAGACCGACCTCGAACTCGCGGACATCGACCTGTTCGAGGTCAACGAGGCGTTCGCGTCGGTTGTCGCCGCCTGGCTCGAGGAGACCGGCGTCTCCTGGGAGAACGTCAACGTCAACGGCGGCGCCATCGCACACGGCCACCCGCTGGGGGCGACCGGCGCGGCGCTGCTGACGAAGTTAGCGCACGAACTCGAGCGCACGGGTCAAGAGCGGGCGCTCTCGACGATGTGTATCGGCTTCGGGCAGGGCGTCGCGACGATCATCGAGCGGGTTTGAGTCGTCTTCGGGCGGTTTCGCAGCTGGACGGAGACGAGATTTCGATCTTTGATCACCGATTTCGGGAGTCGAATGACGAGAACGTGCGCTGCTAGAAAAACCCCTAACACGGACGACAGCAGTTACTCGTCTAACGCGTCGATACGCAGGTCCTCGTCGAACTGCAGGGCGTTCTCGATCTCCGCGTCGTTGACGTCCTCGAACGCCCAGCGGGCGATCGACCGGCGGTGGACCTCGTCGGCCCCGTCGACGATGCGGAACGCACGGACGTTCTCGTAGAAGTGGGCGATCGGCAGGTCCTTTCCGATCCCGTTGCCGCCACAGCACTGCAGCGCGAGGTCGATGGTCTCGTTCGTCACGTTCGCGGTGAACATTTTCGACATCGCGACCTCGATACGGGCGTCGCTGCGGTCGAGTTCGCGGGCGGCGTGACGGACCATACAGCGCGCGGCGTGCAGTCGCGTCTCGGCATCGGCGATCCGGTGGCGCAGGGCCTGTTTCTCCTCGAGTGTGGTGCCGAAGGCCTCGCGCTCCTGGAGGTAGGCCTTCGCGATCTCGAGCGACCGTTGGGCCATCCCGGAGTAGCGCATACAGTGGGTGAGTCGGCCGCCGCCGAGGCGCATCTGGGCGATGCGGAACCCTTCGTTCTCCTCGCCGATCGTGTTCTCGACGGGCACGCGAACGTTGTCGAACTTCATCTCGGCGTGACCACCCTCGCGTTCGGTGATCCCGTGGCCGCCGAGGTGGGGAACGTTTCGCACGACTTCGACGCCGTCGGCGTCGGCGGGGACGAGGATGATCGACGTTCCTTCGTAGGGGTGGGCGTCCAGATCGGTCCGGGCCATCACCAGATAGAAGTCCGCGTCGAGTCCGTCCGAGGTCCACCACTTGTGGGCGTTGACGACCCACTCGTCGCCGTCCTTGACGGCGGTGCTCTGGAGCATCTTGGGGTCCGAGCCGCCGCCCTGTTTCGGTTCGGTCATCGCGAAGGCCGACGAGATCTCACCCTGTACGAGCGGCCGGAGCCACTCCTCTTTCTGGTCTTCGGTGCCGACCATCTCTAGGGTGTGCATGTTCCCTTCCTGGGGTGCGTTCGCACGGATCGCGTGGGCGCCGATGAGCGACCGACCGACCTGCTCGAAGGACGGCAGCATGTCGCTGAAGTCGAGCCCCTGCCCGCCGTACTCCTCGGGAACCTGCGGGGCGAACAGATCGCGCTCTTTGGCCTGCTCCCAGAAGTCCTCGAGTTCGTCCGTCGTGATCTGCTCGCCCGTCGCGAGTGCCTCGCGCTCGCGGGGGAGGACGACGTCCTCCATGAACGCCGCTACCCGCCCGGCGATCTCGTTCGCTTTCTCGGAGTCGTGGTACTCCATAGCGGGCTATTCACACACAACATTGTAAATGTACAACAAAGCGGTCAGATACAACGTTGTGAAATAAATTGTTTGGCTGTGGTCCGAGTCAACAACACGCAGTCGAAAAACCTGTCTTGGAGTAGGGTACTGGATGGATTGCCCAGATCCGCTATATTACTCGAGATAGATAGAGACAAACCGAAATTGGCTGTTGGCCCGGTATAAAGACCGCTCTTGAGCAATTTGACCCAAACACGATAATACGAGTAGAATAGTCAAGATAACTCGCTACATACGCTTTCAGTGCCGCAGAAGATAGCTCTACCGCGATGACGAGTATACTCGCACAACGTAGTATAGGTATTATAAGTATTATAGCGAACCGGTAGTTCCTGGAATTGCCTTCGGTCGATGGTCGACTTCGAACCACTGAGAAGCAATTGGTGGCCCTCGACCGACGGCACTGCTCCTCGACTCGCGTGTCACGAATACCGCAAGTACACACGTAGTCAGAAACCTATCTTCCGTTTACTACTGTTTCAAAACCTGAGGTCCGAATTACTGATCCTCGTCATCGGATCACATGTCGCACACTTTTGTATAATCAGGAAGAATCGTGACGTATGCGAGCTGCCGTAATCGAGGAACACGGAGAACCGCTCGAGATCGAAGACGTCGAGTATCCGGAACCGCGGCCGGATCAGGTGATCGTCGAGACGGAAGCCTGCGGCGTCTGCCGCAGCGACTGGCACGCCTGGCAGGGGGACTGGAGCTGGATCGGGGCCGGGGTCCCCGAAGGGCAGATTCTCGGCCACGAACCCGCCGGCATCGTCTCCGAAGTCGGCGACGACGTCGAGACGCTCGAGGCGGGCGACCGGGTCGCCGTTCCGTTCCACCTCGGTGACGGCACCTGTCCCCACTGTCGCGAAGGGCGGGCGAACAACTGCGACTCGGTGCTCCCGCTCGGACTCTCGGAGTACTCCCAGGGCGCGTTCGCGGAGGCGTTTGCGGTCCGCGAAGCCGACTTCAACTGCGTGAAGCTGCCCGAGGAAGTCGATTTCACCGAGATGGCCGGTCTCGGCTGCCGGTTCATGACGGCCTACCACGCGCTAGCCGACCGAGCGAATCTCCGGCCCGGCGACTGGGTCGCCGTCCACGGCTGTGGCGGCGTCGGACTCTCGGCGATCCACATCGCCCAGGCCCTGGGTGCCCACCCGATCGTGATCGACGTGCTCGACGCCAAACTCGAGCGAGCGGCGGAACTCGGCGCCGTCGAAACGATCAACGGAGCCGACGTCGACAGCGCGCCACGGGAGGTCAAGGAACGCACCGGCGGCGGCGCCGACGTCTCGATCGACGCGCTCGGAATCGCCGAGACCTGCCAGAACTCGGTCAACAGCCTCGGAACCCGGGGAAGCCACGTGCAGGTCGGGCTGACGACCGGCGAAGAACAGGGCCAGATCGATCTCCCCGTCGACGTCATGACGATGCAGGAGATCGACTTCCACGGCTCCTTCGGCATGCCGCTGGTCCGCTACGAGGAACTGTTCCGTCTGATCGCACAGGGGACCCTCGAGCCGAGCAAGATCATCGGCGAAACGCTCTCGCTCGACGAGTTACCGGAGACGCTGTCGTCGATGGACGACTACGAGACGGTCGGCATTCCGGTCGTCACCGAGTTCTGATCGCAATGCGGCGTCTCTCGTACGGACCGCCGTCTCGATGTACCGGTGCAACCGCTGTACGGTGGAGAGTTGTACGGCACTGACTACAGCGGTACGTCGTACCCGGTGTCGTCGCCACTGGGGAGTACTGGAAACGCGTCGTCTCCGAAGCCTGACTCGGGTGACAGGGTTCGCAGTTGCCGTCGCCGTTCGACGGGAGTCAGGGTCGGAAACCTGGGCGGGGGCGGGAACCCGCCCTGGCGTGAGAGACATGAGCTTACTCGAAGCGGGGGCGAGTCCACTTCCGAGCGATCCGGGCAGGAACGCACGCAATCAACTGGTCAGCGCGTCGTGTTTGGTGGAGCGTGTACCCGGCGGGGTCATCATCCCCGCATCCGGGACAATGCAAGTGCCACCCATTGTTATGCAGACACTTGGGCGACGGTAGCATCAGCAAACCCTCGACAGGCACCGAATAACCGGACTACAGCAACGCGCTGTGAAACAGTTGGCACTTACTAACGGCCGGCGAGACGGGTGAGAACGACCGTTTCACCCCCAGAAAGATGAGACTGTAGCTCGTCACCCGGTGCATGCGCGACGCCAACGAGCAGCCGCTTCGGATCGGCATCGTCGGACTCGGCTATATCGGAACCACCGTCGGGGGGCAGTTTCACCGGCATTCGGACGCGACCGTTCGGGCCCTCTGTGACCTCGATTCGGATCGGCTCCTCGAGACGGGCGCCGAGTTCGACGTCCCAGCCGACCGGCGGTACACGGAGTACGCGACGATGCTCGAGGACGCGACCCTGGACGCCGTCCTCGTCGGAACGCCCCACACCCTCCACTACGAACAGGTCGTCGCGGCGCTGGAACGAGAGTGTCACGTGTACTGTGACAAGCCGCTCGCGACCGACCTCGAGCACGCACGCGATCTGACGGAACGGGCGGAGCGAAGCCAGCAGACGCTGATGGTCGGCTACCAGCGCCACCTGCAGACGGCGTTTCGAACCGCCAGAGAACGGTTCGCCGAGACGGAGCCGGAGTGGATAACCGCCTCGATTACGCAGGGGTGGATCGACGACTCGATGGACACCTGGCGGCTCGATCCCGAACTCTCCGGCGGTGGCTTCCTTTACGATACCGGGAGTCACGTCCTCGACGGCGTGCTCTGGACGACCGGCCTCGAACCCGAGTCGGTGACGGCAAGTATGGACTTTCACGACGACGATGAGCGGGTGGACAGCCGGACTCACCTCGACGTACGCTTCGAAAACGGAGCGAGCGGAACGTTCTCGTTACACGGTGATGCCCCCGCGGTTCGCGAACACATCCACTGCTGGGACGACGACGGTGCCGTCTACATCGAGGGGACGCAGTGGGGACCCCGAGACGTCGTCCAGATCGATTCCGACGCCGGCGAGTACGAGCCCTACATCGACTTCCGAACCGAACAGTCTCGAGCCGACGCCTTCCTCGAGAGCGTTCGATCGGGGGCCGAGCCACCGGCGACGGCTCGAGACGCCCTCCGAGTGACGGCGTTGACGGAGGCGGCCTACGAGGCCTCCCGGACCGGCGATCGGGTGGAGATCGATCCCGACGGGTGACGGATAGGGGTAAGGGCGATCCCGGGTTTCACCCGACCCGTGATACCGGACGCTCTCGACCCGCGATGCCGGACGCTTTCGGACCGCGAAACCGCTCTTGAACAGAGTTCATCGGTGGTCCCCGATCGGCGCTCGGTCCCGCCTCCGGCCACGGCCGAATCGGCCTCGAGAAGGAGCCGAATAATCTCGATGAAACGCGAATCGCGGGCGGTTTGTCGGTCGCTAATCCATCGCTCCTGTCACGAGACTGTCCCGCTTACGTCGTGCGGTTATGTGGTGTTTACCCTCGCGACGAACGCCGTGAAACGACCCGAATCGGACCGGATGGAGTCCGGCCATTGCTCCCCGGTTGAATCGTCGGTAAGAAACGCATAGCCGGCCGCGCCTTTCGGTTACAAGCCGGATAACTACAACCGGTCCCGGCTTTCGGTCAGGTATGATCACCTGCAGTAACTGCGAGACCGCCCAATTCCTGCAGATCACCCAGAGCCGCGTCTACTTCGAAGACGGGGAGATGATCAACGAGATCTCCGAAACGTACGAGTGTACGCTCTGTGGGGCTTCAGGTCAGTACGTCTACGACGAAGACCGAGATACGGAGACCGTCAACGGCGACGTCGAACTCAACACGGAACGGCCGAAGTTCGCCTGACCGGCCCCGTAACCGGATCGCCGACGGCCGCCGATATCGCCCCACAGTCGCTCACTTTCTGGAGTGTCTGTGTGCTTTGTCTCGGTTTTCGACGCGACCCGCTCGAGTCGGCGACTCGCTGCTCACCCGGCCGACTTGCCGATCTCCCGGCCGACTCGAGTCGCGGTCTGTCCCGTCCTCACGTCGAACCGTTTCCCCCTTCGGCTCGAGACTGGTCCTGTTCCTGTTCTTCATCCTGGTCCCGGTCCCGTTCCTGCGTCTCTCCGACTGAAATCCGCTCGAGTTCCGCTAATTCTTCGTCTCGGTCGATATGGGCTCGGTGTCGATCCCGGCCCTGACGCTGCCCTTTCCCTTGCCCTTGACGACGGGTAACCGCCGAGCGTCGGCGCTCGACGTCCCACTGCTCGAAGAGACCGTACTCCGTCATCGTCTCCATGCCGGCGATGGCCGCCGTGAGTTTGATCCCGACGAGCGGAATCTCCGCGACCGAGACGATCACGTCCGCTCGCAGGATCGCCCCGTCTCTGAGCAGCACGTCGAGAACGTCGACGAGCGTCTCCTCGTTCTTTTGCGGTCTCATGGGTGTGTCTGTGCGTTCGAATCGTCGTCGCCCCCCAGTTCCGGTGCGAACGTGTACGGCGGCCACGGCCCCGTGAATTTAACCGTGAGCCCGTCGTGTGCCGCCACGTCGTCGAGGACCGAGCCGACGGCCGCCTCGTCGTCCTCGTGAGCAAGCAGCGTGAGCCGAGACAGGGTTTCGCCGTCCCCCGCCGCGTCGTCCGCCAGTTCGTCCGAAAGCGACGCGCTCGGCGACCGCTCGAGCGAGTGGACCTCCCGTGCGTGCTCGGCGAGTCGATCCTGGAGATCGGCGGTGATCGACTCGCGACGGGCCGCTCGCAACTCCGTCAACCGCTGGTCGAACTTCTTCTCGAGCAGGAACGCCGTTCCCTCTTCGGAGTCGCCGATCTGTGCGTCGAGTTCGCGCAGTCGCTCGTCGCGGTCGATCAGCGCGTCGTCGCTTATCGGATCGGTTTCGATGACCTCGACGCGGTACTCCCAGTGACCCGCGAGTCCTGATAGCGCCCGCTCGAGCATATCGTACTCCTCCCG
Source organism: Natronorubrum halalkaliphilum (assembly GCF_009834785.1). GTDB lineage: Archaea > Halobacteriota > Halobacteria > Halobacteriales > Natrialbaceae > Natronorubrum > Natronorubrum halalkaliphilum. Next base: position 8,673 of record NZ_WUYX01000020.1, read on the forward strand.
GAGCCACTCGCGGACGCCGGCGTCGTCGCTGCGGAGAATCGTATCGAACTGGAACGGGATCGGCGTGCCGAACGCCTCGCCGGCCTCGTCAACGACCGTCTGGTGGCGGACGAGCCAGCGTCTGACCTCCGTGAGATCCGCCGAATCGTAGATCTCGTCGCACTCGTGGACGACCGCACCGATGCCGTTTTCGGCCACGACGAAGACGGGTTCGCCGTCGACGCCGGTCGTCTCGAGCGTCTCGTCGTCTTCGGCCCGAACGATACAGTAGAGGTATCGACCGTCGTCGATTTCGGGAACCTCCGCCTGATCGACCGCGTCTTCGACGTCCTCGAGATCCCCGATTTCCTCGAGACCTTCGACGTCCTCGATGTCGTCGAGCTGATCGGAACTCATTCCTCTTCACCTCCGAACACGGAGTAGCCCGGGGCGTGCGTGACGCTCGGCTCGCCGTGGAGCTGTTCGATCGCGTCGTTGACCAGCCCGTCGAGGTCCCCCCGAAGGTCGTCGACGCCCTCCTCGATCCCCTCGTCGTCTTTCAGCTGTTCGATCTCGTCTTCGATCGTCGCGAGCTGTCGGCCGAGCCGTTCGATCTCCTCATCCGAGAGATTCCCCGACTCCATGCGACGAACCGCTTCGCGCTCCAGGGCGTCGATCAGGATTTCGACGACGGTGATGACGAGGGTGACCAGCCCCTGCCGTGCGTCCTCACCGTCGCCGACGTCGATCTGGCTCATCCGTCCTCGGCCTCCGCGTTCGCCGTTTCCTCGGTTTTGTCTTCGGCGCTGTCCGCGTTGCCGCCTTCGGACTCCGCTTCACCTTCATCGTCGGTATCGTCGCTGAGCAGGTCGAACCCACCGCTCGTCGGCCGCTCCGGATCCGGCCGCGCGCCGATGTGTTCGCTCACTCGGTCGGGTTGTTCATCGCTTTCGCCGTCGCTCGACTCGCTGCGTTCACCCTCGCCACCACCCGTAAACTCCTCGCGAGTCTCGTCGACGTACCGTTCGTCGGGAGTCACGTTGACGCCGCTCGTCGGATCGATCGGCGGCTTCGGCCGGTCCATCTCCGCGATCTCTGGATCGTCGACCGCCGCAGCGACGCGTCGCATATCGGTTCCCTCGGGGAACTCGAGGCCGTACTTGGCCGCGGTCTCGAAGGAGGCGATGGCGGCCCGGACCTGCACGCCGAGCAGCTGCGTGTCGCCGATCGAGACGGCGATGTCGGCGTTGATGACGATCCCCTTGTCCAGCAACATCTCGACGACTTCGGCGAGGTCGGCCTTCTGCCGGCTCGGCTGGAAGTCATCGACCATGCATCTCACCTCCGGGTCGGCTCGTCGCGCTCGGCGGGCCGCGAGCTGTCGTCGCGGGTCGGTTCTCGAGTCGTCTTCGGATCGGCTGTGCTGGGTTAGTCATTGTTGGCTCTCCGTTTTTTCTCGCGCTCGATTTCGAACCGCCGACCGTAGATCCGCTTTCGGCTGGGTGCCGTCGAGAGTTTGACCTGCTGGGGGACCGTCGAGTGACGGGCCCCGCCGCCGAGGTCGCGGCGCTCGGTCGGGATCGTCGCCGCCGCAGTCGGGTTCCGCGAGTTCGTACTGGTATCCTGCCGGCGCATCTTCTCGCGGTTGAACTCGTAGAGCTGTTCGAACTTTTCGTGGGTCTCGAGCAACGCCTCGCGGAAGGCGTCGATCCCTTTCATCGCCTGTTGCTGGATCGCGACCTGGTAGGCTTCGGGATCCTCCGCGACGTCGATTTCGCCCAGCAGTTCCGAGGGATCGGCATCAATCTCTTCGAGTTTGTCGACCAGATCGGCCTCAAGGAGGTCGTCGTCACCGGCGACGAGTCCGTCTTCGCCGCCGACCATGCTGTCGTCGCCGCCGATTACGCCGTCCCCATCCTCGCCGCCGAGCAGCGCTTCGTCGTCGTCGGTCACTGCCGAGGCGGCCTCCTCAAGCATGCCATCGTCGTCTTCGTCGCCCGCGAGATCGTCGACGGCATCGTCTAACGCTCGCTTCTGTTGCCACAGGCTCCCAAGGTCCGTCGCGTCCCACGCGTTGAGCAGGTCAATGGCCGAGAACAGTTGCGTGAAGTCGACGAGATCCGTTGCGCCTGCGTCTTCGTCCGCGATAACCTCGGGAATCTCGCCGGTCTCGATCGCTGCGAGGAGTTCGTCGCCGTCGACGGCCTCGGGCAACTCGCTGAAATCGATCGTCTCGAGCAGCGTCTGGGTCTCCGACGCGACGGTAGTGAGCTTCTCGACGTCACCCAGCAGCTCCTCGATCTTGCTGTCCTCGAGTTCGTCGATCGCTTCGACGTCACCGAGGGAGTTCTCGAGGTTTTCGAGGCTCTCCGTGGCATCCTCGAGCAGGGTCTCGAAGTCGTCCTCGCCGTCGAGTAGCTGTTCGTCGCTCATCGATCGTTCTCCTCGTCTGTGCTTGTACTCCCCTCGCTCGGCTCGATCTGGACGGTGAGCACACCGTTCTTGATCGTCGCCCGGGCCGTTCGATCGCCCCAGGGCACGTCGACTCGCTCGAGTTCGCTCCCCGAGACGGCGACGACGAGCGTCGAGCCGTCGAAGCCGACGGTGACGTCGTCCGGATCGGTGCCGGCCACATCGGCCGTGACGAGCAGTTCGTCCTCGGTCGCTCGCGTCGTCAGGTGGTGGTCGTTCGATGGGGTCGACCGACGTCGCCGGGTTCGCGATCGATCCGACCCGGAGCCGGCGTGTCGGCGACGGTCGTCGGAGCCCTCCCGACCGACCGGATCGCGTTCGAACCGCGACTCGTCGGCGAGGCCGTCGCCCGAGCCGATCGAGATGTCGTAATCGAGTACCGTCCGATCGGACCGTCGCCGTCCCGACGTCGAGCCGCTTTCGAGGGACTCGAGTGCGGACAGCAGACTCGAGAGCCAGTGTTGGCCCTCGTCTTGTTCTTGTCCTTGTTCGTCGGCGTCACCGGCACCGCCACCAGCGCCGGCTCCGGCGTCCCCACCGGACGCCGAGACGCTGATGCGCGAATCGGTGTCGCCCCGGTCGTCCGACCGTCGATCGGTCGATTCCGAGTCGGAGCCAGAGTGGTTCGCCCCGCCCTCGTCCGACGGCGTTTCGGATCGTCGGCTGTCGTCGTCCTGATCCGCCGCTGAGTCGTCGATCGGAACGTCGGTCGACTCGTCGTCGTGGTCGTGGTCGTCGGCCGATTCGTCGCGTCGGTCGTCCGGATCTGAATCGTCTACTGTCATTTAGGATTTCACCTCCACGCGGCCGCTCGCCAACTTCTCGTGGACTTCGCGAGCGATCTCGATCTCCGCCTCGAGTTCGTCTTTCCGTCGCTGATACTCCTCCTCGGAGCGCTCGCCGAGTTCGTACAGCAACTGATTCTCCTTCAGCTCGTCCTCGAGGGCGTCGATGTCGTACATCTCGCTGAGCGCCATCGTGTGGAGCGTGTCTACGATGCCGACGAACGGCCGAATCAGGAGGTCGTCGAGGACGAACATGGGTAGATTACTGTTGAGCGCCGATCTTGACGTCGACGAAGCTGTACGGTGCGAACGGTCCCGTGTACCGGAACATGAGGTCGTCGTACTCCGCTTCTAACCGGGCGACCGCGTCGTCGAACGCCTCGCGTTCGTCGCGCTCGACGAGGTACGACCGGTTGAGCACGAGTCGATCGCTAAACAGGTCGTTCGGCACCGACTGGGCGGCGACGGGCTCGAGTTCGTCGGCGACGGCCTCCTCGAGCGCGTCCGCGTCGACGTCGGCGTCCTCCTCGCGGACGATTTTGAGGCCGAGTTCGATCCGGCCTTCGATGTCGTTTATCGCGCGTCGGAACGCCGGTCTGGCCCCGCGGAGGACGTTTTTCAGCGCTCGATCGCCTTCGAAGGCCATCCCGAACTGCATCGGGACGATCGTCCGTCCGCCGTCGCGCTCCATGATCTCCCGGAGCACGTCGTCGTGTCGCTGGGCGTCCTCGTCGGTCTCCTCGGGATCGGTGGTGTCGATGTCGGAAACGACGGCGTTGAGCCGGCGGTGGGAGACCGTGTAGACGCGCTCTGCGCCGCCGACGGCGTCGGTCTCGAACTCGACCGGTTCGTCGTTCATGACGCCGTAGACGTACCGATTGGTCATCGGTCGATCACCCTCACCCGGACGACGCCCGTCTTCGCCGCTACTCGTGCCCGCGAGCGCGGGCTCGGTTCGTCACCGGCCTCGAAAGGTATCGATCGGGATATCATGGGGAAACGGAAGTCGACTACCCGGGGTCGCTCCGGCGCGCTGTACCGTGTTCCGCGCCACGGCGCGACTCGCGCGGGCATCACCCGCGGGTACTCGAGGAACTCGTCACGGAACCTTCCACGGGACGAGGGGTTATCGTGATGCTTGCAGTCGCAGCCCGCGATACCCGTCCCGAACGTGGCGAGCCGGCTTGCAGTAGCAGTGCAAGCCGTGTTACGAAGTCGGGACAAAGCTATCGGCGTATCATGGCAGCATCATCAGGCCGAAGACCCGATTCCTCGAGTCTCGCGGAAGTACTGGACCGCATCCTCGACAAAGGCGTCGTCATCGACGTCTGGGCGCGCATCTCGGTCGTCGGGATCGAACTACTGACGATCGAGGCTCGCGTCGTGGTCGCCTCGGTCGACACCTTCCTCCACTACGCGGAGGAGATCGCAAAAATTGAGCAAGCCACCGCAGAGGGCGACCTCGAAGAACTCGAAGAGCTCGAGGTCGAACCACGTCCGGAATCGTCACCACAATCCGCCAGCGAATAACACTCCATGGCCGACGATTCTTCGCGCAAGCGCAAGGTCAGAGGCAGAAAGATCGCGAGCGACCGCTCGGACAAACAGCGGCGGAAAGCGAAGAAGAAACTCGCTCGCAAGTCGTCGGGTTCGAACGCGGGCAACGGCGACAGCCCCCTCTCCGACCCCGAGGAAGTTGCTCCCGAACCGTTCGTCGAGACCGACGCCGTGGCGTCGCTGCGCAGCAGAATCAACGGCTGGCTCGAGGCGGATCAGCCGGTCCACCTGATCGGCCCGACGGGCTGCGGGAAGACGGCGCTTGCGCTGTCGGCGGCCGCGGAGCGCGGCCGACCGGTCGTCTGGCTCAACGGTGACGAGTCCGTCGATACGGCCGCACTCGTCGGCGACCACGCCGGCGGGGAGCGCTACAAGGAGGACGACCGGTTCGTCAGCGGCGTGAGCAAGCAGACGGAGATCGTTCGCGAACGCTGGGTCGACAACCCGCTCTCGGTCGCGGTGCGAGAGGGCGCGACGCTCGTCTATAACGAGTTCTCGCGAAGCGACCCCTCGGCTCACAACGTCCTGCTCTCGGTGTTCGAGGAAGGCGTCCTCGAGCGACCGGGCAAGAAAGGGGACGATCGATCGATCGACGTCCACCCCGAGTTCCGGGCGATCCTGACCTCGAACGACGTCGAGTACGCGGGCGTCCACCGGCAACAGGACGCGCTGCTCGATCGGTTCGTCGGCGTTCACGTCGACTACTACGACGGCGAGACCGAGCGAGAGATCGTTCGCTCTCACGTCTCGATGTCCGACGAAGACGTCGAGACGATCGTCGACACGACCCGAGCGCTCCGCGACGAACTCGATATCGTCGTCGGCACGCGAGCGGCGATTACGGCCGCGAAGGGGCTCGCGGTCTTCGACGGGAGTCAGAACCAGAACGGCCACAGCGAGAACGGACAGTTCGACGACGAACTGCTGACGGACGTCTTTACGGACGTGCTCGCGCCGAAGATCGCGGGCGAAGGCCCCGACGACGTGTCGCAGCTCCGGACGACGATCGCCGAGTCGCTCTGACCGGTCTCGAGCGACCGAGATCACCACAGGGGGTACCAACACGAATTCGAACGCCAGACGCGAAGCCACCAGAGTTAGCACAAACCAATGGCCGAAGCCGACACACAGCAATCGACGACGCAGTGCAAAGCCCTCACCGAGGACGGTGAGCGGTGTTCACGGCCGGCCCGGGACGACGACTTCTGCTATCAACATGACGAGAGTGATCCAACCGTGAGCGACAGTCAAGCAGTCGAAGAGGAACAAGAGCAAGAAGAACAAACCGAGAGCCAAAGCCAGGAACTCGGCTCGGCCGACATGACCGCCGAGGAGAAGACGGATCCCGACGAGGTCGACGCCGAGGTCGAGACCGACCACGACGAAATTGCGGGCGTCCTCGCCGTTCGCCGGCGGGTCCAGTCGACGGCGGGCGAACTCATCGGCAGGGAGTTCGACGCCGTCAGCGAGATCGCCCCGACCGACGACGGCTGGCGCGCGGTCGTCGAAGTCGTCGAACGACGCGCCGTCCCCGACACCCAGGACATCATCGGTCGCTACGAGATCGAACTCGACGACGACGCCACCGTCCACGGCTACCGGCGACTGGATCGGTACCGACGCGGGGACACGGCGGCGTTCGAGTAGCCCCGTGATCGCGTCCCGCCCGATCGGTCCGCGCCACCTCGAGCCGTAGCTGTCCCCACGGCCCGCTCACGGTGTCCGGACTGCCGCTGTCGCTGGCTCTCGCGTCGACCGCGCCCGAAAGCGCAACCTCGAAGTCCCGGCCGGCCGTCACCTCGGCCAACTCGTGTCTGGAACGCCCGTTCGCGGCGTCGACGTCGGCCCCGAAACGCGGTGTGACCACTACCGCACCGATCGCGACGTCGTCGCCTTCAAGTTCGCCTGCTGCGAGGCGTACTACCCCTGTTTTCGCTGTCACGAAGCCGTGACCGATCACGACGCCGCGCCGTGGCCCCGCGGCCGCTTCGACGAGCCGTCGGTGCTCTGTGGCGTCTGCGAAACCGAACTCACCGTTCCGCAGTACCTTGAGTCGGACTATCGCTGCCCCTCCTGTGACGCCGCGTTCAATCCCGGCTGCGCCGCCCACGCCGATCTGTACTTCGAGACGGACGAGTGAGCGGTCTTACAGCGTTTCGGCCGCGGCGGCGGTGACCTCGTCCATCGCGGTTTCGGCGCGGTCGACCGCCTCGGTGAGACTCAGGAACCCGTGGGCCAGCGACGGATAGTGGCAGTGGCGGGTCTCGACCCCGACCGCCTGCAGTCGATCGGCGTAGGCCACGCCTTCGGATCGGAGCACGTCGTGGCCCGCGGTCGCGATTACGGCCGGCGGCGCACCCGCCACCGTCTCGGCTCGCAACGGAGCCGCGCGCGGATCGTCGGCGTCGGAGGGCTCCGCGAGATACTGCTCCCAGAACCACTCCATGTCCCCGCGGGAGAGCAGCGACGCGTCGGCGTGCTCCCGATAGGATCGCGTCTCGAAATCCCGCTCGAGGATCGGATAGCAGAGCAACTGCGCGGCCGGCGAGACGTCGCACTCGCGCGTCTCGAGTGCCACCGCGGCGGCCAGCCCCGCCCCGGCGCTGGACCCCGCGACGCCGAGACGATCGGGATCGACCTCGAGCGAGGCGGCGTTGTCGTGGGCCCACTCGAAGGCGGCCCGAACGTCCTCGACGGCCGCGGGGAACGGGTGCTCGGGTGCCAGCCGGTAGTCGACCGAGATCACCGCGGCCCCAATGTGCGTCGCGAACGCCCGACAGAGGTCGTCGGCGGAGTCGAGCGTTCCGAGCACCCAGCCGCCGCCGTGGGCGAAGACCAGTGCCGGTAGCTCCTCGTCCGTCCCTTCGGGCGTCGGCCAGTAGATTCGCACCGGAAGGTCGCCGCCGGGACCATCGATGCGCCGATGGTCCACCCTGTCGACCGCCGGGCCGTCACCGGCGGAGAAGACCTCGTCTTCGACGCGTCGCGCGTCCGCGACGGACATGCTGTGCCACGCCGGAAGATCGGCCGCCCTGCCGTTCCAGAGCACGTCGGCGAACTGCGGGTCCAACTCGTCGGTCGCCTCGTCCGGGCTGTCCATACGCGCTTCAGTGCTGACAGCTAATTAGCAGTACCGGCCTCGCGGCGGCAGCCACCCCGGTGCGTGCCCGATCGGGATCGACGACAGCCGGGTCGCCTCGAGAGCAACCCGCCGAAACGTTTCAGTACGTCCTGACCAACTGTAGCGCATGGACCCCGGTTTCGACGGCGACCGAACGCACGGCGACGGTGTGGCGTACGCTCGCGAACGCGACGCTGACGATCCGCTCGCGAGGTTCCGAGACCGATTCGACGTGCCCGGCGAGATCTACCTGGACGGCAACTCGTTAGGGCCGATCTCGGACGCCGCCGAACGGTCGCTCGACCGGGCGGTCGAGGAGTGGCGAACGCTCGGCATCAAGGGGTGGACCGACGCGGAACGTCCCTGGTTCCGGTACGGCGAGTCGCTGGGCGAGGACCTCGCACCGCTGGTCGGTGCCGATCCCGACGAGGTGGTCGTCGCGAACTCGACCACGGTCAACATCCACACGCTCATCGGGACGTTTCTGGACGCGATGGAGGACCGCCCGCCGGGGATTCTGGCCAACGAACTCGACTTCCCGACGGATCACTACGCGATCCGGGCGCAGTTGCGCCAGCGCGGGTACGACCCGGACGACCACTTCCACCTCGTCGAGAGCCGGGACGGCCGAACGATCGCCGAAGCGGACGTCATCGACGCGCTGGAGGAGCGCGAGATCGGTCTCGTATTCATGCCGTCGGTGCTCTACCGGAGCGGTCAGTTACTCGACGTCGAACGCATCGCCGAAGCGGCCCACGAACACGACGCTCTCGTCGGATTCGACCTCGCTCACTCGGTTGGCGTCGTGCCCCACGACCTCTCGAGCCACGGCGTCGACTTCGCGGTCTGGTGTAGCTACAAGTACCTCAACGCCGGCCCCGGTGCGATCGCCGGCCTCTACGTCGACGAACGCCACCACGGCAAGACGCCGGCGCTTTCGGGCTGGTGGGGCCACGAGAAGGAGACTCAGTTCGAACTCCGGGAGACGTACACCCCGGCCGACTCCGCCGGCGCGTGGCAGATCGGCACGGTACCGGTCATGAGCGCCGCACCCCTCGCCGGGGCGCTCGAGATCGTCCACGAGGCCGGCATCGAGACGATCCGGGCGAAGTCGCTCGCGCTGACCTCGTATCTCATCTCGCTGGTCGACGACAAACTCGCGGATCTGCAGTGTTCGGTCGCCACGCCGCGGACGCCGGAAGAGCGCGGCGGCCACGTGGCCATCACTCATCCCGACGCCGAACGCGTCAGCAAAACGCTTCGCGACCGCGGTCTCGTGGTCGACTTCCGTCCGCCGAACGTCATCCGGGTCTGTCCGGCACCGTTGTACACCCGCTTCGAGGACGTCTGGGAGTTTGCGGAACAGCTACGGGAGATTCTCGCCGATCGCGAGTACGAGTCCGTCGAGACCGACGACACGGTCAGTTAATCGTCCGCCGGTACCGAGGCCGACGATTCGGTCGACTCATTCTCGAGCGACGCCTCGTCACCGCACAGCGTCGCCTCGACGCCGGGCGCGAGTTCGTTGCTGACCGACCGACCGTCTTTCTCGCGAACGACCAGGTTGTCGTCCTCGAGCGCCGAGAGGTGGTGGGAGACGGTGCTTGGATCGCGCTCGAGTTCGTCCGCGAGTCTGCCGTTCGGAGCCGACCCGAACGCTGCGAGCGCCTCCAGAACCTCGCGTTTGGCCGGCTCCTCGAGCGCGGCGTGAAGTTCCGCGTTCTCGAGTTCGGGGCCCGCTCCATCGGCCGCCGTTTCGCCGCCGGAATCGAGATAGTACCGACGCTTGCCGTTGATCTTGGTCCCCGCCACCAGATCCTCGTCCTCGAGCACGCGGACGTGGTGGCGGACTGTCGAGAGCGAGACGCCGCTTCGCTCGCTCACCTGCGACAGATAGCAGCCCGGATCGGCTTGGATCGTCTCGTAGACCGTTCGTCGGCGGTCGTTCTCGAGCGGATCGGAATCATCGTATCGACTGTACTTGAAGATCGGGACGAGTTCCCAGGGAAGGATCGAACCGGCACGCCGGAGGTACCGAAGGCCGGCGGGCCGAGTCTGGCCCAGCCAACTCGCCGCGAGACCGCTGCCGCTGGCACCGGATGCTCCAGCCCCAGCGCCGGCACCGGCACCAGCACCGCCACCCCCCGCTGCAGCCCCGGAAGCGGTGATCGCCCCCAGCAGGCCGACAAGCGCGGCGTCGATCGCTGTCGACGTCTCGGCGGACGCGGACGTATCGCCGTCACCCGTTGCCGTCTCGTTACCGCCCCCCTCGTCCGATCCGGCGGTCGAGACGTCGGCCGCCACCTCGAGCGCAGCGCCGTTCGCTTCGAGGTCGGCTCCGACCGTTCCGGGCAGCATCCGGATCGACTGAAGCGGCTCGAAAACGATGTCCTCGAGCGAAGCGACCGACTCATTCGTCGTCGCGTCGACGGCGTCCGCGGCGTCAGTCGTCGATTCGGTCGCGTCCGTCGTTCCGTCGGTGGGTTCCTCGAGTTCGTCGCTGGGTTCGTCGGCCGTTTCCTCGAGTTCGTCGGTCCCGTTTTCGATATTGTCGGTCGTCTCGTTCGTCGCGTTCTCGAGGTCATCAGCGGTCTCGACCGTCGTTTCCACCGACGAACTGACTTCGACCGACTCGTCGGGACTCGTCTCGAACGAGTCCGTGTCTTCCTCCGCGTCCGAATCTATCAGCACCGCTTCGCCGGCCGGCGTCGCCGCTGTCACGACGCCGGCCGCGCCGGCGCCGATGAGCAAGCCAGTGACGAGACAGACGAAAACGCGACTCGCGATCGACGAACGGGCACTCATGGCACTTACGTTCCTTTGCGACGGCGACCGTAATACGTGTTATCCGTGTCGTGACAGTCGCGCAATCGGAACTGTCGCCGAGTGCGACCGATCCAGGTCGATCCAGCAAGCTATTTCCGCGTTCGAAGCCGGATTGCGGGTATGGATCCGGCGCTTGGCCCGCCCGAGGCGATGGCCGAGAAACGCGACGAGCTGACGCCCATGATGGCGCAGTACCACGACCTCTGTGCGCGATACGACGACGCGATCGTCCTCTTTCAGGTGGGCGACTTCTACGAAACTTTCTGTGGAGCCGCCGAACGCACCGCACGACTGCTCGAGATCGCCCTGACCAGCCGCGAGGACAGCACCGGCGAGTACCCGATGGCCGGCATTCCGATCGACAACGCCGAATCGTACATCGAGACGTTGCTCGAGGCCGGCTACCGGGTCGCCGTTGCGGATCAGGTCGAAGAACCCGGGGAAACGCCCGGCGTCGTCGAGCGGGCGGTCACGCGCGTGATCACTCCCGGGACGCTCACGGAGGACGAACTGCTCGCGAGCGACGACAACAACTTCGTGGCGGCGGTGGCTCGCGAGGGTGGGAGCGATGCGGGAACTAAAACCAAAACTACGACTCAACCCGCAACCGGAACCGAGACCGGCCGAGAACTCGCCCTCGCCCTCCTCGACGTCTCCACGGGCGATTTCCTCGCCACGAGTTCGACCTCGAGCGAGGCCATCGCGGACGAGGTGAGTCGGTTCGATCCCCCGGAGGCGGTCGTCGGCCCGAACGCCCCCGACGATCTCTTTCCAGGGGACTGTATGGTCACGCCGTTCGACGCGGCGGCGTTCGACCGCGACCGCGCCGGCGAGACGGTCTCGCGGTACTTCCGCAATCCCGACGCCTTGCTCGCCAGTGACGCCGAGATTCGGGCCTGCGGCGCCTTGCTCTCCTACGCGGAGTACGTCCGCGGCGGGGACCACGAGGGCGAGCGCGATACGACGCTCGAGGGCGGTTCGGACGGCGACGAAGAAGGAGCAGCCGACGACGCCGAGACCGACCCGAACGATAACCGCCTCGAGTACATCACCCACCTCACCCGCTACGATCCCCGTGAGTACCTCCTGCTCGACGCCGTCGCTCTGCGGAGCCTCGAACTGTTCGAGCCGCGAGCCGTCGACGCTCACGAGGCCGCGACGCTCGTCGGCGTCGTGGACGAGACGGCGTGTGCGCTGGGGGGGCGCAAACTCAGGGACTGGATTCGACGGCCGCTGCTCGAGCCGGCGCGGATCGAGGCTCGTCTCGACGCCGTCGAGGAACTGACGGCCGCGGTCCAGAACCGCGAGACGCTTCACGAACTGCTGCGAGACGTCTACGATCTGGAGCGGCTGATCGGCCGCATCTCTCGCGAGCGGGCGAACGCGCGCGATCTGCGCTCGCTTCGGGAGACGCTGGCCGTCGTTCCAGACATTCGAGACCAACTCGCCGACGCCGAGTGCAGCCGATTGCAGGACCTCCGCGAGAATCTCGACCCGCTCGTCGACGTTCGCGAACTGATCGACGATGCCGTCGTAACCGACCCGCCGATCGAGATCACCGAGGGCGACATCATCGCGGCGGGGTACGACGCGGATCTGGACGACCTTCGCGCGACCGCCCGCGACGGAAAACAGTGGATCGACGACCTCGAGGAGCGCGAACGCGAGCGCACCGGCGTCGACTCGCTGAAGGTCGGCTACAACTCGGTCCACGGCTACTACATCGAGGTGACGAACCCGAATCTAGACGCGGTTCCGGAGAACTACGAGCGTCGGCAGACGCTCAAAAACTCCGAACGGTTCGTCACGCCGGCACTCAAGGAGCGCGAGGACGAGATCGTCGGTGCCGAGGAACGGGCCGACGACCGCGAGTACGAACTCTTCTGTGACGTTCGCCGGGAGATCGCCGCGGAGGTCGAACGAGTACAGGACCTGGCCGAGGCACTCGCGACCCTCGACGCGCTCGTCTCGCTGGCGACCGTCGCCGCACAGTACGATTACTGTCGGCCCGAGATCGTCGACCCCGAGGGCCAAGACGGCCTCGAGATCGATATCGAGGGGGGCCGCCACCCCGTCGTCGAGCGGACTCAGGAGTCGTTCGTTCCCAACGACGCCCGGTTCACGAATGATCAGCGGCTGGCGGTCATTACGGGCCCCAACATGTCGGGGAAGTCGACGTACATGCGGCAGGTGGCCCAGATCGTCCTGCTGGCTCAGGTCGGGAGCTTCGTTCCCGCTAGATCGGCCCGGTTGACGCCCGCCGATCGGATCTTCACCCGCGTCGGCGCGAGCGACGACATCGCCGGCGGCCGCTCGACGTTCATGGTCGAGATGGACGAACTCGCAACCATCCTTCGCGAGGCCGACGACCGCTCGCTGGTGCTCCTCGACGAGGTCGGTCGCGGCACCTCGACCGCGGACGGCCTCGCCATCGCGCAGGCGATCACCGAGCACGTCCACGACGCGGTCGGCGCGACGACGCTCTTCGCGACGCACCACCACCCGCTCACTGAACTGGCCGACGACCTCGAGACCGCCTTCACGCTCCACTTCGAGGTCGAGCAGGTCGACGGTGAGGTCGTCTTTCACCACGAGATCGCTCCGGGTGCGGCGACGGGCTCCTACGGCGTCGAAGTTGCCACGGCCGCGGGGGTTCCCGAGGACGTCGTCGATCGTTCGAGGGAGCTGGTCGCGGAGGCGGACGACGACCCGGAACCGACTGTCGGCGGAGAGACCGGCGAACACGAGGCCGGATCGGGTGCTCGAGCCGGCGAAACTGACGACCCGGGGGCCGCGGCGACGGCCACTGCCGACGGTGGGGACGTCCCCACCGACGTCGCCGCCGAACTCCGAGCGCTCGATCTCGGCCACCTTACGCCCGTCGAGGCGCTGACGGAACTCGATCGACTGAAGCGGCTGCTCGAGGAGTAGGACCGACTGATACGGACTGCTATACGTCGGTATCGGAACGACTGCGGGCAGTCTTGCGATCGCTCCGGCACACCGTTACGCCAGCCCGTACGAAACAATACCCAGGACGCGACTGCGGGTGCGCGCTCGAGTCGGCTGTGCCATACCCGTTATTCGCTCCCATCTACATTCGATCGACCACTCTCCAGACGTCAACTCCTCGCTCCTCGCCCTTCTCACCCCTCGTTCCTCACTCGCCCGTCGGCTCGAGCGAAACGAACTCGAGACCGTGATCGACCAGCAGTCGATCGGCGCGGCCGGTCACTGACGGGGCGACCAGAATCCCGCGGACATCGGCGTCGGCGTGGAGGTCGCGCTCCAAGGCGTCGACGTACCGCCGAAGCTGACTCACCGCGTCCGGTCCGACGCGGCGGCGCTTGAGTTCGACGACGACCGTTCGGTTCGCGGCGTCCGTGCCGTATATGTCGACCGCGCCGGCGGAGGTCTCGCGTTCCGTCGCGAGCGGGGTGAAGCCGGCCTCGAGGAGCGCGGGTTCCTCGAGAATCCGCTGTCGGAGGTCCTCCTCGGTTCCGGAGAGGGTGAGTTCGTTCTCGTCGGTGCCGGAGAACGTCGAGACCTGCAGCACGCGCTGAAATCGGACGCGCAGACGTTCTTCGGGCGTCGACCGAACGCTCTCGAGGACGAGTGCGTCTGCGTTTGCGTCCCTATCCGAATCCACATCCGTGTCATCATCCGTCTCCGACCCCTTCGCACGGTCGCAGTAAACCTCGTGCTCGCAGCCCGGCGGCTGCCAGTTGACCGGCTGCTGGCCCTCGTCGGTGTGGACCAGCGCCGCGCCGTCGGGTTTGAGCATGACGTGGCGATCGCCCGCCTCGATCGTGCTCGAGGCTCGCCCCTCGTAGTCGACGGTACAGCGGCCGAAAACGGTCACGAGCGCCTCGCGCTCGATGCCGTCGGCGATGGCCTCGCAGGCGTCCTCGAGTCCCGGCTGCTCGAGGGTCACCGCCTGTGCGGACGCGGCCGTCGGTGTTCCGGACGTCACTGGGACGACGTACTCTGCGGGCGGATAAAAGGGGCCCGGACGACGATCGGGAGCGACCGAAACGGGCCGATCCGGACTGGCACAACAGGTCAACAACGCTTTTCACGCTCCGACCCCGCGTTCGAACACGAAATGACGAACGCACACAATCGCCGTAGATTCCTCCAACTCACCGGTACAGGCGCTGCGGCCTCTCTTGCGGGCTGTTCATCGCTCAACCCGATGAGCGAAGATGCGGAGGACGGCCTCTTAACCGTCGCCGTCGGACCGGACGAGGACGATATCGAGGATCTTCAGGAAGCCCTCGAATCGGGAGAGATGGACCCGATGGAGGCCCAACAGGAGCAACAGGAACTGATCGAGGATGCGGTTGCGGATTTCGAGGACCGGGCGGACGACGAGTCCGAACTCACGATCGAGGAGTCCACCGAGGAGATGGGGCTCTTTCAGGTCGATGCTGCGGGCGACTCGCTCATCGAGGCGCTCAAAGACGGCGAAGTCAGCTCGATCCATACCGGCAGCGCCTACGATCGGTTCCTCGAGCAACAGCAACAGCAGCAACAGCCGCCGGCAGAAGAACCGCCCGAAGACGGCGACTCCGAGGAAGGCGACGAAGAGGGCGAAAGTGAGGAAGATGGGGACGACGACGCGGACGAGGGCTCCGAAGACGACGGCGACGACGGCGACGACGGCGACGACGAGTAACCAATCGGGAGCGCCGTCCGCCGCGAACCCCGTTCTACGATCGTCCCTTCTCATACGGATTGCTGTAACTATGTACCGCCGATCACCGACCCCGTCCCTGGTGATCGGCGGTAATTGACTACAGGAAACCGTATCAGTTGGCACTGATACACGCTCTTCGATCTTCTCACTCGACGCCGAACGGACTCTCGCGCTCGGTCCAGTTCCAGCCCGGAATTCGTTCCTGGAAGCCGGCCGCGAGTGCTGCCTCGCAGTCGTCGACGCCCGCGTTTTCGCCGGCGTCACCGTGGGCCTGCAGATCGGCGTAGTGAAACGTCGCCTCGCCGAGCGTCCGCAGCGGCTGGGTGCCGCTGATCGTCGCCGCAAGCTCGCGGCCGAGGATTTCGTCGACGACGAAGCCGGGATAATCGCCCTCGACGTCGAGGTCGCGGAGGATCGCGACCAGAGCTGCGACGTTGACCGCCAGATCGCCGTCGGCGAAGACGGCGTCGACCGCGTCGAGGTACTGGGCTTCGGTTACGTGATCGACCTCCGTTTCGAAGACGTCGCCGAGATCGTCGCGCACGCCGTTGATGATCGGAACCACGGTGGCTGCGCGGTCGGCAACCCAATTTCGCTCCGTCACGACCCGCTCTGGAGTCAGTTCCATACCCCGAGTTCGTGCCGAACGGCCCTGGGTTTTGCGAAGGCTTATATACGACGCAAAGAATAGCGTCGGATAAGCGGGTTCTCCCTGGAATCTTCCCGCACGAACCAGGACACCGACCTGGGAGCGTGTGCGTTACAGCACTGTACAACGCGATGATCCGGGATACTGGACCGAATACGACCGACGTTGTGTTACGAACCCAGCGTCTGTTCACCTCGAGATTGGCACGTGGCGACCGTCGCCGTCCCGACCTCGAAGCCCAGTTCCTGGCCGTTTGCAGCCGGCTGGATACCTTCGCTCCCCGGCGGCGAGTTCACGCAAGCCAAATTGGCGACCTATGAGTACTGTAGAGCAGCAACTCGACGACTTGAAAGCACAGATCACGAGCGAGTTACCGAGCGATATCTCGGTCTCCTCGGTGAAATACGAAGGCCCGGAGCTGGTGGTCTACACGCGCGATCCGAAGGAGTTCGCCCAACAGGGTGACCTCATCCGGAAGCTCGCGAGCAAACTCCGGAAGCGGATCACCGTCCGTCCCGACCCGAGCGTCCTCTCGCGGCCCGAAGAGGCCCGCGAGCAGATCATGAACGTCATCCCCGAAGAAGCGGGGGTCACGGATCTGGACTTCCACGCCGACACCGGCGAGGTCGTTATCGAAGCCCAGAAACCCGGCATGGTTATCGGCCGCCACGGATCGACGCTCCGCGAGATCACCAAGAACGTCGGCTGGACGCCGGAAGTCGTCCGCACGCCGCCGATCGAGTCCTCGACGGTCTCGAACGTCCGGAGCTTCCTCAAACAGGAACGCGACGAGCGACGGGACATCCTGGAGAAGGTCGGTCGACAGATCCACCGCGAGGAGATGTCCGACGACGAGTACGTCCGCATTACGACCCTCGGCTGCTGTCGCGAGGTCGGACGCGCGTCCTTTATCCTCTCGACGCCCGAAACGCGCATCCTCATCGACTGCGGCGACAAGCCCGGCGCGGAGGGAGAGGTGCCGTACCTCCACGCGCCCGAAGCCCTCGGCGCGGGTCCGCAGACGATCGACGCGGTCGTCCTCACCCACGCCCACCTCGACCACTCCGCACTGATCCCGCTCCTGTTCAAGTACGGCTACGACGGTCCGATTTACTGCACCGAACCGACTCGAGACCTGATGGGACTGCTCACGCTCGACTACCTCGACGTCGCCGCCAAGGAAGGGCGCGCGCCGCCGTACGAAAGCGAGCAGGTCCGCGAAGCGATCAAACATTGCATTCCCCTCGAGTACGGCGACGTCACGGATATCGCGCCCGACGTCAAACTCACCTTCCACAACGCGGGTCACATCCTCGGCTCGGCCGTGAGCCACTTCCACATCGGTGACGGCCTCTACAACGTCTGCTTCTCCGGTGACATTCACTACGACGACACCCGCCTGTTCAACGGCGCGGTTAACGACTTCCCGCGGGTCGAAACGCTCGTTCTCGAGTCGACCTACGGCGGTCGCAACGACTACCAGACCGATCAGGAAGACTCCGAACGGAACCTGAAGAAGGTCATTCAGGACACCTACGATCGAGGCGGAAAGGTAGTCATTCCTGCCTTCGCAGTCGGGCGATCACAGGAGATCATGCTCGTCCTAGAGGAGGCGATGCGCAGCGGCGACATCCCCGAGATGCCGGTGCACTTAGACGGGATGATCTGGGAGGCGACCGCGATCCACACGACCTATCCCGAATACCTTCGAGACGACCTTCGCGACCGGATTTTCCACGACAACGAGAACCCGTTCCTCGCCGAGGAGTTCAACCACATCGACGGCGGCGAGGAGGAACGACAGGACGTCGCCGACGGCGACCCCTGTATTATCCTTTCGACCTCGGGTATGGTTACCGGCGGACCGATCATGTCCTGGCTCTCCCACATCGGCCCCGATCCGGACTCGACGCTGATGTTCGTCGGCTACCAGGCTCAGGGAACCCTCGGCCGACGCATCCAGAACGGCTGGGACGAAATTCCGACCAGCGAGGTCGGCGCCATGGGCAACGGCGGCGGCCGCGGCACCCTCTCGCTGAATATGAACGTCGAAACCGTCGACGGCTTCTCCGGCCACGCCGACCGCGCCGGCCTCGAGAACTTCGTCAAAACGATGAACCCCCGACCCGAGAAGGTTCTCTGTGTCCACGGCGACGAACGCTCGACCCAGGACCTCTCGAGCGCACTGTACCACGATTACGACATGCGGACGTTCGCGCCGAAGAACCTCGAGACCTTCCGGTTCCTCTAACGTCCGTCGGGCTTGTTTCGGTAGTTTCGATAGCGTTGGTGACGTCGATAGCGTACTGACACGCCACGAACGCACTCGCTAAAACGCAGCGGAAACTCTAGCAGTAGATCGTAGCGCGATTTCGTTATTTAGTCTCGGACCTGAAACTGAAACAGGCGATTCGGTAACTGCGTGTGCACAACGAACTTTTTCCGTGTCGGATTCGCTTCGCTCATCCTCGCGCAGAAACTTCGATGAAAAAGGCCGACTGCTCGGCCTTTGGCCTCGCGTCGGTGAACCGAACTCGCTTCACTCGTTCGGATGCTACAGCGGTAACGCCTCCGCTTATACTGAGCCCGATTTTCACAACCCGCACTGAACAAAGAAGTCGTATACCAACTACTGCTAGATATCTTCGTCCGACTTTTCCGCCTCGAGCGGTTCCGTCGGCAGGGATGGACGGTGATAATATCCGACTGTGTCTCACGTCCGAGGCGCACGAGTATCCGCGATTCGAACGCCAGTGTGCGGTGATCGCTGCGTGACATCGATCTGGCTGGGCTACGCGCTGCTGACCGCGGTCGTCTACGCAGGTATCGCCTTGCTCTCGAAAGTCGTTAGCGGCACCGAGATCGACGACCCGATCCGGCTGACCGTCTTCACCTGTGTGCCGTTCTATGCGGTCTACGTCGTCGCCGGGGCCGCTCTCGAGTGGCCGTCGCTCACCGGCGGTGAACGCGGCGTGACGGCGAGTCTCCTGTCGACGCCGGTACTGGCGGCACTGCTCTTCGGCGTCGTCTCGACGGTCGCCTACGGCGTCTATTACTGGGGGCTGATCAACGGCGACGTCTCGCGGTTCGTGCCGGCGCTGGCCCTGGAGATCATTTTCGTCTTGCTACTCGGATACCTGTTGCTCGGAGAGGCGTTTCCGCCCGGTGTCTACGCCGGCGTCGGCCTCGTCGTCTTCGGCGCGCTCTTTATCTCCTACGAGCGCGGCGAGGGCTCGTTCCGCGAGCGACTCAGCCTCCCGACCGTCGCGGTCGCCGCTGCGGCGGCCGTCGCCTTCGCCATCCTCAACACGGGCATGAAGGCGCTAACCGATAACTTCGGAACCGTCGAACTCCTCTTCTGGATCAGCCTCGGTGGGCTGCTGTCGGTCGGTGCACTCGCGCCGCTGCACGCCGGGTCGCGGTTTCGAGTCGGCGGTTCACAGTTCTCGAGCGTGAGCGACAACTCGAGCGCTGCCGGCTTCCAACTGACGAGCGGCGAGCGATTGCTGCTCGTGGGCGGCCTGTTGAACGCCGTTGGGCTCTTTACGTTTCTCAGGGCACTCGAGCACGGCCCCGTGTCGCTGGCGACGGCGATCACCAAACTGGACGTCCTGCTGGTGTTTGTCGGGGCGCTCGCGCTGTCGAAACTCGCACCGACGCTGTTGTCCGAGCAGTTCGATCCGTTCACCCTGGCTCAGAAGGGGTCGGCCTCGGTCATTATCCTCGCCGGGACCGTGGTGATCCAGTTCAGCTACGCCTGACACGGTCTGCTGTGTCGATCTACCGGTATCATCGCTGCCGTACTTCGCGGTTGCACCGGCAACGACGGACAGCAGCCCGTCTGAGCGGACCGAAATGGCGGCGAAAATGGACGGCATCGGCAACGGCAACGACAACGGCGGGCGTCCCCTCAGGACAGTTGCTTCGAAACCCACTCGAGGTTCGTCGCGATCACGGCGAGGACGAGCGCGCCGAGCGAGATGAGGATGAGAAACGTCGAGACGACGCTCACCATCGGATCCAGCGCCTGCCGGATTTCGGTCCAGGCCAACACCGGGATCGTCTGCGTGCTCGCGGTCGAGAGGAACAGCGCCATCACGAACTCCTGGAGGCTGATGATGAACGCCAGGAGCGCGCCGACGAAGACGCCGTGTTTGACGTTCGGCAAGACGACGTGGACGAACGACTGGATCGGGCCGGCCCCGAGATCGTGTGCGGCGTCTAGCTGTTGCCAGTCGAACCGGCTGAACACCGATCGCATCACGAAGTAAACCAGCGGCGTCGCCCAGAGCGTGTGTGCGAGGATGATCGTCCAGTAGCTGCCGCGCAGGCCGACCTCGTTGAAGTACATCAACAGCGTGATCCCGAGGATAACGGGCGGAATCAACAGCGGGACGAGGACGAGCGGTGCGAGGATCGTCCCGAGCGAGCCGTCGTCGAGTTCCTGGCCGAACGCACCCATCACGCCGAGCCCCGTCGCGACGACGGCCGTTCCGACGCCGACGACGAGACTGTTCGTGAACGCCTCGAGCCAGCGGCGGCTCTGGAAGAACTCGCCGTACCAGACGAGCGAGAGCCCGTCGGGCGGGAAGGCGATCCGGCTGCCCGCCGAGAACGAGGTCGCGATGACGACCAGCAGCGGGAGCAACATGAGCGCGAACAGGGTCAGGTAGCCGGCGCGGAACGCGACGGCTTCGACGGTCTCTCTATGCAAGTTCGAAGTCACCTCCGAAGCGGTTGAGGACGGTGAAGATCCCGGCGATACAGACGCCCATTAGCCCGAGCATGACGACCGCCAGCGCGGCTGCCTCGGGATAGCGCATGTCCGAGAGCATCAGCCCTTCGACGTGCATGGCGAACGTGATATCGTTCGAGAGCAACTCCGGCGCGGCGTAGGCGCCGACGCTCCAGGCGAAGGAAACCACCGCGGCGACGATGATCCCCGGCATCACCTGCGGGACGACGACCTCGAGGACCGACCGCGGGCGGCTCGCGCCGAGGTCGCGTGCGGCCTCGACGACGTCCCAGTCGGTCGTCGCCATGACGCTGTAGATCGCCAGCACGGCGTAGGGAAGGACGATATAGAGCTGTGCGACGACGACACCGACCGTTCCGGGGACGAGCCCGGCGGGAACCAGCAGTGGGTCGAACGCGTACGTTCTGATGACGAGCGTCGTCAACAGCGGTAGCACGACCGAGAACAGCAATAGCGACTTGAGCAGTCCGGTCGAACGCCAGATCGCGTACGCGTAGAACAGGCCGATCACGACGGCCAGAACCGTCACGATCGCTCCTAACTGGAACGAGTAGCCGATGATACTCCAGAGTAAGTCGCTGGTCAGCACTTCCCGATAGGCTTCGAGCGACCACGTTCCCTCGGCGAAGACGTGATCGGTTGAACTCCCGGCGACGCTGATTCGCAATAGGATGAAAAATGGAATCACAAAGATCAGCAGTTCGAACGCGATCAGCGGGGCCATCAGCAACAATGCCCGATTCGAGCTGGACTGGTCGAGGAGTGATTCCCGGATCGATCCGAGCGAGCCTGAAAGCGAGGCTGTGTTCGTCAGCAGAGCCATGAGCGATCAGAAAGTCACCCGTTCCCCGTCGGCGTGGAAGGCGAGGACGTCCGCGCCGTTCCACTCGATTCGAATTTCGTCGCCGGCGGTTAGCGTCTCGGTGTTCCCAGCCGACCGTTCGACGAACACGGATTCGCCGCCGACGGAGACGGAGCAGCGAACGGTCGAACCGCGGTAGAGGACGTTCTCGACCGTACCGACGACGGCGTTCATCGCGCTCCCGTCGGCCATCATCGGCCGTTCGTGCTCGCTGCCGGACGTCGTCGATCCGTCGATCGAGAGGGTTTCGGGACGCAACGACAGCGTCAGCTCGGTCCCTTCGGTAACGGCTGGCTCCCGTTCGGCCGGAAGCACGATTTCGGATCCGAGCCCCGTCTCGACGTGGACGGCGTCCTCGGACGCGCGTGCGACCTCGCCGTCGATGAAGTTCGTGTCCCCGAGGAAGCCTTCGATGAAGCGGTTCTTCGGGTTCTCGTAGACCTCGTCCGGTTCGCCGACCTGGATCAACTCGCCCTCGTTCATGATCCCAATCCGATCGGCCAGCGTAAACGCCTCGTCCTGGTCGTGGGTCACGTGGACGAACGTCTCCTCGAGATCCTCGTGGATCTCGCGGAGTTCGATCTGCATGTCCTCGCGGAGTCGCTTGTCGAGGTTCGACAGCGGCTCGTCGAGCAACAGGACGTCCGGATTGACCGCGAGCGACCGAGCGAGCGCGACGCGTTGTTTCTGGCCCCCGCTCAGGTTCGTCGGGTCGTCCTCTTCGTGGCTAGCCATTTGAACCCGCTCGAGCATCGCTCGAGCGCGTTCGTGGCGTTCGTCCGTCGAGACGCCGCGCATCTTGAGCCCGAAGGCGACGTTCTCGAGGACCGTTTTGTGGGGGAACAGCGCCCAGTCCTGAAACACCGTCGAGGTGTTCCGCTCGTAGGCCGGCTGGTCGGTGACATCTGTGTTGCCGATGCGGATCTCGCCTTCGGTGGGCGTTTCGAGGCCCGCGAGCATCCGCAGCGTCGTCGACTTCCCGCTGCCGCTGGGTCCGAGCAGACACAGCAGTTCGCCGTCGTCGATGTCGATCGACACCTCCTCGACGGCGGTCGTCTCTCCGTAGCGCTTCTCGAGTCCCTGAAGCGTGATTTCAGACATTAGTTTCTCAGAATTCGGTCTACGACGACTGTTGCATGCTCGTGAACGCGTCGGAGAGATCGCTGTCGTGGTTCGAGAGGTACTCCCAGTCGGGGAATGCGATGTCCCGAGCCTCCTCGTCGGTCGTCGGGAGGTCGTCCTCGAGTTCCGCCGGATACTCGATGTTCTCGTTGCTGAACATCATTGGGTGGCTTTCGGCCCACTCCGACTGGACCTCGCTGTCGAGCAGGAAGTCGATGAACGATTCGGCCTCGTCCTGCATATCGGTTCCACGCACGACACACCAGTTGTTGATCCAGCCGGTCGTCCGCTCAGGCATGGTGTGAGTCAGGCCCTCGTAATCGTCGATGTCGTAGGCCGTCTGGTCGTAGTACCACTGGGCGACGTCGATGGTTTCGTTGTCGAACGCCTGCCAGATATCCTCTCCGGAACTGGCCCACTCGTCGACGTCCCAGTCCTCGATTTGCGCGAGGACGTCCTCGTGGAGGGCTTCATCGTACATCTCGCCGGCACCGTCTTCGTCGTCCATGCCGATCGCCGCGGCGTACATCGGGTACCACCAGAAGCCGGTGTCGATGCCGACGCCCTCGCTATCGCCGACTGCACTCGAGGAGAGGTCGTCCCAGCGCTCGGGATCGACGTCGGCGTCCTCGCGGTGAATGATCGTACAGGGAGCCCCGTCGACTGGCATCCCGTACTCCGGATCGCGAATCTCCGTAAAGAAGTCCATGATCTCGTCGTCGTTCGAAAGGGCGTCGCGATCGATCGGTTCGAAGAGGTCGTCCTGCCGCCCGTAGTAGTAGAAGTTCCCCTCCGCGACGGTGACGTCGAACGGCGGGTCGTCCTCGGGCGCGTTCCGGATCTGCTCGAGAACGCCGTCCCAGCCGCGGTGGAGTTCGATCTCGGTGTCGTGTTCCGATTCCCACTGTGAGACGACGCCGTCCTCGAAGCGGTCCGCGTAGTTTCCGCTCCAGACCATCACGCGCAATCCCTGCTCGCCGCCGAGCAGTTCGGCACAGCCCGCAAGCGCAGTGGCGGAGCCGACCGCCGTCGCCGATAGCAACCGGCGACGTGAGACGGTCGACGACGTCCCGGACGATTCAGACTCTGTCTCGCTCGTCTCTGCAACCCGTGCAGGGTCTGCAGCCATTGGTACGCCGGGTCTACATTGATTGCGACATATAACCGTTGTGAAGTCCAAAAACACCTCATAAACCAGTAACATTTCCCAGAACCGGTGCGCTTGTGGCTTCTTTCTGCCATGAACGGAACATTGTCACATCTCGATTGTGAGACAGTCTCACCCGCGAGACGGGGTTCGAATGTGGTCTGGAAGCACGCTCATTTCCGGCGTCATCGACTGCCGATGACGGTTCGATCTGATCGCTCCGACCGTTGCCGTTCATACGGTTTCCTGTACGTCATTTCCGGCGCAACCGCGACCCGGGCGGCGGTTGCGCCGGTAAATCGTTACAGCAGTCCGTATCAGTCAACCACGTCCGCCGGATCGACGACCTCGTCGGTCTCCGGATAGACGCCCACCTGATCGCACAGGTCCGCCATCGGACAGGCCTCCGGATCGTCCAGACAGGCTGGTTTGCGCGCCGTACAGTACTCGCGGCCGAACTGGATCGTCGCCGTGTGTGCAAAGCCGCACTTCGCGGCGGGGACGTCGCGCTCGAGGACGGCCCGGACGTCCTCGTGGTCCGCGTCCGGCGAGGCGATTCCCATCCGACGGTAGATCCGATGAACGTGCGTATCGACCGGAAAAACGCCGCCGCGACCGCCCGCGAAGAGGAGCACGCAGTCGGCCGTCTTCGGACCGACGCCGCGGACAGAGAGGAGCGTTTCGCGGACCTCGGACGGCTCCTCGTCCTTGACGAACGCGTCGAACGCCGCCGCGGAGCCGAACGCCTCGAGGACCCACTCGGCGGTTTCGATGAGGATCTCCGATTTCTGATTATAGAGCCCCGCGGAGCTGATCGTCTCGGCGAGCTCGGACTGTTCCGCGGCGGCGAGCGACTCGGCGAGATCGGTCTCGTCGGCCCGCGGCCGACCGCTCACGGCTTCGCCGTTCGCATCGTCGAGGTCTTCACGTTGTTCGCGCCTCGCACCGCTTGCACCGTCTGCATCGCGGTGAGTCTCGCTCCCACCGGCTCCGTATCGCGCTATCAGCGCATCGTGGGCGGGCTGACTTGCCTTGTCGCTCGTATTCTGGCTCAGAATCGTCCGGACGAGGCAGGTGAAGGCGTCCTGTCCGCCGTACTGTTTCTGCCAGTAGCGTTCCCCCAGCCGGTCGACGACTTCCTCTGCGCGGGTTTCTGCAGTCGCCGGATCGAATTCGACCGCGACGCCACCGCCGTCCGCGCCGCCGCTGATGTTGACGGCGGGTTCGGGATCGTCGCTCATGTGTCTCTTCGATACTCGTCGTTCGACGAACATTGCCGTGTTGGTCTCGAGCGACCGCCGTCCGTGGCCCGTGACGTTGCTCGAGCAGTCGACCGGTCACAAGAAGTCAGGTAATCGATCGAACAACATCGGGTAGGTGAACGACCGATACGCGTCGCCGCTCGATCGAGACGGTACGCGCGGTTCAGCACCCCTCTCGAACTGAGAACCAAGAACCGAGATCTACCACTTCGTCTTGCAACTGAACCGCTCATCGCAGGCGGAACACGTCGCCGATTTAGCGAACCCGTCGGCCAGCGATCCGACCGCTGCACTCGTTCTGGTCACTTTCATGTCGATCTCAACGTTCGTCCGCTCGGAACAGTGCGGACAGACAACTCGTTGGGACATAGCTCTCGGTAGCGTTGCACTGGCAGTTACCTTTTCGGGCCGATCGAGCCGTGAACATCGCAGCAGGCAGGGTGATGCCGAGGTCGCTACGACCCCAGATCGACCCTCGAAACTCACTCGACGGTAATCGTCACCGTCGCGTCGGCCCCGTCGGCCAGCGCCGCGACGAGCTCTCGGTCGAACCCCTCGGCCGCGAACGGTGCGCCGTTCATGATCGTCCGGTCGTCCACGTAGTCGCTCGTCCGACCGACCGCACTGCGCTCGTTCGTCAATTCCAGCTCCGGATCGCCCCGGCCCGTTACCGAGTCGGTGTGGCCGCCGGCCTCGATCGTGAACGTGATCGTCGACTCCGGGTCCTGACAGGCCTCGACGAACGCCGGATCGAACGCGGCGGGCGCTCGGTCGGCCTCGATCGCCAGAATGCAGTCCCCGGCCGGGGTCAGGTAGTCGTCGGTCGTCACTTCGAACGTACTCGCGTGCTCGGCGGTGACGTTCTCGTGTCCGCGAGCGTGGATAACTTCCTCCATAGCCGGCGGTTGGGTGCCGGGCGGAAAACGGACTCGAATTCGACCGCTTCGGCCGGTGCTCTCTTTTCGGACACGGCTATAACGGTCGGCTTATTCTGCTGAGGACATCGAGAGCGGTCGCTGTGCACGTTCGTGTTCCCGTCCGCGGGCCTGGAGATCGGAGCGGTTTTCCCGTACCGCCGCTCGCGATCGGTTCCCGGCTCGAGATCCGGCACGCGATCAGCTTTCGGTTCGATAGCCGGCACGGAACTCCCGAACGATCGCCCCGAGGACGCTGCCGAAGACGACGACGAACAGCAGAACGTGGCCGACGCCGGTTTCCGCGGTCGCCGAGCCGAGCGCAAGACTCCCCAGCATCGCGAGGACGCCGCCGGCGACCGAGAGCGTTGCCAGCCCGAGTTGGGTGGGGTCGCCGGTCTCCCGTGAGAGATAGTACTGCGGCAGGCCGACCCCGATGACGAGATAAACGGCGATTCCGATCGGCGTACCGCCGAAAACCGTCGCAGTGCTTCCGAGCAGCAGGCCCACAGCCCCGGCGGTCAGTATCGCCAGTCCCAGACTGCCCCCGATGACGGTGGCTTCTTTCATACGCCAGATTGTCAATCGGATGTAAAAGGCGTTCCGGTGGGGCGCGGATCAGACCAGACTTGCGCCGTCGAAGTCGCCGCGGCTGTACTCGACGTCGAGCAAGTCGAGGATCGTCGGCGTGATGTCGAACAGATCGGCATCCCCGATCGTCGCGTCGGGGTGGTCGATGTACAGCGAGGTGTCGTCGAAACTGTGCATCCCGTTTCGCGGTCCGGTGTCGAACACGTCGGAGTCGGCCTTGAAGCCGGACTTAAGGTCGAAGCCCTTGTTCGGGATCGCGACCAGATCCGGCGCGATATCGTCGTGGTCGCCGCGGAACGCCGCTTCCTTTTCGACCACTCGGTCGACGACCGCGTTCCCGTCCGGCCCTTCGAGGGCTTCGAGATCGGCTTTGAGTTCGTCGCGAACTTCGTCGTACTCTGATTCGGGAACGGAGCCCCGCGGTTCGCGATCCTCGAGGTTGATGTAGAACCGACCCGGGATGAACGAGTAGGCTCTCGTGTCGTCGGCGATGTCGCCCAATTCCTCCGGCTCGTCGTCCTGGAAGGTCAGCCATCCTTCCTCCCGGAGCCACTCGTTGAAGTGGACCTCGTAGTCGAGGCTGGTAAACCCGTGATCGGAGGCGACGATCATGGTGACGTCGTCCGGCAGCGCGTCGCGAAGTCGACCGATGTAGTCGTCGACTTTCTGGTAAAACTCGATGAAGTCGTCCTTGTACTGGCCGTCGCGTTCGTAGTCTTTGAACAGGAAGTGGTTGACCCGGTCGGTCGTCATGAAGACGCCGAAGAACAGATCCCAGTCGTCTTCCTCGATGTAGTGTTCGAACGCCTCGAAGCGGGCGTCGATGGTAGCGTGGGCGTCCTCGATGAACTCCTCTTTCTCCTCCTGGTGGCCGAGTTTCGGATTGACGTCGATCCGGTAATCGAGCGTCTCGAGGTAGTCACGGACGTCGTCGGGGTAGGCGGCCTTCTCGAGTCCCGGTGAGAGAAAGCCCGAGACCATCCGCTGGACGTTTCGCTGTGGCGGGAAGGTAACGGGGACGTTCATGACGGTCGCCCGTCGGCCGTCCTCCTGAACGCGGTCCCAGACGCGATCCGCCTGTACCTCACGCCCCATCGGCACGTAGGTGTCGTAGGTGCCGACCTCACGGTCCTGGAAGCCGTAGACCCCCGTTTCCCCGGGGTTCATTCCGGTCGTCAGCGACGGCCAGCAGGCGCTGGATTCCGGTGGCACGATACTCGAGATTTCGCCCGCCGTCCCCTCGTCGGCGATCGCGGCGAAGTTCGGAAACAGTTCCTCGTTCTCCGATAGGAGACTGTACGGCACGCCATCGACCCCAATAAATGCGACTCGGGGAGCTCCGTCGCCCCGCAATCGATCGAACAGACCCATGGACGGACGTAGTCCGACCGCATACAAGAAGGTTCGTTTCGAGACACTATCTTGAGAAGGTTCACCGACAATCCACTTTCGCTCAGATCGGTGTGGGCCTAGCTGACGTTTCCAGAATTGTACTTGAACGAAACGACGTCTCCACAGAAATAATTATGTGTCACCAAAACGACCCATGGAGCATGCATCCAGCGGAGGGATTTTTTGACGAGTGGGCCGGGCTCTACGACGAGTATTACGACGAACAGCGGATCGGAGACGCCGACTTCTACGTCGAACTGGCTCGCGAGACGAACGGGACCGTACTGGAAGTCGGCTGTGGAACGGGACGAGTTTACCTCGATCTCCTGCGGGCGGGCGTCGACGCCTACGGAATCGATATCTCGCGAGCGATGCTCACCGAACTCGAGCGCAACGCCGCGGAAGACGACCTGAAACCGTGCGTTCGGCGAGCCGATATGACCGCCTTCGAACCGAAGCGGACCTACGACCTCATCATCGTCCCGTTTCGAACGTTCCTCCACAATACGACGCTCGCAGATCGGCAGGCTGCGCTTCGGAACATCTATGACGCACTCGAGTCCGGTGGACGACTCGTGTTCAACGTCTTCGTTCCAAACTTCGATATCATCTGTGAGACGTACGGAACGCCCGAGACGCAGGTCATCGAATACGATGGTGAGGAGTACACCGTAACCGAGATTTCGAGAGTCGTGGACGAAATCGAACAGGTGATCGAAACCGAACGGACTCTCAAGCGGGACGGCACCGTCATCAGTGAGTCTGCCTTCCGACTCGCACTCGTCTCGAAAGCCGAATTTGAACTTCTCTTCGAAACCACGGGCTGGAGCGACTGGACGGTGTACGGTGGATTCGACAGTGAGCCGCTCGACGAGAGCTCACAAGAGATGGTCTGGATCGCCGAAAAGTGAGCGCTGAGACCAGCTCTGGACAGTTTCAGCTGTCCGACGTACTCGAGTGAGAACCGCAGAGCTGAGACGTGGCGATATCGATCGACGACTGATCAGTCGTCGCTCCCGTCCCGTTCGGTTGACTCGAAGTTCGCGGGGACGACCGTCAGATGAGCCATCCCGGCTCCGGATTCGGCCGCGTCATCTGCCGAGGACGAGGAGGACGTTCGTGCGGACGGGTTGGTTGCTGCCATAACGAGTACACGTAGCACGCCATCCCGGATAAAATTACCCATGCTCATAATGCATGAGCCACGTGGCGGAGAATAACTCCGGTGAATCCGGTGGTCGCGAGGGGGCCAGAACGGAACGGTCTCTGTCGTCGAAAACGGAAAAGCGCGGCGTGAGACGGCTGATTCGCTATTCGAAGTGTTCCTCGTAGAGCTCCTGGGCGTGCTCGATCGCGTCGTAGGCGGCCTGTTTGTCCTCCCAGCCCTGGGTCTCGACTTCCTTGTCCGCTTCGAGGTTCTTGTAGGTCGCGAAGAACTCGTCGATCTCGTCGAGTTGCTGCTGTGGAATGTCCTCGAGGTCCTCGATGTGGTCGTAGCGCGGGTCCTCGCTTGGCACCGCGATAACCTTGTCATCCTGTTCGCCGTCGTCGTCCATCTTCATCAGAGCGACGGGTCGCGCTTCGATGACACAGCCAGGGAACGTCTGGTCCGCTACGAGGACGAGCACGTCGAAGGGGTCCTCGTCGTCGTAGTACGACTGCGGGATGAAGCCGTAGTCGCTCGGATAGTGGACGTTGCTGTGAAGCACGCGATCGAGGACGACTCCCGGGACGTCCTTATCGTACTCGTACTTGTTACGTTCGCCTTTGAGACACTCGACGACGGCATAGATCTCTTCGGGCGGATTCGGTCCAGTTTCGAGGTCTTCCCAGAGGTTGACCATGTACCGGACACTCCACGGTCGATCAAAAAGTACTTTCGTAATCGAGTGTCATCTTTCAAACGAGGGTTACCAGACAGCCACGAGACGTGATCCGGACAACTCCCACCAGTATCCGGCTTCGAAGCAACCAAGCGGCTCTCAACCGGGCAGTTGCGTCGGGGAAATAGTTGGTAAGTCTTAAATAGTCTGGTGACATTTACACAGGTATGTCAGAGGCACAATCAATCACCGGCGAACAGAGTATTGCACGCGAGCTTACCGCGTTCCAGAACAACATCCTCGTTATCCTCGCCAAGGAACCGATGTACGGCCTGGCGATCAAGCGCGAACTCGAGGACTACTACGGAACGGAAGTCAACCACGGGCGACTCTACCCGAACCTCGACGAACTCGTCGAACTCGGCCTGGTCGAGAAGAGCGAACTCGACAAGCGGACCAACCAGTACTCGCTGACCGACGACGGCTACGATGCCGTCCTCGACGGCATCCAGTGGACGCTCTCGAAGGTCGTCACGGGCGACGACCGCGCGGACGAGATCAACGAGATCATCGAGAACAGCTACTGATCGGCTCCAACTCCACCAGAATTAGCGTTTACCGGTCCTGTAATTCGGGAACCGGTTTTTCGGCCGCCTCGAAGATGAGCGTGATCGATTCGTTGATCACATCCTGCTGCTCGTCGGACGGCCACGCATTCCGCACGAAGTACTCCGAGCGAAACTCCGCGAGTTCCTCGCTTGTCAGTTCTGGGATTTGTTTGGCATAGTGATTGCCGACGAAATCGGCGAGTAAGGCGGCGTTGTCGCCGTGGACGTCACCGTGGCGCTCTCTGACCCGCGCGACGAGGTCGCGATTGTGCGAATCGACTGCCTCCCAGTCGTCCGGATCGCCCGCCCCCTCGAGCGGAATTTCGACCGCGCGCGAGATATCGTCGATACGATCGGTTCGGATGACGCCCGCCGCTTCGTCGTGCCACTCCTCGGGGTGGAGGACGAGGACGTCGTCACCGTCGTCGCGGATCCGAGCGGTAAAGTCGTGGGCCTCGAGCAGCGCCGCTCGTCGCTCCAGATGTGCTTTTGCCTCCGCGTCCTCGGGTGCGGTGCGCTCGAGTCGGGTGAGCCGTTCGGCCTCGTCGACGACGTCGTCGGGCAGATCCGCAGATGCAGCGTCGTCTACACCGTTCCCGGAGCCGTCTGCCTCGTGGTCGGAACCGGCACGCGGGTCGTTCGAATCGGACATATCGACCCGTACGGACTCGAGGGCTTTTCCCTTGCTGATCCGCGGTTGGGTCGACTCTTCGGTGCCGTTCGGTCGACGGTCAGCCCTGATCCAGCGCCTCGTTCGCGAGATCGTCCGCGCGGTCGTTGACCTCGCGGGGAACGTGCTCGAGCGTCCACTCGTCGAAGGCAGAAAGCAGTTCGTGGACGGTAACACGCTTCTCTCGCAGTTCGGGGTTGTTGGTGTCGTAC
Organism: Natronorubrum halalkaliphilum; assembly: GCF_009834785.1. Classification (GTDB taxonomy): domain Archaea; phylum Halobacteriota; class Halobacteria; order Halobacteriales; family Natrialbaceae; genus Natronorubrum; species Natronorubrum halalkaliphilum. Next base: position 40,120 of record NZ_WUYX01000020.1, read on the forward strand.
TCGCCGCGGACCTGTTTGACGATAAGTTCTGAGTCACCGCGCACGTGTAGCTCGTCGAAGTCGTAGTCGCGAGCGGCCTCGAGAGCCGCGATCAACGCCGCGTACTCGGCCTGATTGTTCGTTGCGGTACCGATCCGTTCGCCGCCCTCGGCGACGATGCCGTCGCCGCTGACGATCACCCAGCCGGTGGCTGCGGGGCCGGGGTTCCCTCGACACGCGCCGTCGAAGTAGGCATGGGCGCGTCCGCCGCCCTCTCGCAGCAGCGCTTCGAGATCCTGTGGACTCCCACCCTGGATCACGACCTTGTCGTCGTAGGCGACGGCCGTCGCGCCGCCGCGGCTCGCACGCCAGCGTTCGTGATCCGTATTTCCGGATTCGACGGTCACACCTGTCTCCTCGAGTCGCTCTCGAGCCGTCTCGACGTCGCACTCGATGACCGGCATTCGTGGCTGATGTCGGCCAGAGTCGGATAAAGTCTTTCCGGTTCCGGATCGTAAACCTTGCGATTGAGACGCTGTAACGACCGATATCCGTACATTAGCGTCAACATCCGAAAACGCACCCCAAGGGTTTATATACCTTGGTGATACTACTATAAAAGTGCGATGACACGGTCCACCCGCCAGCGGGAGCGAACACGTGAGACGGACGAGACCGAGGATCAGGAAGGGGTTCGTGCGTGCCCCGAGTGTGAATCGGACAATCTCGTGAAAGACTCTGACCGGGGTGAGCTCATCTGTGAAGACTGTGGGCTCGTCGTGGAAGAAGAAAAAATCGATCCCGGTCCTGAGTGGCGGGCGTTTAACCACCAGGAACGGCAGGAGAAGTCCCGGGTCGGCGCACCGACGACCCAGACGATGCACGATAAGGGACTGACCACGACGATCGACTGGAAGGACAAAGACGCCTACGGCCGCTCTATTTCATCCAAAAAGCGAAGTCAGATGCATCGACTTCGCAAGTGGCAGGAACGCATCCGTACGAAAGACGCCGGCGAGCGCAACCTGCAGTTCGCACTCAGCGAGATCGACCGAATGGCGTCCGCACTGGGTGTACCACGGTCCGTCCGCGAGGTCGCGTCCGTGATCTACCGACGTGCACTCAAGGAAGACCTCATTCGCGGTCGGTCGATCGAAGGCGTCGCCACCTCGGCGCTGTACGCTGCCTGTCGGAAGGAAGGCATCCCACGCAGTCTCGAGGAGATTTCGGAAGTCTCACGCGTCGAACGCAAAGAGATCGGGCGTACGTATCGGTACATCTCGCAGGAACTCGGTCTCGAGATGCGCCCCGTCGACCCGAAAAAGTACGTTCCTCGCTTCTGTTCCGAACTCGAACTCTCCGAAGAGGTCCAGACCAAGGCCAACGAGATCATCGAAAAGACGGCCGAGGAAGGGCTCCTCTCGGGCAAGTCACCGACCGGGTACGCCGCCGCCGCGATTTACGCCGCATCGCTGCTGTGTAACGAAAAGAAGACCCAGCGCGAAGTCGCAGACGTCGCACAGGTGACCGAAGTGACGATCCGGAATCGGTATCAGGAGCAGATCGAAGCGATGGGAATCCACGGTTAAGCCGTCCGCTCACCGGTTCATCATTTTTTGCGCCGTCGCTCGTTGTGACTGACGAGTATCCTCACCAGGGTGGCGATATCCCCGTTACGTACTGCAAGTTCACCGCGTCCGAGTATCACTCGTCACCGTTATCGCCGCCGTCGCCGTTTTCGTCGTCGTCCTCATCGACGCCGTTTACGTCCGCATCATCCTCGTCATCCTCGTCCGCTGCCTCGTCTTCGTCTTCCACGACTTCGATCGTGATCTCGTCGGTCATATCGAAGGCGTTGTGCTGGGCGTCGCTCGCCTGGGCACAGATCCGGTGCTCGCCGGTCTCGAGTTCGAGTTCCGTCTCGAGTTCGCCTTCGCCCAGATGGTGGTAGCCCTCTTCGAACGGGATCCCGTCACCCGGTTCGACACACTCCTGACCGACGATGATGTGCAGGTGTCCGGCATCGTCTTCGGGAACGCCGTCCTCGGTCACGGCTTCGACCTCGAAGTCTTTGACTTCCATCTCGAACGTAACCGGGCTGGCAACTTCGTCGCCGTCGCTCGGTTGGAGGAGTTCGAGTTCACCCGCCGGATCTTCGTAGTCGACGTCTTCGACCGCCTGTTGGTCCTCGTCGCCGTTCTCTTCTCCCGGCTCTTCACCGCCGTTTTCTTCTTCGGATTCTTCGTCTTCGTCGTCGATCAGATCACTACAGCCAGCGAGTGCTGCGATACCGGCCACAGCGCTGGCAGTGAGGTATCGTCGTCGTGTCGATGAACGTGTCATGATATCTTGGGAGTCGCGTCTGTTGTGTTCGCAATCGGTCGACTCGCCGACAGATCACGATTTCGCAGTGAGCGTCGACGAGCCGATCGTCTGCCCGCTCCGAACTCCGACCGCTTTCGGAAACTCGCGCCACCGCTCGAGTGTGGCCGCAGTACTGTCAGCTGTCTCGTGAGACGGCAGTGAAAGGCTGTTCTGTGACGCTAGCTGGCGGCTTCGGAGCGAAAAAGTCACGCCCTGCCCTTGCTACGGCTTCGACGCATCGGTCGATTGCCCTCGAGGACGCGGTGATCTCCGAGTGATACGGTTTACTGTAGTCAATTACCACCGATCACCGACCTCGTCCCTGGTGATCGGCGGTACATAGTTACAGCAATCCGTATGAGAGCACAGGTGAAGCGGGTTCGTCTCTGCCGAGGATACCGCTACTCAGCATCGATACTGGGAACAAGAAGCACGCTGTTTCCGGTAGACGCGGGCGCTGTCGTGCTTCTCGAGCAGTGTTATTCGTCTTCGTCCTCTTCGTCGTCGTCCATCCCGTTCTCGTCGTCTTCGTCCTCTTCGTCGTCGTCCATCCCGTTCTCGTCATCATCTACGCCGTTTTCGTCTTCGTCGTCCATCCCGTTCTCGTCGTCTGTAGCGGGATCTTCCTCTTCGATCTCGTCGTCCTCGCCGTTGTCATTACAACCCGCGAGTGCAGTGAGACCGACTGCACCGCTTACTGCAATCATTCGTCGGCGTGTAAGTCGCTTGGTCATTGGTTACCTCACTCGAAGACGGGAACCTGACCGTTAAGAGAATTCACAGCCTAGCATCAGCACGGCGCCGACAACGTACTGTTACGCCGACCCCTTCTGCAGTCGATAGCAACCCGGCTCTCGAGTCGGGATATGTCGATTCTGCGACAGGTGAATCAGATCGATCGTTTCACTCGAAACCCACTGCATACACATCCCGATATCGTGTCTGGAAAAACACAGTTACCCGCCGCCGATCGTCCTCGAGTCACATGACCGATCGCAACTCACGCGACACGTCGATATTGACCCTGCGTATGCGTGTATCCGTGACCACACGGCCGGTCGATCGATTCATTCCTCTTTTCCAACGCTGATGACCTGCAGGAGCGAGTAGACCGGGACACCCTCGACCTCCTCGAGACCCTGTTTATCCGCGAGAACTACGCAGGCGAGCGGTTCGCCGCCCTCGGTACGGATCGCATCGATGGTCTCGCGCATCGTGGTTCCGCTGGTGATGGTGTCGTCGACCACGTAACACTCGCGGTCGCGGATTCCGGCGAAGTTCCGCGAGAAGGTACCGCCGAGATCCTCGATATCGCCCTCCTCCCACTGGTGTTTCGCGGGCGTGTACGTCCCCAGATCGGTCTCGAGTTCTCGCGCGATGAGCGTCGCGATCGGACCGCCGGCCTTCTCGATACCGATCGTCAGATCGACGTCCTCGCCGTGTTTGGCGAGCAGATCGGCCATCGCTTCCGCGATCGAACCCATGCGTTTGCTGTCCCGGCCGATCGCCGACCAATCGACGTGGATGTCCTGGGGCCCGCTTCGGGCGGCAGCAGTCGTTTCCTGAGTCGGTTGGTCGTTCGGCTGCGTCGTCGCGTCGCTTCGCTCGACGAGCCAGCTCGCGGTCTCTCGGGAGACGTTCAGTTCGTCCGCAATCTCCCCCTTCGAGAGACCCCGGGTCGCGAGTTCGGCTGCGCTCTCGATCAGGTCGTCGACGTTTTTCATATGGTTGCGAGTTCGGGCGCCGTTTTTATAGTCGTATCGTCGTCCGTCGGACGCAATCGCCACTACCGGCGACAAACGGAGTCGATTGCCACCGCTCCGATACTGAAAACGGTTATCCCCCTGCCCCTGTCTGTAGCTGACATGGAACGATACGATCTCGTCTATCAGTTGTACGATGAGTACGATACGGAGACGCTGCGAGAGTATCAGGCGTTCGTCGACGTCTTTCCGGCGGTCGACTCCCGGGTCGCCCTGGAACACTGGCAGGGAGCCAACGAGGAACTCGAGCGCCGGAAAGACGAGATCCGCTCCGGGTTCGCGGCCGGCGAGACGTTCGCGGAGGTCGCCTCGCGGGCCACCCGCGAGCAGGCCTTTACCGCGTTAGACCTCGAGGCCAAGTACGGCCGTGCGGTGAACGTCCTCGTGCTCGACGTCGACGAAACGTTGCGATCGGCCGGCGGAACCGACAACGAGATTCCCCGGGATACCCTGCACGTGCTGACGGAGTTCCACGAGGCCGGTGTTCCCATCGTCATCTGTACCGGTCAGACGCTGGAGAACGTCAAGGGGTTCGCGATTCAGGGACTGGGCAGCGAAATCGTCCACTCGGGCAATCTGTCGATCGTTTACGAGGCCGGGACGGGCGTGTTCACCCCGGGTCACGGCGCGGAGACGAAGCAATTACTGTACGAGGACCTGGGCGAGGAGATCCGAGACGTCTTCGACGACGTACGCTCGCGCGTGCTCCCCGACGCTCCCGAGGACCTTCGACGGGGCTGTCACCTGCAGGGCAACGAGTTCAACATCACGATGAAGCCCAACTACGAGACCGGGTCAACGAAGGCCCGTGAGACCATCGACACGGCGCTAATCTACCTGATCGACCTGCTCGCCGACGCCGTTGGCACCCAACTCGAGTTGACCGGCGACAGCTCCGGTGACGCCGGTCCCGACGGCGCTGGCGGCAACGACAGCGAAGGCGACGTCGAGGTCGACAAGGACGACAGCAACGGCAATGACAACGACAACAACAGCGGCAACGGTACCACCGAGATCAACGACGAACCGATCGTCGACTGGACCCGCGCATTCTACGCCGATCAGGACCCCGAAATCAGGGCGGTCCTCGAGGGCGAAGGGGCGTACCCCGACCTCGACTCCGAGTCGGTTCCCGACGCGCTCGCGGCCGTCCTGGACCGCATCGACGTCGCCTACTACGAGGCCGATGCGGCCGAGATCGGGAGCCTCGAGTTGAACAAAGTCGTCGGCGTCGAGCGCGCCCTCGACGTGTTGGGCGTCGACGATCCGTTTTCGCTGGTGATGGGCGACTCCAAGAGCGATCTGCGCGTGATGCGGTGGGTCGACGAAACGGGATCCGGCATCGCGGCCGCACCCGAACACGCCTCGCAGGACACCTTAGAGCACGTCCTCGAGACGGACGAACTCGTCTTCGACCGCGGAAAAAGCGTGGACGTTCTGCGGACCGTCTACGCGCTGAACCGGCTGGCGCGACTCGAGTAAGAGCGAGAGGAAACCCCCTCATCGGGATTTCAGCGTCGATAGCTACAGTTTGCTGACCGTCACCAGCGGCAAGATACTGTCTTAAACGGCTGGAATACAAAGGCCTGCTCATCAATCGAGTTCGTGTCCTACCGCGTAGTAGCACGATCCGAGCGAGAGTGCCGCGTCAGAACGATGACGACCATGACATATACTGCTTCGACGGGCGCTCTCGCCACCCCAGAGAGTGGATCGGCTAGGTAATTATGAGACGATTCGGGTCCCAACACCACTATGATAGCGGCATTGTTCGTCAACTGGACTCGAGCGTACCCCACGGGGTGATCGGTCGATGACGACGATCGCAGAACTCACGGTTTCGACCGACAGTTTCGCACTCGCAGAAACGTTTCAACGACTGCCCGACCTCGAGGTGCGCGTCGAAAGTGTCGTGGCCGAAGGGCCGGTTCGGACGATGCCTCTGGTCTGGTTCTCGAACGTCGATCCCGACGAGTTGAGACGGGCACTCGCCGAGGACTCCACCGTCGACGAACACCTCAAACTGCTCGAAAACGCCGACGACGACGAATGGTTTTATCGTCTGCAGTACAGCGAAGATATCGGCTCGATCTGCTGTGCAGTCTACACCCACGGCGGCACGGTTCTCGGTGCGCACGTCACCGACGGGCAGTGGACGCTTCGACTGCTCTTTCCTGAACGTGAGGAGCTTTCGGACGCCGTCTCGGCTATCGAAGACCACGACGTCCGAGTCGACGTTCGACGGATGGTCGAGGCCGGCCAGGACGAAGACCTCGAGACGACGGCCGCCCTGACCGAACCACAGCAGGAGGCCATCGCCGAAGCCTACCGGCAGGGCTACTACGACGTCCCTCGAGAAATCTCGCTCGAGGAACTGGCGAACGAACTCGATATCTCGCATCAGGCGCTCTCCGAGCGACTCCGGCGGGCCAATCGCGTCCTCGCGAGCGAGCAGTTAGACGAGCCGACGGGCGAGCTCGCGACGGAGTAGCGGTTCACGCGGATCGGGCGGGTCGGCGCTCGAGGCGCCGGCACTGTACCCGTCTCGAACGGGCGACGGTGATCGCGCGCTCGCCCGACCGTCGAGTGCGAGACGGTTCCGAGGCGTCGGTCGAGTTCGGACGGCGAACGATATATTCTCCCGCCGCTCGTATCGGTACGCGTGACCGATTACGACGCCATCGTCTACGACCTGGACGGAACGCTCGTCGATCTCGACGTCGACTGGAACGCCGTCGCCGCCGACGTCCTGGAGGTTTACGAGACGGCGAACGTCGACCCGCCGAGCCGGGAACTGTGGGACCTCCTCGGGAGCGCCAGCGACGCCGGACTGGCCGCCGAAGTCGAGTCGACGATCGCCGCCCACGAACGCGACGGGGCCGAAACCGCGCCGCGGCTGGCCCACGCCGACGACCTGCTCGAGCGGTCGGTACCCGTCGGCGTCTGCTCGCTCAACTGCGAGGAAGCCTGTCGGATCGCACTCGAGGAACACGACCTCGGCCACGCGGTCGAGACGGTCGTCGGCCGGGACACGGTCGCAACGCGAAAACCCGACCCCGAACCGTTGCTCGAGACGGTTCGCGGTCTCGACGTCGACCCCGAGCGGGCGCTGTTCGTCGGGGACTCCTCGCGGGATCAACTGACGGCAGAGCGGGCCGGCGTCGCGTTCGAATACGTCGGGAACGGGCCGTCGGGTGTCTAAGGAATTCGGAAGAGAAACGGCCTCTCGGGGTCCAACGCTCTCTCAGGTCTCCGGTACCCGCTGGAGTATCGATCGGAGCGGTATGGGACAGTAACAACTGGAACTGTATACACGCTGATCGCACTGTCCGCAGTTCTCACCTTTCGAGCTCCGAACTGCGCTCCCGTCGTGCGATCAGGTGTGCACTGACTTCCAGTGGCTACTATAGGATATCACGTCTGGTTTCGCTTCGCGTACGCGAAGACGACGATGGCCGTCAGAAACCAGATCGGCGCGCCGACGCGGATCGCGAACTCGGCTCGAGCGCCCCAGCTCGACAGATCGAGGCTGAGCGTCAGCGAGAGCAGGGCGACGACCGGCGCACCGACGAGGATCGTGGCCACGAAGGTGACTTGCATCACCCAGCCGTAATCGACCCCCTCGGGAGTGGTCGTTTCGACGGGTTCTGGCACGGCTGACAGTGGCGGGCCAGCCCTCTTAACTATCGTGGATACCGATTTCACTTCGATCGGCGTACCGAGGTTCGTCGTCTTCGACGCAAGATCGACCGCCGTCGAAGAACGGAGCCATTTAATCACTGACGACTAACCTGTGGGTATGCCTACCGTGCGGGATGTCAAGGCGAAAGCAGGCGAGGAACCGATCACGATGCTCACGGCCTACGACGCACCGACGGCCGCGATCGTCGACGACGCCGGCGTCGACATGATTCTCGTTGGCGACAGCGTCGGCAACGTGGCGCTCGGCCACGAGACGACGGTTCCCGTCACCGTCGACGGAATCGCCCACCACGTCGGCGCGGTCTCGCGAGCGGCCGAGGACGCGCTGGTCGTCGCCGATATGCCCTTCCTCTCCTTCGGCGTCGACGAGAAAGACAGCATCGAGAACGCCGGACGGATGCTCAAAGAGGAGGGTGCACAGGCGGTCAAACTCGAGAGCGGCCCCCACACCGTCGATATCACCGAGCAAATGACCCAGCTGGGGATTCCGGTGATGGCCCACCTCGGACTCACTCCCCAACACGTCAACCAGTACGGCGGCTACCCCCGGCAGGGAACCGATCGGGAGGCCGCCGAACGAATCCTGAACCTCGCGATCGAACACGAGGAGGCGGGCGCGTTCTCGCTCGTCCTCGAGCACGTGCCGTCGAATCTGGCGGCCGAAATCACCGAGACGCTGGACATTCCGACGATCGGGATCGGTGCCGGTCCCGACTGCGACGGACAGGTACTCGTGGTCAACGACGCCGTCGGCCTGAGCGAGTGGTCGCCCTCGTTCTCGAAGCAGTTCGGAGCCGTCCGCGAGGAGATGGCGTCGGCCGTCGACGACTACGTCTCGGCCGTCGAATCCGAGGAGTTCCCCGCCGAGGAACACAGCCACGAAGAGGCCGACCTCGAGGATCTGTACTGATACGGCCTGCTGTACCGATTCACCGGTGGGGCCGCGACCCGTCCTGCGGTCCCACCGGAAATGACTTCCAGCAGTCCGTATGAGGGGCCGCTACTGCAGCCATCTTCGAGACGAGGGACTCGAACGCTCGAGGTGCGTGGAGACGGACAGCAGTTGCCGTGTACGGTGCATACGGTAGCGCTTTTGCTGGAATTGCCCCTCCGACCCCGACCACGACACCGACCGCAACCTCGCCCGCAACGACTCATACGGATTGCTGTAACTATGTACCGCCGATCACCAGGGACGGGGTCGGTAATCGGCGGTAATTGACTACAGTAAACCGTATCACACCTCACTCCGGTGTCCGTTGGCTCCGAACGATCTCCAGAAACTCGGTGAGCGCGGCGTTGAACGCGGTCGGCTGTTCGACCATCGCCAGATGCGCCGCGTCTTCGAACTCGGCGAGCCAGGCGTCGTCGATCTTCTCGGCGAGGTACTCGTGGTACCGCGGCGGCGTCAACTGATCGTGTTCGCCACACGCCGCGAGTACGGGGGTGTCGATCGCCGAGAGCCGGTCTCGAACGTCGAACTCGTGGCAGGTCAGGAAATCCCGGCGAGTAACCGCCTGCCCGGTCTCGTGGAGCTGTTTTATCGACTCGTCGCGGAGTTCGGGGTCGGGATCGTGAAAGAGCCGATCCGGTCCGTGGAGAAACTCGACGGCGCGCTCGAAGTCGCTCGCGAGCCAGTCCAGGAGATCCTCGAGTACGCCGAGTCGCGCACCGGTACCCGTCAGGACCGCCGCGTCGGGATCGAACCCGCGCTCGAGCAGGACGTGCATGACGACGGCACCGCCGAGGGAGTTGCCCACGAGAATTCGACTCTCGGTCTCTTCGACGACGGCGAGGACGTCGTCCGCGTAGGCCGATAGCGTCGTATATCCAGGGCGTGCGTCGATGTCCTCGGAATCGCCGTGGCCGCTCAGATCGAGCGTGACCACCGGATTCTCGTCGCTCAGCCGATGCTGGGACGACCAGACGTCGCGCGAGCCGCCGCTCCCGTGGACGAAACAGATTGGCGGGCCGTCGCCGCCGCGATCGGCGATTTCGTAGGCCGTTTTCCGGCCGTGGTGTGTAACCGTCTCCATAGAAGTGCGAACGAGCGGAACGGGCTTAAATTCCCGATTCGGTTCTCATCGACGCGTCCATCGTCTTTCGCAGTCGGCAGGCCCCTCCGTTACCGTTCGCTCCGACTGTGAACTACGAACAGCTATCTTCCCCCTTACCCCGACGCCGTCCCCGATTCAATTAGCGAAAAGCATATATACTTTGACTGCTTACTTTGGGTTAGTAACACCATGACACTCGAACAATTCACCCGGAACGAGGGGCAGTTAACCCGCCAGTACGAGTACGATGAGTGCTCGGTGCTGGCCGTCGACTTCGGGGCCGACGAAACGGATGCCTCGGTCGATCTCGTCGACGATACGGTCATCGTCATCGTTGACGACGAACAGTACGAACTCGAGCTCCCCGACGGTGCAGACGACGCGCACACGTTTATCAAAAATGGCGTCCTGACTGTCGAGATGGAGGGCGATCTATGAAACTCACCGTCAAACCACTGAAACAGAAGGATGCAGGGCGTGGACTGGCCGCGATCGACCGCGTCTCGATGCGCGAACTCGACCTCGAGAACGGCGATTACATCGTCATCGAGGGTAAGGGCGACAGCCAGGCCGTCGCGCGCGTCTGGCCCGGCTATCCCGAAGACGAAGGTCGCGGGATCGTCCGGATCGACGGTCGGCTTCGACAGGAGGCCGACGTCGGTATCGACGACCGCGTCACCATCGAACCCGCGGACGTCAACCCGGCCAAATCGGTCACGGTCGCGCTTCCGCAGAATCTCCGTATTCGCGGGGACATCGGTCCGCTTGTCCGCGATAAGCTGAGCGGACAGGCCGTCACCGAAGGCCAGACAGTTCCGTTCTCGCTATCGTTCGGGCCGATGGCCAGCTCCGGCCAGTCGGTCCCGCTGAAGATCGCGAGCACGTCGCCGTCGGGCACGGTCGTCATCACGGACTCGACGAACATCGAAATCTCCGAGACGCCGGCCGAGCAGGTCAGCTCCAGCGGCCCCGGCGCGTCCGCCGAGGGCGTTCCGAACGTCACCTACGAGGACATCGGCGGCCTGGACGACGAACTCGACCAGGTTCGCGAGATGATCGAACTGCCGATGCGCCACCCGGAGCTGTTCCAGCAGCTCGGCATCGAGCCGCCCAAGGGCGTGCTGCTCCACGGTCCCCCGGGCACCGGGAAGACCTTGATGGCCAAGGCCGTCGCCAACGAGATCGACGCCCACTTCGAGACGATCTCCGGTCCGGAGATCATGTCGAAGTACTACGGTGAAAGCGAGGAGCAACTCCGCGAGGTCTTCGAAGAGGCCGAGGAGAACGCCCCCGCGATCATCTTCATCGACGAACTCGACTCCATCGCGGCCAAGCGCGAAGAAGCCGGCGGCGACGTCGAACGACGCGTGGTCGCCCAGCTGTTGAGCCTGATGGACGGGCTCGAAGAACGCGGCCGCGTCACCGTCATCGCGGCGACCAACCGCATCGACGACATCGACCCCGCGCTCCGGCGCGGCGGCCGATTCGACCGCGAGATCGAGATCGGCGTTCCGGACAAGAGCGGCCGCAAGGAGATCCTGCAGGTTCACACCCGCGGGATGCCCCTCGAGGAAACCGTCGATCTGGACAGCTACGCGTCCAACACGCACGGCTTCGTCGGGGCCGACTTAGAGAGCCTCGCTCGCGAGGGTGCGATGAACGCCCTCCGTCGCATCCGTCCTGACCTCGATCTGGAAGAAGACGAGATCGACGCCGAGGTACTCGAGTCGCTGCAGGTCACTGAAAGCGACTTCAAGGACGCGCTCAAGGGCATCCAGCCGTCCGCGATGCGCGAGGTCTTCGTCGAAGTCCCCGACGTCACCTGGAACGACGTCGGCGGGCTCGGCGACACCAAAGAACGGCTGCGCGAGACCATCCAGTGGCCCCTCGACTACCCCGAGGTGTTCGAAGCGATGGACATGGAGGCCGCAAAGGGCGTCATGATGTTCGGTCCGCCGGGGACCGGGAAGACGCTGCTCGCCAAGGCCGTCGCCAACGAGGCCCAGTCGAATTTCATCTCGATCAAGGGTCCCGAACTGCTCAACAAGTACGTCGGCGAGTCCGAGAAGGGCGTCCGCGAGATCTTCGAGAAGGCGCGGTCGAACGCACCGACCGTGATCTTCTTCGACGAGATCGACTCCATTGCCGGCGAACGCGGCCAGCGACAGGGTGACTCCGGCGTCGGCGAGCGCGTCGTCTCCCAGCTGCTGACCGAACTCGACGGGCTCGAGGAACTCGAGGACGTCGTCGTGATCGCGACGACCAACCGTCCCGATCTAATCGACTCGGCGCTGCTCCGTCCGGGACGCCTCGACAGGCACGTCCACGTGCCCGTCCCCGACGAGGACGGTCGCAAGAAGATCTTCGAGGTCCACACCCGCGACAAGCCGCTGGCCGACGCGGTCGACCTCGAGTGGCTGGCAAGCGAGACGGAGGGCTACGTCGGTGCCGACATCGAAGCGGTCACTCGCGAGGCCTCGATGGCCGCCAGCCGCGAGTTCATCAACTCGGTCGATCCCGAGGAGATGGCGGACACCATCGGCAACGTCCGCATCAGCAAGGAACACTTCGAGCACGCGCTCGAGGAAGTCGCGCCGAGCGTGACTCCCGAGACGCGCGAGCGCTACGAGGAGATCGAAGAGGAGTTCCAGCAGGCCGAACCGGCCCAGGAAGGCGATCAACTCGGACGCACCTTCCAGTAAGACCGGAAGCCCAATTTCTGGCACTTCGTATCGGCCCGGCGAACGGCTGCGCTGGCGCGTACAGCGTCTCAATTTTATGCTCTGTTGAATAGCGATCTAATCCGCCGATATCACTAGCTTAGAAGGATGAAGCCGAGGAATTCGATTCTGTCTATGGAAAT
>NZ_WUYX01000021.1 GCF_009834785.1 Natronorubrum halalkaliphilum
TCTCCTCGACGGTTTCACCGACTGTCTCTTCGACGGTTTCACTGACACTCTCCTCGACAGTTTCGCCGACTTTCTCTTCGACCGTCTCGCCGACCGTCTTCTCGACCGTTTCGCCAACCTGCTTTTCGACCGTCTCACCGACCTGCTTCTCGACAGTCTCGCCGACGCTCTTCTCGACGGTTTCACCGACGCTTTCTTCGACCGATTCCTGAACGGCCCTGGTCATCCAGTCGGGATCGAAACGCGCCATCTTCCAGACGACGTGAACGACGTAGGAAGCGAACACGCCGACCCCGAACGCGATTCCGACGTTCGTCCCGAGGACCATTATCAGGACGATCGACAGGGCAATCAGTGCACCGTACGCGAGGTCAACGGCCGCGTCGACCCGAACCGGATTTAGCATGGCTGATCGCCACCGATACGGCCGAATCGGACGGCTGTTGGCCGTTCGCTACCGGCGTCGGTCCCGATGGGCCGAGACATCGGTCGGATTCCCCCCTGCTGGTCTCTCGAATTGAGTGTCCTATCGAAATACATGATACTGTACTCCATGGTATGACTGTTGAAGTTCTTTAGGATCGAAACGCATCACGGACGATCGCCGAACGTCGGTGCTTCCGGGCCGACCGCGATGGATTGGCGACCGGCCAACCGGCGTGACAGACGGATGACCATTCGAACGGCGAGTACGCGGTTTCGATCGCTGGTATCAGATAGGCGTATTTTTAGGGCCGGATGATGTGAGTACGGACGTGACAGAAGTACTGCTTATCGTGGGGCTCCTGGTCGCGGTGTTCGTGGGCTACAACATCGGCGGTGCAACGACAGGGCCTGCGTTCGGTCCGGCCGTCGGTGCCAACGTGATCACGAAATTAATGGCGGCGACGCTGATGTCGATTTTCTTCTTCGTCGGCGCGATCACAATCGGTCCGCAGGTCGTCGACACGCTCGGGAACGACCTCGTCCACGATACGGGGATCTTCACCATGCGATCGAACGTCGCCGTCCTCTTTTTCATCGGCGGCGCGCTTTTCGTGGGCAACTACGCCGGCGTTCCCGCTTCGACCTCGATGACCGCCGTCGGTGCGATCGCCGCACTCGGTTTCGCGACCGGCGAACTCAACCTTGCCGTTCTGGGAGAGATCGTCGTCTGGTGGATCGTCGCCCCGATCATCGGGTTCTGGGTGGCTGGGGTCGTCGGGCGCTATTTTTACCCGCGAATCAACGCCTGGGTCGCTATCGAGGGGAACCGAGAGGGCCGCGAAATGGTCACCGTCGACCGCTCGGGTCTCGCTCCTCGACTCCGCTTCGGGGAAAACGCCGATCGACGCGAGATTTCGGGCGCACTGGTCGTCGTCGCAATCGGCTGTCTGATGGCCTTCTCCTCGGGAACGAGCAACATCGCCAACGCCATCGCACCGATCTACGGCACCGGCGACATCGACATGATCCCCCTGATCCTGATCGGCTCCGCGGCCGTCGCGGTCGGCTGTTTTACCATCGCCCGCCGGACGCTTGACACGCTGGGCAACGACATTACGAACCTCCCGCTGACGGCCGCAATCGTCGTCGCCGTCATCAGCTCGGGAATCGTCATCGGCCTCTCGTGGATCGGTATCCCCGCGAGTTTCGTCGTCATCGCGACGATGAGCATCATCGGCCTCGGTTGGGGCCGGGCAACCCGGACGACCACCTTGTCGGACGTCAGAGCCGGCGAAGAAACCAGGGTCTCCGTCGGTGCCCTAACCGCCGAAGAGGAAGGCGAGCAGTCACCCGATATTGGCGAGGAAAAACCCGAAAACATTCCGAAAGCCTCCGACCTCTTCGATCCGTCGACGACGGCCCGTGTCGTCCTCATGCAAAACGTCGTCCCGGTTATTTCGACGGTCGGCGCCTTCCTCACGTTCCGGTTCGTCCCCATTTTCGGCTTCTGAGAGGACCGTCCCTCGACGTGTCCTCGATGCAAACGGCGTACGCGAACTCGTGTCTTCCCGCCCCGCTGTGCCCACCGAATCCTGACCGAACGAGCGAGACGCGACTCGCAGTGAAACGACGACCGAGCCAGCATTTCATTTTCTCAGCTAGTTTCCGACCCGTCGTTTGACGGATATTGAGATTCTTTCCTTCGAACGTCCGAAATCCGAGTGAAAGACAATTGAAGACCGAACAGCAAGCTATACCAGTGCGGGACTCGAATCATCGGGTGATGCCCACGGTAGAATACCTCAACTACGAAGTGTTGGACGACCACGGATGGGAGATGGACGACGACGATCTCTTCGACGAGGCCGCAGACGCCGGTCTCGACGAGGAGGACTACGGATCCCTCGACGTGGCCGAAGGTGAGTACATCCTCGAGGCTGCTGAGGCTCAGGGCTACGACTGGCCCTTCTCCTGCCGTGCAGGCGCCTGTGCGAACTGTGCGGCCATCGTCTACGAGGGCGAGATCGACATGGACATGCAGCAGATCCTCTCGGACGAGGAAGTCGAGGACAAGAACGTCCGTCTGACCTGCATCGGCTCGGCCGAGACCGACGAGGTGCAGATCGTCTACAACGCGAAACACCTCGACTACCTGCAGAACCGCGTCATTTAAGATCGCAGCGGAAACCGAACGGTTTCCAGGCGACCCCCGTCACCGGGGATGCATTTTCACGATCACAACGGCCAGCGAAGAGCCACGGCGCACACTCCGGATCCGACGGAGCCGAAAGGATAACACTCCCCCACTTCGAGAGAGGTACCTGTGACACTCGCTGGCTCCGTGGCGACGACGCCCGACCTCCTTCGGCTCGTCGCCGTCCCCGTCTTCGCCTGGGTCGCGATTCGCGATATCAAGACCAGGCGGGTCTCGAGTACCGTCTGGATTCCCCTCGCCCTCCTCGGAGCCGTCCTGCTCGTCTGGGACGGCTGGCTCGCCTGGAACGCCGACAGCTACGCCTGGAGTCACGAGTTTCTCATCCCGACGGCGGTGAGTCTCGGCTTCGTCGTCCCCATCGCGTACCTGTTCTGGTGGTTCGGCGGCTTCGGCGGTGCCGACGCGAAGGCGCTGCTCGTTCTCGCGCTGCTGTTTCCGACCTTCCCCCAGTACGCGGTTGGGTCGTGGACGCTGCCGCTGACGAGCACCCCTATCGGGACGTTTTCGTTTACCATCCTGACGAACGCCGTCATCGTCGGGATCGCGGTTCCGGTCGTCATCGCGCTTCGCAACGCCGCCGCCGGCCGGGTTTCGTCGGTGATGGTCATCGGCTGGCCCGTCTCGACCGATCGGATTCCCGTGACCCACGGCCGACTCCTCGAGACCCCGGAAGGGCGCTCCCGCGGCGGCCTCGATCTGGACGCGCTGCGGATGTACCTGCGCTGGCGCGGACTCACGCTAGCGGACGTACGAAACCACCGCGATCGGTACCGCGATCCAGCGACGCTGCCCGACGAGCCGAATCCGCCGACCGACGGCGCGGTGACGGCGGCGGTTCGGAGCGACGGCGGGAGGGCACTCGAGGGTGCGGACGATCTAGACGAGGTCGAGGACGCAGACGATGCCGACGCACTCGGGGACGCAACCGAATCCGAACGGAACCTCGACACAGACGCCGAGTCGAGCGCAGCACCCGCCGGCGCTACCGACTCCGAATCGACAGCCGACCCGTGGGGTGCGGAGGCCTTCCTCGCCGATATCGAGGGCACGGCTTACGGCACCACGCCCGAGGAACTTCGGGAGGGACTCGAGGTGCTCGCCGCCAAGGAGACGGTCTGGATCTCGCCGGGAACACCGTTTCTGGTGCCGGTGTTCGCCGGGCTGGTGATCGCACTCGTCTACGGGGACCTGCTTATCGGGACGTTGTTCTGAGCGGTCACCGATCCCTGTGCTTGTGCTACATCGTTCGTTCGTACAGCGGCACCAGCGCCGTCCAGAAGACGACGAACGCGGCGCCGATTCCGATCAGCGCGAGCCACGGCTCGCCACGACCGGTCGGCGCGCCGCTGGAGAGCAACACGAGCGTCCCCACGAACAGCAGGAAACAGACGAGGACGCTGCCGAGTTCGAGGGCCGTGGCGATGGGGTGGGCCCGAAACTGCGCAGCGAGATTCGCGATCATACGCGAGCGTCACGCGCAAGCGAGAAAAGCGTCACGGCGGCGCACCCCCCGTGCCGATTAGTCGGAGCGGAGTTCAGGCTCGAGACTCGATGTCCGCGGCGATGTCGTCCAGTTCGTCGTCAGCGAGGTCCGGGACGTCGCCGGCGATCCCGTGGATGGGGCCACCGCCGTCGCCCTCGAAGCGGGGGACGATATGGCAGTGGACGTGTGGCACCTCCTGGCCGGCTTCCTCGCCGTTGTTGAACGCGACGGTCGTCGCGTCGGCGTCGACGGCGTCTTCGACGGCGGGCACTAACTGATGAATCGTCGCGTAGAGATCCGTGGCGACGTCGTCGGGCACGTCGTTCAGTCGTTCGTACTCCGCTTTCGGGATCACCAGTGTGTGGCCCGGTGCCAGCGGGTTGGCATCGAGAAAAGCGATCGTCGTCTCGTCTTCGTACACGATTCGGGCGGGGATCTCTCCCTCGATGATCTGACTGAAGATCGTGCTCATACGCGAGTGTGTGTCGGCCCGCTGTAAGAAACTTACCCGCTCGAGCACTCGCGATCCACCGAAGCAGGTGCCCGACCGAAGAGATTCACCCGTCTCAAGCGGTTAAACTGGGGTAAAGTCAGCGTAATCCGACTTATTTCTCGAGAATTGAGTTCGACGATCGCGAATGTTCAATACCGATGTCTGTCTCGGGTCGAGTGCCCACCAGGGCGTCACCGTATCGCATCTGTACCAGCACCACATCACGCATCCTGACACCACCGCTGTCGATTTTTTGGTAACGACTGCGTGAGCGCCAGATAAGCAGGTAGCGGCCGCCGTATCCGGGATGTTCGGTACCGATAGTGTGACCGATCGGTCGATCGGTCTGACCGGTCTCTCTCGCGGGGACGTTCCGGCGAACGATGACCGGAAACCGCAGCGAAGTGGAACCGCGGCAATTAGGCGTCGGACCGCGTTCGGACCGCTTCGAGCGTCGCTCGAATCTCCTCGAGATACTCCTCGGGTTCGAATCCGAGTCGGCCGATCCAGACGTCCTGGTACGACGGATGCAGTATCGGCACGAGCCAGACGCCGAGTCGGTCACAGCGAACGGGCTCGAGAACGCTGTCGATGAACCCCTCGAGGTGACGGTCTTCGGCGGCGAGGACCGTCTTCGTTGCGTGTTTGCCGGTCGCGAGGACCACGTCGGGCTCGACGGTTTCAATTTCGGTCAGCAGGTGACCGCGGCAGTTCGCCCGCTCCTCGGGCGCGGGTTCGCGGTTGCTCGTCGGATCGTCCGGGTCCGACGGAAAGCACTTGACCGCGTT
Organism: Natronorubrum halalkaliphilum; assembly: GCF_009834785.1. Taxonomy (GTDB): domain Archaea; phylum Halobacteriota; class Halobacteria; order Halobacteriales; family Natrialbaceae; genus Natronorubrum; species Natronorubrum halalkaliphilum. The sequence goes on from NZ_WUYX01000021.1 coordinate 5,406, forward strand.
CGTGTAGTAGGCGTCGTCCCCGTAGCCGATCCGCGCGAGCATGCGGCGGATCCGCCGACCGGAGTGGCGGGACGTGTACGCCTTGCCGGTCCAGTTCCCGCCCTGCCACCGGTCAGCGTCGGGATTGCCGCGGCCCGGCGCTTCGCCGACGACGAGGACGCTCGCGTCGAGCGGGCCGGTCCCCCACGAGATGCACTCTCGACCGTCTGTGAGCGCCGGACACCGGTCGCAGCCAGGTTCGATCACGTTTCGCGTGGCCGGAAAGGCGGGATCGGTCGCGGACGCGGACTCGCCGTCAGATGTAGTGGGATCGGGAGTCGAATCGTTACTGGAGGGTGACGGAGACACGACCGTATCGACGGCCTCGATCGGGTTAGATCGCTCGGGTCCGGATTTCGTCGGAGGGATAGGTTTACCTTTGTAGAGCGGCTCCCACCAGCAAATGGGATCGGCTACTCCGGAAGTACTCGCAGAACTACTGCCAATGCTCGCCTATACGATCATCGCCGGCGTGTTGACCGCGGGCGGTATCGCCGCCGAATACGCGAGTCTCCAGCACTTCGGCTCCGGCGAGGCCATGGTCGGCGTGTGGCTCGCCGCGATCGGCTGTATCATGCTGTATGCCGGCGTGTACGGAATCGGTTACAAGAAAGTGGCCGTGAACTTACTAAACGTCGGACAGTAGTCGAACCGCCTCCTTCTCTCACCGCCGCCGAACCGAACAGCTACGCCGTCGCCTGCAGGACCGATTCCCCTTTAATCACGGAGTGAGTGTGCTTGCGTATGAGCAGGTTCGACGAGGTCGACGACCAGTACGATCCCCACGCCGTAGAGCAACGGGTCTTCGACTACTGGGACGACGTCGACGCCTACGAGCAGACGGTCGAGCACCGATCGGACGGCGAATCGTTCTTCTTCGTCGACGGCCCGCCGTACACGTCGGGATCGGCACACATGGGAACCACCTGGAACAAGTCGCTGAAGGACGTCTACATCCGATTCATGCGGATGCAGGGGTACGACGTGACGGACCGTCCGGGCTATGACATGCACGGGCTTCCCATCGAGACGAAAGTCGAGGAACAACTCGGCTTCGAGAACAAGAAGGACATCGAGGAGTACGGCGAGGAGAACTTCATCCAGGCGTGTAAGGAGTACGCCAATGAGCAACTCGAGGGACTCCAGGAGGACTTCAAGTCCTTCGGCGTCTGGATGGACTGGGACGATCCCTACCGGACCGTCACTCCCGAGTACATGGAAGCCGCCTGGTGGGGCTTCTCGAAGGCCGCAGACCGCGGCCTAGTCGAGAAGGGCCATCGCTCGATTTCCCAGTGTCCACGCTGTGAGACCGCCATCGCGAACAACGAAGTCGAGTACGAAAACGTCGAGGACCCCTCGATCTACGTCAAATTCGATCTCTCCGAGCGCGAGGGCTCGATCGTTATCTGGACGACCACGCCGTGGACGATCCCCGCGAACACGTTCACCGCCGTCGACCCCGAAGGCGACTACGTCGGCGTCCGTGCGGTAAAAGACGGCGAGCGCGAGCCACGAGACGGAGAACTCCTTTATCTCGCCGAAGCGAAACACGAGGAAGTCCTCAAGGAGGGACGCTACGAAGAGTACGAAGTCGTCGAAGAGCTCACCGGCGAGGAACTGATCGGCTGGTCCTACGACCACCCTCTCTCCGAGGAGGTCCCCGACCACGCCGACCATGAGGGCGCACTCGAGGTGTACGCCGCCGACTACGTCGACACGCACGGCGACGGCACCGGGCTGGTCCACTCCGCACCCGGCCACGGTGAGGAGGACTTCGAGCGCGGTCGCGAACTCGGCTTCCCGATCTTCTGTCCCGTCGGCGGCGACGGCGTCTACACCGACGAAGCCGGCAAGTACGAGGGACAGTTCGTCAAAGAAGCGGACGAGGAGATCACGGCCGACCTGGACGAGAACGGCGCGCTCCTCGCGTCGGGTACCGTCCACCACAGCTACGGTCACTGTTGGCGCTGCGATACGGGCATCCTCCAGATCGTCACCGACCAGTGGTTCATCACGATCACGGACGTCAAAGACGAGTTGCTCGACAACATCGAGGACAGCGAGTGGCACCCCGACTGGGCTCGAGACAACCGCTTCCGGGACTTCGTCGAGGAGGCTCCGGACTGGAACGTCTCCCGTCAGCGCTACTGGGGCATCCCGCTTCCGGTCTGGACGCCCGAGGACCGGGACGACGACGAGGACCGAATCGTCATCAGCGAGCGCGAGGAGCTCGCCGAACGCGTCGATCAGGATATCGACCCCGCAACCGTCGACCTGCACAAGGACACGGTCGACGACCTCACCATCACCGAAGACGGAACTACCTACACGCGCGTACCCGACGTCTTCGACGTCTGGCTCGACTCCTCCGTCGCCTCGTGGGGGACGCTCGACTTCCCGTCCGACGACAGCCAGTTCGACGAGCTCTGGCCCGCCGATTTCATCCTCGAGGCCCACGACCAGACGCGGGGCTGGTTCTGGTCCCAGCTGGGGATGGGGACCGCCGCGATGGGCGAAGTGCCCTACGACACGGTCCTGATGCACGGCCACGCGCTGGACGAGGACGGCCGCAAGATGTCCAAGTCCGTCGGGAACGTCGTCGAACCAGACGAGGCTATCGAGCGCCACGGCTCCGACGCGATGCGCATGTTCCTGCTCTCGGCGAATCCACAGGGCGATGACATGCGCTTTTCCTGGGAGGAGATGGGGACGATGGAGAACCACCTCCGGACGCTGTGGAACGTCTTCCGGTTCCCGCTGCCGTACATGCGGCTGGACGGCTTTGACCCGGACGAAACCACGCTCGAAGACGTCGACGAGGATCTCGAACTGATCGACGAGTGGATTCTCGCTCGCCTGCAGTCCACCGAGGCCGAGATGACCGACCATCTCGAGGAGTTCCGCCAGGACCGCGCCCTCGAGGCGCTTATCGAGTTCGTCGTCGAAGACGTCTCACGGTTCTACATCCAGGCCGTTCGCGAGCGCATGTGGGAAGAGGAAGACAGCGACTCGAAAAACGCGGCGTACGCGACGATCTACCGCGTGCTTCGGGAAAGCGTCGCGCTCCTCGCCCCCTACGCGCCCTTCGTCAGCGAGGAGATCTACGGAACGCTGGCCGGCGACGCCGAGCACGACACCGTCCACATGGAGGACTGGCCGACGGTCGAGGAGTACTGGCAGGACGAACAGCTCGAGACGGATGTCGCCATCCTCCGTGCGATCGAGGAAGCCGGCGCGAACGCGCGCCAACAGGCCGGCCGGAAGCTTCGCTGGCCCGTCCCGCGCGTCGTCGTCGCCGCCGACGACCAGCGGACCGTCGAAGCCGTCGAGCGCCACACCGCGCTGCTCGAGGATCGGCTCAACGCCCGCGAGATCGAACTCGTCTCGCCAGACGACCGCTGGGGCGAACTGAACTACAGCGCCGAAGCGGACATGAGCGAACTCGGCCCGGCCTTCGGCGACCGGGCGGGCCAGGTCATGAACGCGCTCAACGAAGCCCGTATCGACGAACCGGGCCTCGAAGCGATCGAGGCGGCCGTCGAAGACGTGCTCGAAGACGGCGAGAAAATCGAGGAATCGATGGTTTCGTTCGTCACGCAGACGCCCGACGGCGTCGCCGGCACCGCCTTCGGCTTGAACGGCGACGACCGCGGCGTCGCCTACGTCGACGCCTCGCTGACCGACGACATCGAGAGCGAGGGCTACGCTCGCGAGGTCATCCGGCGAGTGCAGGAGATGCGCAAGGATCTCGAACTCGACGTCGAGGAACGGATCGCGCTCGAGTACGCGATCGACGACGACCGTATCGCCGACCTGGTCGCCGAGCGCGAGGACCTGATCCGCGAAGAGGTTCGCGCCGACGAGATGGGCGACCTCGAGGTCGACGACGGCAACCGGAAGGAGTGGGAGGTCGAAGGCGTGTCGATGGAGATTGCGATCGAACCGCTGGCCGCCGCTGAGGCGTCCGATTAACGACCGCCGAACGTCGCGAACCGATCTTTTCGATAACACCGTAATTCAGCGTAAAACGGCCGATTCGATGCAGATGCCGATCAGCCGTCAGTACCCCTTTTGAGCCAGAATAAGACCCCCGCACCCAAGAGAAGGACAACTCCCACTAGCACGTAGAAGACACCATCCGGTAAGTGATCCGGGAGGTCGAACGTGCCGCCGAGGATGAGCGCCAGGCCTATCGCGAGAAACACGAGTGCAACTATTCTGCCGTTCTGAGGGGTGTTGCTTGCCATCTATACTCACTGTTTGCTCGTGAGTGATAAGTGTGAGTACTGGTACACAGACGATAGAAAACATAACTGCACGGACAGTCTCGAGGTCACAAGAGTCATAATGGCTGATTTGCCAGAGAGGGGTAGTGACATCCCGGGCCGTCGTTCTCGTCATCGTTTTGCTGCTTCTCGGAGCCGTCCCAGCCGGTATCGCCGGCGTCGGTGGGTCGTCGACACCAGCCGGTTCCGAAGCCGGCGGTACTGAGCCACCCGTTGAAACTGCTGTGAGCGACGGCTCGAGCGCCGCCATAACCGACGAAGACGATATCCTGCATCGGACCACGGAACTCCGACAACTGCCGGATCGGCCGGGCGAGTTCGAGGCCGAGATTTCCGTCGAGGTTCCGGCCCCGATAAGCGGGCTCGAGATCGAACTCGAGCCCGAAGCCGACGTCGCGGACGCCGAGGGCTTCGAGGCGACCGATCAGGGAACGTACCGCTGGACCGAGACGACCGACGAGCCCGCGATTCGGCTGACGATGCCGGCTAATCGGACGGGTGACGTGGGCCACCACCACGACGAACACTCGGATTCGAACGGGACGCTGGAGTCGACGGCACCGGCCGCGTCCACGACGACACCAGCACCGACCGCGCTCGAGGACGGCTACACCTTCGTCGAGACCGGCGACTGGGGCGTCGTACAGGTTCCCGACGCGAGGCTCAGCTACAAGAAACCCGCGTCCGTCGCTATCGGCGTCGAGGAGACGGTTACCGTAGACGGTCCCGGCGCGGCCGGCAGCGACATGGCCGTCTTCGGACCGGTAACCGAATACGAGCGGACCGTAGGCGGAGAGACTATCCGGCTGGTCGTTCCCGACGCCGCCGACCTGCAGGAGTCCCCGGCGGACATTCTCGATAGTCTCGGGGCCGCAAGCGAACGACTCGACGTGGGCTCGAGCAGTCCCGAGGGAGTCGTCATCGCCGTTCCGAGCGACGTCGACTGGGGTCCAAGAGGGGTCCAGTACGGCCAATCGGACGCGTGGGTCGTCGCCGACGCGGGCCTCTCGGAGCCGACCAACGTCTGGCTCCACGAGTACGTCCACGTTCGACAGGGGTTTGCTAACGCCGGCACCGGGGCGTCAGCCGCGTGGCTCGTCGAGGCCCAGGCCGACTATTACGCCGGCTTGCTCGCCTACGAACAGGGGCTCGTCAGCTTCGACGAGTTCAGTCGGCTGCTCGAGCGCGGCGAGCGCTCACCCTACGCGGACGGCGTGCTCGCCGACCCGGGGAGTTGGGACCACGAACGGACCGACTACGCGAAGGGGGCGCTGGTCTACGGCGAACTGGATCGACAGCTGCGGCTGGCGACCGACGGCGACCGGACGCTCGATGACGTCTTTCGGACGCTGAACGCTCAGGACGGGCAGATCGGCGAGCGAGAGTTCCTGGCGGCGCTCGAGGCCGCGGGCGGCGAAGACGTGCGAGCTACCGCCGAGCGATACACGCAAACGGCGGCGACGCCTGACGCGTGGAGCCGATCCGAACACCGCGCGGCGTTCGATCAGTCGGGACCAGCCGTCGAGTATCGACTCGGATCGGCGCCGATCGAGGTCGCGGGCGAGCCGTGGGAGCGCTGGAATCGGAGCGAGCGAGACGGTGTCGACGATCGCGACGCTGCAGGCGGAACCGAAACCGAAAGCGGAGACGCCACCGCCGACAACGGCGTGCTGGCGGTGCCGGCCGGCGAACCCGTCACGGTCCCGGTCGAAATCGACAACGTCGGCGACCGAGCCGGCACCGCCGACGCGACCCTCCAGATCGACGGCGATATCGTCGACTACAGACGGACCGTTCTCGAGGCCGGCGAGAGCGCAGCCGAGACGTTTTCGTGGAAGCCTACGGAGCCGGGCGTTTACGACGTTCGTATCGGCTCGGATCGACTGACGGTGTTCGTCCGGTCGACGCCGAGCCTGACCGTGACCGACCTGCGGGTCGCCCCCGAGAGCGCCAATCCCGGCGAGTCGGTGACGGCAACTGCAACCGTCGCGAACGAGGGCCCCGTCCCCGCCGCGGGCACGCTCGAGTTCCGAACCGCAGTGGCTACCGCGGCCGGCCAGCCGATCGCACTCGCACCCGGCGAGACCGGGACCGTCGAGGCGACCCTTTCCTTCGACGACGAAGGTCGGTACGAGGTTACGACCGGCGGTCAGTCCGCGACGGCCACCGTCGGCGGCGTGCTGGGGCAACTCGACTCGGTACCCGGCTTCGGCGCCGCTGCCGCTGCTGCTGCGGTCGTCGTGGCACTGGGGGTCGTCCTCGCGGTGACGGTCCTCGGACGGCGGGGCTGACGCGCTGAACGCCGGTCGAGAATCCGTTACGTGGTTACGCGCCCTCGACCAGAAACACACACGCCTCGTCCCCGTCGCGAACGCAGGCCCGTTTCGTGACGGTCGCGTCGGCCTCGAAATCGGCGGCGAACCCCTCGAGAATGCCGTGGGCCAGCGCGCAGTAGACCGTCTCCCGATGCGTCCGATACGTGACGCGTGCACGAGCAGGCGACTCTCGAGTACAGGATACCGCCGGCAGCGAGTTCGCATTGGTCGTCGCGTCGACGGCCTCCGCGATCGACTCTACGTGCTCGAGAAGATCGAACAGGCCCCATTCGTTGCGAACGTGAGCGTTGAACGTGGTCAGCAGTTCGGGTCCGAGCGTCCGACCGAGATCGCGTTCGATCTGTGGCCGTTCCTGGACCGCCATCGACGACAGCGTCTCGAGGATCACCTCGATTTCGTTATCATCGTAGGCGGAGACGGGCAGATACAGCGTCGACTCGATCCCCGTGCGGTCGACGATCGACTGCCAGGTCTCCTCGTCAGTCTTCGCGACGACGTACTCTTTGACGGTTTTGTGGACGATTCCGTGCATCTGACCTGGTGTGTCGTGGACTGCTATTGAGGGTCGAACGCGCTGCGCTGTCCCGTCGGGGCGACCCCTTCGAACGGCTAGTAGGTTACTCAGTGTACAGTAGTCACTTAACAGTTACAAAGATAGCGGCCGAGGGGAGAGCGATACTGATACTGCTGGACAGAACTACTGTGGCGATTCGCCGTCTCCGTCCGGCGAATCTTCTTCGTCGACTTCTGCCCGGCAGTATGACTACAACTGCGCTGCGAGCGACGGCGCAACCGAAACTGCACTCGTCTGTCCCTCGATCGTATCGGTCCCGTAGATCGTCTCGACGCCCGCTCGAGACAGTTTCGTAACGGCGTTACGGGCGAGCAGCGGGTGGACGCAGGTGACGAAAACCCGACCGACGTCTCGCTCCTGCAGGACGCCAACGGCTTCGCTCATGGTCGACCCCGTTGCGATGATGTCGTCCGTGACGACGACGTCGCGGCCGGCGACGTCGACGTCGCTGGGCGTGATCTCGACCTCGGTGCCCGAGTGGCGCGTCTTCTCGAAGTAGTCCGTCTCGCCGTCGCCGTAGGCGTCTCGGACCGTTTCGGCGAGTTCGACCGCTCCCGCGTCGGGCGAAAGGAAGACCGGGTTCTTGAGGGCATCCGGGAGCGGTTCGGCGAGCTGGTCCGCCGCGTCGACGGCGGTCGCCGTCGGTTCGAAGAACTCACACACCGCTTTCTCGTGGGGGTTGACGGTCAGCACGCGATCCGCGCCGGTCGAAATCGCCCGGGCGACCGCCCGCGCGGAGACGGGGTGGCCCGACTCGAAGGCTCGGTCCTGCCGGCCGTAGCCCATGTACGGCACGACGGTGACGACGTCTTCGGCACCGGCCTCGCGGACGGCGTCTTGAAGCTGGAGGAGTTCGAGGTGTGCGTCGCTCGAGACCGTCGAGCCGACGATGATCGCCCGATCGTCGTCGAACTCGGGAACGGCGGCGAGCAGTTCGCCGTCCGGGAACCGGTCGTACTCGACGACGGCGAGCGATGCCTCCAGTTCGCGGGAGAGCGCAGCGGCAAGCGCCTGCGATTCGGAGCCGCTGACGATCGTAGTCATACTCGAGTGGACAGCGCGGGGGATAAACCAGTTTTCGTTCTCGATGTCGGTCACGTCGAGTGGCGGGTGACGGGACGGTACCGGAAGGCGTCGGTTGTGGGGATGGAACCAGCGGTGAGCGTCGGCAATCGTAGAGCCGGCACAGGACGACTACAGTAGCTACCGAAAGTCAATACGCATCTGACCGGACGATAGCGTTTCGATCAGTATGGAAATCGGTTCAGTAGCTACTGTACTACTCTTCCTCGGCGTCGTCGAGATCCGCGGCGCCGTCGCCACAGGGGCCGCCGTCGGTGTTGGTCAGAAACGCCAGATCGCCGTCGCGATCGATGCGCACGAAGAGGTTCAGACAATCCGGATCGCGCTCGGCCGACGTGATCTCGCTCAGTTCCGCCTCGTCGAGGCGAGCCGTCACGCGAAACTCACCCGGATCGGACGGCCAGCTTCGTTCGAGTGTGACGCCGCTGTCGGACTCGAGTGACGCGGTTTCCCAGGCCTCGATCTCACCGTCGAACTCGACGATGACGTCGACCGAGTGAGCCGTCGCGTTCAGATTATCGATGGTGATGTCACCGAGTACCGTGCCGTCGACGGCGGTCGTGCTTTCGGTGTCGGGTTCCCCGTTTTCCGAATCGGGGTCGAGGTCGGAGTCCGGGTCGGCCGCGTCCCCGTTGTCCTCGTTCTCGTCGCCGTTGTCGCTGCTCGAACAGCCCGCGACGGCGGCCGTAAGCGTCGTGCCGGTCACCGCGAGAAGTCGGCGGCGTGGAAGCTCGCTCATGTTCGGATTGCAAAGTAACCAGGATAGTTAAATGTCCGTCAGACGCCTCGAGTTCGTCAGCGCGAACGCAGGTGGACGGATCGCGTTACTCGGTTCGTGGAACGGCGAGTCCGGTCACGTCCCCGATACCGAGCGTTCGCGAGCGCCACGGCTCGTCGTCCTCGGCCTCGGCCTCGGGAGTCGCCGAGAGAAAGGTTCCGCGTTCCGTGACGGCGTAGATCGTCCGTCCGTAACCGATGCCGACGATCGGCGCGCTCGAGCGGTCGTACTCCGCCCAGGTCTCCGCCTCGGCGTCGTAGGCGTAAATCGTCGTTCCGGAGACCGCGCCGGCGCGCGACAGCCGTCCGGGTTCGGTGTGTGGGTCCGCAGCGACCGTCTCGAACGGCCCGTCGAGCGCTTCCATCCAGCCGTTGCCGAGTTTGTAGAGACCGTCGGCGGTCGCGGCGAGGGGGACCCCGGCCGCGGAGACGTCGCGGACGTCCGTGAGGCCGGCATGGTCGAGACCCGACTCGTGGACGCGGTAGACGCCGGCATCGGTCCCGATGAGGTCGCGATCGATCGCCCGGACCGCCGGGATCGCGTCGCTCTCGAGCGAGACCCACGCACCGGTAACTGAACCGGCATCGCCAGTCGCGTTCGAGTCGGTAGCCGTACTCGAGTCGGCCACCAACCGGGCGACATCGCCGTCGGGACCGGCGACGATCAGCCCCGTGTCGCCGTAGCCGACGGCGACCGCAGGGCCGAACCCGGCGTCGACGAAGGTCGGGTCGTCGTCCTCGAGCGACAGAATTCGGACGTCTTCGTCGGTCGCGATGGCGACGGCGTCGTCCGTCGCCGCGATGTCGCGGGCGTTACAGCGATCACAGAGGCCGAACTCGCCGACGGTGTCGCCGGCGACGCGAACGCGGACGACGCCGATCGAACTCGCGACGTAGGCCTCGGTGGCTCCCTCGCGGTCGTCGTAGACGCGTTTCTCCTCGATCGAATGCATACGTAGACGGTCGGGGTCACGCGCCGAAAGCGTTCTGTCTGCTTCGGAATCCCTTTGGGGTATCCGGTCGGACTAGCGCGTAATGCAAGTATTCGGATCGAGCGGGACACGCGGCGTCGCCAACGAGGAGTTGACGCCCGCGTTCGTCCTGCGCGTCGCGAAAGCGGCGGGAACGGCTTGGGGGGCCGATCGGGTTGCTATCGCGCGCGATACCCGATACACCGGACGGATGTTGGCCGACGCGGCCGCGAGCGGACTCGCCAGTACGGGGACCGACATCGACCGACTCGGGATCGTACCGACGCCGGGTGCACAGGCCTACGCCGAACGGGAGGGGGTCCCCGTGATAGTGATCACGGCCTCGCACAACCCGCCGCAGTACAACGGCGTCAAACTCGTCGGCCGGGACGGCATCGAACTCGCGGTGTCGGACCTCGAGTCGATCGAAGAGGTGTTGCTCACGGAAGCGTTCGACGTCGCTCCGTGGGACGAGACCGGCCGCGTGCGGGAGGTCGAGAGTACCGCGCAAGCGTACGTCGACGAACTGCTCGCGGCGGCGGACCGAGAGACCATCGCCGACGCCGACCTGACGGTCGCGCTCGATCCCGGCCACGGTGCGGGTTCGCTCACGAGCCCCGAATTCTTCCGCGATCTGGGCTGTCGCGTCGTCACCGTCAACGGCCAACCCGACGGCCAGTTCCCCGGTCGGGATCCCGAACCGGTCCCCGGTAACCTCGAGGAACTCGGCCAACTGGTCCGGGCCACCGACGCCGACATCGGCATCGCACACGACGGCGACGCCGACCGCGCCATCTTCTTCGACGAAAACGGGGAGTACGTCGAGGGCGACGCCGCCCTGGCCGCGCTGGCCGCGGCCGAACTCGAGGCCGGGGATACGACCGTCTCGGCGGTCAACGTCTCCCAGCGGCTTGTCGACGTCGTCACCGAAATCGGTGCCGACCTCGAGCTGACGCCCATCGGCTCGACGAACATCATCACCCGGATCGAAGAACTCGAAGCTAACGGCAAGCGCGTCCCGATCGCGGGCGAGGGCAACGGCGGGATCTTCTTCCCCTCCTTCCGGCTCTCGCGAGACGGCGCGTTCACCGCGGCCCGGTTCCTCGAACTCGTCGCCGAGCGGCCGGTCAGCGAGATCGTCGCGCCTTACGACGGATACGCGAACGTCCGGCACAACATCGAGTACGAGTCGACGGCCGAACGCGACGCGATGTTAGACGCGGCCGCGAATCACGCGCAGTCGTCCGACGCCGAACTCAACACGCGTGACGGCTACCGGCTCGATCACGGCGACGCGTGGGTGCTCGCCCGCCCCTCGGGAACCGAGCCGCTCGTCCGAATTTACGCCGAGGCCCGCGACGAAGACCGCGCGAAAGAACTGGCCGACGAACTGTACGAGACGCTGGACGAGGCGAAGCGCGAGGCCTGAGACGGGGCGTTATCGACCGCTGTCGGGCGACCGCAGCGCGGTCGCGTCGTGCCGTTCGGGACAGCAATTCGTCGACTCGAGCAACGACGCGAACGCCGCGTTCGAAACCCACCCGCGTTCGTTGGTTCGGTTCCGTGATCGTAACGAAACAGTATCAGGAGTGCGATCGAGCGAGGGGCGAAAAAACGAGAGCGTCGACGGTGTTCCTACGACGGCGTCGGATCGTCAATTCCGCGGCAGTTTCTGTATCGAGACGAGCAACAGCCGGTGGGCGACCACCAGCACGACGACCGCGAGAACGATCAGCGCGCCCTCGAGTACCGTCGACAGCAGGCCGAGGGAGACGATCAGCGTCGTCGCGCAGGCCGGCGGATGTCGGGTCTCGGTCGCGAGCATTCCGCCCGCGGTCAGCGTCGTCGCGAGGACGCCGCTCGCCGCGAGTCTAAACCCCTCGAGCGAGCCGGGATCCGTCGCGGCCGTCATGGAAACGCCGCTCGCGAGCAGGTGATACGCCAGCAGGCCGGCGACGACGCCGATGGCGTGGCCGCCGATCACCCGCCGCGGCGCGGTCGCGTCGCTGTTCTGGAACAGCGCCAGCACGAACGCCGACGGCCCGAGACTCGGAAAGAGCATCGGAAGCCCGGACAGCCACGCTAGCACCGCGGTCGTCGAGAGTAAGAAGCCGGTGTGCAGCGTCGTCCCCGTCCGGTCGTCCATGGCGTCGGCTTTGCGACTCGAACGAAAAACACCCCCGATTCGGCAGTCGTCGGGTTCGCGAGTGAACCGACACCCCGACGGATCTATCGGCCGGCTTTGTATCGGCGGCCGCGGACCGGACGCCTACGCCGTCGACGACGGCACGATCGTCACCGGAATCGACGACCGCCGCGTGACGGCCTCGGCGACGCTTCCCAACAACATCCGAGAGACGCCCGACCGTCCTTCGCTTCCCATGACGATCTGATCGATACCCGCGTCCTCGGCGTACTCGAGGATCGCGTCCGCCGACGTTCCCTCGATGACGGCCGTCTCGATGGTGTCGCCGCGTCGATCGGCGATCGAGCGAACGTCGGCGAAGAACTCGGGTTCGGTCTCGTCGCCATCGCCGCTTACCGTCACCGGCGGCCGCCCGGCGTAGCCCGCCTCGAGGTCGTCGACCGCATGGACGACCGTCACCTCGTCGTCGGGGAAGACGGTGAGTGCGTGCTCGAGGGCCGCGCGGGCCGTCGCGGAGTCGTCCATGGGAACGAGCAGGTGTCTGGTCATACCGACTGTACGGCCGTCGGCCCCTTCAGTTATTGGCACGGTGTGGCACAGAGGGTCTCGAGACGGCGAGATCTGATTGGAGTGGAGTAGTCGGTTACGTTACGTCCCAGGCAGTTGAATCGAGTTCCGCCGTCCGAAACCGCTTGGGGATCAGGGTCCGACTGCCGCTTCGACTGTGGCACCCAGCCGGACGGCTGTCGGCTCGGCGTGGCGGTCGGCGACGATCTGGAAGCCGACGGGTTTGCCGTCGGTTTCGCCGCAGGGAACGGACAGTGCGGGATGGCCGGTCAGGTTGAACGGACCGGTGTTGGCGACGGTCTGGACGAGATCGTCGAGGGCGGTCACCTCGCCGAACGGCGGCGCGGGGATCGGCGTGGTCGGCGTCACGAGGGCGTCGTAGTCGGCCAGCCGGTCGTCGACGGTCTCGGTAAACTCCCGGCGAACGTTCTGAGCCGCCACGTACAGGCGACCGTCAGTGGTCGCATCGGTCGCGTCGCCGGTGATCAATTGATCGCGAACGTTCTCGCCGTATCCGCCGGAATCGGTCGTGGTAGCGACCGCCGTTCGCCACGCCTCGCTGTACCCCGTTCCGGTGCCGTAGAGCTGTCCGTTGGTACGGATAAGCCTCGAGAACTCCGGCCCCATCGTCCCGAGCACCGCCAGCGGAGCCTCCAGATACCCCGGCACCGACACGTCTTCGACGGTCGCCCCTGCGTCGGCGAGAGCCGTCGTCCCGTCCCGAACCGTCTCAACAACGCCGTCGGTCGAAAGCGCCATCGCCTCCTCGACGACGCCGATCCGAAGCTCATCGACGGGTTTGCCGACGGCGTCAGCCACCCCGGTCGCAGGCTCGACGCCGAGCGTCGATGGATCCGCGTGCGCCGGTCCGGAGATCGCTTCGAGGCTCTTGGCGGCAGTCTCGACATCCCTGGCGAGCGGCCCGACGTGGTCGAGCGACGGGGAAAGGTCGGCGAAACCAAAGCGGGGCACCGTTCGATGTGTCGGTTTGAACCCGACGACGCCGCAGAACGACGCCGGAATCCGGATCGATCCCCCGGTGTCGCTGCCGAGTGCAACGTCGACCGCACCCGCGGCGACCGCCGCACCCGAACCGCTCGAGGAGCCGCCGGGGACGCAGCCGTCGACGACGGGGTTCTCGGTGCGGCCGTGCGCACAGGTTTCACCGGTGCTGAAGTACGCGAACTCGTCCATATTGGTCGTGCCCACGAGATCCGCACCCGCGTCCAGAAGCCGTCGGGTGACCGTCGCGCTGTAGTCCGGCGTGAACTCGACGGCCGCCGACCCGCAGGTCATCGGCACGCCCGCGACCGCGATACAGTCCTTCACTGCGACCTCGAGTCCGGCCAGTGCTCCCGTCTCACCGGAGAGCCGACAGCGGTATCGGAACGCGTTGTGCTGATCAGTTCCCTCACTGACGTCTGCCGCACGCTCGTCGGTCTCCGGCGTCGACGACTCGAGAGTCGACAGCTGCGCGCGAACGTCGTCGATACCGTCGGCATACGCCGCGATTTCCTCCGGCTCCAGATCGATGCCGAACGCCGTCGCAGCATCCCGTACTGCGTCGGAATCGTTGTCCATACTGTGTGGTATGTTACCTCATTTCCAATAACGATACCGACGGATTTCACTGTCACACTTCGCTTTCGCGTTCGCGTACGCGTTCACCGGCGGGACTCGTCCTCGCGACACGGCGAACGGAAAACCGGGGAATTCGCTCGGACCGGCTTAGATCGGATCGTCGACCTCGAGCGTCTCCGTCAGGCGCTCGCGTTCGGACCGCATGGACTCGAGTTCGGCCGCGACCCGGCCGTCGGTCAGGCGTTCACGTTCCGCAGGCGTAAGCTGGGCGACGGCCTGGGCCGCCGTCTGCAGGCGGTCGTACTCGAACTCGGGAGCGGTCGTGAGCCGGCGGATCGATCGCAGTCGAGCGACGAGATCCTCGTCGGCGACCCGCTCGACGAACGGTCGGATCTCGCGGGTCCGCCGCCGGAGGACGGCCGCCTCGCTCGGCGGCCACTCGATCGTCAGCGGCTCGCCGTCGATCCCGTCGAGAAACGTCTGCTGGGTCGCGACCTGCCGCTTGAGTTCGTCCGCGCTCTCGACGTAGTGCTCGAGCTTCGACCGGGAGTACGTGGCGTAGTCGAGCAGTTCCGGAATCGTGTACTCGCCGGCCGGATCCTCTCGAACGTAGGCGGCCAGATCGTCCGGCGGCTGTTCGTAGTCGACGAAGGGGTACCAGCGGCTGCGCTCGAGCAGCGCGAACACCTCCCGAGCGGAGGCCTCGAGGCGAAACTCCTCGAAGGCCGTCTCGATCGCCTCGTTGTACGCCTCGATGGGGTCACGGAGATCCCCGACCGGCGCGTCGAGATCCGCGTTCGCGAGTTCGAGCAGGCGCTCGCGATCGTCGATTTCGTCATCCAGCGTCCGAAGCCGTTTGGCCGCGGCCGTTCGGGCGTCGTCGATCGCCTCGCGGGCGGCCTCGCGTTCGTCGAGCAACTCGGCGTACTGGCCGGCGGGCTCGAGGGCGTCGTGAGCCCGCTCGAAATCCGATTCGCTGAGCCGGCGCTTGTCGATCGCATCGAGGGCCTCCTCGAACGCCTCGCGGCCCTTGAGATCGGCCGGCAGACCCTCGACCAGCGAGTCGAACTTCCCCTCGAGTTCGATGTAGGCCTTGAAGTTCTCCCGGCCGGTTCCCGTCGCCCGGTCGACGTAGTCCTCGAGCAGTTTCGTCGCGTCTCGGTAGGCTTCGGCGGCCTCGGCGACGGCCTCGCCGCCGTGGTCGTCGATCCGTCGTTCGGCCTCCGCGAAGCGATTTCGGGCACCCTCGAGGGCCTCGAGCGGAGACCGTTCGTCGCCGGAGTCCGCGCCGGAGTGGTGAACGCGCTCGCTCATCGTCTGTTAGTCGTCGTAAACGGCGTCGGGGTCGAACACCTGTTCGCCGACGTTCTCTCCCTCGATGGTGCGGTAGAAACACGACCGATGGCCGGTGTGACACGCGCCGCCTTCCTGGTCGACCAGGTAGAGCAGCGTATCGGCGTCGCAGTCGACCCGGACTTCCTCGACGGTCTGGACGTGGCCGCTCGTCTTCCCCTTCTCCCACAGTTCGTCCCGGCTGCGGGAGTAGTAGTGGGCCCGTCCCGTCTCGCGGGTCCGCGTCAAGGCCTCCGGCGAGACGTAGGCGAGCATGAGCACCTCGCCCGTCTCCGAATCCTGTGCAACGGCGGGGACGAGTCCGTCCTCGCCGAAGTCGACCGCGATGCCGTCGTCCATATGCGGGAAGAAGGTTTGGAAGGGCGATAGGTCTTTTGCCACCGTCTCACGGTTCGACGGTCGGTGCGCGCACCGCCTCCTCCCCTCTTCGTTGTTCATCCAATCGATCCGGATGCGGAGCGCGTGCGTGTCATCGAACGGACGCGGGCATCAGTATCGCCACTACGACCGACAGCGCAACGAGCCAGACACCGATGGCGAACGCCCGGCTTCGAACGAAATGGCGACCGGACCTGTCAGCACCAAGAGACCGATTGCGAGCCGACCTATCGACGTTTCGATACTGCAGGAACCGCCTGAAGGAGCGTCGCGCCGTCCCGAGCTCTCGAGAAGTGTGAGCTATGTGCCGCTTCTGGGCTTGCAAACGTCTGCTAGCAGGGTATTTGATACGGGGCCCGATACACGGTAATGAGTTCGCGAACGACCATCGACCGGCCAGTTAGCTGCCGAGTGTGCGGGACCGAGAACGATCACTTCTACACGTACTGTCGTAACTGCCTGCAGACGTTGCCCGCACAGGCCGACACGAAACCGTGAGCGACGGCAACGGGGGAGAGATACTCGAAATCGCCACCCCACTACTCGGTATTGCGGTTAGAGTTCGGAACTGACGAGAAGAACGGCGTTGACGACCGGTGAGGCCGATACCGGGTTGTGGTTCGACTCATACTGTCTGCCGTATGTCATTTCCGATGGGACCGCAGAACGACTCGCGGTCCCACCGGCAAATCGTTACGGCAAACCGTATCAGGCCTGTCCGTTCAGCGTGATGTAGTTGATGCCGATGATCCGCTCGTCCGCCTCGAGATCCTCCTTGGCCGCGTCGGGGACCTGACTGTCGACGTTGTAGACCGTCAGCGCCTCCCCGCCGATGGTTTCGCGGGCGTTGAACATGCCCGCGATGTTGACGCCGTGTTTGCCCATCACGGAGCCGATGAGTCCGATGACGCCGGGTTCGTCGGTGTTTCGCGTGACGACCATCTTGCCGTGTGGAATGGCGTCAACGCGGTAGCCGTCGACGCGGACGATCCGCGGATCGTCACCCGCAAAGAGGGTCCCGTCGACGGAGACTTCGTCCTCGTCGTTGCTCACCGTCACCGAAATCAGGCTCTGGAAGTCCTCGGCCTGGCGCGTTTTCGATTCTGTCACGTCGACGCCCCGATCCTCCGCGATCTGTGGCGCGTTGACCGCGTTGACCTGCCACTCGAGGGGCTGAAAGACACCCTTCAGCGCGCTCGCGCTGACGAACTCGACGTCCTCGTCGGCGATGTCGCCTTCGTAGGTGATCTCGATGGTCTCGATGCGACCGTCGAGCAACTGGGCAGCGACCTTGCCGGCCGTCTCCGCGATCTCGATGTAGGGCTCGACGCGGGGGAACGCGCTCTCGTCGATCGAGGGCGCGTTAAGCGCGTTCGCGACCGGTTCGCCGACGAGTGCGGCGTTGACCTGTTCGGCCGTCGAAGTCGCGACGTTCTCCTGGGCGGCCTCCGTGGACGCGCCGAGGTGGGGCGTGACGATGATCTCGTCGTGTTCGAGCAGCGGTGAATCCGCCGAGAGCGGTTCCTCGGCGAAGACGTCCAGCGCCGCGCCGGCGAGGGTGCCGTCGTCGACCTTGGCGGCGAGCGCGTCCTCGTCGATGATGCCGCCGCGGCCGACGTTGACGATGTAGCCGTTGCCGAGCAGATCCAGTTCGTCCTCGCCGATCATGCCCTCCGTTTCGGGGGTCAGCGGCGTGTGGATGGTCAGGAAATCGGCGCGCTCGAGACAGTCCTCGAAGTCGACGAGTTCCGCGCCGAGGCGATCGGCACGCTCCTCGGAGATGTAGGGGTCGAACGCGACGATGTCCATGCCCAGCGAGTCGAGTTTCTTGGCGACTTCCTGGCCGACCCGACCGAGACCGACGACGCCCAGAGTCTTGCCGTCGAGTTCGGCACCGAGGTAGTCGCTTTTGGCCCACTCGCCGTTTTTCAGGCGGATGTGAGCCTGCGGAATCGATCGGGCGGTCGCGAACGTCATCGCGACGGTGTGTTCGGCCGCCGCGCGAACGTTCCCTTCGGGCGCATTGGCGACGATGACTCCTTCATCCGTCGCGGCCTCGATGTCGATGTTGTCGACCCCGATGCCCGCTCGGCCGACGATGGCGAGTTCGTCGGCGGCCTCAAGCACCTCGTCGGTCACCTCGGTCCCCGAACGGACGATCAGTCCGTTCGCGTCCGAGACCGCGTCGAGGAGGGCGTCGCCCTCGAGTTCGTAGCCTGTCTCGACCTCGTGGCCGGCATCTCTGAGTACGTCCAGACCCGCGTCAGCGATCGGATCCGTGACGAGTACCTTCATGCGCGAGACAACCGGTCGAATCGTGTAAACCCTTCCGTTGTTGCCATGGGTGGCAAAAACTACCTCAACAGCAGTTCGAACTGCTCTCTCCGCGGTATCCAAGACCGGACGGTCGAGCAAATCACCCGCGAAACGATGAGGTCGTGTCCCGAATGCCCGGTCGGAACTGTTCGAACGGACACCTATATGTGGGTCTCGTGGTACGTACCACTAATGGCCCTACTCGACCGACTCAGGGTGTATCCGGTGAAGGGACTCGACGGCATCGAACTCGAGGCGGCCGACGTGCTCGAGGGCGGCACGCTGGCTCGCGACCGGGAGTTCGCGCTCGAAGACGCCGACGGCGACGTGATCAACGGCAAGCGAACCGAGCGGGTCCACGACCTGAGGACGGGTTTCGATCCCGATACGGCCGTCCTCGAGGCCCGGGACGAGGCCTCCGACGGCGAAGTCGTGCAGTTCAGCCTCGAAACGGCGACGGACCGCGACCGCGCCGCGGAGTGGTTCAGCGGCGTTTTCGGCGTCGACGTAAGCCTCGAGCGAGACCGAACGTTGGGGTTCGTCGACCGACGCGAGATGGGGCCGTCGGTGATCAGTACGGCGACGCTCGAGACCGTCGCGGACTGGTTCGACGACCTGACCGTCGACGGCGTCCGGCGTCGGCTCCGGGCGAACATCGAGATCGGCGGCGTCGAGCCGTTCTGGGAGGACCGATTCGTCGGCGACGACGCGCCAGCGTTCAAAATCGACGGCGTTCGACTCGAGGGCGTCACGCCCTGCGGTCGCTGTGTCGTCCCCAAGCGCGATCCCGACACGGGCGACGCGCTCCCCGAGTTTCGAGAGCGGTTCGTCCAGAAGCGCGAGGCGACGTTTCCCGATTGGGCCGACGAAGCGGCGTTCGATCACTACTACACGGTCATGCTCATCGCGCGGGTGCCGGGGTCCGACCGCGGCGAGACGCTTCGCGTCGGTGACGGGGTTCGCGTCGTCGACGACTGAGACGGTTTCCTGTAGTCAATTACCGCCGATCATCGGGACGTGGTCGGTGATCGGCGGTACATAGTTACAGCAATCCGTATGAGGCGGCCTACCGTACCGATGTCGATGTACCGGCCTCCGCAGAACGCGGACGACCGGAACTGACCGCCACCAATCCGTCTGAGTCGCTTCGTTCGTCCGGAACGCATCCCGCCATCGATCGCGGACAGGCGGTCACCAGTCGCGGGCGAAATGACACTTCGAGCGGACCGCTCCATCTCGCGCCCAGTCCGGCTCGGTGTCGGCACACTCCGGTTCCGCCTCTGGACACCGGGGATGGAACGGACACCCGCTCGGCGGGTCGATCGGACTCGGAACCGACTGTTCGAGCGCGAACCCGCCCCTCTTATCCGTCTCGAGCGACGGTATCGCCTCGAGCAAGGCGTCCGTGTACGGGTGGTTCGGGCTCTCGAGGACTCGTTCGGCGGGTCCGACCTCCATCAGTTCGCCGAGATACAACACGGCGACGCGATCCGCGATGTGATCGACCACGTCCAGATCGTGCGAGATGAGCAGATAGGTCAGATCGAGGTCGCGCTGCAGTTCCAACAGCAGGTTGAGGATCCGGGCCTGGACCGACACGTCGAGCGCGGAGACCGGTTCGTCGAGGACGACCAGTTGCGGGTCGAGGGCGAGCGCACGAGCGATGGCGACGCGCTGGACCTGGCCGCCGGAGAGTTCGTGGGGATAACTCGTCGCGTGACGCTCCGGAAGCCCCACAATCTCGAGGAGGTGTTCGACCCGGGCCCTCCGTCGTTGCTCGTCCCAGCCCTGGGCCTGCAACGGTTCGGCGATCGTCCGTTCGACCGTCAGCCGCGGGTTGAGACTCGAGTGGGGGTTTTGGAAGACGACGCCGACGTCGGCGAGGGTATCGGCCGAGCGCTCCGCGGTCGGCCCGACGGACTCGCCGTCGAGTCGGATTTCGCCGGCCGTCGAAGCCTCGAGTCCCGTCACCAGATTCGCGAGCGTCGACTTGCCGCTCCCGCTCTCGCCGACGAGGCCGAGCGTCTCGCCCTCGCGAATCCGAAGCGTGACGTCGTCGAGGGCCCGGAGGTGTCGCGTCGTTCCACGGAGCCGGTCGATCACCCCGTCCTCGAGCGAGAACCGTTTCGAGACGCCCTCGAGCGAGACGAGCGGCGCGCCTTCAGCCGCAGCGGTTTCCGAGGTCGAGGCCGAGACCGGGGTGCCGTCCGGACGCAAACTCAAACTCGAACCCGAATCCGGGTCCGACGGCCGCGCCGAGTCGGCGTCGGTACCGGGATCGGTTCCGGCGTGTCCGTCCGAGGCGGTGCTGGAGCGTGCGGACGAGATTCCTGACCGGTCGGTCGCGTCGGCCGAACAGCCGGCGCCACCGCCACCGCCACCACCATCAGCAGCAGCGGCGGCAGCGGCGGCCGCCGGAACCGAGTGGGACGAAACGCGCTCGTGGGGTTCGAACACGACCGGTTCCCCGCAGGTCGCGGTACCGGCCTCGAGTTCGACGGTCGGGATCTCGCCGGTCCAGCAGCCGTCGGCCGCGGACGGACACCGAGACGCGAACGGACAGCCCGACTGCTCGCCGAGTCGCTCCGGAACGGTCCCTTCGATCGTCGGCACCCGCCGTTTTCGCTCGCTCGTCTGGGTCAGACACTCGAGCAACGCCCGCGTGTACGGATGTGCCGGCTCCTCGAGGACGCGCTCGGTGGGCCCCGTCTCCATCACGCGGCCGCCGTACATCACGACGATTCGATCGCAGACGTCGGCGACGACGCCGAGGTCGTGGGTGATCAACAGCAGGGCCATCCCGCGGTCGTCGCTGAGTCGGCGCAGCCGCTCGAGGATCTGGGCCTGCGTCGTCGTGTCCAGCGCCGTCGTCGGTTCGTCGGCGATCAGCAGGTCGGGATCGGACGCGAGCGCGATGGCGAGTCCGGCCCGCTGGCGCATCCCGCCGGAGAGTTCGTGAGGGTACGCGTCGACGCGATCCTCGGGGCTCGCGATACCGACCTGTTCCATGAGGTCGACGGCGCGTTCGCGGTGGTCGGTCCAGTCCGACCGCCGACTGAAAAGCGGCGCGTGCAGGTACTCGAGCAGCCCCTGCGAGTCGGGTTGTTCGTGGACCATGAGCGACTCGGCGATCTGCTCGCCGACGTCGAACACTGGGTTCAGGGTCTGCGTCGGATCCTGGAACACCATCGAGGCGGTGTCGCCCCGAAGCCGTCTGAGCTGCCGATCGCTCGCTTCGGCGACGTTGACGCCGTCGAGGTGAACGGATCCCGCGACGATCTCGCCGGGGTCTTGCAGCCCGACGATCGACCGGGCGGTGACGGACTTGCCGCAGCCGCTTTCGCCGACGATGCCGACGGTTTCGCCGTCGGCGACGCGAAAGGAAACGCCGTCGACCGCGCGAATGGCTCCCTCGCGGGTTCGAAACTGCGTGTGAAGGTTCTCGACAGTGAGGAGGTCAGTCATAGTTGGTCAGGCGGTTTTCTCGATGGCCGTGTCGTGTTTCGGGTCGAGGACGTCGCGGAGGCCGTCGCCGAGTAAGTTGAACCCGAGGACAGTGAGCATGATCGCGACGCCGGGGACGTTCGCGATCCACCAGGCGTCCCGGAGGTGGTACCGGCCAGCCGAGAGCATGGTTCCCCACTCCGGCGTCGGCGGCTGGGCTCCCAGACCGATGAAGGATAGTCCGGCTGTGCCCAGAATGACGGTCCCCATGTTCAGCGTCGCGAGCACGATAACGGGACTGGCGACGTTCGGCAGGAGGTGTCGGATCGCGATCCGGAATCGGGAGACGCCCATCAGCTGCGCCGCGCGGACGAAGTCACGTTCTTTCGTCGAGAGGACGCTCCCCCGGACGATTCGGGCGTAGGACGCCCAGCCGACGACCGCGAGCGCGATCATCACGTTTCGCAGGCTCGGACCGAGGATCCCGGCGATCACCAGCGCGAGGATCAGCCCCGGGAACGCGAGTTGGACGTCGACGAGTCGCATCAGGAACTCGTCGACCCAGCCGCCGGCGTAGCCGGCGACCAGTCCGATCGTCGTCCCGAGAACGAGCCTGATCGCGGTGACGGCGACGGCGATGCCCAGCGAGAGTCGCGCGCCGTGGAGCAGCCTCGAGAGGACGTCCCGTCCGAGTTGATCGGTGCCGAACGGATGGGCGAGGGACGGCCCTTGCAGCCGGTTTGCGAGGTCCTGACTCGCCGGATCGTACGGGGCGACGATCGGCCCGAGAACGGCTGCGATCGTTACCGTCGCGACGATCACCAGTCCGGCGAGGTTGAGCGGGCTCGCACAGAACGCCGCGACCGCACGCGAGTTGCGAGTCGATCGGTACCGCCCCGCCAGACGCTCATAGCGCCGTCGGAGCGCAGCCTCGAGTCCGCCGTTTGACTCGTTCACGGCGTCTCACCGCCGAGCGTGACACGCGGATCGAGGTAGCGGTAGGTGACGTCGACCAGCAGGTTCGTCGCGACGAAGACGACGCCGGTAAAGAGGGCGATGCCCTGTACGACCGGATAGTTCCGGTCGAAGACGGCGTCGACGAGCAGCATGCCGAGCCCCGGCCGCTGAAAGACGATTTCGACGACGACCGCGCCGTTGAGCAGCGAGCCGAACTGCAATCCGACGATCGTGACGACGGGGATGAGCGCGTTCCGCAGCGCGTGTTTGTAGACGACGATCCGCTCGCGCAGCCCCTTCGAGCGAGCCATATCGACGTACTCCTCGTCTAACACCTCGAGCATCGACGTTCTGACGAGCCGAGTGACGACGGCGGCCATGCCGGTCCCGAGGGTGATCGCCGGGAGGACGAGTTGGCTGAAACTGCCGGCTCCGGCGACCGGGAGGACGCCGAGCGTCAGCGCGAACACCATGATGAGCAGGTAGCCGAGCCAGAAGTTCGGCATCGAAACGCCGATCAGCGCGCCGAGTTGGCTCGCGTAGTCGACGGACGTCCCGCGGTGGACGGCGCTCAACACGCCGGTCGGTATCGCAAGCGCGAGCGCGACGACCATCGATGCGGCGGCCAACTCGAGGGTCAGCGGGAGCGCATCGCGGACGAGCGTCGTCACCGCGGTGTCGGTGTAGTACGACGTGCCGAGGTCGCCGCGAAGCGCGTCGGCGAGCCAATCGACATACTGAACCGGGATCGGATCGTCGAACCCCTGTTCCGCCCGGAACGCGTCGACTTCGGCCTGAGACGGCTGGCGCTCGAGTTGCTGGGTGAGGATGGTTCTGGCGGGGTCGCCGGGAGTCAAAAAGACCAGCCCGTAGGTGACGACCGAGACGCCGAAGAGCACGACGACCGACGTCGCGAGCCGAGACACGAGGTAGTTGTACATGTTACGTTTTCAGGGTCCGCCACTCGACGAGGCGGTCGATGGGATGGAGATCGAACCCGTCGATGTTGGCGTCCGCGGCGACGGTGTACTCCTGATAGAACAGCGGGATGACGACCGCCTCCTCCATGATCCGGCGCTGAGCATCGACGTACGCCTCGCGTTTCTCGTCGGGATCGGTCGACTGAAACCCGGCCTCGATCAGGTCGTCGACCTCGCCGCCGAGGTTGTGCAGGCCGGTTCCCTCGGTCTCGTACAGATCCTTGTTGCTGATCCCCATCGTGTGGAAGTTCTCCCACATGATGTAGTCCGCCGCCGGACTGTTCGACTGCGAGCCGTCGACCTCGAGGTGGAACTCCCCGCGGTCGGTTCGGTCGCTCACCGCGGCGTCCTCGAGCACTTCGACGTCGACGTCGACGCCGATTTTCTCGAAGTCGGACTGGAGGATCTGGACGATGTCTCTTCCGTCGTCCATATCGTTTTTGACGAGACAGCTCAGTTCCTTGCCGTCGTATGACGACCGCTCGACGAGCTCACGGGCGGTATCCCGGTCGTGCTCGTAGCTCGGCAGTTCGTCGTCGGCCGCCCAGTCGATCACCGTCGAGATGGGACCGCGAGCGGGCTCGCCGATCCCCTCGAGGACGGTGTCGACGATTTCCGTCTGGGAAATCGCGTAGTTGAGCGCCCGCCGGAGGTCGGCGTCGTCCGTCGGCTCCCTGTAGAGGTTGATCGAGACAAAATTCGAGCCCGATGACTGGGTTGACCAGAGCGTGATGTCGTCGCGGTCGCGAAGCGAGGCGACGCGGCTCTTCGCCGGGTCGAAGATAATGTCGGCTTCACCGGACTCGAGGAGGTCGGTCCGGGTCATCACGTCCTCAGCGGCCCGGAACGTGAGTTCGGTCGGCTCCACGTCGCCGCCCCAGTAGTCCGCAAAGCGCTCGACGCGGAGCTGTTGGCCGTCGGTTTTCTCCTCGAAGGTGAACGGTCCGGTACCGATGATATCGCCGGCCCGTCGGTCGGCCTCGGGCGGTTGGATGTCGATCATGTTGTGGGCGATCGTTCCCGGGAACCCGGAGAACGGCTCCGTGTTCTCGAATTCGACCGTGTACTCATCGATTTTCGTCACGCTCCCGGGCTCGAGATGTAGCCACCCGTAGACGAAGTCACCCCGCTCGGCCAGGATGTCCTCCTCGAAGGAGTGGACCACGTCGTCTGCGGTCATCTCCGCGCCGTTGTGGAAGGTGACGCCCTCGCGGAGTTCGAACACCCACGTCGTGTCATCGGTCGCCGTCCAGTCGCTCGCGAGCCACGGCTCGGGTTGCATATCGTCGCTTCCCCAGACCAGGGGTTCGACGACGCGGGTCCAGTAAGGCGTCATCCCGCCCCACGACCCCCAGGAGTCGCCGCTTCCCGTCGGATCCATGTGCGGGATAATCGTAAACGACCCGTCGGCGTCGGCGCTGGATGCACAGCCGGCGAGGCCGGCGAAACCGCCGGCAGCCAGTCCGCCGAGCAGTCGTCGGCGTGAAAGCGTCGAGTTCATCACGTTAATACAATCCATAACTACTTAATAAGTATTGTTAATTTTAACTATTATTTTAATATCAATTGTGTCTCCGGTCCTGACGCCGGAACGGAGTAATCGCTCGAGGAGGTGGGGTACAGTCGGGTTTCGGTAGTCGGTGACGGAGGGGATCGGTTCGGATCGAGTGGACCGAGATCGGGCGGTCGAATCGCCATCATCAATCTGAGTTGTAGTTCTGAAAGTATAGTTGTAAAAGTTCTGGTTCGATCCCTGAACTGATAGTCGGGCCGAACGGAAGGGCGCTGATACTCGAGCGACTGTCTACGAGCGGAGACGCCGGTACACAGGTCCAACAGAGCGTATTAGTCGCCGTCGGGACACGCCCACGTCCAGAGTTTCCAGGGCACGAGCGAGCAAAAAAGCGGGACGACCAGCCCGTTAAAACGGGTCTCCAGCGGTATGCCCGGGACGGCGATCAACGCGATAGCTGCGAGGACGATCCTCGCGGCGAGGACGCCCGCGCCGATCGCGAGCGGCCGGTTGATCGGCTCGAGGTCCGTCGTCGCCAGGGGGAGTTCGAAGACGTCGACGAGGCGGTCCGGTTCGTCGACCGGACCGAGGCGGCGCTCGGTTTCGGTCGATCGGATGCCGGTCGTCACCCGAATCGTCCGAGTCCCCAGCAACCGGTCGACGAACCGGTCACTCACGAGCGACACGTTGCGAAGTCGAACCACCGACTCCGCCCACTGCGGCTCCTCAAGGAGGCGGTCGTAGGCGACGAGGTAGTCCCCGCGACGCCGGTACTCGAGCGTGCCGTACTCGAGGTAGTGTTTAGCGGCCTGAATGCCGACCGCGAGGAGCAAGATGACGGCGGATGCGACCACGCCGAGCCAGAACACGAACACCGAGTCCAACCAGCTCACGACGACGAGCACGATGAAGAGCCAGAGCACGCCGAAGAAGGGGATGAGGAACGCGGTTTTCCAGAACCCCAGCAGCAATCCCTCGAGAAGCAGCGCCTTCCGGACGGGACGAACGCGTGCCGAGGGGTCCGTCGACGGGGCCCGAACCGGGTCGAGGGAGCCGGTCGGCTCCGACGGACCGGCAAACCACGCGACGAAGCCGTCGGCGAAGCGGTTCGCGTCGGTTTCGTCGCGCTCCGCTCGAAACGACGACCACTCGACGAGCAATTTCAGACAGACGACCAGAACGAGCGACCCCACCGAACCGAGCGCGAGACCGAGAAACGCGAGCGAAAACAGCAACACGAACAGCTGCCGCGCGGGGGTTTCGACGACGGCGTACGGAGAGACGCGTTCGTACACGCGGCGACCGAAGTAGCGGCGTTTCGCCTCGAGAAATTGGCCGACCACGAGCGCGACGACGCTCGCCAGTACCGCCGGATCCGTCACCCCGCCGACGGACTGGAAGATCGCGAACACGACGGCCCCGAAAAAGACTGAGTACATCACGAGCGCGAGAATCACGCTGAGAGCGAACGGAACGTTACGGAGGTATATCGGCGGGAGAGAGTCGTGTATCCGAACACTGCCGCGTTTGTCAGTGAGCGGCCCCTCCGAAACGGTGATGACGCCTTCCTGGTCCGCCGGCGGTGGCTGCTGGGCGAACAACGCCTTGCCGCCGGCCAACAGAACTGAAACCAGCAGTTCGAGACCGTAGATGAGCACGAGCGTCGCCGGCTGCCACCCGAGCCAGAGCACGCCGACGAGCGGGAAGATATTCGCGAGGAAGATCGGCAGAAACGCGTCTCGATCCCGTTCTCGGTCCGGAAGACGTAGCGACGACATCGGATCGTCCCTTCGACTGTTGTCTCTCAGACGACATAGTGGCCCGTTTCTCACCGGATAACACGTCCCAACGGTCAGAGCGTAATCAACACGGCCCCGGCGACAACCAGCGCCGCGCCCGCGACGACGCCTTTCGTCACCCGCTCGAGGTCGCGCAGGAGAACTGCGGCGAACAACAGCGTGAACAGCGGCGCGGTCGCGACCAGCGGATCGACGATGGCGATCCGCCCCTCCTCGAGGCCCAGCGCGGCCATCAGCGAGAGCATCGCAACGGTGGTCAGCAGACCGCTCACGACGAAGTACCGGTAGGATGCCGACGGGCGGTCCAGGACGTCGCGGCCGCCGGTCGCCGCCGCGTACGCGACGAGGGCGATCAGCCCCGCCGTCTCGTTGAGTGCGACCGCCTCGAGCGCGGAGATCGGCGTCTCGAGCATGCCGTACCGGCGGGAGACGTTCGCGACGGCGAACGTCGCGGCGGCGGCGACCGGCCAGAGCAGATCCCGGGGTCGCCAGCCGCCGAGATCGCCGCCGCTCGAGGCCGTCAACACCGAGAGACCGGCGACGAGGACGACGATACCCAGTCCGGTCACCGGCCCCAGGGGCTCCCCGAGGAAGACGAGCGCGATCAGCGTCGCGAAGAGCGGCCGCGTGCTGAGGATCGTGCTGTTGAGACTCGCGCCCACTTTGTCGACCCCGACAAAGATCGTGATCCGTCCGAGCGCGGTGCCGACGACGCCCGCAAAGGCAAAGACTGCAAGCACCTCGACTGTCAGTCCCGAGAACGCCGACCGGCCGTAGACGGCGGCGATGACGAGCCAGTAGATCACCGAGTCGACGATGACGACTACCAGCGACGCCTGCACCGAGCCTCCGCCCGCCGCCATGCCACGCTTGTCGAAAACCGGCGTGAAACCCCAGAAGATCGCCGGGATCAGGGCGAGGGCGAGGACCTCGATAGTCGCGGTCGTCATCGGCCCATCTCACCCGGGCGTAGTCGATCGCTCATCGGCGGATGTGAGCCGGGAGGGCGGGTCAACGTTGCGGTGGCGGTTCGATTCGCTGGCTCTCGTTTCGGCCCGGGTCGTGGCCGCTTCAGTTGGGCCGGTCGACCAGTTCGACCGGGGCCAATTCGAGCAGCCGCGGGAGGGCGGCGACGGCGGCGCCGACGAGGACGAACACGAGCGCGGTACCGGTGACCGACACGACCATCGAGAGATCCGTCGCGGCGGCGATGGTCTCCGCTTCGCCGTTGGCACCGGCCTCCTCGTTCGGCGACCAGCTGGTGATCATCGAGAGCCCGACGGCCAGAACGACGTAGCTCGTGACCAGCGATCCGAGCGCGAGAGCCCCGTCCCGAGACGTTTCGAGGGAGACGTACCGGACGAGCAGATAGCCGGTAACGAGCAAAACGGCGACCGGAATTAGCGCCGTGACGTCGGAGGCCAATCCCGCGGTGTAGGGGCTTCCGAATCCGCCTTCGATCGGCTCGCCGTCCAGTTCGATCGGCACGCCGTGGCTTGCGAGACTCGCCAACCCCGCGAGCACCCACCGGCTCGGTCCGTCTTCCACGCCGGCGAATCCGCCCGTTGCGGTCATCGTAGCGGCCAGTTGGTAGGCCGCGGCGAAGACGACCGCGAACGCGCTCACGCCCGAGACGAGTCCGGCCAGCCACGGTTCGACGGCTGCGACCCGGCGATTACTGTCGGTCGGTCCGCCCCCGTTGTTTTCGTTGCCGTCCCCTTCGCCCTCATCGGCATCGCGCTCGTTCTCGTCGCCCGGCTGCTCGGCGTCGGGCCGTGGTCCCTTATCGTACTCGAACCGTCGATTCGACGACATGAATCCGGCAACGAATCCGGACCGGTAATACGTTTCGGTCGGCCGCCGCGCGGATCGAAGAAACCCCGCCCACGGCGAAAACCTGAACTGGTTTATCCAGGGCGCGAGAATTGGCGAGCGATGACAGTCGTCGCTTTCGACTTCGACGGGACGCTTTCGGACTCCGAGATGACCGTGCTACTCGGCGACCGCTGTGGCGTCGCCGACGATATGGCCGAGATCACCGAACGATCGATGAACGACGAAATCGACTACGCCGAGAGCCTTCGCAAGCGGGCGGCCCTGCTCGAGGGACTGCCGGAGGCCGACGTCGAAGCCGCATTCGACGAGGTCGAACTCCGCGAGGGCGCGGCCGACCTCATCGAGGAACTGAACGAAGCCGGCGTTACGACGGCGATCCTTACCGGCGGCTTCGAACGCGGCGTCGCGGCCGCACTCGAGCGAGAGGGCGTCTCGGTCGATCACATCGTCTCGAACCGACTCCCGATGACCGACGATGCAACCGAACTGACCGGTGCGGTCGAGGGGCCGCTCATCGAGGGAACCAAAGACGACGCGCTCGAGGACCTCGCCGACGACGTGGGTGTCGACATGGACGACACCGTCGCGGTCGGCGACGGGGCGAACGATCTCCCGATGCTCCGGGTCGCCGGCCTCTCGATCGGCTTCGAGCCGAAACCGGCCGTCGAGCCCCACTGCGAACTCGTCGTCACCTCGATGACCGAGGCCCGCGAGGTGCTGCTCGAGGAGGGCGTTCTGCCGGAGCCCTGATCCCGCTGCGCTCGCGCGCTCGAGTATCGTCCATCCTCCGGCGACCGGAACCGAGCCGTCGCCGTCGACTGCTACCGTTCGATCCGCCGATTCGATCGCAAGAGACCGGGAAAGCAACGCGGGCAATCCGGCCCTCGTCGACTCGAGCGGAGTGGTATCTTCGAGTGGTAATCCGACGCTGCTCGGCAACGATGCACGTGTGATTCACTGAATACCACTGGAACTCCGGCCCGTGAACGCGGCAAATCCGGGTTCGATCCAAGGAGCGATTCCCGGCGGTTTCCGATCAATTCTGTCAGGAACCGCCAGAAGGAGATGTATCCGAAACGGTGAATATCCGGTTCAACAGCCGATTTCGGGACCGAGAAGGTTATTAACTCGTCGCCGAGTAAGTAGTTGTATGATGTGGCAAGACCTTGTATTCATGCTCGGAAGCGGCCTCTCGATCATCTTTCTGGCACCGACGCTGCGCGACGCCAGCGCACGCGTGCCACTCGGCACAAGCCTTCCCTCGATGGGAATCGGATTCGTCTACGGAGCGACCTTCTTTACGCTCGGGATGACGTTCTCCGCGCTGGGTGCACTCGCGGCCGGTGCGATGTGGTCCCTGATCGCCCTGATCCGGTCGCCGGCCGGAATGGGACTCTCGGCGCGACTCTTCCGGATGGAAAGCCCGACCCTGTTCGCTCGAGACCTCTACCGATGGGTCGCCGGCTACCGAACGTCGTCGGTCCCCGATCAGTACGTTACGGCCGATTTCTCCGGTTACGACCAACGCTAAGCCGTCATTCTTCTTCCGCCGTCACTTCTCGCACCCTCGAACCCTATTCGGAGAACAGGCTCGTGTGAACCGGGGCGAACGATTCGGGTTCCTCGGGTTCCGGTTCGGTGTCGGTGATCGTCCGTCCGGAAAGCCCCATCTCGAGCAGTTCTGACAGCGGCGGCCCGACCTTTTCGGGTTCGACAAGGAACGCGTCGTGACCGTGGTCGGATTCGACGACGTGGTGGGCGACGTCGACGGCGGCCTCGCGGCAGGCGCCGGCCAGCGCTTCGGCCTGTTCGACGGTGAAGTGCCAGTCGCCGGTAAACGACAGGAGGAGCAGTTCCCCCTCGAAGGCAGCCAGTGCGTCGGCGTCGGACTCGTACCCCGCGGAGAGGTCGAAGTCGTCCATCGCGCGGGTCATGTAGAGGTAGCTGTTTGCGTCGAACCGATCCGTGAACTTATCGGCCTGATAGTCCAGATAGGACTCGACTTCCCGGTAGGGGAAAAAGGCGGCCGCGGGATCCGGCGGCGTCTCGCGGACGGCCTCGCGACCCGCCGAACGCCGGCCGAACTTCCGGGACATCGAGGCCTTCGAGAGGTACATGATGTGGCCGATTTGGCGCGCTCGAGCCAATCCGTCGTCGGGCCCGGGCCCGTCGTAGTAGTGGCCGCCGTTCCAGTTCGGATCGCTGGTGATCGCCCGCCGGGCGACCGTATCGAGGGCGAGACACTGCGGATCGAGTCTGGCGGCGGTGGCGACGGCGGCGGCGCGGTCGACGTCGTCGGGGAACCGCCGCAACCAATCGAGGACGTTCATGCCGCCGACGCTGCCGCCGACGACCGCGTGGAGGCGACCGACGCCTAACTCGTCGAGCAGTTGCCGCTGGGCGCGGGTCCAGTCGCCCACCGTGACGGGCGGGAAATCGGTTCCGTAGGGCTCGCCCGTCTCCGGATTCTCGCTCGAGGGGCCCGTCGTGCCGTAACACGACCCCGGCGCGTTCACGCAGACGACGTAGTACTCGCTGGTGTCGATCGCCTTCCCGGGGCCGACGACGTCGCCCCACCAGGCCCGAGCCTGGCCGGCCGTGTCGCCGCCCGCGTCGGGGCGGCGGGCAACGTGGGAACTGCCGGTCAGCGCGTGACAGACGAGCACGGCGTTGTCGCCCGTAAAGTCACCGTAGGTCTCGTAGGCCACCTCGAGGGACGGAATCGTCTCCCCCGAGAGAAACTGGAACTCGCCGAGATCGATCGTATTTTTTGTCGTCATGTGTCTTGGTTGTTATTCGTCGCACCGGCGGATGCCCGTGTCGCCGTTTCGATCGCCTGTTCGAGGTCGGCCAGGATGTCTTCGGGATCTTCGATCCCGACCGACATCCGAATAAGGTCGTCCGTCACGCCCGCTTCAGTCCGTTCCTCGGACGTTAGCTGGCCGTGGGTCGTGCTCGCCGGATGGATCACGAGCGTCTTCGCGTCGCCGATGTTCGCGAGGAACTGGGCGACCTCGACGCTCTCGCAGAAGACCTTGCCCGCTTCGTATCCACCCTCGAGGCCGAACGCGACCATTCCGCCGAAGTCCTCGAGATACCGCGAGGCGTTGTCGTGGGTCGGGTGGTCCTCGAGTCCCGGCTGAGTAACCCAGGCGACGTCCTCGTGATCGACGAGATAATCCGCGACGACGGAGGCGTTCTCGCAGTGTTTCGCGACCCGCAGGGGCATCGACTCGAGCCCCTGAAGGGTCTGCCAGGCGTCGAAGGGGGACTGTTGGTTGCCCAGACTGCGAAGCGACCGGTATCGTGCGGTCGCGGCGAAGGGGGCCTCCGAGAAGTCCCGCGAGAAATCGACGTCGTGGTAGGCGTGATTCGGGCCCGCGATCTCGTCGTAGCCGTGGTCGCCCCACGGGAAGGTACCGCCGTCGACGAGCACGCCGCCGACGGTGGTGCCGGAGCCGTGGAGCCACTTGGTCGTCGACTCCCAGACGACGTCGGCTCCGTGCTCGAGCGGCCGGCAGAGCGCGGGCGTCGCGAAGGTGTTGTCGACGACCAGGGGAACGCCGTTCTCGTGGGCGATCTCGGCGACGCGCTCGAAATCGGGCGTCACGAGCGAGGGGTTGCCGATCGTCTCGACGTGGACGAACGCGGTGTCCTCGTCGATGGCGTCCTCGTAGGCGTCGTACTCGAGGGTGGGCACGAACGTCGTCTCGATGTTTCGCCGGGACGCCGTCTTCGAAAAGTAGGCCGTCGTCCCGCCGTAGGTATCCGTCGAGCAGACCACGTTGTCGCCGGCCTCGGCGAGGATCAACACCGCGGAATCCAGTGCGGCCATGCCGCTGCCCGTCGCGACCGCGCCCGCGCCGCCCTCCAGCGAGGCGAGGCGATCCTCGAGGGTGGTGACGGTCGGGTTGGCGATTCGAGAGTAGATGTAGCCCTCGGCCTCGAGGGCGTAGAGATCCGCAGCGGTGTCGGCGTCGTCGAAAACGTAGGACGTCGTCTGGTGGATCGGCGGTGCCATCGCTCCGGTCTCCGGGTCGGGAGACTGACCGGCGTGGACGCTTCGCGTACCGAGTCCCCGCTCGGGACAGCCCGAATCGGCGTCGCTCTCGTCGTCGCTCATGTTTAGTATGCATACTACTCCACGCTCATATGCGTCGCAGTAACGGCAAAAACCGCAGACTAGAGAATACCACACACGAGCGATTCGGCGGCTCGAGGCCGATCTTACTACACGGATCCGTTACGGGCTCGAACGCTACTACTGGACGGCGATGTAACTCGCGTGGGCGGACGGACTTCCCGCCCCGGCGTCGCGCCGGGAGGTCGGTACAGCAGTCCGTCTCACTCGTGTTCGAGGGACTCGAGCAGCGTCCGTACCGACCTCGATTCGGTCTCGAGTCCGGCGGCTTGCGGGGAGACCGCGACGCCGATCACGAAGTCGTCGCCGTGAGCCACGGGTTCGCTAAGCTGGAGAAACACGTCGAACGTCGCGCCGATATCGATCAGTCGGGCGCGAGCGAGATACCGGGTCAGCGTAGTCTCGGTGCCCAGAACCGAGATGGCGGTTTCGTCGACGTACCGGACGTCCTCGAGTTCGTCGTACCGGTCCTGAATCAACTCGACGAGTTCGTCCGTCGAGTACTCGCCGACGGGGTTGAACGTCCGGCCGAGAAACGAGATCTGTGGCGTGGTGAGCACCGAGACGACCGCCGCCTGCAGGCGCGTCAGTCCGATCGCATCGAGCGAAACCGCCCGATCGTACTCGGCGTACCAGTTTCGGACCTCGATCGATCGCTCGATTCCGAACCGGCCGACGGTCCGCTCGACGACGAGTTCGTCGACGACGTGTTCACCGTAGCCGGTTTCCGAAAGCGCCGCTCGAGGGACGGACGCCGGTGACGACGCAAGCGACTCCCCGACGGCGTCGGTACAGCCGGCGACGGCCCCCGCGGCGGCGGTCGCCCCCATCGCGAGAACCTGTCGGCGCGTGACTGTCATCGACAGGAACAGGTTGGCGAGCAACGAAAACGTATCGCTTCTGGGCGGAGCAGCCGGGGTGGACGACCGGGTGGATCGGCCGAGACGAACGACTTGATATTCACGTAGTGACAAGCACCCGGCGTGCACTCGAGTGACCGGGATCGGATCGTACTCGCCGCCGTCGTTTTCGCCGTGCTGTTCTCGCAGTTGCTGCTTTACCCGGGCGTCGCGACGCTGGTCGAGACGCTCGGAGCCGACGCGACCGCGTCACCGTTTGCCGCGTCCGCCCTCGACGCGAGCATGTGGTTTCTCGTCGCCGAGTTCGCCGCCTACGTCGCCTTCGTGGGCGTCTGGGGCGCCGCGAGCGATATGACGGGACGGCGCACGCCCTTCATCGTCGCCGGGGCACTGGCCGGCTCGGTCGGCTACGCTGCCCTCGCCGCCGTTCCGGCGATCGGATCGATCCCCTTCGAGGGCGTTCTCGTCCTGCGGGTCGCCCAGGGCGCGATGACGATCGGCGCGTTCTCGCTGACGATGACGATGTTGATGGATCTCGAGGGCGGCCACGGCCGAAACATGGGTGCGGCCGGGATCGCTATCGGGCTCGGAGCCGCCCTCGGCGCGCCCATCGGAGGCCAACTCACCGAACTCGACCCGCTCGCACCGCTGATCGGGGCCGCCGTCTTGCTCGTCTGTGTCGGCGGACTCGTCTCGATCGTCGAGGACCGAACACCGAGCCAACGCCGGACCGCTCGAGCGCTTGTCGACGGCGTGCGGAAACGGCCGACGCTGTCGATCCCCTACGCGTTCGGCTTCGTCGATCGGTTAACGGCCGGCTTTTTCGCGCTCGTCGGCACGCTCTACTTCCAGGAGACGTTCGGCCTCGATCCCGCCGCAACCGGCCTCTTGCTGGCGTGCTTTTTCGCCCCGTTCGCCCTGCTGCAGTATCCGATGGGCGCGCTCTCGGATCGGATCGGCCGAACGATCCCCATCGTCGTCGGCTCGCTGTGTTACGGCGTCGGGATCCTCGCCGTCGGTGCCGCACCGTCGGTCACCGCGGCGGCGATCGCGATGATCACCGTCGGCGTTCTCGGAGCGCTGGTTTCGCCGGCAACCATGGCGCTCGTCACCGATATCGCCGCCGAGAGCGAACGTGGCGTCGCGATGGCCGGGTTCAACATCGCCGGCAGTCTCGGCTTTCTCGGCGGCTTTCTCATCGGCGGCACCGTCGCCAGCAGTTACGGCTACGGCCTCGCCTTCCTCACCGTCGGCAGTCTCGAGATCGCGATCGCCCTAATCGCCGTCCCCGCGTTTCTCCGGCTCTCGATCGGGCGAAACGAGCGTCTGGGGACGGAAGATCGCGGCGGCGCCTGACTGCTCTCGGGCAGATTTCGACCGGTCGGCGGTTGAGAACTACCACCCTGCTAACTTGGTATGGAACCGCATGACAGCGTCACGATAGAGGGTATTAATTTTTATGTGCTCAACCCTAACAACCGATGATGGCACGAGATAACCCTATTACGCGGCGGACAGCGATGAAGCTCACGGGCGCAGCAGCGGCAACCGCACTCGTCGCCGGTTGTTCCGACGACGACGATAACGGCAACGGAAACGGTAACGGCAACGGCGGCTTCAACATGGAAGCCGGCGAAACGATCGAACTCAACGGCCTGATCGGCGGCTGGGAAGGGATTTCGCCGGACGAAATCGCAGGCGAAGAGAATCCAACGCTCATCCTCGAGGACGGCGAGGACTACGAGATCGGCTGGCCAGAGGGCGACGGCAACGATCACAACATCGAGATCTGGGACGAAAACGACGAACTCGTCGAGGACTACCAGACCGACACGACCACCGATACCGAGCCCGACGACCAGATGCTCGACATCACGGCCACCGAAGAGATGGCCTACTACGTCTGCGAACCCCACGACAACGCGATGCGCGGCGAAATCCAGGTCGAGTAAGCCGCTTTCACCGGACTGCAGTTTTTCGGCGTACCGCTACGCCCGACCGGCTTCGTTTCCGCACAACGACCGGTTTCGGTCTCGCTTTTCACGCCAACAGCCACGGGAGTGTCGGCGGCTTCAGCTCTGACGAGGCATCAAAAGTACCATACCACCTCGCGACCCAGTAGGCCCTATCAGGTGGATCACGTGAGCAAGAAACGCGAATACAAAGACGACTATCCCGAGAAGACGCTGTACATCCCGGGACCGACCGAGGTGCGCGAGGACGTCATCGAGGCGATGTGCGAGCCGATGTTCGGCCACCGAATGGACCGGATGACGGACCTCTATACGACCGTCGTCGAGGACACAAAGGAGTTCCTCGGCACCGACAACGAGGTCGTCATCCTCACCGGTTCGGGGACGGAGTTCTGGGAGGCGTCGACGCTAAACCTCGTCGACGAGAACATCCTCGTTCCGACCTGTGGCAGCTTCAGCGAACGCCACGCCAACGTCGCCGAGCGACTGGGCAAAACCGTCGACCGTCTCGAGTACGAGTGGGGACAGGCAATCAAGCCCGAGGACATCCGCGAGGAACTCGAGTCCGGTACCACTGACTACGACGTGGTTGCAACCGTGATGAACGAGAGTTCGACCGGCGTCCGCAATCCCATCGAAGAGATCGGCGACGTCGTCGCGGAGTACCCGGACACGTACTTCGTCGTCGACGCCGTCTCCGCGCTGGGTGGCGACTACGTTGACATCGACGACCACAACATCGACGTCATCTTCGCGTCGACCCAGAAGGCCTTCGCCATGCCTCCCGGATTGGCGGTCTGTGTCGTCAGCGACGACGCCTACGAGCGCGAACTCGAGAAGGAGTCGGCGTCGTGGTACGGCGGCTTCCAGCGCACGATCGACTACTACGAGCGGAAGGGCCAGACCCACTCCACGCCCGCGATTCCGATCATGCTCGCGTATCGGAAACAGATGAAATACATGCTCGAGGAGGGCCACGACGCCCGCAGCGAGCGCCACCGCGAGATGGCCGAGTACGTCCGCGAGTGGGCCGACGAACACTTCGACATGTTCCCCGAGGAGGGCTACGAATCCCAGACGGTGGCCTGTATCGAGAACACCCAGGGGATCGACGTCGCCGAAACCATCGCAACCGTCGACGAGGAGTACGGGATGGTCTTTTCGAACGGCTACGGCTCACAACTCGGCGAGAAGACGTTCCGCATCGGTCACATGGGCGAACACGATCTCGAGTCGGTCCGGGAGTTGACCGACGCCATCGAAGACGTGGCCGGGTTGTGAATTCTCGATATTTGTAACCGACTACCGAGGGAACGCTGGGCGACCGAACTGCCGCCGCGTGGCGAGGACACGTCGGCGATCACCGTCACCGTCGACGGCAGCTACCCGAACAGTCCGCGAAGCCAGTCGAGGACGCCTGCGATCAGATCGACGACTCGCTCGAGTGTCGACGCGATTCGATCGAACAGCGACCCGGAACCACCACTGTCGACGAACGAGCCGTCTCTGGTCTCCTCGCCGCCGTCTGTCGCGCGGTCGTCGCCGACCGCCGCGCGGGCGTCGACGAGTCCGTCGCCCTCCTCGCAGGTTCCGAGCACGGCCTCCGCCGTCTCGCCGAGGATCGCCCGAATCGAGTCGTTGGGTCCCGGCCCGTCCTCCTCGCGCGTCTGCCAGCAGAGCGCCGCAACGCCGGTGACGAACGGCGTGGCAACGCTCGTTCCGCTCGCTTCGGCGTACCGATTCCCGACGGTGGCCGAGGTGACCTCGGTTCCCGGTGCCAGCAGATCGACGGCCGAACCGACGCTGCTGTAGGACGCCAGGGTGTCGTCTTCGTTCATCGCGGTGACCGCGACGACATCGGGGTGCGTGGCGGGATACTGCATCGTCTCGGCCTCGCAGGAGCCGTTGCCGGGATTGCCTTCGTTGCCGGCCGCACAGACGAGGAGGTGTCCCGCGGCGTTAGCGTCCTCGATCACCTGATCCACTGTCGAACTGCTCGTCTCGCCGCCGAGGCTCATCGAGATCAGCTCGATATCGTTCGACAGACACCAGTCGATTCCGGCGACCAACTCGCTGTATCGGCCCCGTCCGTCGTCGTCGAGCACTTTTACGGCGTGGAGGTTCGCGCTCGGGGCTACCCCGACGACACCGAGGTCGTTGTCGGCCGCGCCGGCGACGCCCGCGACGTGTGTCCCGTGGCCGTGGCGGTCTTCGTAGTCGCTCGAGAGGCCGTCGCGAGTGAAGTTCCGCCCGCCGGCGACCTCGAGGCTACAGTGATCCGACTCGATTCCCGTATCGAGAATTCCGACGTCGACGCCCGATCCGTCCGGTTCGACGGCGTCTGCACCGATCCGTTCGACGCCCCAAGACGGTCGCTGGCTCGGGTGCATCGAACAGTCGGATCCGCCGCCGGGGTTCAGGATATCCCGCAGCGACGGGGACCAGTCGGAGGGCAGCCTCGTCTCCTCGTCCTCCTCGACGGAGTCCACGCGACGGTCCTCGAGCAGCCTGGAGACCGCGCTCGTCGGCACGTCCGCGACCACGAACTCGAAGTTGTCGAACTCGAGGACCGTCTGCCCGCCGACGGCCTCGATCACGCCGATGAGTTCGCCGATTCCGTCGAGCAGTCCCGTCCGCGGGTGAACGAACAGTCTGGTTCGGTCGGGCTCCGTCGCCGACGCGGACGTACCGAGTACGCCGGCCGCGACGCCGGCCCCGACACCCTGGAGTAACCGTCGCCGACTGAGTTGCATGGGCGGGCCGACGAACAAGGACGGAATAAGTCTTCCGTGTACTGGTGACTGTCTGACGAGACGAGGTGTTCCAAGTTCTCGGGGACGACGGGTCCGCACTCGGAAGAACGGGTTCTCGAGAACGGTACCGACGAAGACCGATCCGGTCCCGCCGAAACGCGCTGGTAGCGGTGAGTCTGGAATCCGAGGCGTCCAGCGTCGGCGAAATCAGGAAGAGGGACCCAGAGGCGCTATCGACGCGGCGCTGTAAAAGTAACAGAGCGCTACAAAAACACCTGGGCAGTGGTGTCGGATTTGTAATATAACTATTCGGTATAGTTGATATGGAATACCATGGTAACAGTTACAGGGCGTTAGGAGCTGTATATCCCTAATTTTCATGTGTGTCTAATGGTAACGTCTGCCGACTCCTACCAGAGATATGAAACTATATGTGCCCCGAGATAGTAGGTGAGAATGAAACTGACCGGCCCCCATCCCGGAACCCAGTACCCACCCATGACACGATACTCAGCCCCTTCGTCCGACGGCATCGCCCCGAAACCGTACGTCTACAATCAGTCGGTCGGTGGCGGGCTCGTCTTGATCGCTATCCTGTTCGGCCTGCTGGTCGCCGTCAGTCATCCGGTGTACACCATGATGGCCGTCGGCGCAGTCGCCGTCGCCGTGTCGCTGTTTCGCGTGACCGCCGCGGTCGGCCGCCGACTCCACGGTCGGATGACGGAACTCGACGTTCCGGGCGTCGGAACCGTCCAGATTCGCGTCACCGGCCGCTAACTGTTACGGACTGCTGACGAAACTACTCTCACTCGCTCTTCTCTTCTTCGCTCCGTTCGATTCCGATTCGGCAACGAACGTTCGATGTTCGATGTTCGATACCCGAGCGAGTCTCTATCGGACAGTCCGACGCCGACGGCGACAGCGCCGCCGCTCTCGAGATCGTTGGTTGCCCAGAACTCGGTTGGAAATCGAGCCTACCGACGCGTCGACCGCTGGCCGCGCTACTGAATGTGCCCTTCCCGCCGGAGCTGGTCGGCTTCGCTCTTCTCGTAGCGCCACGTGATGTCGGCCTTTTCGTCCTGCCAGTCCCAGGGCTCGACGAGTACGACATCGTCCTCGCGGATCCAGATGCGTTTTTGCATCTTGCCGGGAATGCGTGCAGTGCGCTCCTGGCCGTCCGCACAGCGTACCTTGACCCGATTCGCCCCGAGCATGTTGGTGACGGTCGCGAAGACCTCGTCGTCCTCAGGCATCCGGAGGTTCTTCCGACCACCCTCACCGTCGTCACTCATGGCTCGTACTTCGCATTCGAACGGTTTAATCCTTTATCGATTTCAGTTGTGCGCCGCGACGCCGGCGGCGACTCCCGAAACCGGGAAACCACGCCGTTTATTTCCCTCGGCTGGCCACCCCTTCGTATGCTGAAGAATCTCGGACCGCAGGGAATTGCGGGCCTCGTGATCGTTCTCGCCGGAATCGCACTTATCGCGTACCAGAGTCTCCTGATCGCCGCTGGCATGGCCCTCGTCCTCGCCGGCCTCGGTCTGGTCGTCAAGGCGCTGATCTCCGGGATGCTCCAGAGCTTCGGGATGTTTTGATCGACGGGATCGCCCCGTTTCTTGCCCTTCGACGCGTTTTGTCGCTTCGTCGCCACCAGCATCATCCGGGAAACACCCTCCAGTAGATCGACGTCGAAGAGTCCGCAGGTACTACGGCCGGTGGCCTCTCCGGAGTCCCCGCCTCAGACGGTTTACTGTACGTCATTTCCAGCGCAACCGCCGCCCGGGTCGCGGTTGTGCCGGTAAATCGTTACAGCAATCCGTATCAGACCTCGTTGTCGCCCGCCCGGTGCTCGCTGATGACCTGATCGACCATCGACGCCTTGCGGTCGCGTTTTCGCTCCGCCGCACGGTCATGCCAGTCGTCGATTACCGCCTCGACGTCGTCCTCGCGGGCGACGGCCAGTTCGTCGACCTCCTGCATGGCGACGTCGTCGCCCGGTCCGACGGGGATCTCCTCTTCGAAAAGTATCTCGTCGGCGATTTCGGAAAGCCCCCCCTGTTTCAGAATGACCCGCGGCTCGAAGTCGGCGAGCAGTTCGGCCGTCGACCGACCCGCACCGCTCGCGTCCCGGAGGAAAACGACGTCGTCGGATGCGATCCCGTACTGCTCGTCGGCCTCGCGAATCGCCCCCTTCGTGAACTTCTCGATTACCTTGACCGGGACCAGCCCCTCCTTTTTCGCCGAAACGTCGCTGAAGTTCGAGTGATCGAGCTTCCAGAGCGCCTTCATCCGCTCGACCTTCTCCTCGAGCGCGTCGACGTCTTCCCTGGCCTCGTCGCGTTCGCGCTCGAGCCGATTCGCCTTCCGCTCGAGGCGGCTCACTTCCCGATCCTTCCGGACTTGTGTGCGTTCTTCGCGACGCGCAAGCGAGAGTTCGGACTCGAGTTCGTCGATGCGTTCGTCGCGGTCCTCGATGCGACCCTCGAGGGTCTCGACGTGTGACTGGAGGCGTTCGACCTGCCGCTCGAGGTCTTTGATGCGTTGTTCCTCCTCGCTCAGCTCTCGGGGCTCGTGTTCGGTGGACTCCTCCTCGCTCTCCTCGTCGTCGTCCAAATCCGCGAGAACGGCCTCGACGCTCTCTTCGCCGGCGACGACGCGAGCCGTCACCTCGCCGCGGTCGAGGCCCGCGGGGAGTTTTTCGGCGATGCGTTCGAACTGATCCTCGTGGGCGTCGAACGCGTAGAGCGCGGCGGCCATCGCGTCGCGCTGGTGGTCGTCGTCGTACGGCTGCTCGCGCGTTCGGTGTTGTTTCTCGTCGATCGGAAGATCGCTCGTGGGCGTCCAGCCCGCAGCGTCGAAGCTCCGGCGGAACTTCTCGACCGTCTCGGGTATCGGAGTGACGTCCGCCGCGACGATGATCGGCCGGCCGCGCTCGACGATCCACTCGATCACGTCGGCGGTGTCGCTGGTCCGGGAACTCCAGACGTCCAACACCTCACCCTCGAGCGAGACGATGGCGGCCGCGGTCGTCGTCCCGGGGTCGATACCGACGAGGACGTGATCGCGGCGTTTGGCGAGCGGGTGAAACTCGATGCCGTCCCGGCGCTCGCGCTCGATTTCGACGCGGACGTCGCCGGAGCGGTTCCGCGAAACCGGGATGTCGCTCGGGCGAGCCCGGACGGTGAACACGGCGTTTGCGAAGCCGCCGTAGGCCTCGCGGACGTCTTTTTCGTACTCGAGATTCGCCTCCTCGAGTTCGGATTCGACCTCGCGGGCCCGCGTTCTCACCGAGCCGTGGATCCGCCGGGTGTAGCGGTCCTCGCTCCAGCCGCCGCTGCCGGTCGACCGGCCCCTCGAGACCTTGACCTCGGTCGTGTCGGTAAAGGCCGAGACCTCGTGGCCGACGTTGTGGGCGGCCAGTCGGGCCGCGGCTTCGGCTTCCTGCATCGGGTCCTTGCCGTAGGGGATCCCGTGTCGTTTCGCGACGCGAGAGAGGGGTTCGGGCTGTTCGTCGCCCGTCACCTGGACGAGCTTCGTCCCGGAGGGAAGCGAGCCGAGGAAGTGGATCAGCTGGTCCTTGTCGGCCGCCAGCTCGTACATGTTGTCCGTCGCGATGATCGCCGGCTCCTCGTCGTCGATCAGTCGCCGGAGTTTTCGATGGGTGACGACGTCTCGGTCGACCTCCTCACCGTCGTAGACGGCGAGTGCGTACGAGGGTGCGTCGCCTCGCACGTCACCGCTCTGAATGTCGACTCCGAAGACGACTGCATCGAGGGCACTCGTTCGGGTACTCACGGGAGGGCATAGGGGCGAGTCGAGTATAAATCCGGCGCGGGTTTCGGACGCTCGACCCAACCACTAAGGATCGACCTGTTGTGTCGATAACATGGTTGATCGAGACCAGCCTGAGGAGGGAA
Source organism: Natronorubrum halalkaliphilum (assembly GCF_009834785.1). Taxonomy (GTDB): domain Archaea; phylum Halobacteriota; class Halobacteria; order Halobacteriales; family Natrialbaceae; genus Natronorubrum; species Natronorubrum halalkaliphilum. Next base: position 47,989 of record NZ_WUYX01000021.1, read on the forward strand.
CTTGTGTCGATAACATGGTTGATCGAGACCAGCCTGAGGAGGGAACCGATGACCCGCACAGCCGAGGGACGGACGCAGAACGGAGTCGTGAAAGCGATCCGGCGCGAGCGGCCGAGAGCGATCCGACACGGGCTTCCGAGAGCGACACACCGCTGACGCCCGACAGCGGTTCGGGACGAACACACGAAAACGCCCCCACACGAACTCGAGGGACCGAGACGACCGGTGATTCGGTTGTCGACCTCGCCCGGCAGCCGGTCGTCAAGGCGTGGACGACGTACCTAACGCTGCTGTTCGCGCTGGTCGCCGTCGGATTCGGCCTCTTCGGCATCCTCAGCGACGCCGTCGACGAGGGAATCGTCGATACGACTGGCGGAGGTACGGGATTCGACGCTGCGTTCGAAGCGGCGTTTTCGATCCCGCTCACGGCCAGCCCGTATCTAGCGATTCTGATCGCCGTCTTCGTCGGTGCCGCCCTCGGCTGGCGACTCGAGCGTGACCGGTCGACGGCGTACGTGGTCGCCGGGATCGGAACGGGCGTCGCGGCGTTTGTTTTCTGGGTGCTCGCTGCACTGTTCGGTACGATTCCGCTCGACACCGTCGCTATCGATATCGGCGGACTGCTCGTCAATGCGATCTTCGCGGGCGTCGTGGCGGGAATCGTCGCCATCGGCGGCGTCTGGGCGACGCGAACGCGGGGACCGGTCGTGCACACCGACTCGCGGCGGGACGTGCCTCGAGAGCGCTGAGAAGAGCGCTACTCCGGTATCGTCGGTGTCGGTATCGGGCACCCGCTATCGCTATCGCTACCGCGACCCGCCCCTCACCGTGACCGCCGCCGGGCGAGCGGCCGGTATCTCACCAGCCGGATCGACTCGATGATCGTCGACGCGGACCACAAAGGATTTGCCAACGTGTTGTCGTTCTTCGATGAACGAGACACCGTTCGCCGAGACTATGCGAAAAACGAATACCGGAACTAACGCGGAGTCGAGTACGTCCAGACGGCAGTTACTCGAGCGCGTCGGGGCGACCGCCGCCACTGGCGCGGTCGTCGGACTGGCGGGCTGTCTCTCGTCGCTCGATACGGGAGACTGCAACGGCCACTCGATCGAACCGGAAGCGGCTCTCGAAGGGGCCGATCTGGCGGACTGTGACCTGTCCGGCGCGGATCTCTCGATGGCGACGCTCACGGACGCGACGCTTCGCGGGGCGACGCTTCGCGAGGCGGATCTCTTTCTGGCGGATCTCGAGGGCGCAGATCTTCGCGAGGCGGACCTCACGGACGCCGCTTTTCTGGCCAGTTCGATCGCGGATGCTGACGTGAGGGGGGCGACCCTCACGGGTGCCGATCTCTCCGGGGCGGCGCTTCGTGGCAAGGCGTTCCCGGACGTCACCCTCGCCGACGCGACGCTCGTCGAGACGGACCTCGAGGAGGCGGATCTTTCGGACGCGGAGCTCTCGAACGCCGACCTCACGAGCGTCAATCTCGTAGCTGCCGATCTCTCGGGCGCGGACCTCTCGAACGCGGATCTCACGGACGCGATCCTCGAAGCGACGGATCTCTCGGGCGCGGACCTCACGGGCGCGGATCTCACGGACGCCTACCCCATCGATGCCGATTTCACGGACGCGGATCTCTCCGGAGCGACGTGGATCGACGGCTCCGCGTGTGAAACGGCGGACTGCGGCGATGGCCCCTCGCGAGTTGGAACGGCGTCGCTGTCGGGGTTCGGAAACCGATAGGACCGACCGAAACTGTTCGGACGCCGATCTCGCTCGAGCGTCGAGCGCGTGGCTGCAGACGAAGGTTAGGGCTGGAACCGGCGTAGAAACTGACGGCCCAATCCATTTGTCGATGCCACGCATGCTGAGCGTATGCCGTCGATATACAGATGTCAGTCCTGTCGCGCTCACTTCAGGGCATCCCGCAAACAGTGTGGCGTCTGTGGCACGACCGGTCTCGAGACGGACCGAGACACGTGCCCGAGTTGTGGGACGAGTTTCACCGAGTCGAAACACCAGCGGTGTTCGCGGTGTGGATCGGACGACGTCGAACTGGTCCAGGTGGAGTAGCCGGGTCTGGAATTACGTATCGTCGTCCGCGCCGGGAGCCGTTGCCGGCGTGTCCTCGGCCCCGCCGGTCGTGACGAATCTGACCTGAACGTCGGTATCACCGGTGGTCTCCTGATTGATCCGTTCGTCGATCGCAGCGACGATTTCGGGGTCGTACGACCCCGGCGGACCGCCGATTTCGACGATCACGAGATCGATCTGTCCCGTCGCATCGAACGACGCATCGAACGGAAGGCCCTCCTCGCGGACTTCGACCTCGGTGCCGAGCAGGATGAGATCCTCGTGATCGTTCAGCACGTCTTCGGCCTGCTCGTCCGTCGTCTGTTCGAACGCCGACATCTGATAGGAGGAGTAGGTAACCCCGGTCAGAAACAGCGAGAGGAGGAAGATAACGCCGACGAGGACCGCGACCTGTTTGAAAAACTGCCGCTGTGCCGTCGAGATTTCGAACCAGCTACCGGGGCGATAGCCGAGATAGCGGAGCGTCAGGAGTCCCGCGAGATTGACGCCGAGGAGGTTCACCAGGACGAGTACCGTCGATCCCAGTGCGGCGACGGGGAGTCCGTAGGCGAGGGCGACGCCGGCGGCCGCCATCGGCGGAACCAGCGCCGCCGCAATCATCACGCCGACGATCGCGATCGAAAAGCCGGTCGCGAGACTGAGGATGCCCGCAGCGCCGGCCCCGAGCGCGACGGGCAACAGGAGCAGTTCCGGGGCGATCCGTTCCGCGACCTCGTCGAGTTCGGTGATCTCTGCCCCGGGCGGAACGAGAAACAGCGCCTGAAAGATCCACGCGAAGACGGCCGCGGCGATAATCCCGCCGAACACGCCGGTGAACTGATACTTCATGCCGGTGAGAAACACCTCCCGATCGTTGGTGACCGTCCCGATCGAGGCACTCAGCGCGGGACCGATCAACGGCGCGATCACCATCGAACCGACCACGACGGCCGGCGAATCGAGCAGGAGTCCGACGGTCGCTACCACGGCGCTGATCAGCGTCATCACGAAGAACACGCTGAACGTCGGCGTCAACTCGTCCGCTCTGGTGAGCAGTTCCTGTCTCGAGATCTGTTCCTCTTCGACGGATTCGGTGGCGTGTTCGTTCTGCAACTGCTCGAACTTCCGGGAGATAACCGTCTCGGCGTCGACGACGACGGTGTAGGATTCCTCGTCGACGCCGGCGTCCTGAAGCGAATCGAGAACCGGTTCGACGGCGTTCGTCGGCACCGGAAACGACACCACAGCGTCGTACTCTCGACTGCTACTTTCGTCGGTAACGACGTAATCGATCCCCTCGTCGTCTAACAGGTCGAGTATCGTCTCCCGTTTCCCGATCGGGATCGTGACCTGAATGTGACGCATTTTCTATCACTCATCGTCCGAGAGCAAAATAGCTGGGTCGGAAACTGCATGCCGTCGTCGATCCCGTCAAACCGGGCCGTCAGTCGAGGGTGCGTCTCGAGCGCGATCGACCCGCGAAGCCGGTTCTGTCAGCGTGGTCAAATACTATCCGTCGGGGTACGGAAGCTCGAGCGTCTGACCGTCCTCGGGAACGAAGACCTCCCCGCCGAACACGTCGCGAGCCTGTTCGAGGTGATCCTCGGTGTGGCCGGCGTACCGCGATGAGAGATGCATCAGGGCGAGCCGGCCGGCTCCGGTCCGCCTCGCGATTTCGGCCGCCTGTCGGGCCGTCGAATGGGCCGTCTCGCTCGCACGCTCGGCGCGGTCGTCGGCGAACGTCGCGTCGTGGATCAACAGCTCTGGGTCGTCCGCGATCTCGATCGTCGCCGTCGCGGGTCGCGTATCCCCCGTATAGACGATCGACCGGCCGGGCCGGGGCTCGCCGACGACTTGTTTCGGGTCGACGACGGTGCCGTCCTCAAGTTCGACCGACTCTCCCGCATGCAGTTTCGAGAACTTCGGACCGACGGGGACGCCGAGTTCCTCCGCGCGTTCGCGGTCGAACCGTCCCTTGCGGTCGTCTTCGACGAGTGCGTACCCGACCGACCGGGCGTCGTGGTCGGTGCCGAACGCGCGGACTTCGTACTCGTCGGCGCGGTAGGCGACGTCGCCGTCGCCGACCTCGTTGATCCGGACCGGAAACGAGGGGCGGTTGCCCAGGGCGTTTACCAGCGACTTGAGCTGGCGGCGCGTCCCCTGGGGCGTGTGAATCGCCAGGGGGTCCTTGCGGTCGTTGAAATCCATCGTCTGGAGGAGGCCCGGAATCCCGAGGACGTGGTCGCCGTGGAGATGCGTGACGAACAGGTGTGAGACGGAAAACCCCGTCCCGAAACGCATCATCTGGCGCTGGGTCCCTTCGCCGGCGTCGAACAACAGCTTCTCGCCCTCTCGAGCGACGAAGATGCTACTCGGGTTCCGCTCGGTCGTCGGGACCGCCCCAGCCGTCCCTAGAAACGTCACACGCAATGACATCGCTCGAACCTCCGGCTGCCGTGACTAAACCCCCTTCGATGGACATCAGGTCGGTGGCCGGCGGTCCGCGCTCGAGAGTAAGCAGGAACTACTCGACCGAGCTGTGTCGAACCGATCCGGTTTCTGCGAACGAACTCGGCGTTTTACGTCTCTCGAGTCCGTACGGGGGAACGATACCACCCCCAATGAGTTCGAGAGAGACGTTAGGCACGATCAAGCGCATCGGTGCGATCCTGATCGCGATCGTGGTCGTGCTCGCTGCGGGGATCGTCGTCGGCCAAGCGCCCGCCATCTTCGGCGTCGAAACCGATTCCGAGGCGTCGATCGTGTTCGAGGACCAGCAAAGCGACGGAGAAACGGTCATCATCGACGGGGAGAACGTCACCGTCGACGAAACGGCCGTCGTCATCGACGAGGTCTCCCTCTCGGACGGCGGCTTCGTCGTTGTGACCGGCGGCGGTGACGATCCGCTCGCCGTCTCCGACTACCTCGGCTCCGGGACCCACGAGAACGTGACCGTCGAACGCGAGGAAGACGCCGACGGAGAACTCGTCGGCCAGCTCACCGCGACGGTTCACCAGGATACCACCGGCGACGAAACCTACGCGTACGGGGAAACCGACGGTGCGGAAGACCGTCCCTACCTCGAGAACGGGTTCCCGGTTTCGGACACCGCGACGGTGACGAGCGAAGACGACGGTGTGCTGGGAGACTCGTTCGCTGTCGACAGCTTCAGCACACCCTCCTCGGCCACCACGAACGAGACCATCGAGATCGTCGCCGAGATTTCCAACCCGACCGACCTCGGAACCCAGCAAAACGTCGATCTCCGTCTCGACGGTGCCCTACTCGAGCAACGGGCAGTGACGCTCGAATCCGAGGAATCCCGCGAAGTAACGTTCGAGATCGACACCGTCGGGACGCCGCCCGGCGAACGAACGATCGGCGTCTACACCGACGCCGACGGTGCGGTCGAATCGATCGACCTCGAGTTCCACACTGAGCCCGCCGTCGAGGTCGTCGCTGCGACCGACGAGAACGTCACCCTCGACGTCGCGATCCCGGTCGACGGCTTCGTCGCGATCGAGGACGAGAACGGGACGATTGTCGGGGCGAGCGATGCACTCGAGCCGGGCGAACACGCGAACGTTACCGCCGAGTTCGACGAGAACGCGACCGTCGAGGACGACGACGAACTCACCGCCATCCTCTACGAGGGCGATCCGGACGAACCCGACGAGGCCTCGCCGTTCGAGCCGCAGGACGACGACGAGATCGAACTCGACGCGGACAGCGAATCCGTCGAGACGACGTTTACGATCGCGGACGTGAGGGAGGAAGCTGATGACGATGCGGATGACGATGGCGATACCGATGACGGCGACGACGCCGATGACGAGGAGACGTAACTATTTACCGCCGATCACCAGAGACGGGGTCGGTGATCGGCGGTAATTGACTACAGTAAACCGTATAATACGGTCGAACAGAAACAACGTGAAGATCGGTCGCGCTACTGCGGCTGTCTCCGACGTCGACGGCCGCGAATTCGCGACCGACTACGTATTGACTGCTATCCGACGGTATAACCGACCGATTCTTACCCGACCCGCTCCTATCGACTGGCGATGGACGCGCCGCTGTGGACCGATACCCACGCCCCCGAGCTGGCCGAGTTGCCACAGGACGACGCTCGCGAGTACTTACAGCGGGCCGTCGACGAGCCGATCAACCTCCTCCTGCAGGGCCCGCCCGGAAGCGGGAAGACGGCCGCCGCTCGTGCGCTGGCTCGCGAAGCTCATGCGGACCCGGACAACGACCTGATCGAGATCAACGTCGCCGACTTCTTCGGCCGCACGAAAACCGAGATCAAGAACGACCCTCGCTTCGAGCAGTTCCTCGTCGGCCGCTCGTCGATGTCCAAACGGGACATGATCAACCGCGTGCTCAAGGAGTCCGCGAGCTACGCCTCCGTTTCCGGCGAGTACAAGACGATCCTGCTCGACAACGCCGAAGACGTCCGCGAGGACTTCCAGCAGGCCTTGCGTCGAATCATGGAGCAACACCACCGAACGACGCAGTTCGTAATCGCCACCCGCCAGCCGACCAAGCTCATCCCGCCGATCCGCTCGCGGTGTTTTCCCGTCTCGGTGCGGGCGCCCTCGAGTCCCGAAATCGTCACCGTCCTCGAGCGAATCATGGAGAACGAGGGCGTCGCGTACGACGACGACGGCCTCGAGTTCGTCGCTGGGTACGCAAACGGCAACCTCCGACAGGCCGTGCTGGCCGCCCAGACGACCGTCGAGGACGAGGGCGAGTTGACGATGCAGGCGGCCTACGAGACCATCGGCGAGGTCGGTCTCGAGGACGAGATCGAGGCGATGTTAGACGACGCCGAGGCGGGCGAGTTTACGGACGCCCGGAAGGCCCTGGACGACCTGCTCGTCGACGAGGGTCTCGACGGTGGAGAGGTCATCGAGTCGATTCTCAGCGTGGCACGGAAACGGTATCAGGGCGAGCGACTCGCGGAGATCCACCGGCTGGCCGCGGATATCGAGTTCGAGATGCACGAAGGCTCGAGCGATCGGATTCACGTCTCGCATCTGCTGGCCGAACTCGGCCGAGACGCCTGATACTGTTGGACAGAACGACGTGAATCCGATTGTTTTGCTGAGGTCGTCACCGTGGGCACCGAGAAACCGGCCTGAGCGCCGGACTCGAGGCTACTTTTTTCGCGGTTGGGCCACCACTAGCCGATATGCCAACCGTTCTCGAGACGCACATCAAGAATCGATTCCGCGTCCAGCCGAATCACGCGAACAACAACGACACGCTCCACGGGGGCAACCTCATGAAGTGGCTCGACGAGGTCGGGGCGATGTCGGCGATGCGTTTTGCCGGCGAAACCTGCGTCACCGCCCGCGTGAACGAACTCGACTTCGAGCGGCCGATCGGTATCGGCGACACGGCGCTGGTCGAGGCGTTCGTCTACGACGCGGGCCGGACGAGCGTCCACGTCGGGCTTCGCGCCTGGCGCGAGGAACCCAGAAGCGGCCAGGCGGAGCGGACGACCGAATCGTCGTTCACCTTCGTCGCCATCGACGAGGACGGATCGCCGGTTCCCGTACCGACGCTGTCCGTCGACACCGACCGGGGCCGTGAACTTCGCGAACGGATGCTCGAGAGGGAAGTCGGCGAGTAGTCACGCCGACTCGCGAGGGGTATCAGATCGATCAGAAACCGCAAGAACACGACGTTCAGTCCCGGACGACTGACTCCTCGTCGGCGGCCTGCTCCTCGTCGGCGTCGGGTGGCCGCTCGAGTTTTCGCAGTCTCGCCTTTAGAATTCGCGTGTTCTCGACGGTTTCGACGGTGATTCGAACGCCGTCGTAGGTGATCTCCTCGCCTTCCTCGACGAGGCGACCCGCGCGGTTGAAGATGAAGCCGGCGATCGTCTCGAACTCCTGGCCCTCCGGCAGATCGATATCGAGGGCTTCGTTGACGTCCTCGATGTTGACCTCGCCGCGGACGATCACGGTGCGCTCGTCGACTTCCTCCACCGGTTCGTCCTCGCCGGATTTGAGTATCTCGCCGACGATTTCTTCGATCATGTCCTCGACGGTGACCAGTCCCTCGGTCGTGCCGAACTCGTCGATGACGATGGCCATGTGCATCCGGTTTTCCCGCATCTCGGTAAGGAGTTCGTCGACGTTCTTCGACTCGGGAACGTGCAGCGTCGGCTGGATGAGATCGTCGAGTTGGAGGTTCTCGGCCTCGGTTTCGCCGTAGTTGAGATCGCGGACGAGGTCGCGGATGTGGACGACTCCCTGGACGTTGTCGAGGCTGCCCTCGTAGACCGGCACGCGAGCGTGACCGCTCTGAATACAGGTCTCGATGGCTTCGTCGATGTCCGCGTCTTTCGGAACGGCGGTCATATCCAGCCGAGGAGTCATCACCTCCTTGACGATCGTGTTGTTGAAGCGAAAGATTCGCGTGAGCATCTCGTGTTCTTCCTCCTCGAGGACGCCCTCGCGTTCGCCGGACTCGATCATCTCTTGGATCTCGTCACGGGTGACGTATGGCGACTCGATCGCACCCGTCGAGCCGATGAGTTTGTTGACCTGTCTGGTGAGGTAGTCGAAGAGAATAATCAGCGGATACAGCAGGTACTCCGTGGCTTTCAGCGGTTTCGAGATTCGAATCGACCACGACTCGGTGTTTTCGACCGCGTAGGACTTGGGGACGCTCTCGCCGAAGAGGAGGACAAGTGCGGTGATGCCGAACGTCGCGAGCAAGACGCCGACCAGGCCGCCGAAGTGGATCGACAGGACCGCCGTCGCGATCGATGACATCGCGATGTTGACGATGTTGTTCCCCACCAGAATCGTCACGAGGAGTCTGTGTGGATCGTCTTTGAGGCTTTTGACCAGTGTCGCGCCGGGCACGTCGTCCTCGACCATCCCCTCGAGACGGTGTTTGGGAAGGTTGAACATCGCGATTTCGGAGGACGAAAAGAACCCGGAAAGAACGATAAGAACGGCCACAGCGAACACACCGAGAATCGTCACCGTCGACTGATCGATTTCCAAGCCCACGACTGGGACCTGGTAGGCGACCACGGCCTCGAGCAGCGGAAAGAACGCCATTGATGTCGTGATTTATAGCCGGATCGGTTAACCGTTTACCATTTAGGGGTCCGCTCGGCCGCCGACGATACGTTTACCCGCCCGTTTCCCGAACGAATGGGTATGGGAGCATCCGCCAGTGCAGACGGCGACGCACCGATCACGTTCTATCGACTGCAAGCGTGTCCGTACTGCGAACGCGTCGCTCGACTGCTCGAGGAGTACGACCTGACGTATCAGTCGCGGTTCGTCGAACCGATGCACTCGCGGCGTGACGTCGTCAAGCGAGTCGCCGGCGTCCGCACCGTTCCGGTCATCGTCGACGACGAAACCGGCGTCACGATGGCCGAGAGTGCGAACATCGTCAGCTACCTCGAGAAGACCTACGGCGACGACGGTGCCGAAGCGACCACGGCGGCCGGAGGTGAGAACTGATGCCCGACTTCGAAGTCGTCGATCTCGGGCCCGCAGATGGCGTCGAATCGGGGACGAAAGCCGCCGACTTCGCTCGGCCGCTGGTCACCGACGAATTCTGGGAGGATCGAAGCCTGTCCGACGTCGTCGCCGACGACGGCCGAACGATCCTCGTCTTTACCCCCATGATCGGGTCGTTCGTCGGCAAGTACGTCTGGGAAGAACTCGACGAGCGCGACTGGTTCGATCGTGCGGATCGCATCGTCGGCGTGACGGCGTCGACACCCTACGGCGTTTCGCGGTTCCTCGACGAAAACGAGTTCCCGTTCGCGATCTTCTCGGACCCGAGCAACGAGATCGCCGACGCCTACGGCGTCCCCCACGACCTCGACGGGATGGCGGGCCTCAGCGAACCGCGAATCGCCGTCTTCGCTCTCGAACCGGACCTGACCGTCGAAACGAGCTGGGTCGCCACCGAGTGGCCCGAGTTCCCAGACTACGACGACCTCGAGCGCCAACTGGGACTCGAGTGAGTTGCAATCCGAGCCCGCCACGAACGAACAGGACGGTACGTTTTTGCCGCCGACACGGCGATGACTAGCCATGAATGCGGACGATCTCGAGCGCGCGGTAACGGCGATCCGAGACGGCGGACTGGTGGTGTATCCGACCGAAACCGTCTACGGTCTCGGTGCCGACGCGCTCGATTCCGACGCCGTCGAGCGTGTGTTCGCGGTCAAGGGCCGTGACCGGTCGAAGCCGGTCTCGTTCGCCGTGCCGACGTTCGAGGCGGCAGTCGAGGAAGGGTACGTTCGGGTGAGCGATCGCGAACGCGAGTTCGCCGAGGAATTCCTTCCGGGGCCCGTGACGCTGCTTTGCGAGCGACGGGGGGTCATCTCCGACACGCTCACCGCGGGCAACGATCGGGTCGGCGTTCGCGTGCCCGACTGCGAGCCCGCACTCGAGTTCCTTGAGCACGCGGAACGGCCGATCACCGCAACGAGCGCCAACGTCAGCGGCGAGCCGAGCGCGAAACGGGTCGACGACATCGGCGAGCAGGTGCTCGACGAAGCAGTCGTCCTCGAGGCAGATTACCTGTACGACTCGCCGCAGCGATCTGCGGGCGACGAGAGCGAGCCGGCGAGCACCGTCGTGGACATCGCGTCGGGAACGATTCACCGCCGCGGCGCGCTGGACGACGAGATCGAAGCGTGGCTCGAGGAGCAGTGACGGCGTTACTGATACTGTCGGACAGCAGTCATTGATACGGATTGTTGTAACTAGTTACCGCCGATCACCAGAGACGGGGTCGGTGATCGGCGGTCATTGACTACAGGAAACCGTATGAGAAGTCGGTCGCGAATTCGCGGCCGTCCTCGGGGATGACGGCCGCAGTAGCGCGACCGATCTTCGAATCGTTCTGTCCGGCAGTATGACACCCGTCGAACCGGAATCGACGGACGGCCCGCATAGCTGCTGTCGGCGCTGCCAGAAAACAGGTTAGTCGGCCGTTTGTTCGCGTCCGGCGGGAGCGTGCTGGTCGCCTCGAGTACCGGTCAGGAGCCGGTGGCTGCGTCGAGCCATCGACGCTACGAACCGCACGATGTTTTTCGGGCCGGTCTGGGGACCGGGGGCGCGATAGCACACGATCAGCGTCCACATCGCCGCCACACCGGCCGAGCCGAGCGCCGAGAACCGCATCCCCATGGTCGCGTAGGTGAACGAGTAGATCGCCCCGATGGCCATCGACGGAAAACTCGACCCGAGGGGGATTCGAGCGGACGAGTCCCGAACCGTGGGTGCGAGGAAGACGATCGAGAGGACGCTTCCAGCGAGGAACACGAAGTCTTGCCACATCATCAGTGAATCGGTTACTCGGTTACGAGTAAAAGGTTCACGGTATCGGGTCGGGGCGGACGGTAAATCGTCCGGAATAGAGATGTTCAGGGTTCAGTACAGGTACTCTCGAAGACGGATATTAGCGAAAATCGAGCAGTGACCGAAGCGTTCGCGTCCGGACGCCACACTGCGTCGCGAACTCGCAGGACTTACACTTCGACCGATTGCTGGTCCGAGCCGGCGGGCCGTCGAGTTCCCGGACCGTCCGGAGCGCTCGCCGATACCGCGCCTTCCGGCGCGTCGTCAGGTCGACGGTTCGAACGACGCCGCAGGCGGGGTACTCGAGCCAGACGCGATCGACCGACGTCTGGTGTTCCCAGGCCAGCGCCTTCGCGGCGCCAACGGCCTGGACCGACTGCGCCTCCCAGACGCCCTGTTCGGGCGGTTCGCCGGTCGAGATTACGACGGGCTCGAGGGGATCCTCGAGCACCTTGTGGACGATCCCGCGACAGTGCCGGCCGGTTGCGAGGACGTTTCGATCGACGGGTTCGCAGAGACGTGCCCAGTGGCCGTCGTCGGTAAGACGGTCACGGGTCGCCGCGAGTCGGTCGCGATACCGGGCGGCGGGAACGGCGATGGGTTCCGCCTCGAGGGCGTCCGCCGGAGCGGCGAGCAACTCCTCGTACCGCATCGCGAGTGCGCGGATCGATTCGACCTCCGGCGGCGGCTCCCGGTCCGCCTCGTCGCTCGTCCGCTGGTAGTAGCACTTCCGCGGACAGTACGCCGCCGTCCGCAGATCGCTGAAGGAAACGTGGGCTCGAGACACGACCGGTCTGGCCGCTCCTTCGCATAAAAAGGCTCGTGGAAAGGCCGGTCCGACTCCGCGGTAGTTGGCTGCGCCTCGGAAGAGGACACGAAGTCGTACCGATCGCGAGTGGAGCGCCGCTCGGCCGCTTTGTTCGCGGGGGTATCCGAAGTCGACTCGAGAGACGGAAAGAAAGAACCCCGCGTTCCGTATACTGTCGGGAAGCAGTCAATACGAAGCCGATCGTGAATTCGGGGTCGTCGCCGACGGTGACGACTCCAGCAAAACGATCGGCGTCACGTCGTTCTGTCCAACAGTATCAGTCCGGGCTCCAGCCGCCGAGATCCCGAGCGACGAGCAGGTGACCGAGGACGTAGAACGGAATCAGGAGCGCAACGCCGATCATGGTGTCGACAGCGATTTCGCCCGAAATCGGCGGCAGAAACACGAAGGCCACTACGGCGGCGCCCCCGATTGCGATGACGAGGATGCGTCCACCGATCCCGAGATCGCGGGCCATCGAATCGATCTGCCGACCGATCGGCGACTGCGCGAGTGGCCCCATTACGAGCGCGCCGATGACGACGCCGACGGCAACCCAGCGCCAGTCGTCGACGGTGGACGCGTTGAGCGCCACGAGGAGGACGCCACAGACGGCGCCGACGAGGTCGCTCTTCGTCGGCGGCCGATTCGGAAAGACCCCATACCAGCGTTGCATTCCCCTCGAGTCTCGATTATCGCGGCCGGATCGAATAGCTATCGGTTTGCCAACAGCTCCGACGGAACGGGCTTCGGTCGACCGCTTGAGACGGTTTACTGTAGTCAATGACCGCCGATCACCGACCCCGTCCCTGGTGATCGGCGGTAACTAGTTACAGCAATCCGTATGAGACAACGACACCGCAACTATCGCTCCCCGGCGCACACACAACCGACGAACTGAAGGTCCCGTTGTCCGAGAGGAAACGTGATGGCCGACGAACTGAAGCGACGGCTCGTCCACTCGAGCGGAGCGGGTCTCGTCGCCCTCTACCTCCTCGCAGAGTACTTCGAACTCGGACTCACGTGGCCCCGGTTTCAGCTCCTGATGGTCGTCCTCGCGGTCGGCACGATCGGCCTCGAGTTCCTCCGACTCCGCGCCGGCCTCGACTGGGCGCTGTACGACAAACTGACCCGCGACTACGAACAGAATCAGTTCGCGGGCTACGGCTACTACATGGTGAGCATGACGGTCGCCGTGCTCGTATTTCCGCCCGAAGTTGCGTTACCCGCGATGTTGATGCTCGCGATCGGCGACCCGATCAGCGGGGCCGTCTCCGACGACAGCCTCAAGTTCGTCAAGGGACCGAAGGTGCTCGTCACGATGTTCGTCGTGAGCGCGATCATCGCCGCGCCGTTTCTCTACGAGACCCCGCTGGCCGTGCTCGCGGCAGCGGTCGGCGCGACCGTCGCCGACGGCATCAAGGTCCGGATCGGCGATTTCATCGTCGACGACAACCTGACGATTCCCATCTACGCGGGCCTATTAGCGTATCTGGTCCTCGAGTTCGCGCCCGTCTGATCGAATTTTTTCGCGGATATCGGCAGCAACCGAGACGGCACACGCAACGCGTTGGAAGCCGACTAGATGTCCGTCGCTCGGAACCGTCGGTAACTGAACCCGACGGCGGCGACGATCCAGCCGACGAGGACGACGAGTGCGAACGTCGGGTCCTCATAGAACGCCGGGTCCGAGGGCGGCCGGACGAGCGTCCCGGCATCGAGGTCCGGGAACAGCCCAGTGAGCAGGTGCGTGTACGCGGCGATCGGGTTCAGCGCGGAGACGAACGCCACCCATTCGGGCGTCGTCTCGGGGAACGAGAGTTCGTGTCGAACGTAGAGTTCGGCTCGAGGGAACTGCACCCAGAGCTGGAAGAAAAAGAGGACGAAGACGCCGAACGCGGCCGGTTCCGGTATCGGCAACACCGTACCGGAAAGGTGCCCTCATGGCCGACGGTCACGGAGGAGGTGGTACAGTGAGACGGCTGTTGGATTTCGACGGCTCGTCGACAGCGAAAGCGGTGCTTGCGGAAAAATCGAGGCGAAAGCCTCGCGCTTTAGCGCGGGGAGGATGTCAAATGACAATTGGAGCCGCCAGTCCGGTCCTGTTCGGCGCGTTCGCCGATCGCGGGTTCTTCAACGAGGGGTACATCGTGCTGGCCGGGTTCGCGGTCGTGGCGATACTGCTCGTTCGGTGGCTCCCGCCGGCGACCGAAACGTGAGGAGCGGTCGAAGAGAAGAGCGAAAGAGAGGAAGGGTTTCGTGGCCCATCACGCGTTCAACCGCCAGAGCTCGAAATTGAGGACCGACGCGAACGTCACCCACGCGAGATACGGGACGAGCAAGGCCGCCGCCCGCCGGTCGACGCGCCGGAACGCCTCGATCGTCGCGACGACCAGCACCCAGAGAGCGAGGATGACGCCGAGACCGAGCAACGGGTTCTCGAGCGAGAAAAACGACGGCGTCCACGCGACGTTAAACGCCATCTGTACGACGAAGAGTCCGAGCGCGAGCCGTCGACCCGACGCGTCGCTCCTGCGCCAGACGAGCCAGAGCGCGACCCCCAGTAGCGTAAAGAGCAGCGTCCAGGCGATCGGAAACGCGATCCCAGGCGGGTAGAACCACGGCTTCTCGAGGCTCCGGAACCACGCCGTATCCGTCGAGGAGAAGACGCCCGGCAAACTCCCGACGATGTTGACGAGAAGGACGAATCCGACGGCTTGAATCAGCGGATCGGGGCCGGGCAACCGACGGGTGACGTTCGTGATGGAACTGGCCATGATCGAACGGACGGCTCGAGCGCGCAAAATACCTGCACTGGCAGCAGACAGTGTTCCCGGTTAGGGTTACCCGTCTCGGAGGGCGGTTGCGATCGACTCGAGTTCGGCCTTCCGGAACGGACGCTGTGCATCGGCGGGGTCGTTCTCGTCCGCGACGCCGATCGTCCAGAGAATGCCCGCGCGCATCTGGGGTTTCGAGGGGCGACCGTTCGTCTCGGGTTCGTAACCGACGGCCTCGCAGATCGCGGCGAGGGCTTCTTTCGTGAAGGCGGTCGACTCGAGACGTTCGTGCCGCCCGACGGCTAGGCGGATTTCGTCCCGAAGATCGTCTACGGTGTCTGCCATACCGATAGCAACGAACGGGTCCGCCGTGTAGATTTGGGTCCTAGATCGAGACGAACCCGGCGTACCCGACAGCCACCGGTGACGCGAAACGGTCGTTCGCGACGACCGAAGGAGAAGGATCGGTCGCGAACCGAAGATTACCCGCGTCGGTTGGAGAGTTCGCCCTCGAGCGACCGATTCGGGACGCGGTGGACGGTCATTGACGAGCGGAGTGCGGTACCTAATGGGAAAACATATGCTGTTGCTGTAGAATCACGTTGGCAAATGAGTCCCGCCGTCCCTCCCGGCGTCCTCGAGTCGGGACGCCGACTCCGCCGCTTCGGCCGCCAGTGCGTTCGAATCGATACGCGAACGCTGGCCGTCTTCCGCGTCTTCGCGGCCCTGCTTATCGTCGCCGACCTCTTTCTCCGGGCGCGAAACTTCTCGTACTTCTACACCGACCGGGGCGTCGTCCCGCGCTCGCTGGTCCTCGAGACCGCCTCGACGTATCCGTTCTCGATCTACCATCTGACAACGGATCCGACGCTCATCGCAGCCCTGTTCGTTCTGCAAGGGCTGATCGCGATCCAGTTGCTCGTCGGCTACAAGACCCGACTCGCGACGATTCTGTCGTTCCTGTTCGTCGTCTCGTTAGACCATCACAACCCGTTCGTCCTGAGCTACGCCGACACGCTGTTCCGGCTGCTGTTGTTCTGGGCCATCTTCCTCCCGCTCGGCGAACGCTGGTCGATCGACGCCGTCCACGCCGACCGCGAGCCCAGACCGTCCGTCGCGAACGCCGCGTCCGCACTGATCCTCTGTCAGATGATATTCATGTATTTCACGAACGGGCTGATCAAATCCCAATCCGACGTCTGGACCGGGGGCGACGCAGCGCCGCTCGTGCTGGGACTCGACGAGATGACGTTTCTGCTCGGCGATTTCGTTCGCCAGTTTTCGACGCTGCTCGAGTACGGCGGCCTGCTCTGGTTCGTCATGCTCGTTACCTCGCCCCTACTGTTGCTCCTCCGGGGCCGTCCGCGGATGCTGCTGGCCGCGACGTTCGTCGCCGGCCACCTCTCGTTTGCGCTGACGGTCCGCATCGGCGCGTTCTCCTACGTCGGAATCGCGGGCGTCACGCTCTTTCTGCAGAGCCAGTTCTGGGACGACGCGAACGCGGCGGCGAGACGGGTGGGGGTGGGAATCGACGGCTCCCGCGTCGCGACACGCACGGCCAGCCTCGAGCGACTCGCAGCGCGAGTTCCGGACTATCGGCTCGAGGGTGAGCGGATACTGCGACTGCGGAGACACGCGTACACCGCCACGCTCGGAATTATCGTCCTCACCGTGCTGTTCGTGACGAGCATGTTACTGTTCAATCTCGCTCCCGCCGCGACCGGCGCGGACGGCGAGGAGTCGTTCGAAGACCGAATCGACGGGACGATCGACGAAACGATGACGGAGACGACCGGCGTCCGCCAGGTGCAGACGGTCGCCTCGAGTCTGGGAATCGAGCAACCGATCGGCTGGGGCGTCTTCGCCGGCCCGGATCCCCGGACGACGGACCGGTACTACGTCTTCCCGGCGGAGACCGAGAGTGGCGAACGAGTCGACGCCTACAGCGAGCGCGAGTTGACGGCCGAACGACCGCACGACGAGTTACAGAAGCAGTACGGCACCTACCGGGAACGATTCTACATGAACAGCGTCCGTCGCGGCGGGTTCCAGAACGACGTGCCGGTAGTGCTGGCGAGCCATCTCTGCGAGACGTGGGCCGACGAACACGGCGAGGAGCTCGCGTATCTCAACATGTACGTAATCGGCGAAGAAATCACCCACGAGACGATTCACGAGCCTGAAACCCGGGACCGCGAGTACACGATGATCTACAGCCACGGCTGCGGCGACAACGGAACGAAAGCGATCGAGCTACCGGCGGACGGTCGGGAGGATTGACGGTTCGGCGACGATAGCGCGGTGCATCCCCGCTCGAGCGGTCGCCGTCCACGACACGCTGAGTTCTACGGTCGACGTTTCACTTTCACCCCGCATTCTCAACGTTTAACCACGGCCGCCACGAATCGGCGGCAATGGCAGCGACGGACGAGGGCGCGGATCCGCCCTCCATCGAGCATGCACTTCTCGAGCCGAACTTCCTAGAGCGGCGACTCTACCAGCTGAAACTCGCCGGGACGGCCGCGAACCACCACACGCTCGTGTGTCTCCCGACGGGGCTCGGTAAAACCACCGTCAGCCTGCTCGTCACGGCTCGGAGACTCGACGAGGTCGGCGGCAAGTCACTGATGCTCGCCCCGACCAAGCCCCTCGTCCAGCAGCACGCGGACTTCTATCGCGAAGCCCTGCAGATTCCCGATGACGAAATCGTCGTTTTCACGGGCGACGTCAGTCCGGACGACCGCGCCGAGACGTGGGACCGGGCGACGGTCGTGATGGCGACCCCACAAGTGATTGAAAACGACCTCGTCGGCTCCCGAGTTTCGCTCGCCGACGTGACCCACATCACCTTCGACGAGTGCCACCGCGCGACCGGCGACTACGCCTACAACTACATCGCCGAACGCTACCACGCCGACGCCGATCGGCCGCTCGTGACCGGGATGAGTGCGTCGCCCGGCGGCGACGAGGAGGCCATCCTCGAGGTCTGTGAGAACCTCGGCCTCGAGGAAGTCGAGGTGATGACCGAGGAGGACGCCGACGTCGACGAGTTCACCCACGACACCGACGTCGAGTGGGAGCGCATCGACCTCCCCGAGGACGTCATCGAGATCCGGGATACGCTCAACGAGGTCATCAAGGACCGGCTCGAGAAACTCAAGGAGCTGGGGGTCGCGAGCTCGACCCAGCCCGATCAGTCCCAGAAGGATCTCAACCGGATGCGCGCCGAACTCCAGCAGCTGATCAACAACGACCAGTCGGAGGGGTTCAAAGGGATGTCAGTCCACGCGGAGGTGATGAAGCTCCGGCAGGCCGTCACTCTCGTGGAGACCCAGAGCGTCGAGGCCGTCCGTCGGTATTTCGACCGCCAGCGCAATCAGGCCCGTTCCTCGGGGGCGTCGAAGGCCAGCCAGCGGATGGTGTCCGATCCTCGCGTGCGCGAGGCCATGCGTAAGGCCGAGAGCTTCGACGAACTCCATCCCAAGTACCGCAAGAGCAGAATGCTCCTCGCGGAGACGCTGGGGCTCGAGGGCGGCGAGCGGGTGATCGTCTTCACCGAATCCCGCGACACGGCGGAGGCGCTGACCGAGTTCCTCTCCGATAGCTTCGACGCCAAGCGCTTCGTCGGACAGGGCGACCGCGAAGGGTCGGACGGGATGACCCAGAACCAACAGCAGGAAGTGCTCGACGAGTTCCGGGCCGGCGAGTTCGAGGTGCTCGTCTCGACCTCCGTGGCGGAGGAGGGCCTGGACGTGCCCGAAGTCGATCTCGTCTTATTCTACGAGCCCGTGCCGACGGCGATTCGGTCCATCCAGCGCAAGGGGCGAACGGGCCGGCAGTCGGAGGGCCGCGTCGTCGTTCTCATGGCCGAGGACACCCGCGACGAGGCCTACTTCTGGATCTCACAGCGCCGCGAGAAGGAGATGGAGTCGGAACTGCGCGAACTGAAGGGGATGACCGACGAACTCAAAGACGAGTTGGACGATTCCCAGCAGGCGCTGTCGGATTTCGACGCCGAAAGCGAGAGCGAAGTGAAAGTAGACGGGAAAGACAATAACCCCGACGCCGTCGGCGATTCTTCCAGTGGAACTGAGGGGGTTTCGGCACAGCCCGGACTGCAGGATTTCTCGAAAGACAACTCGGAATCGGGTACCGATGACGGAAGTGCTGGGAACGGTGACTCGAGCGACGACAGCGGCGAAGGCGAAGCCGACCCTGCGGACGAGTCCGTCGAGACGCACGAACCGCACGCCGACGGAGACACCATCGAGATCGTCGCCGACCAGCGCGAGATGGACGCCAACATCGCGCGGGATCTCTCGAGGCGCGAAGAGATCGAGATCCGTCTGGAGACGCTCGACGTTGGCGACTACGTCTGTTCGGACCGCGTCGTCGTCGAACGAAAGTCCGTCGCGGACTTCGTCGATTCGCTGGTCGGTGGCGACCGCTCGGTCTTCGAGCAGGTCGGCGCGATGGCCAGACACTACTCTCGGCCGATCGTGATCGTCGAGGGCGAGGGCCTGTACGAACAGCGGGACATCCACCCGAACGCGATTCGAGGTGCGCTCTCGAGTTTGGCCGTCGATTTCGGCGCGAGCATCCTGCGAACCGAGAGCGAAGCCGACACGACCGAACTGCTCGGCGTGATCGCGGGTCGCGAGCAGGAGACCGCCGACCGGGAGGTCTCGGTTCACGGCGAGAAACAGTCCAAGACGGTCGGCGAACAACAGGAGTACGTCGTCTCCTCGATCGCCGAGATCGGCCCCGTCACCGCGCGATCGCTGCTCGAGGAGTTCGGGACCGTCGAGGCGGTGATGATCGCGAGCGAGGAGGAGTTACAGGAAGCCGACGGCGTCGGGACGGTGACGGCCGAGCGGATGCGGGAGGTTATCGGAAGCGAGTATACAGGGGCGGGATCGAACTGACCGACGGGGACGAACTCGGATTCGGATTTGAATCCGGATTCGAAGTGAGATCTGAAACTCGAGGACAGAACTCGTTTTTCGTCTCGATTTGAAACCGAAAGTGAACGCTCGAGCGACGCGAACCGGTCGGGAAGTGCCGAGCAGAAAACATATATCAGATGACTCTCGATTGGAAGAGAGATAGTCGAGCGACGCCCTCCACGGTGATCCCGGAGTCGACCACACACCAGTCGAGTCTGGCGCAGTAGAACGCGGCGGGCGGTTCGTAACACCGGTTTCACGCATACAATGATCGATACCGCAGGCTTCAGAGACGCGACGACCTCGAGAGAGGACGCGGAGAACCGTTCGAGCAACGAACAGTCGCCGAAACCGACAGACGTGAACGGATGACGAACAGCGTACGTTCCGGAGTGCGAACCGCCGCGGGGCGTCTGCGGGAAAACGTCGAGGAGTCCGTCCGAGTCGATACGCGGACGCTGGCCGTGTTCCGGATGTTCGTCGGTCTGTTGATCGTCGTAGACGTCCTACTCCGGTCGCGGAACTTTACGTACTTCTATACGAACGACGGCGTCGTGCCGCAGTCACTCGCGACGCAGTTCGGTCCCGACAACGCGTTTTCGTTCTACCACTTCACGACGGATCCGACGCTGATCGCGGCGCTGATGGGTATCCAGATCCTGATCGCGATCCAGCTGATCGTCGGTTACAAGACTCGGATCGCGACGATTCTATCGTTCCTGTTCGTCATCTCCTTAGACCATCACAACCCGTTCGTCCTGAGCTACGCCGACACGCTGTTCCGGCTGCTGTTGTTCTGGGCCATCTTCCTCCCGCTTGGCGAACGCTGGTCGATCGACGCCGTCCACGCGGACGGAAAGCCGAGAGCGACCATCGCGTCCATCGCATCCGCGCTGATCCTGGGCCAGATGGTCTACATGTACTTCCTCAACTGGTATCACAAGTCCCAGGACGAGCTGTGGACCGGCGGGGACGCGACGCCGCTGATCATGGGACTGGACGATATGACCTATCTCTTCGCCGGATACGCCCGACAGCTACCGGCGCTGCTCGAGTTGGGCACCTACCTCTGGTACTACATGCTGATGTTTTCGTGGCTCCTGCTCGTGCTCGTCGGACGAAAGCGGATGCTCCTCGTCGCGCTGTTCGTGGGCGGGCACGCGTCGTTCATCTTGACGGTTCGCATCGGGGCGTTCCCCTACGTTGCGATGGCGGGACTGCTGCTGTTCCTCCAGACGCAGTTCTGGGACGACCTCGAGTCCGTCGCGGCGATGCTGGAGATCGATCGGACGCGACTCACGGCCGCCCGCCACAGACTCGAAGCGTTCGGTGCAGCCGTCCCGTATCCGCGGCTAGAGCGGCCGTCAATAGAACGGGCGAAATCGGGGCTGTACAGCGCGTCGCTGGGGCTCATCGTCGTCTTCTTCGTGGTGTTTTCGGCGTTCGCGTACGTCCCGGCCGGCGGCTTCGTCACCGACTCGAGTCCGAACGAACGGGCCGAAGACGTGGCGGCGAGCCTCAGCGTCGATCAGCCGAACTGGAGCGTCTTCGCCCCGACGCCGCGGACGACGGACCGCTACTACGTCTTTCCGGCGGAGACCGCGGACGGTGATCGAATCGACGCCTACAACGAACGGCCGTTGACCTACGATAGATCCCACGACGAACTCCAGAACCAGTACGACACGTATCGACAGCGCTTCTACATGAACAGCGTCCGTAACGGCGGCTTCAACGACAACGAGATTCCGGAAGTCCACGCCGAATATCTCTGTACCGTGTGGGAAGAAGAGTACGACACGGAACTGACCCACATCAACATGTACGTCGTCTACGAGGACATCACCCTCGAGACGATCGACGATCCATCCGAACGGGAGACGCGAACGTCGCACCTGTACGCACACGGGTGTGGCGACAACGAGCCGAAGGAAATCGCGCCGCCGGACTTCTGATCGGGTGTCCTGTTTCGAGCGGTTCGAACGCGACCGACGGAGTCGCTCGTTACCAGTAGACAGTAGCACGATTTCGGTATTCAGTTTCGTACCTGGAACTGGAACAGGCGATTCGGTGACTAAGCGTACACAACGAACTTTTTCCGCGTCGGGTTCGCTTCGCTCACCCTCGCGCAAAAACTTCGATGAAAAAGGCCGAATGCTCGGCCTTTGGCTTCGCGTCGGTGAACCGAACTCGCTTCACTCGTTCGGATGCTACAGCGGTAACGCCTCCGCCTGTACTGAACGCGAATTTCATACCTTACACTGGACAACGAAACCGTGCTACCAACTACTGTTAGGAACGATATTCCGGGAAGCAGGTAACTCGAGTATCGACCCCGAGGAGACCGAACACACCCACACTCGCACTCGAGCGGTATACCGGCGAAACCGGCCGCGCTCAGCGCAACGACTCGAGCGTCTCGCTCGCCTCGCGAGCGGCCTCGAGACACGCCTTGGCGTGGCGCGGATCGTCCGTCGCGGCGGCTTTCCCCGCGAACTTCTCTAAGGCCCGGACGAGCGAGTCGTGGGCGGCCTCGAGGTCCCCGGTGGCCGGTTGGGCGGATGACGGCGTGTGACGATCGCTCGAGCGGCGGTCGTCGCTGCCAGCGGAGTCGCGGCCGGTCGAGTCGGTCCGCGTCCGCGGTTCGGAGGTCGTTCGGTCGTCACGGGAAGCATCCGGTGTCGATGGATCCCGGCTCGAGGACTGCGCTTGCGAGCCGTTTGCGCCGGACGGATCGGACGGCTGGCGCTGTTGGCGCTCTGGCTTCGACTTCGACTCCGATTCCGGTTCCGGCTCCGACACTGGATCCGCGTTCGGACCAGCATCTGCGCCGCGTACATCAGCTGCTCGAGCGTCGTCCGTCGTGGTACTCGAGGACGCACGGCTCGGAACGGGTTCTGACGCCGGGTCGGTGTCCGCTTGCCCGGCCGACTCCTCGGCCGGCTGGGCCTCGAGATTCGTCCCCTGAACGGCGTCGGGGTTGCCGTGACAGCTCGGACAGAAGGTGGTGCCGTCCTGCTGGAAGAGCGGGTCGCCACAGGTGCCACAGTGGGAGTTCGTCATCGTCGCGCCCTTGAGCAGCAGGTCGCTCATGCGCTGGGTCGCCTGCCGTTCTTCCTTGTCGCGTTCGTACTTCTCTCGAAGTTTCTCGCGCTCGGCTTCCTTGTCGAAATCGCTCATAGTCGTCTCAAAGCGGTGGAACGTCGAAAAACCTGCGAAGCGATGACGTGCGTGAAGGATGGATCCAAATCGGGGCCGTCGGCTCTCGAGCGACGACGAACCACCTGCTGGCGGCGTGTCGAACTGCGACGCCGCGCTACTCCATTCGACGATACATTCCCTTCGATTCGGGACGCACCGTCCGGTAACCGAACTCCTCGTAGAAGCCGTCGACGTCGGCAACGAGGTTCACGTACGCTCGAGGCGGCGCGGCCTCGTCGAGATATCGCTCGAGGGACGCCATCATCCGCGTGCCGAGGCCACGGCCCTGGTGTTCCGGGCGGACCGCCATGTCGGAAATCTGGTAGACAGTGCCGCCGTCGCCGACGACCCGACCCATGCCGACGACCTCGTCGGTGGGGTCGTGGACCGCGATTACGCCGTACAGGGAGTTCGGGAGGCCGCGTTCGATCCCCTCGAGCGAGCGCGGCGGCATACCGGCGGCCTCGCGAAGCGCGGCGAACGTTTCGGGCGCGGGAAGTTCCTCGCGGATGGTGTAGGAATCGCTGTCGTCGGAGCTAGGGTCGGCGTCGAAATCGCTCATACGGCACTCGAGACGCCGCGGGAAAAAGATGGTTCTGGGTTCATACTGTCGGACAGAAGTCAATGTGAAGTCGGTCGCGAATTCGCGACCGATCATCGAATCGTTCTGTCCGACAGTATCAGTGCTGGGCCAACCGTCCGTCTCGCATCCCGGTCTCGGGTCAGAGACGCCGCTCGAGCGCCGCTTCCGCGAGATCGACGGCCCCTTCGGGTGTCTCGGCGGACTCGAGGTCGATCTCGACGTCGGAGACGTCGTGGGTCTCGAGGCCGACGATGGGCCGGTCGTAGATGCCGGCGAAGCCGATTTCCGAGAGCGTGCCGACGCCGCCGGTGAGCGCGATGACCGCGTCGCCGTTCAGGGGGACGAGCGCGTTCCGGGCGTGGCCCAGTCCGGTTGCGATGGCGTGGTCGACGTAGTCGTTCGCCTGGTCAGGGTGTTCGCCGGGAAGGATACCAATCGTCGTTCCGCCTTCGGCTTTGGCACCGCGACAGACGGCTTCCATCGTCCCGCCGCGGCCACCGCAGACGACCGTGTGACCTCGGGCCGCGAGTTCGCGGCCGACGCCTTCGGCGCGGGCCGTCTGCTCGTCGGTGATCGCACCGCCGCCGATAACGCTGATACGCATACGTGGGTGAGGGACGGCGAGCGCAAAGACGGGTTCGATACGTCGGTCCTACCCCGGCCGGGAACGGACGAGGAGAACCCCGGCGAGGGCGAGTCCGATCAGCGGAAAGACGGCCAGGACGCCGAACAGGACGGGCGTCCCGCCGTACGTGAGGGCGATTCCGGCGACGGACGCTCCCGCGGCCCCGATCCCGAAGACGCCCAGGTACGTGTAGCCGAAGGAGAGTCCCTGGATGTCCGCCGGGACGTACTCGCCGATGAGCGCCTGATGGATCGGCACTTCCATGAAGACGAAAAAGCCCAGCGCGGCACAGATACCGATCGTCGCGACCAGTCCGAGGCCGGTGACGAACGGAAACAGCACGGAGACGACCAGTAGCGCGGCGAACGCCGCGACGATTGCTCGCTCCGGCGACCGACTGTCGCTCAACTTGCCGCCGACGAACTGGCCGGCGGCGCCGAGGAGCAACAGCCCGGCGTAGGCGTACTGACTCGGTTCGAACGTCTCGCTCGCGACTTCGACCGGTTCGAAGACGGGCAGGCCCGCGAGGACGTCCGGAAGGAACGTAAACAGCCCGCGGTAGTACATCCCTGCGAGGATCGCGATGCTAAACACGAGGAAGAACCCGCCCACGAACAGCAGCCGCGTCTGGGCGACGAACGCGGACAGTCGAGCGCCGCCGTCCGTCGTCACGGACTCGGCTTCGGGATCGACGGCCGCTCGCTCGTCGAACTCGAGTCGGGAGGCGGCGACCACGGCGACGGCGGCGGGGACGACGAAGAGTCCGGCGACGAGTCGCCAGTCGAAGAACGTGAGCAAGAGCGCCGCGACCAGCGGGCCGACCGCCGTTCCCAGGTTGCCCGCAACGCCGTGGTACGCGAGGACGGTCCCCTGTCGCTCCGCGCCGCGGGTGATGAGCGACAGTCCCGCGGGGTGGTAAAGACTCGCCGCAGCGCCCCAGATTACGAGCGCGAGGCCGAGCGTCCAGACGGTCGACGCGAGACCGACGAGTGCGAACCCGCTTCCCATCCCGATCATGGAGAGGACGACGAGACGTTTCGAGCCGTACGCGTCGGCGAGCGCGCCGCTGGGGAGTGCCCCGACGCCGATGAGCGCGTATCCCACCGCGACCACCGTTCCCAGTACGGCCGGCGAGACGTCGAAGGCGTCGAGCCAGACCACGACGAACAGCGGAATCGTCAGCTCGTAGAGGTGGAACGTCGCGTGCCCGAACATCGTGAAGTGGGTGATCGTGCGATCGTTCCGATCCATACGGTTCATAGGTCGAACCGGCGGGATAGGCGTTGTGAAAGCGTCGAACGGCCGCGACGCACTCTCGAGTACGCGAGATCGCGCCGGTTCGACGATCGACGTATTAGCCATCGTCATTGTCAGTCGTTCGTGGCGAATCCGACGGATTTAACGCGTCGGCAGGTGCAGCTTTACGTGGTATGACGAAAGTTAGCGTGGTCGGCGCGGCCGGGACGGTTGGGGCCGCCGCAGGCTACAACATCGCACTTCGGGACATCGCAGATGAACTCGTGCTCGTCGACATTCCGGACAAGGAAGACGACACGATCGGCCAGGCTGCAGACACGAACCACGGCGCAGCCTACGACTCGAACACGACGATCCGACAGGGCGGCTACGAGGCGACCGAGGGCTCGGACGTCGTCGTCATCACGGCCGGCATTCCGCGCCAGCCGGGCCAGACCCGCATCGATCTGGCGGGTGACAACGCGCCGATCATGGAGGACATCGGCTCCTCGATCGCCGAGTACAACGACGACTTCGTCACCGTCACCACGTCGAACCCCGTCGACCTGCTCAACCGCCACCTCTACGAGACTGGCGACCGCGCACGCGAGCAGGTAGTCGGCTTCGGCGGTCGACTCGACTCCGCCCGCTTCCGATACGTCATCTCCCAGCGCTTCGACGTCCCCGTCCAGAACGTCGATGCGACCATCCTCGGCGAGCACGGCGACGCCCAGGTTCCCGTGTTCTCCAAGGTGCGAGTCAACGGTCGGGACCCCGAGTTCGACGACGACGAGAAAGAGGAACTCCTCGAAGAGCTCCAGACCTCGGCGATGAACGTCATCGAGAAGAAGGGTGCGACGGAGTGGGGGCCGGCCACCGGCGTCGGCCACATGGTCGAAGCCATTCTCCGCGACACCGGCGAGGTCCTCCCCGCAAGCGTCACGCTCGAGGGCGAGTACGGACACGAGGACACCGCGTTCGGCGTCCCCTGTAAGCTCGGCTCCAACGGCGTCGAGGAGATCGTCGAGTGGGACCTCACCGAGTTCGAGCGCAACCAGCTCGGCGAGGCCGCCGAGAAGCTCTCGGACCAGTACGACGAGATTTCGTAATCGGCGTTCCACCGACGCCCCGCTTTCGCTTTTATCGAACCTCGATCGACAGCTACGGCGCTATCGCCGTCGAACCCGCATCTTCACCGGGCCGGGATCGAGCGACACCTTCGGCGTCGGATCGATCGACTCCGTCACTCGCTCGAGGTCGACGCGACGAGCCAGCGTCGCCAGCGAGAGCGTGAGTTCGGTCATCGCGAACCGCATCCCGATGCAGTGGCGCGATCCGCCGCCGAAGGGGAAGTAGGCGTACTCGGGACGGTCGTCGG
This sequence comes from Natronorubrum halalkaliphilum, assembly GCF_009834785.1. GTDB lineage: Archaea > Halobacteriota > Halobacteria > Halobacteriales > Natrialbaceae > Natronorubrum > Natronorubrum halalkaliphilum. The sequence continues at coordinate 74,972 of NZ_WUYX01000021.1, forward strand.
GATCGGCGACGACGAATCGGCCGTTCTCGTCGTCCGCCAGCCACCGATCCGGCCGGAACGCGTCGGGTTCGGACCACCAGCGCTCGTCGCGGTGGATGCCGTACATATTCAGCTGGACCGTCGTTCCCGATCCGATCCGATAGCCGGCGAGCGCGGTTTCTTCGTGGGGCTCGCGCTGCAGGAACGGCAGCGGCGGGTAGAGACGCATCGCCTCTCGGCCGACCGCCTCGGTGACCGCCAGGTCGGGCAGGTCCGCAAACGTCGGATCTCGGTCGCCACAGACCGAATCGACCTCGCGCTCGAGTCGCGATCGGACGTCCTCGGCGTCGGCGGCGGCGAGCAGCCAGCAGGCGTAGGTCAGCGCGGTCGCCGTCGTCTCGTGGCCGGCCAGCAAGAACAGCTGTAACTGATCGGTGATCTCCTCGGCCGTCGGCCTGGAGCCGTCAGGGTACTCGCCGGTCGCGAGCACGGAGAGCAAGTCGTCGCCCTCCGCGTCGGACCGGCGACGCTCGGCCACTAGGTCCTCGACGAGGGACGCTATGTCGGTCGTCGCACGCCGGTATTCGCGTTTGGCCCGACTCGGAAGCCACGTCGGGAGCACGGCACGGGTGCCGAAGAACTCGTTGTCGCTGTACGCCCCCATAGCGTCGACCCAGCGTCGCACGCGGTCGGCGCGTCCATCGCCGAACTCCAAGTCGAACAGGGTCCGAGTCAGCGCCCGCAGCGTCAGCGTCGACATCGCCTCTCGGACGGCGACCACTTCGCCGTCCGACCAGTTCTCGACCAGACGCACGGTTTCCTCGACCATGTCGTCGGCGTAGGACTCGATTCGCGCCGGCGTGAAGGCGTTCTGGAGCAGCAGCCGCTGCTGTCGCCAACGTTCACCCTCCGCGAAGAACAGGCCCTCGACGTCGAGGAGTTCGCTGAACTCGTGTTCGAACTCGCCCCGCCAGAACTCGTCGTCACGGCCGACGGTTACTTCCTCGACGAGCCCGGGATCCGAGACGACCACGAACTCCCGACCGAAGGCCTCGTACCGGGCGACGTCGCCGTACTCGCGCATCGAGGCGAGGAACTCGAGCGGGGCGCGAGCGAACGCGAGGGTGCTGTCGACCAGCGGGAGTCCGTGCGGGCCGGGCGGTGGCGTGACGACCGTCGAACGCGTCGATCCGGCGTCGCTGTTCGCGTCGGTCTTTGGTTCTCGGTCGTCCGCCGTCGCGTGCATCTCGGTCATACTCGTTCGTTCGAGGCGAACGACTGTCGGTGCTCTCCCGAAGCACTGAACTTCTTTATATACTGCCGCCGAACGACCGGTATGCAGTCGGCAGACCTTACCCTGCGACTTCCGCCGTCGATGCAACTGCCGGCGCCCGAGGATCCCCTCGAGGCGTTCCGGCGCGAGGAGGTGCTCTCCTGGGAGGTCGATCCCGACGCCGAAACCGTCCGCTTTCTCTCCCTTGTCGTCGGCGATCCCGATGCGCTCGGGAACCTGGCCGAGGACCTCGAGTCAGTGCGGCGGTACGACGTCACGCCCGTCGACGGGGACACGTTCTACGGCTACGTCGAGATGGACCTGCGGGCCGCCGACGCCACGCTGCTGGGAACGTTCGACCGTCCCGGGCTGATGATCGTCCCGCCGATGGTCTACACCGGACGGGAGAACGTCCACGTCACCGTTCTCGGCGAGCCAGAGGCCATGGCGGGGCTGCTCGAAAAAGCTCCCGACGACGTGGAAATCGACGTTCAGCGCGTGAGCGAACACCAGCGACGCTCGGAGACGCTGGCCGGCCGGCTCACGGCCAGACAGTTCGAGGCGCTCGAGGTCGCTCGCGAAATGGGCTACTACGAGGTGCCACGGAGCGGCGAACTGGCGACCGTAGCCGAGAAACTCGACTGTTCCGAGAGCGCGGCGTCGACGCTGCTGCGGTCGGCGGAGAAAGAACTGGTCGATGCGGCGTTACGGCGGTAGAACGGTCAGGGAATGAGCTGCTCGCCCTCGTCGTCGTAGATAACGATCGCGTCGACGGGACAGGTCCGCGCGGCGAACTTCGCGTCGAGCTCCGCGTCCTCGGGGATCTCGCGGACGAAAACGCCGTCCTCGACCTCCTCGCTGTCCTCGAGAATCGCCTTCCCCTTCGATTTGTCCTTCGTGAAGGCGTCCCACTCGGCGACACACTGGAACATCCCGATGCAGGTGTCCTCGTCGAATTCGACTTGCATGGGCTCCGATTGGACCGATCGCCGTAAATCGTTAGCGATCGGAGACTGTGTTCGGTGGTACCAGAGACCACATGTCATCGTGATTTTATTATCCGGCGTGTCGTTCCGTTGAGCATGCGCCAGGAGTCCCCCGACTCGAGGGTACAGTCGGACGACCGCCGGAGACGAGCGCCCGATCCGCTCGGTCGAGCGATGCTCGCCCACCAGCGCGACGAGCCGGGGCGGCTCACCTACCGCGACGGCGCGGACGTACAAGATGGCTCCGTCGAGAGGTTCTATTTCTCGAGTCCCGACTCGTGGGATCGAGAAACGACCGAGGTACTCGAGCGCCTCGCCGATCGCGAGCCCATCCTCGACGTGGGCTGTGGCGCTGGCAAACACCTCCTCTGGTGGGCCGAGCGCGACGTCGACGCCGTCGGAGTCGACGTGAGCCCGTACGCGGTCCTGACGGCTCGCGAGCGGTTCGAGGTCCGCGGGATCCCGGAGCGAAGCGGCGAAGACGCGGAGCGCGGCCTCGAGAACGTCCTCGTCGGCGATATGGCTGAACTGCCCGTGTCCACGGGTGCGTTCGGCGCAGTCCACGCCGTCGGCACCCAGCTCGGACTCGGCGGCTCGCTGGCCGGCATTCGCGACCTACTTGCGGAATTCGCCCGCGTGACCGACGACGCGGGAGTCGCCGTCGTCGACAACTACGACCCGACGGGACTGGACGAGGAGTTCTTCGGCTACCGGTCGGATCCGCGGGACGGAATCGCTCATCGGTGTTTCCACCTCGAGTTCGAGCGCGAGCGATCGGACGGGAGCCGCGAGCGAGCGGTCGGCCGGACGCTGCACTTTCTGCTGTGCTCGCCCGCTCGCCTTCGGGAGACGACGATCGGAACGCCCTGGCGCATCCGCGACGTGGCTCGAGCCGATGGCACGGCCCACTACAGAGCGGTGCTGGAAAAGCAGCGATGACGGCGCGACGACGGTCCACACGCTCCCCTGTCGCCGCGGTATCGCGTGAGACTCGAGCGAACGCTTTTGCACCCGGTCGTGAAATTACGACGGAGGATGGTCGCACTGTCGTTCGTTGCCCTCGTCGGGGCCGCCATCGTCACCTGTCTGTTCATGGCGTGGGTGCTCGGGGCGAACAGTAACTCGCCGCCGTTTGCGCCGGCGATCGGTGCAAACGCGATTTCGACGATGCAAGCCGCGTTCGTTATCGGCCTGCTCGCCGCCGCGGGCGCGCTCATGCAGGGCGGAAGCATCTCCGAAACCGTCGGTGCGGACCTCATCGACGGCGTCACGATCACGCCGCTTGCGGCCACCGCGGGGCTGCTGACGGCGGCGACGTTCATGGCCATCGGTATCTACACGCGGTATCCGATCCCCGCGGCCTTTGCGACGACTGGCGCGATGGTCGGCGTCGGGCTCTCGCTCGGCGGTGATCCGGCGATAGCGACCTACCAGCGACTCGGCATCTTCTGGCTGCTCGTTCCGTTCATGTCGGGCGGATTGGCCTACACGACTGCGGTCACCTTACGGCGTGACGACATCCCCGAATCGGTCGGCGTCCCGCTGCTCGCGGGGATCGTCGGCGCGATCGTCGCGAACATCCGGCTCGGCGTCATCCCGGATCCCGCCGCCGATCAGGGCAGCCTCGCGAGATTCGTTTCCCGACAGTTCGGCGGCGGGCCGACGCTCGCCGCCGGTGTCGACCTCGGAACCGTCCTCGTGACGATCGGGGTGGGTGCCCTCGCCTTCTACTGGGTCCGACAGCGCGTTCTCGTCTCCGTCGAGGCCGGGATTCGGTCGTTCCTGCTCGTGCTCGGCGGTATCGTCGCCTTCTCCTCCGGCGGCTCGCAGGTCGGACTGGCGACCGGCCCGCTCGAGAACCTCTTCCGGATCGAACTCGGATTGCCGGGAATCGTCCTGCTCGCGCTGGGTGCCGCCGGCATCCTCGCCGGGGCCTGGATGGGCGCACCGCGGCTGTTGCAGGCGACCTCGCGGGAGTACGCCCAGCTCGGAGTTCGGCGCTCGATTGCCGCTCTCGTCCCCGGCTTTATCATCGCGCAGTTGGCGATCGCACTCGGCATTCCGATCTCGCTCAACAACATCATCCTCTCGGGGGTGATCGGCGGCGGCCTGGCGGCCGGCTCGGCCGGCGTTTCCCGTCGGAAGATCGGGTTTACGATCTCGTTCTGGCTGCTCACGCTCGGGAGTTCGGTCGTGGTCGGCTACGGACTGTATCAGGTCCTCGCGATGGCTATCGGCGGCTGATCGGGTGCAACGGTCGATTCGGGGTCGAAAGGGTGTCTTCCCCGTCCAATCACCACTCTCGAGTGCCGGCTCACTCCGCGGGCGACAGCAGGTAGCTCCCGCCGATCGCGATAATTCCGACGAAAACACCGAACAACCCGACCGGTGGGGAGACGAGCGCCAACGCAGCACCGAAGATGAGCGCGCCCGCTCCGAATCGCCACGCGATCGACGTCGGGTTGTAGCCGCAGTGTGGACACTCCTCGGCAGTGCGAGAAATCTCCGCGTCGCACCGACTGCAGACGTAAACCGGTTTCATACGAGTGGGGGAGTGAGTAGGGCAGCGAGTGACTTGGACCGTCCGATACTACTCGAGGACCGTCACCGGACTTGCGGTTCGTTCGACGACCGTCGTGGCGATGCCGCGGCCGAGAAACCGTCGCACGAACCCCGTCGAACTGGTCCCGTGGCCGTGGATGACGACGTGATCGACGCCCTCGTTGCTCGCGTACTGTGGGACGATAGCGCCGGGTTTCCCTTCCGCAATCTCGCTCCGCACCCGTTCTCGCTCCTGGCTCCGGGCATCGAGCGACTCGAGGAGTCGACTCGCCCGATCGCGTGCCTCCTCGGTTCGCTCCTCGCTTCGCTCGAGCACGCCGCCCTCGCTGAGCGGCGCGTCGAGCGGCGTGACGACGGCGAGCAGGGTGACGTCGGCGTCAGGGAACGTCTCGAGGGCGTAGCCGAGAGCCTCATCCTCTCGCGGGCGGCCGAGCGTGGGGACGAGGACGTGGTCCGGGTCGGCCCCGAGGTCCGGTTCGGGGTCGGGTTCGGGTTCGGAATCTGAAACGGCGTCGTCCATACTCCCGGATTCGATCCGGATCCCCATCGGTCTATCGCCGACGAACCCGCCGAGTCGAGCGCTCGAGACGATAGTTTAAACCGCAGGACGAGCCAAGCAGGGATAATGAATATCGAGGAGCTGTCGGGGCTCCCAGCCGGTGCCCGCGAGCACTTCCGCAGCGAGGGCATCGAGGAGCTCTACCCGCCACAGGCCGAGGCCGTCGAGGCCGGCGCGACCGAGGGCGAAAACCTCGTCGCCGCCGTCCCCACCGCCAGCGGGAAGACCATGATCGCCGCCCTGTCGATGCTGTCGGCGATCCAGCGGGGCGGGAAGGCGCTCTACATCGTCCCCCTGCGAGCGCTCGCCAGCGAAAAAAAGGCCGAGTTCGAGGCCTACGAAGCGTTCGGCGCGACGGTCGGCGTAACGACGGGCAACTACGAGAGTACGGACGAGTGGCTCGCCACGAAGGACATCATCGTCGCCACGAGCGAGAAGGTCGACTCGCTCGTGCGCAACGGCGCGGACTGGCTGTCAGATCTCACCTGCGTCGTCAGCGACGAGGTCCACCTCATCGACGACCGGAACCGCGGCCCGACCCTCGAGGTGACCCTCGCCAAACTCCGCAAGCTCAACCCGACCATGCAGGTCGTCGCGCTCTCGGCGACGGTCGGAAACGCCGACGAGATCGCCGACTGGCTCGACGCCGCGCTGGTCGATACCGACTGGCGACCGATCGACCTGCAGATGGGGGTCCACTACGGCAATGCGTTAAATTTCGACGACGGCTCGACGCGAGAGGTCCCCGTCGAGGGCAGCGAGAAACAGGAGGCCGCTCTGGTTCGCGATATCTTACAGGAAGGCGGCTCCTCGCTCGTGTTCGTCAACTCTCGCCGGAACGCCGAGGCCGCCGCAAAGCGGCTGGGACAGGTCTCGAGTCGTGAGTTGACCGACGACGAACGAACGGATTTGGCCGAACTGGCCGACGAGATCCGCGACGACAGCGACACCGAGACGAGCAAGGATCTGGCCGACTGCGTCGAGCACGGCGCGGCGTTTCACCACGCCGGCCTTTCGAACACTCAGCGGACGCTCGTCGAAGACGCCTTCCGCGACCGGCTGCTGAAGGTCATCTCGGCCACGCCGACACTCGCGGCCGGCGTCAACACCCCCGCTCGGCGGGTCATCGTCCGCGACTGGCGGCGCTTCGACCCCAGCGCGGGCGGGATGGCCCCGCTGGACGTCCTCGAGATCCACCAGATGATGGGACGAGCCGGTCGGCCGGGGCTCGACCCCTACGGCGAGGCCGTCCTGCTCGCCAAGAGCCACGACGAGAGCGAGGAGCTGTTCGATCGCTACATCTGGGCCGATCCCGAGGCCGTCCGGTCGAAACTCGCCGCCGAACCCGCCCTGCGGACCCACGTGCTCGCCACCATCGCCTCCGGCTTCGCCCGCACGCGAGAGGGTCTGCTCGAGTTCCTCGAGGCCACCCTCTACGCGAGCCAGTCGAGCGAGGCGGGCCGGCTCGAGACGGTGACGGAGACGGTCTTGCAGTACCTCGAGTCGAACGACTTCATCGAACGCTCGGGGGGTGAAGCCGACACCGAACCGGACGACGGCGCGTTCACCTCCGCGGCCGACCTCGCAGAGCAGCAGGCTGCAAAGGACGAGCAGCGACTCGAGGCCACCAGCCTGGGCCACACCGTCTCCCGGCTCTACCTCGATCCGATGAGCGCTGCCGAGATCGTCCACGGACTCGAGAGCGCGGACCGGCGACCGACCGCGCTCGGACTCTACCACCTCGTCTCGCGAACCCCCGACATGTACCAGCTCTACCTCCGCTCGGGTGAAGACGAGGAGTACGGGGAACTGTTCTACGAGCGCGAAACGGAACTGCTCGGCGACGCGCCCAGCGAGTACGAGGACGACCGGTTCGAGGACTGGCTGGCCGCGCTCAAGACCGGCAAACTGCTCGAGGACTGGGCCAGCGAGGACGAGGAAGAGCGGATCACGGACCGGTACAAGATCGGGCCCGGCGATCTCCGCGGGAAGACGGACACCGCCGAATGGCTGCTCGGCGCGGCCGAATCGCTGGCCGCCGAGATCGACAGTGAGTGGACCGTCGCCGTCCGCGAGGCCCGCGCCCGCGTCGAACACGGCGTGGACGAAGAATTACTCGAACTCGTCAGCGTCGGCGGCGTGGGCCGCAAGCGCGCCCGTCGGCTCTACGAGGCCGGCATCGAGGAGCCAGCCGACCTCCGAACCGCCGACAAGGGGGTCGTCCTCAGCGTGCTCAAAGGGGAGAAGACGGCCGAAAACATCCTCGAGAACGCCGGCCGGGAAGATCCCTCGATGGAGGGCATCGAGCCGGCCAGCAACGGAGCCGGAACGACGACGGCCGTCTCGAGTGACAGCGAGACGGAAGCGATGGACGGGAACGACGACAGCCAGGCGAGCCTGGGTGACTTCTGATGGAGGTTTTCGAATGTACCCTTTCGATCGACGATCTGGACGCGTTCGTGGCCGAACTCGGCGACGTCGGCGACCGTCACGGCGTGACGATACAGGCGTTCGACGCGCGCTACGTCGCCGATCGGGCCCACCTCGAGCGGAGCGTCGAACTGGCTGACCGCGCCATCGCCCGCGGCGAGAACATCGCCCGGGATCGAGCCGTCGAGATCCTGCTGTACGCCGCCGGCCGCCGGCAGATCGATCGCGCCCTCGAGATGGGCGTCGGCGAGGGCGAGACCCGAGCCGTGATCCTGATCGACGACGGGTCCGGTGGAACCGAAGGCGGTCCGAGTGAGGCCGAAACGGCCGCTCGGAACGGGCTCGCGGATCTGGACGCCGTCGTTGCCACGGAGCCGACGCTCGAGTTCGAGGGGCGGGGCGAGGAGACCCTCTGTGCGTTCTTCGACGTCACCGACGCGGAGCGAGCGGCGACCGACGCGTCTCTTGCAGAACTGGTCGGCGAACGGGTGGCGTTGCTCGAGGTCGAAAAGTAGCGAGAGCGTCTCCCGGTTCGACCTCGGCCTCGGTCTCGAGGGAGGAGTCAGTACAAGTCGCCGAGACGAGCAATTACTCGCGGCTCTCACCGGAACCGGTGTGGACGAAATCGAAAGCCGAGAACTCGAAACTGAGAGCCGAGAGCTGAGACCTGCGAACTGAGTGTCGAGAACCGAAAGTCGATTTTGCCAAACCCTTAACTCCGGATAGCAGGGAGAGTAGCTATTATGGCACGCATACGGCAGTGGGAGCCCGAGGAAGTAGACGACGAGGAGATCCAGGAAATATTCGAGTACGTTCGGGAGAACCAGGGATCCGTTCCGAACCACTTCAAGATCGAGGCCAACTTCCCCGAACTATTCAAACACGTATTCAACACGCAGCGGGCGCTCTGGGAGGACGGTCCGCTGTCGATAGAGACGATGGAGCAAATCGCCATCGCCGTTTCGATGGCGAACGACTGCGACTACTGTACGGGCGCTCACTGTACGATTCTCGGGAACAAGGGCACCGATCGGAAGGAGATCGTCGCGTTCCAGGAAGGGGTCAAAGGCGGCTCGCTAAACGAGTTCGAACAGACCGTTATCGACTTCGCGCTCCAGGTGAACGACGACCCTCACGGCGTTACGGAAGCGGATATCGACGAACTCCGGGCAGATCACGACCTGTCCGACAAAGCGTTACTGCAGATCGTTCAAGGCGTCAACGCGTTTGCGGCTGCCAACCGCGTGAATATCGTCTTCGACACGGAGTACGATCACCCGTGGAAACGAGGGTCCGCCGAGGACTGAGACGGACTGCTGTACCCCACTGACGGCAATCCGCAAAACCAGCGGGGGCGCTCGGAATCGTTACAGCAGACCGTATAGCGCGGTCCGCGGGTTCGCGTTGGACGCGACGACGACGGAGCGGTCGAAACGGTGGTGTGATCGGTCAGGGACTCGAGGACCCAAATCTCCGAAAGTGACGACACCGAGAGCGACCGTTCAGCCGGGCAGGACGACGTTGATCGCGGCGACGACGATCCCCGCCAGCCCCATCCGCACGGCGGCGACGTACCACCGCTGTCTCGAGATCGACGCTAGATAGACGCCGAACGTCGCCAGGATCGCGATCCCCACGAGAATCGACGCCAAGACGGCCTGAAACATCGTGAAGACGACGCCCTCGAGCGCCAGCGGCGAGAGCGTCAACACGATCGCGAGTATCGGACCCGTGGCGCTCGCGGTCGCGTGGACGATCTGTGCCGCCCGGTGCTCGCGCTGGACGCGTGTGTCCTCGAGTTCGGTGAGCATCGATCGCTCGAGCCGTTCTTGTTCGGCCAGCGCTTCCGCGCGTTCGATCTCCCAGACGCTCCAGACGCCGGAGGTCCCGAGACCGACGGCCGCGCCGAGACCGATCGTAATCGCCGTGACTCCGTTATCGATCCCGGAAAGGTACGCGCCGACGACGACGCCGATGCTCGTGAGCGTGCCGTCGAACCCGTTGGCGATGAAGTACCGTCGGGAAATCGAGCGAACGTCATCCTTTCCGAGGACACGCTTGAGTCGGGCGAATCGACCGGCCATCGTCAGCTATCGACCCAGGGGTCCCCAACGGTCCGCGACCCGCAGGCGACCTGATCGATCGAGTGAATCGACGCGCTCAGATCCTCGATCTCGGTACGGATCGTCTCCAGATCGAGGTTCTCTCCTTCGATCGTCACGCGAAGCGTCTTTACGTTCTCGTCGACCTCGACGACCGTCGCGGTGACCGCATCGAGCCCCTCGAGGTCCCCGAGCTGCGTCGTGAACGTAACGACACTGGGATCGTGCGGTTTCAGCACGTCCAGTACGAGTCGGCGTATCGGAGCCATAGGCGTTCGAACGGCGGGCGAACGGAAAGGCCTACGGACCCCGGAACGTCACGCGGACGGCGAGACACTCACCATCCGGACGGCACGCTCTTGTACGATCCCGTGATACCCTCGCTATGACCACCCTCGAGGATGCCATCGAGATCGGCGGCTGCGAGGTCCCCAACCGACTCTATCGCGCGCCGTTGCTCGAGTGTGCGGGGAACGGCCCCGACGCCGTCGACACGCTGATCGACGATCTCGAGCCCGCTGCGGCGTCGGGCGTCGGGCTGCTCTGTCAGGGCGCGACGATCGTCCGGGGCGACGGCGGCTGTGCCGCACCCGGAATGACTCGCGTCCACGACCCCGACTTCGTGGACCGACTGTCGCGGTTGACCGACCGAATCCATGACCACGGCAGTCGGATCTTCATACAACTCGAGCACGGCGGACTCCGCAGTATGGAGACCTGGCACGCCGAGTACCGCCGGGAGCACCCGGAGCTGGAGCAGCTGGCGGTCTCGAAGCCGCCGTGGCAGTTGCGACTCCTCGACCGGCTGGGAATGCTCTCGTACAATCCGGACGTCCTCTCCACGGAGGAAGTGTACGAACTCGCCGCCGATTTCGGTCGCGCGGCCGCGTACGCCGCCGACGCGGGCTACGACGGCATCCATCTCTCGGGGGCGAACATGGGCATCGTCCAGCAGTTTCTGTCGCCGTTTTACAACCGACGCGACGACGAGTTCGGGGGAAGCCCCGAAGCGCGACTCGAATTCCTCGCGCTCGTCCACGACGAGATCCGCGAGCGCGCCGGCGACGTTCCGCTGCTGACCAAGGTCCCGGCCGAGACGCCCGCCCCGCCGTCGCCGATCGTTCGGCGGAAACTCTCGCTGACCGACGGGGTCGAAATCGCTCGGCGACTCGAGAAAATCGGCTACGATGCAGTCGCCCCCGTCCAGACCTCGGTCGTCTGGGACATGAGCATCGTCCGCGGAAAGTACCCCGACCGGGCCTGGGAGAACGAGAGCCTGCGAGACGAGTACGACGCGGCCTTCGGGGGTGCAACGCGCAGGCGGCTGGTGGCGCTTGGCAACTGGCTCGAGTCGCTGCAGTACGACTTCGAACCCGCCTGGAACGAGGCGTTCTGCCGGCGGGTTCGCGAGCAGGTGTCGATTCCCGTGCTCAACGAGGGCGGGATCCGAAACCGGGCCCAGATGGATCGACTGCTCGGCGACTCGAGCGACGGTCGCGGAGCGACGGCCGCGGAGCCCGCCTGTGACATGGTCGGCATGGCTCGCCCCTTCTACGCCGAACCGCGGGTCGGTGCGCGACTGCTCGAGACGGACACCACGGCAGGGGACGACGCCCCTCGCGTTCTCTGTGAAAGCTGTAACAACTGTACGGTCCCACAGGTGACCGGCGCGCCGGGGATCTGCCGAACGCCGGCCGTCCTGCGAAAACGCGGCGAACTCGAGCGCGAGGGCGCGTACGAACGACAGTGAGAACAACCAGGAGTCTCAGGCCGTGACGACGTCACGGGTCAACTCCTCGAGCGTCAGTTCGCGGGTGTAGTCGGGCGCTTCGACCTCGAGCAGCGAATCGGGCTCGAGGCCGGTAAAGTGAAGCGTCAGTTCGTAGGAGCCGTCCGAATCGACGACGCTCATTTCGCGCTTGTCGGCACCGACGGTTCGAACGGAGACGTATTCGCCGGCGTAGGCCGGATCGGACTGACCCTGAACGTGGTAGGCGGGGAGGCTCGCACTGGTTTCCTCGACCTCTGCACCCTCGATCGGATAGCCGAAGTCGATCCAGGCCTGGAACCCTTCGTCCAGCGCGTAGACGTTCTCGTAGCCGTCGTCGATCAACGCTGCAGCGCGCTGGCCAGCCATCGCGTGCGGACAGACGCAGTAGGTGACGATTCGATCGTCCTGTGACCAGTCTGCAACCGGGTCGTCGCTGACGCCGTCAGGTGCACTGCTCAGCGCGGCACCGGTGATGCGCGCGTCCTCGAACGAACTGGGGCCGCGCGTATCGACGATCCGTGTTTCTTGCCGTTGATACCAGTAAAAAACGTCCTCGATCGGTGCGAGCGGTACCTCGATCCCGTCGAACGCCTTCGTCGCGTAGGCATCGGTATCGATCGACCGCTCGTCGGGCATCGACTCCGGTTCCGGACCGTACCCGTCACTCTGTTCGCCATCGTCGCCGCCGAGACACCCCCCAACGCTCGTTACCGCTACCGCCGCACTCATCGCGAGAAACTGCCGTCGATTCATTAGCGGCTGCTACGTAGTCCGCTTCAATAGGGGTTCTGGTCGGCGACATCTCGTGCAGACCCCTTCGTTTCAACTGGAGATGCGGAGATGGGGCGCTGAGAGTTCTCGAGTCGAAAGAACGGGAAGAGTAGTCCATGCTGGATTCGAACCAGCGTCGGAGCCCCCAGAAGGCTCCAGGATTGGCCTCTACCCCAATGGACTGACATGTTTCCGTCGGTCCCGATTTCCGACGGTGTACTCCTTCGTAGCGGCCGTTCGTATTAGAGTGTTACGAACTCGATCGGGCAAATCACGAGACGGTACGATGATCAGTATAAGTCTCGGGTGGGTAACTCGACACGAGAGAGTCGGATATCAATTACGCTATCGGAGGCGTGTGGTGTTCTTTTCGGTGACAATTCGCACAGAGAACAAGACACCGATCGATTTCGGATCGGATACGGTCTATCAGGTGACCGTTGGAGACGAGTTTCGCGACGGTGGCCTCCTTTTTATCACCGTGGTGATGGAAGTCCAGACAGGCGGGGTCCGACTCATCACACCTTCCACATCCGGACTCTCGCTTTCGACTGTGAACCCATCGTCGGCGTCCCTGTCTCGGCTGTGTGTAATGCAGTTTCCGGTGGCAGTTCGCACACAGAACCTCACACTTCGAAATTTCCTCCCGGAGTGCGTCTTTCCCGTAGCCGAAGGTTACCATTCGCCCGACCGCCATCTCCTTTGTCGTCTCGTCAGTGTGGTGGAAGTCCAAACAGGCGGCAGAATTGACGTCACATCGTGAACAGCCTCGTTCACTCTTTCGCTCGTTGATCCACGAACGAAGCCGAGACCGACGACGTGACGTCCGCTCTTTGTTCCACTCGGCGTTCCGATAGTGCCACCGCTGGTCCACGCTGAGTTCCCCCCAGGACGTTCCCGCGGGGAGTTCGACATCGTCCGGTTCCGGGCCGACTCGAGGGCCCCTGGAGTGGGACGTTTCCAGTCCAGCACGCTCTTTCGCCTCGTTCCAGCCGCCACACGTCCGGATAATCGTCGCCGACGCGGGCGTCAGCCCTAGCTCCTCGTACTGGGCTTTCGTCGGCGACTCGCCAAGTCGATCCGCGGCTTCCTGTAGCGCCTCAAGACACGCCGCTTCAGTCGTCACACGGCAGTTGGCCGCGGCTTCGTATATAAATCATAGCCCGAAAAGTACACAGTTTCGATGAATCACCGCTCGAGTCCGAACCGACATTCCTTTTCCTCCCTCCCGCACACTCACGCATATGTACGTCGGACGATTCGTCGTTGTCGGTCCCGAAGTCGGCGCGTACCGCGTCTCTTCGCGCTCGTTCCCGAACCGAGAGATCACCGCACGAGAGGAGTCCCTCACCGTCGGCCCCACGGAAGACGCCCCGGAGACGGACAACCCCTACGTCTCCTACAACTGCCTGCGTGTCGTCGACACGCCGACGGGCGAGACGGCCGCGTTCGGCAACGGCTCCCATGTCGATCCGATCGCAGAGAAACTCGAGTTGGGGTATCCCGCTCGAGACGCCCTTGCGGAGAGTCTGCTGGCGCTGGATTACGAAAAGGACGACTACGACACGCCCCGCATCGCGGCGACGATCGGCGGCGACGGCGAGGCGCTGATCGGCACGGTTCGGAAGGACGCCCTGCTCATCGAAACCGTCGACGAACCGACGCTGGTGGCGACCTACGAGAAGGACACGCCCGAGGCGTTCGATCTCGAGGCCGAGAGTGCCGAAGACGCGGCGCAAGCGGTCTACGACCTCGAGTTCGAACACGCCGTCTGTGCGGCTGGCATCGCGCGGACGGACGACGGTTTCGAGACTGCGATCGAGAACGGAAGCTGAAACCGAAACCGAAACCGAAACTGAAACCGACGCAGCCGTCGCCGAGTCCCGGTTCCCCACTAACAGCCCCGTTCGCAGTCACGTTCGCGAGCGGTCTGTCCCGCATCGCACTCGAACAGCGAGCGGCTAACCTACAAACCCCTTGCTACTGTTAGCGACGGACATGAAGGTCGGACTCATTTCGGACGTCCACAGCAATCGGGTCGCTCTCGAGGCCGTCCTCGAGGCGATGCCGCCGGTCGATCAGCTCCTGTGTGCCGGCGACGTCGTCGGCTACAATCCCTGGCCCGGCGACTGCGTCGACGTACTCCGGGATCGGAACGTCCCGACGGTGATGGGCAACCACGACGCCGCGGTCGTCGAGGGAACCGCGTTCCGATTCAACGGGATGGCGCGGGCCGGCGTCGAGCACGCTAAAACACGCCTCGAGGAGGATCAGCTCGCGTGGCTCGAGTCCCTGCCCGAAGAGCGACTCGCCTGCGACGGGCGGGTAAAACTCGTCCACGGCCATCCCGACGACCCGGACCGATACACCCGGTACACCTACCCGAAGGAGTTCTCGCCCGGCCTGCTCGAGGACGAAGACGTCCTCGTGCTCGGCCACACGCACGTCCAGGGCGTCGAGCAGTTTGCGGAGGGGATCGTGGTCAATCCGGGCAGCGTCGGGCAACCGCGAGACGGCGATCCGCGGGCGGGGTACGCGGTGGTCGACCTCGACGGATTGACCGTCGAAACGCACCGCGTCGAGTACGATATCGAAGCTGTTCAGGAAGCCGTTACGGAAGCGGGACTCCCCGACCGGATCGGGCAACGGTTAGCCCGCGGGAAGTGACGCGGGAGGGTCGATCGGTCGCGTGCTGAACAGAGGGTATATGATTCGTCTCCGCTGATACCCCCTATGGAGATTCCTCCGTTCGAACTGGAGCGGTGGCTCGACAACTACGAGCCCGACGCCGACCTGATGCTCGCCGAAAGCGGCGTTCGGAGTCTTCCCGCCGATCGGTTCGATCTCGACGTCGGCGAACTCGGCTACGTCATCCCGACCGACGGCTCCCCGGCGTTCCGGGCGAAGATCGCCGAACGGTACGGGCGCGACGCTGCGGAGGTCGTTCTCACCTGCGGCACGCAAGAAGCGGACTACCTCACGTTCACGGCGCTCCTGGAGGAAGGTGACCACAGCGTGGTCGTCTCCCCGACCTACCAGTCGCTCGCGAGCGTCCCCGCCGCCATCGGCGAGGTAACCGAAGTCCGGACCGAGCCGCCTGACTGGGAGCTCTCCGTCGATGCCGTCGCGGAGGCGATGCGCCCGGAAACGCGACTCGTCGTGCTCACGAATCCGAGCAATCCGACGGGTAAGTACCTCGAGCTGGAGACGGTACAGGCGCTGTACGACCTCGTCGAGGACCGCGACGCCTTCCTCCTCGTCGATGAAGTCTACCGGATGCTGGCCGCTGACCCGCACGCCCCCGCTGCGTCGCTCGGACCGCGAGCGATGTCGACCGCCGGCGTCTCGAAGTCCTACGGCCTCGCGGGGGCGCGTCTCGGATGGGTCGTCGCAGAGCAAGGACTCGCGGACCGGGTTCGGAAGTGGAAGGACTATACGACGATTTCGCCGCCGATTATCGGGCAACACATCGCTGAACAGGCGCTCGGCGAGCAGGAAGCCGACATTCTCGCGGCCAACCGTCGTCACGCGAGGGCAAACCGCGAACGCGTCGCCGAGTTCGTCGACCGCTACGATCTGGAGTGGTACGAACCGACGGGCGTCAACGGCTTCCCGACGATTCCGGACGGGTTCGAGAACGGCAAGGAGTTCTGTCGAACGCTGTTCGAGGCCGAGAGCGTCGTCCTCGCGCCCGGCGAGGTCTTCGGCTATCCGAACCGATTCCGAATCGGATTCGGTCTGCACACCGACGAACTCGAGGCGGGCCTCGAGCGAATCGGTCGACACATCGAAACGTACGGCTGACAACGCGTCTACGGGACCGACCGCAGCGGGGCGAGAAACGAATCTTTTTACACGGACTGGACTGCTAGGTTCGTCCATGCTATCCACCGGCCACACCGCGTGTACCGACAGCAAACGCCCGCGTCACGTTGTGGCCCGGTGTCATCTGGCACCGACTCGAGCGTCGGCGCGAGTCCACCAGCGTCGCTTTTCCACCGTTACCCCGGATTCACAGCCACGGTCACAGACACATGTTCGGACGACTGCGTGAAGACGCCCGGACGATGTGCGAGCGCGACCCCGCCGCGACGGGGTGTCTCGAGGTCGTGCTCTGTTATCCCGGGCTCCACGCCGTCTGGGCCCACGGACTCATCCACTGGCTCTGGAACCGCGGCTTTCGGCTGCTCGCACGGCTACTGTCACACATCGTCCGGCTGCTAACGGGGGTCGAGATCCACCCCGGGGCGACGATCGGTCGACGGGTGACGATCGATCACGGAATGGGTATCGTCATCGGCGAGACGGCCGAAATCGGCGACGACGTTCACATGTATCACGGCGTCACGCTCGGCGGCGGGACGAACGAGCCGGTCAAACGACATCCGACGGTCGAGAGCGGTGCTCAACTCGGCGCGAACGCGACGCTGTTAGGCGACATTACGGTCGGCGAAGACGCCGCCGTCGGGGCGGGATCGGTCGTCACCCGGGACGTCGAACCTGGCGCGACTGTTGCCGGCGTCCCGGCAGAACGAGTGGAGTAACCCTCGAAGCGGACGAACGGCCATCGATGTGCGACTACTGCTGATCGTCGTTTACCGTCCCGTCCGAACCTGCAGGGGATCCCTCCGCAGGGACGCCCTCGCCCGTCGAGACGCTCTCGGCGGACTGTTCGGCGTTCGACTCGGTAGCCTCGGGGTCGGGATTGGACGTATACCCGAGTTCGAACCAGAGTTTCGCCGTACAGTCGAAGGTTTCTTCGTCGAGTTCGGTCTCTCCCTCCTGTTGGTCGAGATACCCGTTACAGCGGCCGTGTTTGACGACGTTCATGAGCGTCGCCGCGGAGCCACACTCCGGACAGTCGATGTAGTAGTTCCCCTTGTCGTTTTGGTGCCAGGAGTCCGGAGTGAGTTCCGTGTACGCGGCGTCCTCGCGGTTGCCTTTGCTCATGTCCGTAGGATCGGGTCCGACGCTGGTAAAGAGGGGCCCGGAGCACGCAACCCGGCGACGAGAAACGGGTCACGAGCGGTTTCGAGCCGCCGAAGCGATCGAACCCCCAATCATGTGGTTCAGTTAGCTCCGGTTTTTCGGTGTTTCCGACGAAGAGTCGCGGCCTCAATCGGAACCGACGGAAGGTCACGGCCTCAATCGGAACCGACGGACAACCGTTCGTGTCAGACCAGCGGATCGACCAACGCCTCGCCGGCCTCGAGCAACTCCCCAACTCGCCGCTCGTCTTCGGCTTCGGCGTAGACCCGCAGTACTGGCTCGGTTCCGCTGGGACGGATCAACAGCCACGAGCCGTCGGCGAGTTGGAGCTTGAAGCCGTCGGCGGTGTTGACGCCCTCGACCGTCGTTCCCGAGACGGTTTCGGGAATTTCGTCCTCGAGATCCGAGAGCACTCGCGCTTTCTCGTGGTCGGGACAGGACACGCTGATCTTGTCCTGGACGACGGTGCCGTGCTCCTCGAGCAGTCGGTCGACGCGGTCGTCAAGCGGTTCGGCGGCGTGCATCGCGGCCGCGAGCAGCGCCATCAGGACGCCGTCTTTTTCGCGGACGTGCCCCCGAACGGTGAAGCCGCCGGACTCCTCGCCGCCGACGAGGGCGTCGTGTTCGCCGATCGCTTCGGCGACCCACTTGAACCCGACCGGGACCTCGTGGACGGTCTCACCCCGGGCCTCGGCGACGCGGTCGATCAGGTAGGTCGTCGAGACGGTCCGGACCACCGAGCCCGAATCGTCCTCGAGCAGGTAGTCGTAGAGTGCGGCGAAAAACAGGTTCTCGTCGAGGTAGCCCCGTTCGGGCGTGACGATGGCGATGCGATCCGCGTCGCCGTCGTTTGCGACCCCCAGATCCGCATCGGTTTCCTCGCCGGTGACCAGATCGATTAGCGAGTCCAGGTTCTCGGGTGCGGGTTCGGGCGCGCCGCCGCCGAACTCGGGATCGCGCTCGCAGCGCAGGAGTTCGAGCGACGCGCCAGCGCGCTCGAGCAGGGCGTCGGTGGTCCCCCGTCCGCTGCCGTGCATGGCGTCGTAGGCGACCGTCAGCTCCGCGGCCGAGAGGTCGGCGCTGCCGGTAATCTCCTCGACTAACTCGAGGGCGGCGTCGGCGTGTGGAGTTGTGAGGTCGACCTCTCGGACGGTCCCGTGTTCGGCTTCGGGGAGCGGATCCGGTTCGGCGAGGCGCTCCGCGATCGCGTCGGTCACGTCGGGCAGCGCCGGCGCACCGTCTTCCGGAATGAACTTCACGCCGTTGTACTCCGGCGGGTTGTGCGAGGCGGTGATGGCGAACCCGCCCACGAGGTCGCGCTCGACGATGGCGTGGGCGACGAGCGGCGTCGGCCGATCGCGCTCCGGCATGATCACGTCGAAGCCGTTCCCGCACAGCACCCGCGCCAGTTCTTCGGCGAATCCGCGCGAAGTCTCGCGGGCGTCGTAGCCGACCGCAACCGTCCCCTCAAGGCCTTCCTCGTGCAGATACGTCGCGACGGCCTGTCCGACCATCCGTACGCGCGGCGTCGTGAACTCTGCTAACGTCGCTCGCCAGCCGTCAGTCCCGAAGCTGATCGTCTCCATACGCGCACGTCTATGCCGGCGGCGAAAAAGGCGACGCTGTCGGTTAACTGCGAAACGGGACGAAGAACCGACGATCGGATCGGTAACGGGTATGCGGTCGCCAACGCGACGGACACTCGGTGAATGATTGCAACGGTGTTTTCCCGACCGTCGTCCTTACGAGACACATGAGCCACACCCCCTCCATCGTCGCCGTCAACGGCAGCCTCCGCGAGACGAGCTACACGCGAACGGCGCTGAAATACGCGCTTCAGGCTGCCGACGATGCCGGTGGGGAGACGACGTTGCTCGACTTACAGGAGTACGACCTCCCCGTCTACGATCCCGATGTCGACGAACAGGGCGACGCAGAGGCCGCGATGGAGATCGTCCGCGACGCCGACGCCGTCGCGCTCGGAACGCCGGTCTACCATGGCTCCTACTCCGGCGCGCTGAAGAACTTCCACGACTACTGCGGCTGGGACGAGTACGACGACACCACCGTCGGACTGCTGGCAACCGCCGGCGGCGGCAGCTACGGCTCGACGCTCGATCACCTGCGAATTACCGTTCGAGGCGTCCACGGCTGGGTCCTGCCCCATCAGGTCGGCCTCCGAAACGCGTCCGACAAGTTCGAAGCCGACCCCGACGCCGTCGACGGACGGCGCTTTCGCGATCCTGACCTACAGGAACGGGTCGAGAAACTCGGCCGCAACCTCGTCGAATACGCGTTTATCGATCCAACCGTCACGTCGTCGCGGTCGGCAGCCGCCGACGACTGACGATTTCAGCGAGCTACGTTTCGAACGAGCTACCGCTGCATCCGTTTCGTCGAGGTGTTAACCCGTTGTTCGAAGAGTCGTTCGCCGGTCTCGTCGCAGGTCACGGCGACGACCTCGTGCGAGCTACAACAGGACTCGACGACCTCCTCTCCCATGCTCACCTCGCCGCCGGTCGGACACGTCTCGAGGAACATCCGGAGCCCGTTGAGCACCTGCCCTTTCGTCTCGGGCTCGTGGACGTTCCATTGGGGATCAGGAGTCCAGTTCTCGAGGGTGCGACTCGCGGTAATATCGGCGAGTATCGCGGCCTGCGACGGCCAGCGACCGGCGACGCCCCGATCGGAACGGAGCAGTGTCGCGTCGTCGCGGGACTCGAGGTCGAACGCGTCGGGGTCGGCATCGAATCCGAACGCGTCGACGGCGTCCGCGGCGTCGATAGTCGACGCGTCGAGCGCTTCGATTTCCTCGAACCAGGCGTCCTCGAACGCGTCGGTGAGACAGAGGTCGTCCCGATCGGCACAGGGCTCGAGCACGTCGTGGTCGAGGAAGTACGTCTCGAGGTCGAGTTCGTCTCGTTCCGGTTCTTGTCCCTGCTCCTGGCCTTCCGATTCGGCCACCTCGGCCGTCCCGGTCCCGCTACCAGCTTCCTCGCCGGCCTCGACGGCGGCCTCTTCGTCGTACGTCGCGACTTCGGTTCTGTCAGCCGCCGAACTACCCGTTTCGGACTCGGATCCGTCGGTGGCAGCTGCCGACGCGCTGTCGACGGCGCCGAGGCCGCTGGCCAGTTCGGGGTCCGGCTCCTTGCCGAACCAGCGCAGGACTTCCGGCGGGAGATACCGCTTGGTGAGCGTCGGGGTGCCCGGGACGAGATAGCCCCGGAGATAGATGAGTGCGATCGAGACGCCGACCGCGATCAGGCCGCCGAGTTTGGATTTGCGCGCGATGATCGAACCCGCAACTACGGCGATGGCCAGGTTCAAAATCGTACACGGCTCACACCGGTTGTCGCCGGTGTACTCCGGTTGTTTGAGGTCGTCGACGATATCGAGATCCATTTCATACCGATAATGTGTCCCTAATACTATCTGTTTTTCGGACGGATAAGCCGAACTGAGAGGGGAAGACGAGGGATGCAAGCGTTACTCGAGACCGACGAGTCGTTCCTTCGCCCGACGAGAGAGCTGTTTGATCTCGTACTCTCGAGACATCGCGGCGGATTTCGAGTCGAACCGCTCGTGGTAGCGGAGTTCGACGGGTGTTCGGCCGCGGGTGTACTTCGCGCCCTCGCCCGCGTTGTGTTCGCCGACCCGTCGCTCGAGGTCGGTCGTATACCCGGTGTACAGCGAGCCGTCGGCACACTCGAGGACGTAGACGACGTGACCGGTCATACGATAGCGTTCGAACGGGACGTAAAAAGCGCCACGTAACGGAGGCGCGGACACGTGGTGGTCGGTCGCGATTCTCGGGCGGGATCAGGTACCGCGAGCGCGTTCTCGGGCGGCTTCTGCGATCCCAGCGTTGGCCGAGCAGCTGATACACGCCCGGATTTCGCCGTTCGCATCGGCGAAGACGCGTGCAAAGCGCTCGGAAACGTGCGCGTCACAGTGGTCACACTTGGGCATTGGGCAATGGTCACACCGGCCGAAGCCGGTATACGATTCTATCCGGCGAATAGATAAATAACCTTCCCCAAACGCCGTTTGGCTTTCGTATGTTGGAAGAATATTTTTTCGGTAGGCGGCAGTCAGTTTCAGTTACGGCCAGCGTCGATTGCTCGAGCGATCAATACAGCCTGTGCACCGGCGACGAACCCCGCATCGATATTGACGACCGAAAGGACGGTACACGACTGTAACATCCCTGCAAGCGCTGCTTCGCCGCCGCCGCCGTGGCCGTAGCCACTCGAGACCGGCACACCGATGACCGGCGTGTTAACGAGACCGGCAATAACCGTCGGCAGGGCCCCCTCGCGGCCGGCGGCAACGATCAAGACATCGGCGTCCCGGAGTCGGTCGACCTGATCGAGCGTGCGGTCGAGTGCCGCAACGCCGACGTCGTCGACCCGGTCAATCGTGGCACCCGCGTCGGCACAGACGACCTCGGCCTCGGCGGCGACCGGTCCGTCGACCGTTCCCGCCGTGACGATACCGACCGTCGCCGCGAGCGACGGCTGCTCGTAGTCGGCCGATAGCACGCGAACCGTCGACCCTCGTCGTTCGAGCGTGGCATCGGGAGCCGTCTCATCGAGACTCGTCTCGAGGGCATCGAACTGGCGGTCCGAGATTCGGGTGACGAGTGCTCGGTCGGTCGTCTCGAGGGCGGTTTCCGCAAGAGCAACGACCTGTTCAGGTGATTTTCCTTCGGCGAGGATCGCTTCCGGAATCCCGCGACGCTGCTGTCGGGCCGCGTCCAACCGGCCTGCATCACCGGTTACGTAGCCCATAAGTTCGGCTTCGGCTGTCGCCGGCGACAGGGAGCCGTCGGCAACGGCCTCGAGGAGTTCGCGCATACACGGTACTCGGGAACGACCGTACTCCAATCCGTCGACCGATCGACGCGACCGAACAGCCTCGAACCGAGAACCCGCAAGCGCACACGAACGGTCAGAGCAGCGCGCGCGAGCCAGATTTCACCCGTCGATGGCGGTCGAACTCGGTTCGCAGATTCATTGGACATATACTTTCCGGTGGGAACCACCGTCGAAACGGGCGGGTTAACCGCTGCAACCCCCGTATTCCAGATCGTAACCAAAGCATTTATATTGGGTAACGCGATATCCGTATATCGTATGGCAGACCTTATCGTCAAAGCCGCCGTAAAGGAAGCGCTCGATGACAAGAACGTCGCCTCGGACTTCTACGAAGCACTCGACGAGGAAGTCGACGAGCTTCTCGAGGACGCCGCCCGACGCGCAGAAGCAAACGACCGGAAGACGGTCCAGCCCCGCGACCTGTAAGGTACGCCAGTTGCTCGATTTTTTGACGACGCTACGGAAGACAGCGACGGCAGTGGCCAATCGCGAACACAGCAGTAACAGTAACTAACGATAATCAGTGCCTAGTCGCGTCGCTGTTCGACGTACTCGTTCGTTCGGCCTCGAATCACGTAGTCGGCCGACCGGAGTTCGTCGACGGTCGCCGAACCGGTGACGAACATCGCGGTTCGTAACTCCAGCGTGAGCGTTTCGATCAGGTCGACGACGGCGTCCGTTCCCTGTCCGGCCGGCCCGAGGAACGGCTTCGCGAGACCGCCGGCGCGAGCGCCGAGCGCGATCGCCTTCGCGATGTCGAGTCCCGAACGAACGCCGCCGCTGGCGATGACGCAGTCGTGGACCGACGCCGCCTCGAGCGTGCTGACCGCGGTCGGCACGCCCCACGCACGGAACAGTTGGCCGATCTGTTCCTGGCGCGATGCGCCGACGGCGGCCGCCCTGTAGGATTCGATTCCCGACCAGGTGGTGCCGCCCTGTCCGGCGACGTCGATGGCGTCGACGCCGGCGTCGGCGAGGCGCTCGGCCGTCTCTCGGGCGATTCCGTTTCCGGTCTCCTTGACGACGACCGGAACCGAGAGGTCGGCGGCCACCCGTTCGATGGCTTCGAGACAGCCGCGTGCGTCGACGTCGCCTTCGGGCTGGACGGCTTCTTGCAGGAAGTTTAGATGTACCGCCATCGCGTCGGCGTCGATCATCTCGACGGCTTGTTCGACGTCGTCGACGTCGTACTCTAGCAACTGGGCCGCACCGACGTTGCCGTAGAGGAACGCGTCGGGGGCGACGTCCCGGACAACGGTGTAGGACTCGAGAAGCGCTTCGTCGTCGAGTTCGAGACCCGCGCGCTGGCTCCCGACGCCCATGGCGACGTTCGTTCGCTGGGCGGCTTCGGCGAGCGCGCGGTTGATCTTCGTCGTGTTCGGGTGGCCGCCGGTCATGCTCTCGATGACGATCGGTGCCGACAACTCGTGGCCGAACAGCGGCGTCCTGGTCTCGATCTCGTCGCGATGGATCTCCGGGAGCGCCTCGTGAACCAGATCGATGTCGGCGAATCCCGCTCCAGAGGTCTCGACGTCTTCGTCCTCGATAATACGGATGTGATCGTCTTTCCGGTCGGATGTTTCGGGCATCGAATCGTCTCAAACGAAACCTAGCCGGACGCCGTTGAAAAGCTGTCCATCGATAGTGACCGCCGACCGGGAACGGGACAGCCGACAGCCGACAGCCGACAGCCGACTCGAGTTTTTTCCCGGTAGCCGATGTACCCGTGATCGAACATGCTTCGGAAACTCTTGATCGGGTTCGGCTGCGTTGAGATCGTCAGGCCCCAGCCGGTCATCGACATGTGCGAACGGATCGGTCTGGAAAACCCCGACGAGGCACAGTTGCGTCCGCAGGCGCTGCTGGGTGCCCGACTCGAGGGCCTCATCTTCGTGTGGCTACTCGTTCGCGGCCGAACGGGCTCGACGGTCGTCAGTACGCTGCTCGGACTGGCCGGAATCGCCCTCGTACTGCTTCCGCAACCGATCATCGAACTTAGTCAACGACTGGTTTACGAGAACACCGACGAGCTCGAATTGAAGCCGTGGATCGAGCCCGCAGCCCGAGCGCTCGGGGGGCTTTACCTGCTCGTGGTCGTGCTCTCGAAGCGCAGCGACGAGCCGGACGGGGCTGCGTCGGCGAAGTCGGCAACCTCGTCTGAGTCGGCATGACTCGAGGGCAACGTCGACGACCACGGCCAACCGTTTTGCGATTGGCATCCCTACGAACGGTATGCGACGACCGCTCGCCCTCGCGCTGGGACTGTTGCTGAGTATCGCACCGAACCGAATCGTCGACGCCGTCGAACAACTCGCCTTCGAGAACCCCGACGACGGCAGGCTGCGACCGTGGACGCTGCAGGCGGGCCGGTTCAAGGGGATCGTCGTTGTCTGGCTGCTCAGCCGCCACCCCGAACACACGTCCATCCTCAAACGGCCGCTCAGTGTGATCGGATTAGTGATGATACTGGTGCCGCGACAGGCCCTTGCCGCCGGTCTCGACCTCGCCTACGAGAATTCGGACGAACTCGAAGAGAAGTCCTGGATCCGCCCGCTGACCCGTCTCCTCGGCGGCTGTTTCCTCGTCGTCGGCCTGCGCGCGGTCCGTGCCGCCGGACGGAACACCGAAACCGCGTCGACGAACACCTGACTCAGTAGGTCCGTACGTCGACCCCGTTCTCGCGACCGACGTAGGTCGCGTCCGCCAGCCCGACGAACAGCCCGTGCTCGAGGACGCCCGGCAGCCCCGAGAGTACCGTCGCGAGCGCGTCCGGATCGTCGATCGATCCGAACGCACAGTCGAGCACGAGGTTGCCGTTGTCGGTGACGACCGGGCCGTCCTTCCGTGTCGCGTCCCGAAGCGACGGCTCGCCGCCCAGATCTCGAATGCGATCGGCGACGACGGTGTGTGCGTCGGGAACGACTTCGACCGGGACCGATCGTTCGAGCGCCGGCGCGAGCTTCGAGGGATCCGCGACGACGACGAACCGATCGGCCGTCGAATCGACGAGTTTCTCCCGCGTGTGCGCTGCGCCGCCGCCCTTGATGAGCGCGCCGTACCCCGCCGCTTCGGGGTCGTCGACCACCTGATCCGCGCCGTCGATCGCGAGGTCTACACCGTCGGCCGCGTCGAGAGACGTCACCGGAATCCCGACCTCGAGCGCCAGCTGGCGGGACTGAAACGAGGTCGGAATCCCCCGTACCTCGAGGCCGTCGTCGACGGCTCGACCGATCGCTCTGATCGCGTAGGCCGTCGTCGAGCCGGTGCCGAGTCCGACGACGAATCCGTCTTCGACTTCCTCGGCTGCGCGTTCGCCGGCCCGACGTTTCGCCGCGTCGGAGCCACCCTCCGTCTTCATGGGGTATACCCCGAGGGGCGACGGGAAAAACGTTGTAGTTCGACGCCCAGACAGCCTGAACTCATACTGTCGGACAGCAGTCACTGAGAAGTCGGTCACGGATTCGCGGCCGTCCTCGAGGATGACGGCCGCAGTAGCGCGACCGATCTTCGAATCGTTCTGTCCGGCAGTATCAGTACCGTACAACCGCGAACGGGCCGTGGTCGCGCCGGGAGATCGGTACGGCAGTACGTATCAGAGATCGGCTCGATCGAAACGCCAGAGACCGAATCCGAGCGGAACGAGCGCCCAGAATGCGAGCAGGACGAAGCCGAACCACGGCTCCGCGAGGAGCGGCAGGCTCTCGGTTTCGTAGATGCTGGCCATGGTAAACCCGTCTTCACCGAGGATGGTCCCGAGCGCCGCGGCGTAGGCCGAGTCCGGGGGCAGGGAGACGACGCTGAGATACCATTCGGGGAACGACTCGACCATGAAACTGCCTTCCCGCCAGAACAGCACCAGCTGGGCGGCGATCCCCCAGACGAACCAGAACAGGAGGACCATGCCGAGCGCACCGACGGCCGCCTTGGTCGTCGAACGCGTCATCGAGGAGAGGCCCACGCCGATACAGACGTAGACGAACCCGAACAGGATCGTCACCAGCGTAAACAGGAGATAGTCGACGACCGAGACGGAGCCGACGAACGTGACGAGTCCGACCAGCCCGACGGCGAAGCCGACGAGAATCGAGACGGCGACGACGGCCGTCCGGCCGAGAATCTTGCCGAGCACGACATCTCGGCGCGTGTGGGGCAGTCCGAGCAGGAACTTCAGGCTCCCGCTCTCTCGCTCGCCGGCGATGGCCGCGTAGCCGACGACCAGCGCGATGATCGGAACGAGGAAACTCGCGGGCGTCTGGAGGGCGAAGAGGAGGTCCATCGTGGTTTGTGCACCATCTCCCTCGATCTCCCCGAACAGCTCTGCGGTCCAGGAGGCGAGAAACGCCCCGCCGAACGTAAACAGGGCGAACACCAGGGTCAGCGCGAGCAGCGTTCGCGACCGGACGGCATCGCGGAAGTCCTTCTTGGCGACGGTGATCGCGCTCACGGCGTCACCTCCGTTCGATCGTTCGACGTATAGGCCATGAACAGATCCTCGAGCGAGGACTCGTCGGTCGCGAAGTCCTCGACCGAGACGTCGTACTCCTCGATCGTTCGCAAGACGGCCGTCTTCGCTCGATCCTCGCAGGCGACGACGAGCGTCG
Organism: Natronorubrum halalkaliphilum; assembly: GCF_009834785.1. GTDB lineage: Archaea > Halobacteriota > Halobacteria > Halobacteriales > Natrialbaceae > Natronorubrum > Natronorubrum halalkaliphilum. Next base: position 101,872 of record NZ_WUYX01000021.1, read on the forward strand.
TTCCGTCGGCTGAGACCTCCGAGACGCCGTCGATCGATTCGAGCGCCTCGAGGGCAGCCGATGAGTCCGCTGGAATTCGATCGACCTGAACGCGAAGTCGGGTCTGATTCGGCATGGAGTCCCGCAGCCCTTCGACGGTGTCTTCGGCGATCAGGTGGCCGTCCCGGAGAATGCCGACGCGGTCACAGATCGCTTCGACCTGTCCCAGGACGTGGCTCGAGAAGAAGACGGTCGCGCCGCGTTCGTTCTCCTCGCGGATGATATCGCGCATCTCTCGGGCTCCGTTGGGATCGAGACCCGTCGAGGGTTCGTCCAGAATGAGAAGGTCGGGGTCGTCCACGAGCGCCGTCGCGAGCATGAGTCGCTGAGCCATCCCTTTCGAGTAGCCGCCGGCCTTCTTGCCGGCCGCGTCGGCGATACCCACTCGCTCGAGCAGGGCGTTGGGGTCGTCGTCCGCCGCCTTCGATTCGATCGCGAACTCGACGTGTTGGCGGCCGGTCAGCCGGTCGTAGCACTCGGTGCCTTCCGGGAGAATACCCGTTCGAGATCGGATCTCGAGGCTGTCCTCGCGGGCGTCGAGTCCGAACACCTGCACCTCGCCCGCGGACGGCCGAATAAAATCGAGGATCAGGTTGATCGTGGTCGACTTGCCCGCGCCGTTCGGACCGAGAAAGCCGTAGATTTCGCCGCGCTGGACGGAAAGGTCGAGCCCCTCGAGGGCCGTTTCGTTCCCGTATCGCTTCGTCGCCTCGGAGATATCGATAGCAGTCACGGTTTAATTACTTGCAGTTTTGTTATTCCAAAGACATATAGTTTTCTTCATTCGATCGGTCGAGGGAACGGAAGCGGACGTCGTTACAGTAACAACTTAGTCTCACACCAAAATTGGCTTGTTGTGACAGATCCCACCGCCGATATGGACGCGGCCGACCGACGTGCGCTCCTCGAGCGCGCCAATCGCCAGAGCGCAACTATCGGACAGGAGTTGCCCGAGACGATCACCGTCGGCGCGAACGAACTGGCGCTCGAGGAGTTCCTGATCGAGACCCGAAAAGTCGAGGGGATTCCCGACGACGTCAAGCCGCTCGTCAGGGAGACCGAGCGGGAACTGACCGCCGAACGTAAACGCCTCGTCGAGCGACTCGAGTCGGCACCGATCGACCGCGAGGAGGGCGAGCAGCTCGTCGAGGCGATCGTCGGCATCGACCGCGCGTCGAACGCGCTTCGGAGCCTCCGCCGGGAGCGATTCGGTTCGCAGGCCCGATCCGCGACGATCGACGGTCACGAGCGCTGGCTCGACTTCCTGAAGTCGATCCGGGGCTAGGGCATCGGCTATCGCAACCACCCTCGAAGGCCCGGCCGGTACCGCTCGGCGAAACCGCCCGTTTGGCTCGGCCTTTTTTCGCGACGACGGTGTAGGGGGCCGCATGGAACCACCGGCTACCGGGGCTGCACCCGGAACTGGCACCGCAGTCACCCTCGAGAACGTTCGCAAGACCTACCAGCTCGGTGAGCCGGTCCACGCCCTAGACGGCGTCTCCCTCGAGATTCCGCGGGGGTCGTATACGGCGATCATGGGCCCGAGCGGCTCGGGCAAGTCGACGCTGATGAACCTCGTGGGCTGTCTCGATACGCCGACGGACGGCACCGTCGTCGTCGACGGCGAGGACGTCGCGGCCCTCGACGACCGCGAGCGAACCACCCTTCGCGGAACGACCGTCGGCTTCGTCTTCCAGACGTTCAACCTGATGCCCAGACTGACCGCCCTCGAGAACGTCGCCTTGCCCCAGTTGTTCCAGAACGTCGACCGCTCGGAGCGCCGCGATCGGGCCCGGGAACTGCTCGATCGCGTCGGCCTCGCGGATCGCGAAGACCACCTGCCGAACGAGCTCTCGGGCGGGCAGCGCCAGCGGGTCGCGCTGGCTCGAGCGCTGGTCAACGACCCCGCCATCGTGTTGGCCGACGAGCCCTCGGGTAACCTCGATACGGAGACCGAAGCCGACATCCTCGATCTCTTCGCGGAGTTTCACGACGCCGGAACGACGATGGTCGTCGTTACCCACGAGCGCCACGTCGCCGAACGCGCAGAACGGATCGTCCACCTGCTCGACGGTAAAATCGAGCGTATCGAGGCCCTCGACGGGGCCGGTGAGGGGTCCTCGAGTCCGTCCAGCGGGTCGAGCGAAGTAAGCGAGTTCAGCGACTCCAGCGGAGTGAGCCCCTGATGCGACCGCTCGAGAGCCTCCGACTCTCCTGGCGTTCGATCCGGGGCCACAAACTGCGCTCGTCGCTGACGACGCTCGGAATCGTGATCGGTATCGCCGCGGTGATTGCGTTCGTCACGCTGGGCGCGAGCCTGCAGGCGGGCGTTATCGGCGACATCAGCCCCGACGATCAGCGCAACATCTACGGCTGGGCCGCCGATCCCGATACCGAGGGCGGTCCGCTCGCGGGTGCCCAACCGGTCTTCAGTCAGGACGACCTCGACACGCTGGACGACGACGGTGATATCGAGGCGGCCTACGGCTACATGCCGTTATCGACCCAGGCGCTCGTTTACGACGGGGAGCTATCGCCACAGAGCGACGCGCTGGTGGCGGCCGGGCCGCCGTACATCAGGGAGAGCAGCCTCGACGAAGGCGAACAGTTCGAACAGGGCGAGCGCGAGGCGGTCATCAACCCGGCCGTCGCCGGTCAGTTCGAGGAGGACGTCACCGTCGGCGACGAGTTGACCATCGCGCTACAGGGCGGCCAGCAGACGACCGTCACCGTCGTCGGCATCACCGAGAGCTCCGAGGGACTGAGCCCGTTCGAAGGGTTCGAGCCCTCGCCGCGCGTTTACGTGCCGACGGATCCGTTCTACACGGAGGACGCCGCAGGCGCGATCCCGGGCGGTGACGGCGGTCCCGGTGAGAATAGCGATGCTGACGCCGATCAAGAGACGGGAGCGGGCGACGACGCGCTCTTCCTCGCGATCATCGTCGAAGCCGAATCGGCCGACGAAGGGGATATCGACGGCGCTCGAGAGAGCGCGATTGCCTACCTCGAGGGCGACGACTCCGACGCCGGCGAGTTGCTCGGCGACGACCTCGAGGTGACCCTCCAGACGAGCGCGGAGTTACTCCAGCAGTTAGAGGACGTTCTGGAACTCCTGCAGAACTTCATCGTCGGCATCGCGGCGATTTCGTTGCTGGTCGGCTCGATCGGCATCGCGAACATCATGCTGGTCTCGGTGACCGAACGGACCCGCGAGATCGGGATTATGAAAGCGATCGGCGCGCAGAATCGAGAGATACTGGGCCTGTTTCTGGCCGAGGCAATAATACTCGGCGTGGTCGGCGCGATTCTGGGGACGGCGCTGGGACTCGTCGCTGGCTATCTGGGCGCGTGGTACATCGATCTCCCGCTGGTCTACCCCTACGAATACGTCGCGCTGGCGATCGCCGTCGGGATTTTCGTGGGGATCGGTTCCGGGCTGTATCCGGCCTGGCGGGCCGCACGAACCGATCCGATCGACGCGCTCAGATACGAATGAGCGGCCGCAGGTGGTGATTCGATCGACGACGGGTGCCCGTTACGATCGATCCCGTTCGGTATCGTGACCGCGCCTCGAGTCGTCCGCGTACGGGCGATCGCTCTCGCGGTCGCGTTCCCGCGACGAGTCTCGCCGCGGTTCCCGCGGCCGGGCCGGTTCGACCCTCCGGGACGGGGACGGAGACGACGGCGACAGTCCAATCGCCTCCCGGATCCGGGCGCGTTGCTCCGGATACTCTCGTGCGAGGTAGGCCCCGAGATAGCCACCGAGCAGCGACAGACCGACGGTGTAGAGGAACACGACTATCACAGCGACGACGACGAAGGCTGCGATAACCGCGAATCCATCGAGCGGGGCCGCTGCGATCCCCATCCCGAACCCGAGAACGCCGAGTCCGAAGATCGCGATACCGGCGATCGGGAGGAACGCGATCGCGCCCGAAAGCGCCCCCACGAGCGCACCCTCGCGAGGGTCAGCTCCTTCGAGAAAGCCCGCGGCGACGCCTCCGAGGACGGTCGAAAGCGGGACGAACGAGAGCAAGACGCCGATGACGGCTCCAACGATCGCGTTGAGCACCGTTTTTGCGGAGATCATACGGAGAAAACGAGCGGTACGGAGAAAAGTAACGGTGGTACCGAAGATGGACGGCCGAGTTACGAACCGGGGTCCAGAAGTCGGTTACCGAGTCCTCACACTGTCTGCTCTCAGTCGTTTCCGATTGGACCGCAGGACGGCTTGCGGTCCCACCGGTACATCGGTACAGCAAACCGTCTCATACGTATTACTGTAACTATGTACCGCCGATCACCAGGGACGGGGTCGGTGATCGGCAGTAATTGACTACAGCAAACCGTATCAGTCGTCGGCCGGTCGCGAGCCGGATTCCTCGGGCGGCGTCATCGTGGTTTCGGTGCCGGTACGGTCGCCCGGTGGCTCCTCGACATCGGCCTCGACGAGTTCGGTAAACGTCGTGCTCCCGTTGACCTCGTCTGCGAGGAGGTCGACAGCTTCGACGAAGACGGCGACGATCAGCGGGCCGACGACGATACCGATCGCACCGAGGGTAAAGAGCCCGCCCGTGAAGCCGACGAAGTAGAGGCTACCGGGCATCCCCGCGGACCGGCGGGCGAGACGCGGACGGATTCCGACGTCCGGGAACCAGGCGATGAGCGCGATTCCGAGGACGCCGACGAGGACGGCCGCGACGAGTTCGCCCGCCACGACGTGATAGAGCGCGATCGGAACGATGAGCAGACTCGGGCCGATGATCGGCACGAACTGCAAAATTGCGGCGATCATCGCGAGAGTAAACGCGGCGTCGTAGCCGAGCAGCGAGAACAACGGATAGCCGATGATCAGCGTCGCGACCGACGTCGCGAGCTGGAGCACGTAAATCGCGTACAACGTTTCGCGTGCCCGTTGAGCGAGCGCGTAAACGATGTCGCGGTACTCGTGTGGTACCGGCGCGATAGCGGCCCGACCGGCGGCATCACCCTTGAGCAAGAGCCCGAACAGGAGGATGACGAACAGGGCGAACTTGATCGCGAGCACCGGTAGCGCCGAGGCGAGCGAGACGGCGGTGGTGCTCAGGAAGTCGATCGCGAGCGACTGGACCTGCGCGACTTCGATCGTATACGTGACGTCGAAGACCGTCACGGGGACCTCTCGAGGGATCCCCTCGACGACGCCCAGTACCTGATCGAACCGAAAGTAGAGCGTGATGAAAATCGGCGAGAAGACCGCGATTGCGCTCACAAAGCCGATTACGGTCGCGGCGACGGCCGACAGCCACTCCGAGAGACCGCGTCTGACCAACCAGCCCTGGACGGGCAACAGGACGTAGGCGACCGTCAGTGCAAACAGAATCGTCCCGAGAACGTCGAGCAGAATGCCGCCGGTAATGATCCCGAGTACGCCGACGAGACCCGCGAGGACGTACCGTCGGGATCGGTCTGCGTTCCCGTTCCCCTTCTCGTTCGCGTTCGCTGTCACACCCGTGGGTCACACTGGGGCGATAAAACCTTTCGGTCCCGAAGAAAGTTGGGAACGAGACTTATGTCCGCAGTTCGTATCCCCGGTGAATGAAACGTCGGACGGTCGTTCGGGCCATCGGAGGAGCAAGCGGAGGGGCATTAGCCGGTCTCGCCGGCTGTACGACCCGGAACGGCGACGACGAGCCGCCGGACGGACCCGACGATGAAGACACCGAACCGGAAGATCCCGATCACGACGGGACGCTTCGGATCGCGACCTACCGGTCGATGGTCACGGGAACGAACCCGGCCGGACCGTGGCTCGCCGAAGCGTTCGAAGAGACCTATCCCGACGCCGAAATCGAGTGGGTGCTCCCGGAGTCGGGCGTCGAGCACTACGTTCGACGCGGCGAGTACGACACCGAGATCGACGTCGACGTGCTCTTCGGGTTCACGGTCGGCGATCTCGCTCGAATCGACGACAGGGTTGGAGCCGGCGGGCTCCTCCGCGAACTCAACCTCAAGCGGGTCGAGGGTGCCGAACGCATCCGCGACGGCCTCGACCTCGGCGATCCGCACAACCGGGCGCTCACCTACGATGCAGGCTACGTCAGCCTCGTCTACGACGAGCGCGAACTCGACGCGCCCGACACGTTCGCCGAGTTGCTCGAGGACGAGTACGAAGACACGCTGCTGGCTCAACATCCCGGAACCTCGATTCCGGGGCAAGCGTTCCTGCTCTGGCTGATCGAGACCGCCGGACCGGACGACGCCCTCGAGTACTGGGAGGAGCTCGCGGCGAACGGCGTTCGGATACACGAGTCCTGGAGCGACGCGTACAACGACGCCTACATGGGAGAAGAGCGACCGATGGTCGTCTCCTACTCGGCCGATCCCGTGTTCGCCGCGGCGGAGGAGTACGACATGGAACGCCATCGGGTTGCGTTCCCGAACGACGAAGGGTACGCAGTCCCCGAGGGCATGGGCATCTTTGAGGGGGCGCGTGCTCCCGATCTCGCCTACGCGTTTCTCGAGTTCGTCCTCTCGACCGAGGCCCAGATCGAACTCGCTCGACGAAACGTCCAGTTTCCGGCCATCCGAGACGTCGAACTCCACCCCGCGTTCGGAGAGTACAGACGGGAGCCGCCGGAGCCGGTCAGTATCAGCTACACCGAACTCCGCGGGAGTATCGGCGACTGGCTCGGCGACTGGACGGACAGGTTCGACGAGCATCTGGTCGAAGACGGGGACGGGAATGGAGATGGAGACGGAACCGAGAACGGGAACGGGGACGAAGACGGCAACTAGTAGCGAACCCCACCACATTCCTTCCGACTGAGAACTGGCGGCCCCACTAAATATCACAACCGCGCAGTAACCGGTAGAGAGACCGGCGCTCGAGGCATCCGAATTCCGGTGGTACTCGAGCTGATGGTGATACTGTCGGACAGCAGTCGATACGAAGCCGATCGTGAATTCGGGGTCGTCGCCGTCGGTGAGGACTCCAGCAGAACGATCGGCTTCACGTCGTTCTGTCTGACAGTATGAAACGATACGGATCGACGGTCACCGCAACACATGAACGAATACACGCTCCTCATCGCCGTTACGAACACCGCAACGCTGCTCACCGGCGGTGCGGTCGCGTTGCTCGCCTATCGGGCGTTTCGACGAACCGGCTCGAGAGCGCTCCGCGCGGTCGCGATCGGGTTCGGCTTCATCGTCGCCGGGTCGGTCGGCGGCGCGATCGCGCACCTGTTCGCCGGAAACGTCGCACTCGGCGTCACGATTCAAAGTGCGTGTACCGCGGGTGGATTTGCGTTCTTGCTCTACTCGCTGTACGCGGAGACGGAGATGACAACGACGGTCACGCTACAGCGGTCCGACTGAGACGGGCCGCTGTACCCGTGTTTCGGGGCGGTCTCGAGAGATCTTGGAATCGCGACGGCACTGACGTACAGCAGACCGTCTGAAGGCCGCGCCGTCTTCGGGCCCGACTACAGCCGCAACTGCGCAACTGAAACGAGCTACACACTGCTTACCTGCATTGTCCGCGGTCCGTCACCGGCTCTCGAGGCGATCCCGGAATCGGTCGAGCCCCATATCGAGCATGTCCGGGCTGACAGTCTGAAACTCGCCGTCGTCGGGCAGGAACTGTCTGACCGAATCCCAGCTATCGCGAGCGTAGCGCTCGTCTAAGAGGACGCGAACGCCGACGTCCTCGGGCGAACGGATGACGCGACCGATGGCCTGGCGCGCCTTTCGAACCGCGGGAATCGTCAGCGCGTACGTAAAGCCGTCGCCGAACTCATCGTCGTAGGCCCGGCGGACCGCCTTCGTGCGCGGACTCGAGGTGTTGACGATGGGGACGCCACAGACCACCGCCGCCGAGAGCCGGTCGCCGCTGTAGTCGACGCCCTCGGTCAGGGTCCCGCGGAGACTGGTGACGAGCACCTTCCCCTCGCCCGCGAAGAATTCGCGTTTGAGCGACTGGGTTGTGTCGTCGTCGCTCGCGGCGTCGAGCAACACGGGTTTGTCGAGTCGGTCCTCGAGCGTGCCCGCGATCCACTCGGCCTCGGCGTAACTGGGCATCCCGACGAGGACGTTCCCCGGGAGGCGACCGACTTTCGAGATGGCGTCGGCGTAGTGCCTGCGAGTCGGGTTCTCAGTTCCCGGCCGATCACGGTTGTCGTAGGTGAACTTCGGCGCCGCGACCGCGAAACTCTCGCGGTTTTCCGCGGGGAAGTGCAGACCATAGCGGCGTTCGACGACCGGTCGGTCCTCCTCGAGCGCGAGGTAATCGAGGCCCGTGACCTCCGTGAACGCGTCCATCGGCTCCAGGGTCGCGCTCATGAGGATGCCGCCGCCGAACGCGCCGAGTCGCTCGCCGATGGCGTCGCTCGGCACACAGTTGTGCAAGGCCAGTCGAGCGTTGTAGGCTCGCCGCCACGAGTCGGCCGGTTCGGTGTCGTCCCAGGTGCGCTCGAGTTCGATCTCCCGAAAGTAGTCGGTGTGATCCCGGCGGTACCACTCGCCGAGGACGCGGCCGACGGCGGGGGCCGCACGAGCCCGATCCTCGTCTTCGGCCTCGTTCAGAATCCGTTCGGCGACGGCTCCGACGGATTCGGCGCGGACCCAGTCGGCGTCGCCGTAGCCCGCCTCTCTGGCCCACGTCGTGAGTTCGTCTTCGGCGGGGTCGGCGGGATCGCGAAGCGGAATCTCCTCGTCCCGGAGATCGTTCAAATTCGACTGCCACCCCCTGTGTTTCCGGTCGAGAAAGGCAGTCACACGACGGTCGAGTTCCTCGCGAAGGTCCCGGACGAACTCGAGCGTTCGGTTGAGTTCCTCGTATGTGTTTACCCCGAGGTCTCGACAGCCGGCACAGCGTGAGCCCGTGAGATCATCTCATTGCTGCTGACGACTCGGCGAAG
>NZ_WUYX01000022.1 GCF_009834785.1 Natronorubrum halalkaliphilum
ACTCACCATCTCTCTTCACGATCAGCGGCGGTCGCTTACCGTTGAGGTTGCGGTTTCAGTACCGAACTTTGTGAGGTACTGAGTCTAATCTCTTATTGCGGAGTGCTAAGACATCGTCTTGGTATTCTTTATCTTCGACGTTCGGTTCAACGTTCAAATGTTCCCGAGCAAGATGTTGATGATTCGCCATTAATGCGTTTCGAAGCTGCTCACGCGCCCAAATCGTGACCTTCCACCCATATTCCTCCTGTAATTCCACTTCTAACCGTCGGCGAAGTGATCCGGACGGATCTGCCGTCGTAACAAACACGAAAAAGTCGTATTTTCGATCATGGTCTGCAGCTTTCAAAGCGTCATCAGTGACTTTCCCTCGGATTCGGTCACTGCGTGTTCGAGCAACATGCAGTATTCCGTTTCGATCACCGTCGCACAGCAACGCATCGACGCCTCCATCAGTTCCTTTCGTCCCGGTCGGGTCGACATCATACCCGCGCTCAGCGAGCAAGTCAGCAGCGAGTTTCTCTAAATCCTGTGGGTACACGTTCGTCAGGGCGGTTTCGAGTTTCGTGAGCGGCACAATCCATATGATGTCATTGCGTGACCGTAAAAACACCGTAGCTATAATCAACTCTATAATATGAGCGAGTGAGTATTTATAATGAAGCAGTACGGATGCAAAACAAAATGGATGCGACCAAAGCCGTTAATTCGTTTATTGAGTTGTGCGAGTTCATTCCAACCAAGGATACGGCTCTCGATGAACCAATTGTGACTACATTTCCATCAACAATACACGAGAGGGATTGGACAATCGTTCTTAATGGCGACCCGACAGAAGAATACGCAGTTGAAGATGTTCCAGCCTCTGGAGCAACAGTTACTGTGAGACCAACGCAGGCCCTAATCTTTCTCGGTGAACAACACGCAGGCATCATCGGGGCGGGAGCCGGAAAATTCCATGAAGACGAATTCGAGTCGCTAGAATCTTCTGTCAAAGAAGCTTTCTTTAACGATTTCGAAGAGGTTTTCATGTGAACTTCCCGTCCCATCTGCGAGGTTCGTGTCGGTATAATGATCAAGATAACTTTTGCAAATATGGACTGAGGAACTGGTCGATCCAGGACTTGGCAAATCCAAGTCGATCAGTAAGGGTGTTGAAGAGACGGCGAGCGAGAGTGCGGAACGCGCTCTCGCTCGCCACGACGATTGGCGAGGCATTGCGTTTGAGCACTTTCCAGACCTGCTCGATTGGGTTGAGATTCGGTGAGCCAACCGGAAGAAAGACGAGATCGATACCGAGTTGATGTGCGCGCTTGCGCGTGTGTTCACAGATGTGAGACGAGAAGTTATCCAAGACGAGCAGAATCCGCGTTCCCGGATTCTGCTCGCGGACCTCCTCCAATAGGGCACAGATGTTCTCTTTCGATTGATCTTTAGGGAACGTCAGGACACTTTCCCCGTTGAGCGTATAGCACCCGACCGCTGGTTCGTCAAGCTTCACCAGCGGTCGTTCCAGTGTCGGATCATCGACGTACCACAGTCGATGTGAATTGTCGTATGGTTGCGGATGCGAAGCGTCACAAAAACCGACGACAGTTCCTCCATCTGTACAAATATCGTCGTCGAGGACCCAGCCTTCGTCCTCATCATCAGGACGCTTGTTATGTGCTGTCTCTGGTTCCTCGTCGAACGCGTCTGCGACGCGTTCTTCGAGGATTTCATCTGCGTTTTCTGGCCGAGATGGGCGTTTTGGACGTGGTTTAGCGTAAGATAGTCCAAGATTCCGGAGGAACCGACCGAGGTAATCCGGATGATACTCAACATCGAACTCTTCGTCTAAGAGCTGATGGACTTCCTGTGCTTTCCAAGGCTGTCCCTCTCGGAGACGTTCTAGAAGACGCTCTTGTTCCTCGTCACCGAGCTTCGGGGGCCTTCCGCCCCCGAAGTTCGGTGTCAACTGACCCAGTCCGCCATCGTTCCATCGACGTGCCCAGCGACTTCCAGTCGACGCAGATTTCCCAACGTCGTCGGCCGCTTCTTCGTACGTTGCACCCTTGTAGAGACGTTTGACAAAGGTGAGTCGTTTGATTATCTTTGGATCGTCTGCTTCGTCCAGCAGACGATCCAACTCCGCCTCACTCAGATGACGAACGAGATCGCCTCGCCGGTCTCCTCCCATTACTCGCCCATCTCAGCCCATGCCCATAACTTCCGTCACTCATTATACCGACCGGACCAGTGACGGGATACCAGGAATCGCGACGAATTTCAGCGGTCTTCATCTTCAGTGTTGTCAAAGTCATCAGTCTGCTCGTCTGAATGTATCGACCACTCCCATTTGTTACGGAGATACATGGAAACATCGTCTGGATCGATCTCCTCCGTTTCTGCTTCGAGTAACGCACGCACTTCGGCATTCGAAAGATCATCCATCTGTTCCATTTTACTGCGACCGCGATCTGCAAGATAGTCGAGCCGACTCTTCTCGACTTCGAGGTTGACATCAACTATTGTGGATGAGTTACGACGCTGTTCAACCTGCCCAACTGCCGTTTCAACGATTGATTCGGCATCTCTCCCAGAATCATGAGCGGCTTCATAAAAGAACGCTATTGAACTTCTAATTGCACCAACAAGCTCAGGATCCCTTTCAAGTTCGTCATCAACACGATCAGCTAAGTCATACCCCGTAACGCTATACACCATCTTTCGATCTTCTGGATCTAACTCATTATACAGTAATGTGAGATCGTGTGTTGCTGCCACAAGACGCTCCCGAATCCGTGACCGGAGGTTTCGCTCGTGAACAGGCCGCTTAAATTCCTTTTCACCGCGTAGATATTCTCGTTGTGCATCTGTCAGCAATGCTGCGGGGCGATCTAAGTCCATGTGTTGTATATCTGCATCGCCGAACTATTTATTATTACGTAATCTCATAGGAGTTTGTGTGAATAGGAAAACAACAGTACTCCCTGCCGACAACCAGAACATACGATCGATCGGCGACAGACGGTACTACTAACACCAGAAATGGAAAGGAAGCTATCCATCGACATCAACGGGACACTCTTGGTAAGGGAATCCCCGTTGTGCCGACGGCTTTACTTTAGAAGTAAAGCACTATCTAAGTGTCGGTTAGAAGCAGGAATTGAACTTCTAACCGATAGAGGAGATACCAAAACAATAGTTTGGCGTATCTCACCACCCAACCTGTGTGAGGTACGGGGCGGTTCTTCGGTGATGAAGCCTGCTCCAAACGTCCCCATAGGAAGTTGCTGGAGGGAAAAGTCATGGGAGAGCACCTCTCTAACCGAAACACGATCTAGCCACGACTCGCTTCTTCCGTCACGACGGAATACACCCCCTTACCCTTCTTCCCATACTGTGTGTGATGATGATCTGACATCACCCATCTTGGGTGGTTTCTTCGAAGTTCTTTCCGGGGTGATTGCGTCATGAGTGCTGGTCTGGAACATCTTGGCTGGCTTGTCCCGACGTCTGAATGGGAACCCTTCAAAGAATGGGTTCGTGATGTAACTGGCGGGTACAAAGGTTCTCTCGGCCGGTACGTCGAGAAAGCAATAGAGGACTATATCCGCTTTGCTGACGCTGTTAAGAAGCTACAGACTCTTGCCGACGACGTCATCACCGAAGAAGAAACGGATATACCACACAGTTTGGTGGGTGACGACCTCACTACTGACTCGAAAACTGAAGTCCGGGTCCGTATTGCCCCTTATTCAAAAGACGGGTTCCGAAACGCAGTTTCGGAGTCGAAAAATTCGTATGGTGTTGAACTTGCACGTGCGCTCCGTCAGTACCGAACCAACCCCTTCCATGAGTGGGTTGCCGATTTAGCTGATCGATTGTCGACTGCTCTCGATGATACTGAGGATGAACCCCCTGAGGACACCATCAACGATCAGGATGGTGTCAACAAACAACCGCGGACAGTCGAAGAAAAAACCGAGGCGATTGTCGACTATCTCGAAACCGAGATGTCGTGCGAAAGTCACCAAATCAGTCGTGACGACCTTGATGAAGCGATTGAAGTAGTTGTTGGCGACGGGGAACCAACGAAACGAACGATGCGTAAATATCGTAATCAAGTCGTTGAAACGCTCAATCTTGGTCGCCATCCACAAACACCAAAGCTCTATAAGCCGGTCGATGAACTCCCAGATCGGCCGGACGACTACCCGTGGGAATGCTGGGTTTCTGTCGAGTATCTCAAGGGCGACCCAGAGGCCCGTGCTCGTCGCGTCGTTCTCGAGCTCGGGAAGCAAGCCGCAGCGTCGAACGGGCGTATTGGAATCGAAAAATCAGCTGTCTGTGAGGAGATTTTGAATGAGTCTGTCTCACCTGCAACGGCACGTCGAACTGTTGCCGCTGTTGTTGATAACTACCCAGTCAAAACCAAGCGTGAGGACCTCCGACTGAATCTTGTTCGGCTTGCAGAAGAACAACCTGAGTTAGCAGAAGAAATCGTTGCATACGCCAACTTTGACCCGGATTCATCTGCGGCAGTAACTGACTGTGATTCGTCGCCGGATAACTGGGTCGACCGCGCTGCTGACCAGATCTCAAAACTCTGTGAGACTGCCGATTTCGATATTGAAACTATGCCAAAGCAGATCTTGGATAATAAAATTGCTCGAGCAAAGTATCCAAATAAGGTTTCCGACGAGAAGAGCCAAATATCCGAAGATGCCCTTGAACGGGTGTGTGAAGCCGATCGAGACGCGGTCTCTGCTGCTCTTGTGGCATCTGACTCGAGTCCAGGACCAACTGCTGAAGAAGACCTTCAACGAGCCGCCGAAACAGAACTTGAGAAACTCTCATCAGATACCTACACGACATCTTCTACACCGTGACAGTACAGCGGGAGATTCCTGTTTCACTGGCCGAAAGGCATTACTTGTCACCATAACTACCTTCTCAATACAGAGTACTACCCGTGAAACTACGTCAACCAACCGACTTTCTCATCCTTGAAGGACTGGAAGACAAAGGACGGAATGTTGCGACGAACCTTGCCGCTCACACCGGGAAGTCCCGCAAAAACATCAACACCCGACTGCCGGTGCTCGAGGACTACGGGCTCGTTGAAAAGATTGGACCGGCTGACCGATCTGGACTGTACGAGATTGCACCGCTCGGAAAAGCCGCGTTGGTCTACCAAGATCAATATGAGAAAGTGGATGACTTCGAGGAACTCATCGAAGGTCCCACAACCGACAGTGATGGTTCCAGTGAGAGTCAGGCGAGTTTCGCCCGTGGTGATGACGAGTCTGAAGACGCCTGATTCACAAAGTAGCAGTAGATAGTAGCACAGTTTCTTTATTCAGAAATAGAGCCTGATAGATATGTAGAGCGTGTCATACAATGGTTCTCAACAACCATTGTCCACTGTCCTTCTCTTGAATAAAACCTACGACTGGCGAGATTCACAGAGTACACGCGAAATGCGTACTGCATAACGGCTAGGTAGAGATGGTGAGACGTATTCTATGACACGTTGGAATTTGTATGGATACGCGGCTCAACAGGCTCGTTTATGATTCATATGGATCCCACTCAATAGAATCATCCTCATTTTTCGAATAGTGTATCGAACCGTTTCGCCAGCCAATACGGTTCCAGAGCTGATAAAGTGGTTCGCGGAGGGCCAACGCGATGTTAGAGTCCAAATCTTCAATCTTCACCCGCTTCAATTGGAAGACATTCTCGTTGATCGGACGGGTAGTATCTGGTCCGAAAACTGACTGCGGTTTTTCAATCGGATAGTTCTCTGCATCGATTATCGTGATATAAACGTACAACGGCGGGTAGATGCCCGCAGTCTGGTACATTTCTCGGAGGCTATCCATTAGAGAGACGATTTCCTTATCGATGAACCACGCTATCCCGTGCCTTCCCTTCCGCTCCATAGTCAGCTTGGTTGTCACAGCTTCTACCCATCCATTGCCGTCTAAACAGACGTATTCAGAAAATCCTCCTTCTGACAACTCCGTATAAGGAGCCGTAATCACAAAATCACCGAAACCCTCGGTACCAGCCGACCGTGAGCGAAATTTTGGCGGGTCAGGGAGATCGGTTGCGATCATTCTAGGAGGATCCGAAACCGACTCAACGGGAATGACATGGACAGCCACAATCGGTTCTTCATCTACTATTTCACCGTGGCGTGGCTGCCGATCCCGTAATCGGTCGAGTTGGGCCTCATATAATTCGTCGATATCCTGTTCTGGATCATCAAGAGCATTCAGAGGGTCGACATGGAGATGTTCTTGTACGAGATCGTGGTTGTCGACATCCATCAGATCTTTTCTCAATCGGGCAAAATCCTTGATCTGGACGCGCCAGCCGTACGTATCCGCCAATTCGTTCTCTAATCGGTCCCGTTTGACGCCGGCAATCTCCGTGGTGGTCGCAAATATGAAGAAATCGAACTCTTCCGGGTAGTCAGAAGCTGACTCTGCATCTGAACGAATCTTCTCCTCGATATTACTCGAGGTCACGCTACAGTGGAGCACGCCAGATTTTCCCAAGCGCTCAAGAAGTGCATCTCTCCCTCCATCTGGACCCCTCACGCCGGTTGGATCGACATCGTATCCTTCTCTACCAAGCAAGTCAACAGCTAACTGTTCCAGTCTCGCACCGTCCCCGACAGCGCGGAGATTTGCTTCAAGAGCAGTGTTTGGCATCTATTGGTTCATCTGGGAAGTCCATGCTTACAAAACTACCCAGCTACTGTGGTTGCTTTGTTGACTTCTCTCGGTTATCGAGGAATTGATCGCACCACGTCGGAAGGGAATCCATCGGTCCATTTTCAGTCACTGTCCCATCGCCTGCAATCCGGGTAAACACGCCGTCCCGCCCCCACGCACACACTATTGGCTCCTGGTCTTGATCGGGTCGGGTCACGATTCTTTGTTGGAATCGCGACGGCTCCTCACTCACATCCTGCAGTACTGTGAGGAGCTGTCCTAGGAGTGGATGGCCTGGCGCAAGATGCTGAACCGATGGGAACTCGTCAGCACACACAGCCGAGAACGTCACTGCCACTTCATCAGCGGCAGTCGCAATAGCCTGTGCAATCGTCTGTTCCCCATCCCCCGCTGGGACCCCAATCGGTGCGTCACCTACTGAGAGACGATATGTACTGTCCGCAAAGTCGAACTCCTCATCATCGTATTCGAAGTCAATCTCCTGAACCGGGGTGAATTCGACATCGGCCTCGGAAAGCGCGTCGTTATCGACCAACACTGACTGGAGACTCGGTGTCTCGAACGGAGGTTCATACTCGTATTCCTCCTCGCCGACATCGACGAGATCTGGGTGACTGTAGGACTGCCACGCATCAAGTTTTGCTTCGTCGACGACGTCCTGAGCGACGAGGTCGTCGACGTCCTCGAGTGACTCACCAACATCAACGCGGTCGCCCTGATCGCGTTCTTCGAGTTCTTCAGAGAACTCACGGTCAGCTGATTCGACCGCAGCCTGGTCGTCACCGCTGTCCGCGTTCAAGGTCGCATTCCGGATCTGTTGGCTGACGCCGGAGAGTATGGGTTGCATCTCACCGACGACGTTTTCGAAGAGACCAATTCGGTCGTCAAGGCGATCATAGATGTCCGTCTCAACCGTATCCTCGTAGCTGTAGTTGAGAATGCGAATCTCGTCGAACCGTTGACCGATGCGGTCAATCCGACCGATACGCTGTTCAACCCTCATCGGGTTCCACGGCAAGTCGTAGTTGATGAGCGCTCCACATTCCTGAAGGTTTAGACCCTCACTCGCGGAGTCGGTACAGACGAGGATATCGACCTGCCCATCGTCACGTGAGAATTCGCGCTTCACGCGCTCTTTCCCGACGTGCTCCCACATTTCAGAATCGGGGTCATACAGCTCGCCGCCACGACCGGAGTACGTCGCAATAGTCGCTCCGAGAAGATCCGCGAGACTGTCCCGGATGAAGTCCATTGTGTCCGCGTACTGCGTGAAGACAATCACCCGGTTATGGCCAGCACGGTCCAGTTCGTCGAGGTCGTCGTACAGCTTCTGGATCTTCGGGTCAGAATCAACCAAGTCTAAGTCATTAACGAACGCTTCCAGAGCCTCGATTTCTTCCTCGATAAGCTGTTTCCCCTCTTCAGTCACGCTCGGGATGAGTTCAGAGAGGTCCAAGTCGTCGCTACTAGCGTCGAGTTCATCCAGAACGTCCCCGTCGTCGAGGTCCGCGTTTTGTAGCGTTTCGAGGACGACCTGTTCCACATCACCATAATCCCGATCGCGAGCGCGCTCCCGACCGGCAAGCACGGTCCGTTGCGCCCGAAGTGTCTCAAGCCGGTGTTTCAGGCTCTGGCTGATTGCATAGACACTCGACGTGAGTCGCTGCCGGTACGTGGTCATCACGAACCCGATGGCGCGTGTTTGGGCTTCGTCAGTCTGCTGGGCTCGCTTGTAGAACTCACGTGTGTACTCGTCGATCTGATCGTAGACCGCCCGTGTCTCCTCGGTGAGTTCGATTTTCCGTTGTTCCGGGTTCCGGTTCGGAACGGTCGTATCGAGGAGACCGACCGCCTCGTACTTTCGGAGTGTATCCCGTGTATTCCGGTGGATGAGCGCGTCGACGGGTGTAGACTCCGCGAGAATATCGCGGATGACTCGCCAACCACCCGGCGAAAGTTCGTCAAGTGCGTCCTGTCGGTCGCTGCGGGACGCCATCAACCACTCGTCGGCGTCTTCAGGATAGAGGAGCCGTTTGAGTTTCGTATCCTCGCTCGCCTCGAAGCGGTCGATGTCATAATCTGCCATCGCGTCGTCGACGTGGTCAAGATAGCCGTCGTAGGCGTCTCCATAGGCTCGTGCAAGCCGGCACGCGGTCAGCACACGCTCTTTGGCGATGGCACGGTCCTGTCCGTCCTCATTGATATCGAGTTCGTCTGCAAGGTGCTGGAAGACTTTTGAGGAGAATGTTCGATCCGTCGGGAGCCGGTCTTGGTGTTCCAATCCATCAAGCGTGGCTTGCGTGCTCCAGGAAGCCTCCGCCTCGTCGGACTCCGAACTAGGGGTGTCGAGAACCTCGTTGAGGGCCTGCGACAGCCCGTCCCGGGTTTCAAAGAACTCCATGAAGATATCCCGGTTATCCCAACCACCCGGAAGATCCAACAACTGCATCAGATCGTAGAGTTCGCCAGCGTGCAATTGCATCGGGGTAGCAGTCAGGAGGTAGTAGGCGTGCGTATAGTCGCGAAGCTGTTCGAGAAGAGCGTAGAAATTACTGCCGCGCCGGGCGTTGTGCGCCTCGTCGACGATGACGGCGTCCCACACACCCATCCGGTCTTCCGTATCGTGGTCACGTCCGCGACAGCTTGCCGGGATGACGTCCCGAGACCGGTCGGATACCCGGTCTAAGGGAGCGACCTGATCCCACCGGTCGTCGAGACGAGCTGTGTGCCACGACATTATGACGACCGTCGGCCCATCCAGCGGCGACGTTGCGTCGGTATCAGTCGACTGTTGTTCGTAGAGGAACCGCCAGATGGGGCTGTCCGCCCATTCGCGCTCTCCGGTTAGGTCGAGGTCCGTTGCCGATGGTGGATAGTGGTCGCGACCGCGGACGTCCCGGAATACGTGATCGCCTGCTGTGTCCCGGTCGAACCGGACGGCATTGATGTTGAACTTCTCCCAGAGCTCTTCCTGCCACTGCCGCTGCAGACTCGCCGGAACCAGCAACAGCCCAGTTTCAAGCTCGCCAGTAAGGCCAAGCCGGGAGAGTGTGAGGCCGGCCTCGATCGTCTTCCCGAGTCCCACCTCGTCACACAGCAGGAAGCTCTGTGGATACGTATTGACGAGTGTGTCCGAGACAACTCGTTGATGGGGCCACGGCGTGATCGTGCTCGCTTCCTCGGCCAGTGCGAGCCCACCGGGCGACAGCGGTCCATCCTGAATGATGTTCGCTTTGTCGCGCTCCGTCGGGGGAGCTGTACCATTCGCGATCTGAATCGCTTCCTGGAGATCGTTCTCGGTGTCGGGGGCCTTCCAATCGATAATGTCCTCTTCGATTGCATCGGGGAGATCATACACTTCGACGAAGGGGTGTTCATCACTCCACAGTCGCTCGAAGGTCTCCTCGTCGCCGGTGACGTAGTCCGCCTGCTCAGAAACCCACGAGCGGTGAACCTTGAAGCGCTCGTAGTTGCGAGCCCAGCCGCCGACAGTCTCGTTGACGCTGCCTTCGAACGAAATCGTGTTTCCATCGCTATCGTGGAAGAGTCCAACTTTCGGATGGAAGATCTCCCAGTCGTGAGAGGGAGAGCGTGGATAGGCGACCTTGATGTGGATCCGTCCCTCGCGGAGGAGACGCGCGAGAATACGGAGGTTCGCATCCAGGCGTTCGTCATCGAGGTCCTCGAGGTTTTCCTCGAGGCGGTCGGTGAGCGTCTCTAGAACCGGACGGTCTGACTCGTAGAGTTCGGTGCCAACGATGAGTCGCATTTCACCATCGTTCTCGACGAGGGCGTGAATGCCGTTGGCAGCAGCCGCGAGTGCCGTGCTGGAGAAGTAGCCCGCAATCCGGTCGTATTGCTGGCTGCGTTCCAGTGCGGGCTCGTAGAAGTCCTTGACGAGATGGGCGCGTCCCTGCTCGGGCCTGCTCTCGTAGATGGACTGCCACTCGCGGTCACGTAGATTAGTCATGTTGGAGAGATTTCGAACTAGGCGTGGTCACCGAGTTCAGTCTGTTCGGACCTATCTTTTGAGACATCAGCGAAATCGGTCGGGGTGAACTCGAGGCCGAGCGCGTCGTGGGTCCGGCCTATGGCGAGGTCGCGAGCGGCTTCCCATTCTGAACTCCGCTGGGGAAGAACTTGCAGGAGGGCTTTCAGTGTTGCCTTGAACCCTGCATCTGTGTCGAAGTTGCGCTCTTTGAGCCAATCGATTGCGACGTCCTCGCCCTGTTTCTCGTAAACGTGCATCGCCGCGTGAACCGCATCGAGGGCGATAGTGTAGGATAGCGCTTCCGGGTCCACCGGCGTCCGATTGGACCTTTCTTCGGGTGGGAGGATGATATCTTGGACGCGGTCGTCGTGGGTCTTTAGCTGAATGTCGCCACGTTTCTTCCCCCAGATTTTCGTAGAGCGTTTGATATCGTCGATATCAACACCAACACCGAGGCCCAGCTGATGGCCATCATCGTAATGGAAAGTATCGGACTCGTGAACCAGCCAGGAAAGAATATACCACTCTGTAATGTCGTCCAAGTCTCCGAGTCCTTCACCCTCAAGATACTCCTCAACAAGGACCCGTGTCACTGCTTCACGGGCTTCTTCAAGAGCGCGGCGGGGTGGAACCTCATTATCTTGGTCATCAACAACTGGATAGGCATCAGCGTAGACTTTCAACGTTGGCCCGAATGCAGAGATAATCACGTCCGTTTTTGTAAGTGAAAGACCCGAATTAAGGAGTTCGCGGGCAGCATCCTTAGCAACGTCTCGTGTATCTGTACGAACATCACTCCAAAGGGTCGGGATCGAGTCCGTCTCGTGCTGATTCGCATCAACGGGTTTGCGGCCCGTGAGGAGTAACGTGCTGTCGGCTGACCCGCCACCCCGGGTATCGGTCCTCTGTGGCATTTCACTCGTGATGGGATGTGTCGAAGTTACAGTGAATCCAGATCTGATAAGTGATTTAGTGAGAGTATCCCACGCGCTGGACTCCTTATGCGTGAACATGACGGTCATTACTCCACCAGGCTCAAGCACTCTGTAGAGTTCCTGAAAAATACCTGCCATTTTATCTTCATAATCTTCAGAAGCGAACTCCTGTTTGGACTTAGAGCTATCTGCGACTTCCTTGTATTCAGCGACATTCGCCACAGCCTCGTCGTCTTTATCTGAGAGTTCACCAGTGAACATCTCGGGGAAAGTGTCCCCAAGGTATTCTTTCAACCAAACGTAGCAAATGTCCGAAAGTTCGGAATAGATGATGCTGTCGTAGTATGGCGGGTCAATAACAACCGCTTGGACGGTGTTAGTTTCAATATCCAAGTCGGCTGCGTCACCGACTAGAACCTCCGATTCGGGATCTTCGATATCTTGAAGATATGACACAAGCTCCTCGTAGGAGTCGCGGACACGATTGAAGTTATCTTTCCATGATTGATTTCCTGCACACAGGTTGTTATCAACGAACGACCACTGGAGTGTGAAGTGCTTCCCGCCAAGAGCATTTGCGGGGTATCCTTTTCCAGTGTCGAGTGGTGCAAACCGTGTATTTCGGTCAATTGCCTTACTGGATACAAGAGAGAGAATCGTGAGGATAGCTTCTGCCTCCTTCTCTGAGTGGCTTTCGCGGATTTCGTCTTCCACTTCCTCAAAGGCTCGAAGATACTCATAATGAGTGACGAGTTGCCGATCAGTAAACGCATCTCGCCATTTAGTGACTCCGTACGGGCCAGCTCGATCCTCATCACCGATGTACCGATCTTGAGTGAGAATTGTATTCAGTCGGAAATCAGATTCCGTACGCTCAGACGCTTTTTCACAGGCTTTGTAATCTTCCTTGGTCGGAGCTCGCCATCCAGAGCCAGAGCCATCGTTGACATACTTGACACCGTAGACTGTCGTGTCATACTCGCCATTCTTAAACGCTGTACGGATATCATCTGACTCCATCACGACAGGACAATTCAGACATTCTGCGCCACTTCGGGAATGAGGGCCATTCTGAGGGTTGAACTCGTTTTTCGATACCTTATCAGGAAGCCGTACACAGTCGTACTCGACACTTTTCGTTTCTTCATTTAGACGCGGGCGGGAAGCAACGCCGCTTGTCGACGACTGTTTCTGAAGCCACCACTTCTTCACTAGAGGTATTTCGAATCCACAGTCAGGACAAGTGACGGTATATGTACAAGCATAATGGGATGGACTACGGCGGTCGTTCTCACTAGGGAAGTACTCATCAAGCCGCTCTGAAGCGACCTCATCAACTTTGTCACTCCATCGGTTCAATTCGCTCTGCAGAGAACCCACCCTCGGCGCGTACTCATTCATAACCTTGAGCATTAGCGAAGGGATGGGATTCAATTCGTTTGCAATCGTGGGGAGATCGTACCGGAGTGCTTCAAATGGAATTACACCGCCACCAGCTGTTGGATCTAGAACGGTAGGTAGTTCTCCGTCCCATTGTTGCCGAAGAAGTTGGTGAATCTCATTTCGTTCGTTCTCACTCGGTGATTGAGTGAATGGGCGGGGGTAATCGTAGTGGTCTTGTAGTGTTCCATCCCGTTCATCCTCATTACTCTTCTTTCGTGCGACGTATTCTACAATACTCTCGCCGTCTGTTCCTTGAGATGGGCCAATCTGTATCCACCGAAGCAGATCGTCAGCATCAACTCCCGAAGGTAGGACAGAAGCTAGGACGGCAAGTCGGGAGGCGGGAGTTGGTCGCCGCGCAAACCAGGGATGGAGATACCGGTGAGGCGGCATATGTTGGGGGTTAGCCTCTTTTAGATTCTCGATTCCAACTGCCTTGAGCGGGAGCTTCCCCTCAATAGCAAGCTGATCTAATTCGGATTGCTCATCGATATCAGGGTTATTTTGAGTCATGGAAAATCACTTGATATGGTCCGTCAGCAACACTCGAAGGGCCTTTTCGCCGTTCGGACTCGACGGAGACCGACACTTCGCGTACCAGTAGTAACACTCCTCATCGCTCATCCGTGCAACGCCTCGAGCCAGCGACCGCATCCGGTCGATACGCTGGATCGGCTTCACGCCACGGAAGGCAACAGCAAGCCGGACACCTGCCGTCTCGGGTAGGAGCACGAATCCAGATCCCCCAGTGAGAACTTTTGATGAATCTCCTGGCGTGCCTTCGATCGCCTCCCGGACGACGTCCTGAAGCGCACGGACGCGGGTCGGGTCAAGCCGTGCGACCTTTGCGCCGGCCCACTCATCCCACGTCCAGCCATCGAACTTGGAAAGGAGGTCGTCTCCAGCGATGTCCGAGACGAGATCCTCGACTGGTGTGATACTCAACGAACGACCATCCCGCTCCAGGCGATCACGGCGGGCTTCAGCCTGTTCGCGAGGGAGTAGTTCGTGGAGCGTCCACTCTCCGCCACCGTCTGTCTCTCGTCGGACGAGCGTGAACGTTGGGCGGCCACCGAACATACTCGTCCCGTAGCGGACCAGCCGATCCTCCTCTGTTCCCTCGGCGGGTGAGGTCCCAAATTCCGAACCGCGACTCGCCATCAGACCGTCACCTCCGAGCTCGTCCGAATCGGGCCACGCCCTTCGACCCGGACGTCGATGTTGCCCGCATCAAGATCGTTGTCGAGTGCGGCCAAGAGGTCGTCGCCCTCGTCAGTAATCGGTTCGGGCTCGTCAAACTGGAAGCGGAACTGGATAGTCTCTCGATCATCGCCGAACGAGCCGGGCTGGTCGATCACGTCCCGGAATCGGCTCGGTGAGCCTGTGAATTCCGCGCTGTACGTCCCGTCGTCCGTCCGCGTTTCGTACTGCATTCGGACCGTCACCGCGTCCTCACGGGCTTTGAATCCGGGGCGCTGACTGACGAACTTGGCCGCCTGGAAGGGATCCTCCCCACCGACTTGGATGGTTACCTCTTCAAGCAGCGGCGTCCGGTCAGTCCCGGCCTTCGATTCCGCATCTCGGCGGACTTCCGAGAATGCCCGCGAAGCGGACATCATCTTCTTGCTCGCCTCCCAGGATTCCTCAGGTTGGCATTCCTGGCATCGACCCCGTTCGTCCAGCAGCTGCTCGCTAGCGACCTCTTTGCCACAGGAACTACAGGTCGTATCGGACTGGTGTTCCTCACAGTAGTAGGGTTCGCTGCCTTCTGGGTTTTCAACCTCCGCCCCACACTCAGCACAGGTTGCAACCGTCTGTTCTGGCCGGTCGATTTCATCGAGGTGGTCGTCGACGAGCGCGTCGATATCTCGGTAAACGACGAAGGAACTCCCGATTTGGACATCGCTGTCCCGAATCGAGGTCTCGACATCGGGAGATTCCCCGAACGGTTCCGGGTGTGGCCACGTCGACGGCTCTGTCGTCCCGGCCCAGTACGCTGTCCCAGACCCGCCATCCCAGTATGCGTACCCATGGTCGCTAACGAGAGAGGAGACAGTCTCTCGAATAGGTTTAGTGCTGAAGAGGTAGTCCAGCCCCGGTTTCTTCGCGTACTGGTTGACCAGCGCTTCGGTGGACATAGCGTCCTGGGTCTGCTGCCAGAGTTTCTGTTGCACGTGAGCGGACCCACGAGCGCCAGCGTCGCGTTTCACGATCTTATCCTCGAGCGTTGTCTGGACAGCATCGACCAGTGTCGTCCCGCCATTGGATTCGGTCGCACCAATGGTGATGTGGGTAAGCCCATCCCGGTCAGGATAGTAGAGGTGCCGGTAGACGTTCCGAACGAGTTCTCCGAGCATCAGCTGTGCCTCGTCGCTCCGTTCTCGGAGCTCCTCGATTTGTTCCGAGGAGAGGTCGGCTTTCTGTTCAGGGCTATCAAGCAGGGCCTCTATAGCCTCGAGACGCCGAGCCTCGTCGATTGCAGCATCCATTCGATCAGCGTCAGGGGCGAGGAACAGAGCGTAGTTCTTGTAGATTCGCGTCTCCGTCTCTCCGTCGTGTTTTGCGGCTTGCTGCTCGTAGAGCTGAGTCACCCGGTTCGGCGGCGTATCGCCGCCGTCTTCGACAGCAGCGGTATCCGGATGCATCACCGCGAGCTTCGTCGTATCCGGTGTATCTGGCAAGTCCGCTGGCGATTCAGGGAACTCCACCGGTTGGAAGCCACCATCGCCGATTTCCTTCGAAGTGAGGCGGTTCTCGAAACGCGAATGAGCGCTCGCTTCGGGGGTAGACTCGATCCGCTGGTCGATTATCCGAATCAGGTTTGGTTCTTGCTTGAACCGGAGCCGCTCTTCCTCGTAGAGGAAGTAACACGCGACGTCCATATCGTCACCCCGGAGTGCGGATAGTGCGGCATCGTAGTCGTCAAAATTCAGATCGGGATGGCCGATAGCGAGGTTCAGATCGGCGTGAGTTAGACCTGCGGCTTGTTCACCGTATGCGAGGCTGTGCCAGAGAACTGTCGTCGTCAGATGGGTACCGAGAGGCGGTAGGCCGTTTTCGGTCCATTTTCGGTCCTCAAGCTGGGCGTGAGCGGTACCATCGTCGTCGTAAATGTCGGCGGTCACTGCGGGACCGAGATCCACGAAGTCGAATAGGCGCTCACGAAGGATCGTCTGAATCCCACCGCCAGGATCGTCATCAGCGACTGTGAGGTCGTAGATGCGAATCCAGTGGCGGTCGTAACTGTCGGGCTGGTGATTCCAGAGGTAGTAGACAGCTCGTGCAAGTAAGCGGAGGGCGTCACGAGTGCGCTGGAACCGAGGGATAGTATCGATCTTGTCCGTGAGAGCGTCGATTAAGGAGGGATGGAAGGGGTATTCGCGAGCAAGGACATCCACGTAGCCAGCGTCGGTGGCTTCCTGTGGATACTGCCGGTCTTCCTGGTCATAGAATTGGAAGTATGAGTCAGCGGATTCGCGGGCGGCATTATCTGGGACTTCCGAGAAGAGTCGGTGCTGGAGGACCTGTCCAATCTCGTTTTCGTCGGTCGGCGTGACCGTCTTGTGCTGCCGCCGGCCGATCTCGTTGACCTCCTCTATGTGATCACGGACTCCATCACGAACCCGGTCAGCCTGCTCACCAAACGCCGTATCCGCGATGGAGTAGACGACCGTAACGTGCTCTGATTCGGCAGCCGCTTCGAGGAGCGCCATCACGAACGAAAGCGTCTGATCGGCGAGCGTCTTGTCGCCGACAGGTGTGCCCGCGGCTTTGTTCATGTAGTCGGCGATTTCGTCGATCAGAATGAGAGCTGGCTGATCGTATTGAGCGAAGAGTTTCGAGAGCGTCCCCTCACCGGGAGCGTCCTGGTCTTGATCGTAGTCCTTGAGATACTCGTAGCCCTCGAGTCCGTAGAGTTGGTACGCGAGCTCCCCCCACATTGTCCGAGTGTTCGGAGCATTCGGGTCATCGTCGGCGTGTCGGGCATCCTTGCTATCAGCCTTTGTTCCGATGAAGACTCCCGTTGCGATGTCGAGGTCCTCTGTCACCGCATCTTGATAGTCGGCCGCAAGCTCCTCGTCACCGTCCAATAGGTAGTGAGAGAGATTATCAATATCTACGGGGTTCTCAGCAAGATGGTAAGAAGCGATGAGGTCATGCGTTTTCCCACCACCGAATCGCGTGTCGAGACAGAGAATACTCGAAGTATATGATTCCGGGTTGTACTCTGTCGTCGCTAAGAAACGGCCTGTAAGATTGGAGAGCAGCGTACGGAGCCCCTCCGTGGGGTAGGTCATATCGTAAAATGAGTCGGGGTCTCGGTAGACCGGTGCTGCTTTCTCAGGGTTGTGGACGACAGTCGAGAGTTTCGCGGCGAACTGTTCCTCCTGGAGCGAGCCATCTAAGACATCGTCTCGCGGCTGGCAATTCTCGAAGAGAGAAGGACACTCGCTACTCATCGTTGTCCTCCATTGATAACCCGGATTCTGGTTTGGACACGATTACGAACTCGCTTTCCGAACTGTTCTCAATAATCGCCTTGGCGATACCCTTCGACTCAGCAACGTCGATCTTAATTGAGTCGCCAATATCTGCATCAAATTTCTTAAGTTCAGGTCCGGATAAATTGACTCGACCAGATTGGCCAGTGTTCTGTCCAATTGTTTTCTGAGTCATCTGGATATACCTATCACTTGATGGGAGTGTTATAACCTTTACTTAGTCTAAGTCGAACTGGAAGTGTCTAGCAGTAGTCCTGATTTTAACTGCTATATTTCGTCACAGACAGTGCTGATTGAACGGATCTGAAAATCGTTCTCAAATCCAAGACTACTGCTACAGGGGTGCAACGACGAGGGTGCAATCGATGACATCGGAATATTCCAATCTACCGGAAAGTCAGTTGGACTCACTCTCCAACTTCTGCGCCAGTTCGGAAGCTCGTGAGTTCGTCGATGCGATCCTCGAGATCTTCGATCTCTTCGCGAAGTTCCTCCGCCTCGTCACCGTCGGTTGCGGCGAGTTGGTCTTTCAGTCCCTGGAGGCGCGTCTCTTTCACTTCTTCGTCGACGTCGGCCTTTCGAACGTACTCGCTTTCGTCGACCTCGTAGACATCGGATTCGGACAGTTCTGTGACCTCCAGGGCGTCATCGACCTTGCTGCGATCGACTCCCATCACCCGCTCGCGATCGATGCCCGCGTCTTCGAGCGTCTCAAGGACCTCGTCGTCGTCTTTGAGTGACCGATTTCGACGTGTCGTCCGTTGAACGGAGCCGTAGGGACCGCTGACAGGCCGATCGTGATGGAGCCGTCCCAGCAACACATCGGCGACCGTCTGGCGGAGGTTGTTCGCGTTGCGCTGGACGTCCGACAGTAGCGTATAGAGGTTGACGAGCGTATCTGTCTCCAGTTCTTCAGGGGCTGTTACATCGTAGCGCTCGAGTGCATCAACGAGGAGGAGCGTATCAGCGTAAACATCCAGATCCGGTTCGGTACGGTCGGTGGACGCTGGAGTCGAGTCAGCATCAACTCGGGAGCTGGTAGTCGGTTCGTCGGTTTCGATGATCACGCCGGCGTCTTCGTTGATCTCGAAGCGGGGATGAAGGCTGAGTACCGCAGGGTATGGATCCCCGTCGGGTGGAAGCCGATCGAGATTGAATCGTCCGTCGCTGCCTTTGATCCGCTGGAACAGTGTCTCGAACTGTTCTCGTTGGAGTGGTCGTTTCTCGTTGCTCTCGGCGAATTCGATGATGACACGGTGCTCTTGGATGTCACCGATCTGGAACCGTTTGTGTGACAACGGTGTGACGAGCTCTGCATCGTCGGGGAGATCCTCGAGTTCCTCGAGAAGCGTGTGCCAACTGACGATGAACGGCATATCTGGTAATAACGGCGACCGAGCGTAAAACACTGATCTGCGAGACGTAATTGATTCAGAGCCAGATTTGAGTGGCAGAGGATTTTGGATGATTTTCTAACGGTGGATATAGTAGCTACTGAAATAAATCGTCATATAACAGTTCAAACACGTCTCCGCGACTGCCCGACAAACAATCACGCTCTTCGGTATTTAGGGGAATGCGTTGACGGCGGCGCAATATTTCTCGGTACGTAACAGAGGAATTTTGTTTTAGATCTGAATTAGAACGCTGATCTAGTCCCCATCATAGACACAAGTGTATTTCAGCACCGTCCTTCCCTTGTTATCCTCTTCAGTTTCAATTGCAAATACATCTCCTCGCTCGATATCATGTTCTCTGGTCACAGATGCAGGGATAGAGATATCCATCGTTGCCGTGCCCTTCCGACCACGCACCTTCACAGTCTTCTTCGTCATCGTGCGAATGGCAACGTAAGATGGCCAAAAGCACTTTTTTAGACATTATGTTTGATATGTACATAAATAGTAGGAGAGTTGATTTATCCGACACCGTTATACCTATCACGCGATAAGTTTCGCCGGGGGATGGGGGAATCCTCCACTTTCCCCACTCACAATGAAATACCAAATTGACAGCGACGAATCCACAGCCATCGCTGTTGTCCAAGCTGTTGCTGACCACAAAGGAGTCCATCACGAAGAATTGGAGCCAATTTACGAATCTGTAGAACCGGATGCCTTGGATTCTCTGGTAGGCAATGGTTCTGACGTTGTGGTTCAGTTCGAATATGCTGGCGAGGTCGTTACAGTTGACTCTAGTCGGATTTGCTTGGAAGACAGGGAATACATGGAGCGGGCTTGCGAAGGCAACTAGTCGTCTAAATCCACATCCGTGTCGACGTGAGCCTGTAGAACGTTCCGGATGTGGAAATCTTTCTCGCTGGAATCTTCCGCTTGGAGAGCCTGTTCTAGGTGTGTCTTCGCATCTTCGCTAAGCCCTGTCATCCGCAGATAGAACCTATGGATTGGTGTAGAAAAATCTTCCTTTTCGACTGTCATACCAACAAGTATTAGATCCATTGCTAATGTCGTACCTCAGGTACCTTCCCATTGTATCCTAGGTTCGACACTGTCTAGATAATGGCGGCGAGAGGTGTCCAATGTAACCCACCAATCTGCTCAGAGAGACGACGCTGGCGCAGCCATTCGTGATGGGCTACTTGTATGTACAAATAATCACAATACTTCACTGAGGAGGACGACCGACTCGAACAAGCGGACACTGCGAGTGTCTGGAAAGACAACCATGCCTGAATGTCAAAACTGTGGATCACACGTTACGGCGCGATTTGAGCGAGTTTTCGGCGATAACGACGGCGACGTACACGGATGCCGGGAGTGTATGAAGACGACAGAAATCGTAAACGGTGAAGCAACCAGAGGACCATGACCGACGAACCGTCTAGCGGTTCCACCGGCGCTCACGCCGAGGATGGACAGGTTGGTGACGACGATTCCACCACAGTTCGTGAGTTGCTTGAAGAGATCGGTGTCGACCCTGCCGACCTCGAGAGTGTTGACGACCTGCAGGATGTCGTCGAGCTGGACCTCTCTACTGAGGGTGAGACAGTTGATCCCGACGACGTCGATCTGGCGGACGTCCTCGATGCCCCTGTCACCGTTGAAGAGAACCAGACTCCAGCGGGGGTCGTTCGCCAATCGACACAGGACTACCCGCCTGATTGGGATCGCCGTCGACGGCAAGTGTATGCCCGGGACGACCACCAGTGTCAAAACTGCCGTCGCCGAGGCGGCCCGTATGGTGACGTCGAATTGCACGCCCACCATATCGTTCCAAAGTCACGCGGTGGGGTTCACCGCCTCGAGAACCTCGTCACGGTGTGTAAATCATGTCACGACGCCGTTCACTCGAGGAACGCAGTTGCACCGACGGCGATTACGGACGCCGAAGCCGAACCCTCGACGCTCGCTGAAGTGCTTGCCGGGATCAAGTCTGCGAAAACGGCCTTCCGACGATGGAAGCGGATGTACCGGAAGGTCTCGCGATTTGGACCATGACTTACGATATCTCTATTCGACCTTGGTAGCGAACCCAGAGAACCCGACTTCCCGTCATAGCTTCACCTTATGACCAGAAGCACTTAAGGGAGAGTTGGGTTTTGGAACTTGGAGCGTGTCATAGAATCGTTCGCAACGATCAGTAGAGATGCGGAATGCCCGGACGTACGTGAAGTAGCTGTTTGCCGTCGAACCGGCGATCCTGTTGTCGATGTGCTTCTCACGGAGGTATAAGCCGTACTCTCGAAGATCGTTCGATGCGAGGGTCCCAACGTGATCGACGTTTTCTCGTTCGCAGAACGCAGCAAAGTCCTCGAGTCGTAGACCGGCAAATATCCCACCTGCGGTACGGGAAGCCGTGCCTTTCAGGGCGCGGAGGATGCCACTTGACGGTACGAATCGGTTGCTGCCCGGGACATCATAGACTGAGGTGAGGTGACCGAACTCTTATCCACCCGCTCCGTGTATACGAATCTAATGAGTACCGACACCGATCGGAAAGACGCCCCAGAAATCCGAACGAGGATCACGCTCACCGAGGAAGATGAGTGGTGGGTCGCAACCGACGAAGAAACAGGTGTCACCAGCCAGGGGGGGACGCGCGTAGAGGCATTGGAAAACCTCGACGAAGCCGTTGAACTCCATAAAGGAGACGGTCGGGAGCCAACCAACGAAGAACTCCGTGAGATTGGGATCAACCCAGAAAACAACAAGTCGGGAGACACACTCCCAGACGCGCTTAAGTAAGTACACTCAGGATGGCGAGGGGTACGTATTCTGGCGACGATGTGATGACCGTCTTAGTCAACCATGGGCCGTTCTACGTCGATCGCGTTAATGGCGACCACTTCATTCTTCGCTGGAACCCTCCCGAAGATCATGATTCAGATGCACGAACGGTTGTCGTGCCCCGTCACGACGAGATCAGTACGGGAACGCTCAAGCGAATCGGTGATCAAGCTGGGATGAAAGATTTCCAGCAATTTCTGGACTGGCTCGATCGAAACCTGTAGGAACAGCCGTCTTCGAGTGACTGTTTCGCGGACGACGTTCAGATCCTCGATGAGTCGGTTCTGATTGCTCGTTCTTTCCCCTTCACTCATCATTAGTTACGACAGAAACGTAGTGTGGGTCTTTTCCCAGTCGAACTCATTCATCCGGGTTAACCGGGCCCTTGTACTTCGAGGTTACCTTGTCCCCGTCTCTCCACTGCCAGTAGTAGTAGCGATTGTCGTTGATCTCTTTGATCGTGATCGTCGCCTTTGCTGGAACGTCGTCCGGAAGATCGTCTGGTCGGTCCTCGATGTCGTCCTCATCAGACTTTTCCTCGAGACGAATTTCGCGTTCCTTGTGTTCGGCCAACGCTTCGGCGTAGCGGGCAATGTCCTGAAGCCGTTCTGGGGAGGATTCGTTGAGGCTGTTAACGAACTCCGTAGCGAGGTCAGCCGGTGGGGTTGGTGGTTCGTAGGACATCAGCGATCCCCGTGTTAACCAACACGTGTCCCCAATCCAAAGTTCTGTTGGTTAATTTGGAGTAGGAACCGGCTTTCTGTAATATCATTTGAATTCGTCGCAAACCCCTTCTCAGATGACAACTATCGAAACATCGCCAATTGAGTACTCTAGCGACTCCGAGACCGTGGTCTCGTCGAAACAGATACCAGTCACTACCAGTTCAACGGCTTCTCACTGTGGGTTCGGACCGTGAGTTAATCATCCAACTGTGTCTTTTCCAGCGTTGAAGCATCTAATTCACCGTCAAGGAACTGTTCTCCCTGCTCATTTAGATTGTAATTTTTGTAATTTCTATCTAAAAGGCCATATTCACTCAAGTTTTTACACCTTCGAGAGATGTGTGGCCGACTATAATCGATGCCATCACAGATATCATTTAATGCATGGCCAATTGCAGATGATGAGTGGATTCCTGCCCCTCGCAGCCATTCCATAATAACCTCATCGGCTTGGGTAGTCCATTCAGCTCTTTTTCGTACATCGTCTTCTGCCATACAAACCTTTCCGTACTCCTTGGACATAAATGCACCCATAAGATATAATAGTCCAGTATGTACATTTAGATCATAGGCCTGCATAGAAATCATGGTGCGGAAGAGAACACCGTACAGACAGACTCAGACATCAATAAACAATCAACGAATCCGCAAACACCACACGTAAGGCTAAGAGTCCAACTCTCTGGGAGAATCACAGTGTGGCCCTGTTGCCGCCCAATCCCTTAATATAGGTAGTAATTCTCCACTCAACGGCTTCAGCGCTCCGCTACACTTGAGGAGCGGCTGCGCTGTCATTGGTGGTGCCTTCGGACGGTAGAAGTCGATTGCAAAACCAACGATATGCCAAACACTGACCGACAACAACGACAGCAGATAGACGAAAGAATTGGCCTCAAAAGACAGATTGACCGCTATCTCAGCCACCACCCCAACGCTGGCGTGAGCGAGATTCTCGGCAGATTTGAGCTCAATCCTAATGACTGGGGTGATTATGTCAGACAGACTGCTGAGTCTACTACGCCCACGATTCCGCCGAACAACAGCGCAACACCAAACAGTACTGATTGCGTCGACGAAGACAATGTGGATCCGTCGACGTTAGCAGAATGTGCTAACGAACTTGCCGATAGATGGGAGGACGTTGATTTCACTGAGACGAACAGCGACACCTGGCCGCCTACGCTCCACAAGCGCGAGCAGTGGATGGGGCGCCAGGATAAGCTACCATTCGCTCCTTGGGGAGATTACGACCACCCGGAAGCTGACCCTGACGAAGACGCCCGTTGGAAGTGGGGGCTCGAGGAGAACTACGTCGACGGTGAAACGGTCGCAATCGCCGAGGATGACCCCCGCCTTGACGGGCGCGTGTTCATCCAACTCGAGGACGACCCGTATGCGTTCGTCGACGGCGACGACATTCGTTGTCCTGAAACGGGCGAGGTGCATCCGGCGTTCGTGGCGATCCTTGAACACCTCGGGGCGACCTACGCCGACGTATCGACCTCTGGATCCGGCGTTCACGCCTACTACCGTGGGGAACTGCCTATCGACGGAACGGAGCAAGCAACGTTCGCTCTCGATAGTGACCCGTGGGGCAAGAATGACGATGTACCGACGGTGGAGATCTACGCCAACAAGCATGTCAACGTCGCGACCGGGGAACACGTTGAGGAGACGCCCCTAGAGGTGGCCAAGTGGGACACCGACGTGCTTCGGACAATTCTCAAAGTCAATGGGTACGAGGATCAGGAGTCGGTCGAGCACGACACCGACCGAGAACGCCCCGAACTCAAGGGCTATAACCCCGATTCGACTAGTGCCGACGAAACTACCGCCGACATCCGGGATGTCCTCGCTACGGTCGACAACTTGGAGCCGTCCGATGTTCGTCTACGAACCCGACAAACAGGTGAAGAGTCAACCGGGTGGAGTACGTGGGATCCCAGCTATCGCGCGTCTGCGAGCGGTGAGAGCCTCCACTACAATGGCGAAGGCGTGTTCCACGACCACAAAGAAAATGAGGCCTTCGGTGTCCTCGGGCTGATCGCCGTTGAGGAGGACATTATTTCCAACCCATGGGACCGCCTCACCGGCGCTGAGTGGTGGAATGCCGTCGAGGCCGCTCGCGATCGCGGCGCACCGATTCCAGAACTCGATCGATCGGTGGGGCAGCAAGCAACCGAGCCTACAACTGTCCTCCCCAGTGAGGATATCCTCCCACCCGTGACTGCCTGGGACTGGGAGGCTGCAGGCGCTCGAGCGGCTCATGGAGAGCTTCCGGAGCAAGACACACTCGACGTCGATGATGTCCGAGAGCGCACTGTCGAGACGATTGCAGACGGTTACAAACGAGGCGACCGCCGGCTCGTTGAGGTCCTCCCGACCGGTGGGAAGTCCTTCGGCTCGATCGAGGCCGCCGCACGAACTAGTGAGCCGATCACTTATCTGACCGGCCGAGGGCGAAAAGAACAGTACGACCAAATCGCCGAGTGGTGCCGAGAACACGGTCTTACCTACAAGATCCTTCCAGCGTTCACCCGCGACTGTCCGACCGCTAGCGGCGAACACGGCGAGGATTGGAAGGAAACTGTCCTCGACTGGTACAACCGCGGTGCAACTCCCCAAGACATCCACAAATACGCCGAGGACATCCTCGATCGACCGCTCCCGTGCCAAGTTGGCCATGATGAGAACCACGTTGACTGCCCCTATGCTCGCAAGTGGGACTTTGACCCCGAGACAGACGGGAGCGCGGACCCAGATGAAGATCTACAGATTAACGTCCTCATCGGCCACTACACACACGCCCATCGCGAAGACAAGGTCGTCCACGGCCGGACCGTGGTATTCGACGAGTTCCCCGGCGGAGCCTACGAACGGACCCTTGACCATGGCATCGAAGGCGCCGTCACCTACTACCTGCAGAGTCACGACGCGATCCCGTTTGACGACTACACCGAGTTGCTCGAGGGGCGCGACGACGACGCCCGACGAGCCAACGCACTCACCGAACTTCTCGATCACAGAATCGACCCAGACGGGCGAGCAGTCCTTAAGGACGACGCTGCGAACGCCGCTGCTCCGCTAGCTGCGTTCACCTTGTTGGCTGCCGCGGAGAACAATCTTGGGAACGGGCTTGAGCGCGCCGAGTTCGCTGCCGACGGCCACGACAACGACGATTCACGTGTCGGCCTTCACGACCGCGAAGAGGGTACCGTCCGCGTCCTTGCTCCACCAGACCTCTCCTACGCCCGCGGCGTGGTCGCGCTCGACGGGACGCCGACTAAATCAATGTGGGAGCTGGTGCTCGGCGAGCGACTTAACCACCGCCAGATTCTGACCGACGACGAGCGGCGGGACTACCTCCGGGACGCCCTAGACCTCAATCTGGTGCGAACGTCGGAGTACGTCAAGCCGTACAACTCGGCGGACCACGTCGCCGTCAACGACGACGCTGCCCTCTTAGAGGCAATCACCGAGCGCCACGACGAGGATCCCAGCGTGATTACATCGATGACCGCTCTTCAGGAGTACAAGTGCGAGGGGGTGCTCTCCTACAATGACAACACCGGTGAAGTGCTCGAGGGCCCTGCCGACCAGGTGAGGTGGTACGGCAACGTCCTCGGCAGCAACGAGTTCAAGCACAAGCGTGTCGGGGCGGTTATCGGATCGACCCATTACGGGGACCGGTTCATCCAGAAGTGGGGTGCCTACGCCGGCGAAGCCGTCGAGCGAAACGACGAGAAGGGGGCTGAGCTCTCCTACGGCGAGTTCGGCGACGACGTCCTCCAGCACATGCGAGAACACACGACGCTACAAAGCGTTATGCGCTTCGGGCGCGACGGGGAGGGGGCGGTCGTCTACGTGCACACCGATACGCTCCCAGAGTGGGTCGAGCCCGTGATTGCTGCTGAGGGGCGCGTTATCCGGACCCGGAGCGAGGGTGAACAGCAAGTAATCAAAGCCGCCACCGACCTCCACAGCTGGCAGACCGCCGAAATCGCCGAACACCCAATCGTCAACGTGGGCAAGCGACAGGTGTTCAACATCCTGAACGACCTCGCCGACCACGGCTACCTGCAGCGAGAAAGCGATGGGCGAGGGTATGTTTGGTACGATGACGGCCTCCACAGGATCAATGACCACGGCGATGTCGAACTCGAGCCAGTCGAGCTTGACGGAGCTGAGGGGGCAAACGAAGTTGAAGAAATAGCACGTAGAAAAACAATCTATACGTGGGATTTCCGCAACTCCCCATGTGAGCTCACTTCCGATCCGGCAGACTCGCTCAACGACATTGATAGGTTGGCATCTGAGCCGGCTACCGGAGGTGATCGACCGCCTGATTCCATCGACTGACTGGGTTGTTCCGTGACAAGCGCACTCACGATTAGCTACTGGTCCGTCCAAGTCAGCTCCGAACCGGGAGCTGACAAAAACGTTCGTACAGCGATTATAACTGGATCACTCTCTGTCCGGATTGGGACTCGTATTCAACAAGAGTTGATTGATGGAAGAGAAGGTGGAATGTAAAAACTCAAATAAATCGAGTGAAATAACCGTGCTGAGACCAACATAAGAAAACTGACTAAAATGAAACGAGGACTCTACGTTTTCGATGATAATGTGGAGATTCCGCGAACTTTCCTCCGCAATATAAAGATCCTTTTTAAAATAATGCCATATACATTATAAGAATTACCTTACATTCTTGGTAAGACATAAGTTGTTACTACATTAATAATAGCCAAATGCCCCGACGTACCGCGATCCCGCTCTACAAATCTCGCCACGTGGCCTTCGTCAGAGGTGCAGCTGACTACCCTAATTTTGACAAAGGGCTTTCAGGAGTCCTTCACGTCGGAACAGGTGTTCGACCTGACACTATAGGCCATGTTCATACCAATTGGTTTCGTTGGAAACCAACACGAGACGGAGAGCCCACGCTCTACCTGAAAGTGCCGGCTAGCGATCCCTGTCGAAAGTATGGAACTCATGAACCGTGCGGCGACTGCAACATGCTAGGCCACGGCGAGTTTGAACCGAAGACTCCAGCTGGCGAAGGCCGTGAAATCCTTATCGACGACACTTGGACGAACCCAGTCACCAAGGAGCGTGAATATTTCCCTCTCAAAGATATGGTTAGACGTTATTTTGCACATACAGGAACCCACGCCCCTGACGATGCCATGCACGGTGAAAAGATGATCGGTGGGGACGGCGTTTCCAAGGGTACCCTCAACAAATGGTACCGTGACATTGGTGCTTACACCGAGATTAGTGCCCAGTTCCGCGAAGATCGGCTCCGCCAGGAATTGGAAATAAAAGACCCTATCGACAATTCCAATGACCGTGAAACGGTACAAATCAAGAATTTTGGAACAGATGACAAGGGGAACGAGATACCGGATATTATCTCCCACGATCTCCGTGCAACGTTCTGTACACAGTTGATGCGTACCGACACGAATCCTGACAAAGCCATCAAAAAAACCGGCCACAAAACAGCTCAGAGTATGGCCCCCTACATTTCGTTCGCAAATGGAGAGATCGACAAACAGGAAGAAACACACATGTACTGAGTCAATGAAACGAATCAGTGAACAAGAACTCCTCGATGAGTTACGCCGACTCGGTGGGGACTCAGCACCGTCAATCACAGATATGAAGTCAGACGGAAAATTTAGTAGAACTCCTTACGAGAGCAGGTTTGGATCCTGGAATGCCGCTGTGAGGGCCGCCGGGTACATCCCGAACAGCTCACCTACTGAGAAGGAACTCCTTGAGGAGATGCAGCGGGTAGGTGGAGACTCAGCACCGGAAACGTCAGATATGAAGTCAGATGGACAATTCTGGCCTAGTATCTACCGGCGCCGTTTCGGGAGTTGGAATGCCGCTCTAAAGACTGCCGGCTACACCCCAAACGACCACTGCACTGAAGATGAACTCCTCGACGAAATGCGCCGACTCAGTGGGGACAAACAACCAACAATGTCAGAGATGAACTCAAACGGAAAATTCAGTGTAGGTCCTTACAAAGATCGATTCGGGAGCTGGAATGCTGCCGTAAGAGCTGCGGGCTATAGCCCGAACAGGGAACAGAATGTCTCTGACAGACAGCTACTTACTGCGCTCCGGGAGGCTTCGGATGGTGATGATGTCGCACCACCGCAAGAATCAGCCAGTAAAACCGGCTTTGGCGCTTCGACATATCAATATAGATTTGGGAGTTGGTGGCGGGCTGTCGTTCAGGCTGGACTTCTACCAAGAAACCGAAGACCCCTCAGCTCCTCGGAATTCAAAAAGCTCCATACTACCGCTACTGAGCTCCAGAACTCGGCCTGGAAGTTAGCTGTGCTTCTCGCAATGTTCACTGGGCTCACGGGTCAGTTATTCAATGATCTCGAAAGCGAGTGGGTTGAAGAGCGGCGTCACGATGTCATCGTCACTGTTCCAGCAGAACAGACAGTATCAGGAAAGAGATGGGAGTTTCGACTTCCTGAGTCGTGGTCTAGTGGTGGAAGAAAGATTGATACACAGCTCCCCGGTCATACCTTGTGGTTTCAGTCGAACCGATCACTCTCTGGCAGAAGTTCCATGCTATATCAAAGCGCAATAATGAAGACAGCAGAGAAGGCCGAGCTTACAGAAAGAGAACAAACTATTCCAGGGCATCCCAATTTCAATCAGCCAGTCCCGTTAGTGCGAGCAAGTGATCTGCGAGCAACCGGTGGTATTAGAATGGCGCGCAACAGTGTTCCTGTTCATCGAATCCGTCGCCATCTTGGTATTAAGCACACCAACTGGCATGCAAGTATTGAGGACTTCTTCCTGTGGCTGTACGTTCACGAAGACATCACTCACAACCAGTATGACCCGCCAAACGTTGTCCTTGATCCAGTTTAGTCCTGATTCCACCGCTGTTCTCACCAACGATCTGAATCACCCGATAGTAACATAGCTGTTGTATGCTTTCAAATTAGTTAAAATCCATCCCTATTCCGACGATTTTGCCGTATGAATCCTACATGTGAGAATATATCTACTGAATCTCAACTAATATCGGCCGTAATTGTAGAGTTGGCTATTTAGTAGAAGACTCAATTCCAGCAACAAGCCGCGAGTCGATGAACGCATCGCAGAGTTGGTCGTCGGTACAGATGGATCGGATCAGTCCGTCGATTCGCTCGACCGACTGGGGGAGATTGTACCGGTCGACAAGCGCTGGGGCATGCCACGACTCGAGTGGCCGCCCAGTAACAGCAGCGTGGCGAAGCCCAAGCCGAATAATCTGGAGATCATGCCGCGAGTCAAACCCCCAGGCTTCAGCGCGATCCTCGAGTTCGGTATCGTAGGTATCGAAGCCGATGATGTCGTGACATTCACGGCAGAGACAGATCCCCTGATCGGGATTATGGGACCAATGGTGGTAGTCGAGGCTCCCGTTTGCAATCGCGCCGTCGTGGTTGAGAGTCGTCAGTGAGCGCCGACACAGCGGACAGGAGACGTCCCAGTCCCAGCCAAAGGCTGAGGCTTTCTCTGCTAACCGGCTCGTGTACTCGTCGTTGCGCGGCTCGCCTTTGCTGTTCGTAATGCCACCCCAGAGCCAGTCGTCCCAGAACCGTTGGACCATCGCTGTCAGCGTCGAGGGCTCGACAATTGAGAGATACGCAGCATCGACCGCGACAACACACCAGACGCGCAACTCAACGTCGCATTGGCCACAGGCAATGTCGAGATGCGGGACGACTGTTGGAAGCCCCTGCTCGTAGACGGTGACGGCCTCGCCACAGTTCGGACAGCAGATCGCGGTCGGTGTCTCGGCCAGGGCATGCTGGTCGTTTGCCTCGAGCAAGACAGCCGCTCGATCGCCATATGGGTGGTTGGGAGTCGTCGGATGATGGGGTGTTGCTACGAGGTCGTCACGCGGTGGACACGATCTTGCGTGTGTCATACTGCCGATTCCGCCTTAGGGGCTAGGGCATCCGTGATGTCTGGCTGCTGGCACTGCAGGTTCTCGATCGGCTCGACAGTCTCGACCTGCCAGCTGCCATCGTGGCGCGATTCGTCGACGCGCCAGAACTGCGAGTTGTCTTGGCGTTTAACGTACCGGATGCGCCGTTCCTGATTGTTTGTGCTTTCCGAAAACGACACAACGAATGCTGTCTCGGTTGCTGTGCTGTTACTGGTCGGATGATGGGTTTGGGGTTCGATCATAACTGAAGACAGAACAGTCAGTGGCTACCAGCTGTCAACTACAAGGCCGACGCCGGCTCTTTTTGTACTGACTCTCCTTCACTGCTTCCGGGAAATAAAAACACAATTCTACACAGATTCGTCTGTGGAAATAACCGCCATCGTATACAATGGCCAACAAAGATATTTTGTCACCATCGCAACTCATGACTGGGGATTGGAATGAAACTGCGACAGCCAACAGATTTTCTTATCCTTGAAGCACTCGAGGAGACTGGTCGAAACGTAGCAACGAATCTTGCGCATCATACAAACAAATCACGGCAAAATATCAATACCCGTCTTCCAGTACTCTCAGACTATGGACTCGTCCAGAAAGTTGGTCCTGCCGATCGCTCTGGGCTTTATGAAATTACATCGCTTGGGGAACGGGCACTTCGCTACCGCGAACAATACGATGAGAACGAAAATTTTGAGGATTTGCTTGCAAGCACCTGACCGGTTCGATCCTCGAAAAGACGGAAATATCTCACATGCCGTGTTTGAAAAGATCTGGTGAGCCCAATGAAGACCCCAGGTTGAGAGGCAGTCCTCACCCGTTGACCGACACCGGCGCAGAGAATTAACCAACAGACGGCCGCAAGGAGGTGTCTGTTGGTTAACGAGCGACTGATCCGTAGAATTTTCGGGTAGCATGTAGTGGAAAGACTAATGGCTGATAGCGAACAGGCAGAGAAACAATACCATGCGGCGTCAAGTGTCGACCTTCTATCGGCATTGTCAGCACTCGATATCGAATTTTTGACCGTCTCTGACCAGCGCGTGCTCATCATCTACGCCCGATCGATTCTCAACGTCGACGTGAATACGGGTGATATCCAGAGCGCTGATGCTCTCGAGGTAACCGTCCTTGATCACGATCCAAGTGGTGGTATCAATGATCCATATGGTCTGATCACGAGAGTTATCGACCAGATCGACGAAATGGCTGGGGGTAATCTGTCTCCGGTGCCCTGAGCTATTCACCTAGGAATATCGACGTTTTTAACAACTAACACCCTCAATTAGTGTCTATGTACGATCTTACTGGGTTTCAACGGGACCTTCTTTATACAATTGCCGGACAGGATGATCCCCATGGACTCGCGATCAAAGACGAACTCGAGGATTACTACGAGAAAGAAATTCACCATGGGCGACTCTATCCGAACCTCGATACGCTCGTCGATAAAGGTCTCGTCGAGAAAGGGGAAGCAGATCGTCGGACGAACTTCTACAGCGTTACCCGACGTGGCCAGCGCGAGATTGAAGCACGACGAGAGTGGGAAAATCAGTACGTTGGTGAGTTGCTCGACGGATGATCGACCTCATTCGTGGCCCGTTTGAGCTGTTGGAACACCAGTCAGACACTGATACTGATGATAAGACGTCCGACGCCGAGACCAGTAACAAGGACCCATCAAAGTAGCCACTGGCTCGGGTACACTCTTCGTTCAGCAAAAGGAATATTTCTGCCGTTCCGTCCGTGCCTCTGACACTTGCTCGGCGTGCCTGGAGGGTGGCATTCAGCCCAGCAACAGAATTAGTTGC
The DNA here is from genome assembly GCF_009834785.1 of Natronorubrum halalkaliphilum. Taxonomy (GTDB): domain Archaea; phylum Halobacteriota; class Halobacteria; order Halobacteriales; family Natrialbaceae; genus Natronorubrum; species Natronorubrum halalkaliphilum. Next base: position 32,361 of record NZ_WUYX01000022.1, read on the forward strand.
TTGAAACACATATAGGTTGTTACTTTCACTGAATGACAAACAGTGACTGCCATTCAACCGGGCGGAAATACTTATCCAACTGTATTCTAAAACGAGAGATATGACTCACCTCCACATTCTCCATGTGGACCCAGATTCTACTCTTTCAGCGCATATACCTTCGGCAACGCTACAAAATGAAGTTGATATTGAGGTGATAACTGAGCAACGAGCAGCGGACGCCATCCAACGATTACAGACGCTAGACGAGCAAATCGATTGTATTGTCAGCGAGTATGAGTTACCGGAGACAGATGGGCTTGAATTTCTCGAGAGAGTTCGAGCCGAATACGCCGAGTTGCCATTTATCCTGTTTACGGGGAGTGGAAGTGAATCAGTCGCCAGTGAAGCGATCTCGGCCGGTGCAACGGATTACGTGCAAAAAACGGCTGGAGAAAAGCAGGCTACACTCCTTCTTAACAGAATTACAAACGTCGTTGAGCAGTATCATTCTCGTCGTGACCGCGACCGGGTATATCAGGCATTGGAAACGGCAACAGAAGGGATTGGTATTCTTGCCGAGGACAATCGCTATCTCTACGTCAATGATGCCTATGCGGATCTATACGGCTATGAGCAGGATGACCTCATTGGAACCCACTGGGAAGAGTTGTATCCAGACGACGAGGCCCAACGCTTTCACGACGAGATTCTTCCCGAGTTAGAGCGAGCCGGCACCTGGGCTGGCCGGAGTCATGGCCAACGAGTGACTGGTGAGCGATTCCCTGAAGAACTGTCGCTGACCCAACTAGACACTGGCGGCCATGTCTGTGTCGTTCGTGATATTTCACAGCGACTCCAGCGAGAACGCCAATTCGAGACGCTAGCAAGCAATCTACAGGGACTGGTTTTTCGCGCTGAAAATAATCCCGAGTGGGCACTAGAACATGTTATGGGGAATGTCGAGGACTTCATTGGATACTCTGCGACAGAATTAGAATCTCACGAGATATCTTGGCGAGAGATCATCCATCCTGATGATCGCGAGACCGTTTGGGACTCTGTTCAAACAGCACTCGAGGATGGTGATAAGTACGAAATCACATACCGACTCCGTGATCGTGAAGGGACGACAAAGTGGGTCATCGAACGAGGACGTGGAGTTACGAATTCAGATGGATCAATCGAGTATCTTGAAGGGCTAATTACGGATATTACGGAGCGGAAACGACGAGAGCAGGAACTCGAGTGGAAAACAAAGGCGATGGATGAAGCTCCGATGGGGATTATCATTTCAAATCCATCGCAGGATGAGATGCCGATTACCTACGTTAATAATCACTTTTGTGAGGTGACGGGATACGACGAAGACGATGCAATCGGTCGAAATCCGCGGTTCCTACAAGGACCACTCACAGCGGATGACCCAGTCGAGAAGGTCCGTGACGCAATTGAGAGTCGGACAACCGTCGAAACAGATATCCTCAACTATCGATCTGACGGAACCCCGTTCTGGAACCATATGCAAATCGCCCCAATTACGGATTCAGGTGGCGACCTTGCGTACTTCGTTGGGTTCCAGAACGATGTGACAGACCGCGTTGAATCCGAGCGGAGAATCGAAGTCCTTCACCGTATCCTTCTCCACAATATACGAAACGAATTAAACATCTTACTCGGCCATCTTACCGAGTTAAAAGAGCAGCAGGATGTCGATCCGGATACGATCTCTGGAGTGAAACAGCCTGCCACAAATTTGCTTGCTAGCAGTGAAAAGGCGCGACAGATCGAGGCACTACTGACATCCACCTCCTTTGAACCAGAACCGGTTTCACTTTCTACAGTATTTGATCGAGTTCTCAATCAGCTCTCAGTATCCGCTGAAGACGTCGATCTGCAACTCGAGGGTCTATCAGATCGGACTGTGGTGGCCCAAGAACAAATCGCAGCTGCATTTCGTGAACTCCTCCAAAATGCAGTCAAACACTCGTCGAAGGCCGATCAAACGGCTACTGTGACTGCTGAGCAAGAATCTGTTGTGTTCTCGGAAAAGGGAATCGAACGGGACGCGATTAAAGTGCACGTTGAGGATTCGAACCCACTAATTTCTGAGTTGGACCGTACCCGTCTTCTGGGGGACAAAGAATCCCCAGTCCATCATGGATCAGGGCTTGGCCTTTGGCTGGTCAACTGGCTGGTAACGATGTCTGGTGGTCTCGTTTCGTATACGGAACGGGAGTCAGGCGGAAACCGAGTCACTGTTGTTCTACTCCAATCTGGCGAGGAATGAAACGGACCCTAATCAAACCCAATCAGAGTCATTATTGGACTGGAATTCATATTTTGGTTATGAAAGTAGCGAGCCTCTATGCTGACATGGATCGAGTCATCCAATACTCTTAAGGTGATATATGACAAAACAAGTACTCGTTGTTGAGGGTCAGGTTGTCACTGATGACAGTCTTCACACGCTCTTTTCACGACATCCACAGGAGATTGATGACATAGAAACGATAAGTGCGACGAGTCTAGCCGAAGCAACGACGATCCTCGAGACAGCGTCTGTTGATTGTATTCTGAGTCGGCAGAATCTTCCTAAGGAGACTGGGGTCGATCTCCTTGAGACAGTTCGCCAAGAGAATCCGGACGTGCCATTCTTTCTGTTTGTCGAAGGAGATTTAGGTACAATTGCCGGCGATGCGATCGCTGCAGATGTTACTGATTATTTTCCACTTGCAGAAATCTACTCGAAGAGTACAATAGCCCGAATTGGAGACGAAATCACAGCACACCGTGGTGACGAATCTGTAGTCGAATTGCTCGATAGCGCCCCACATGCAATTCTTGTGTACGATCAAGCACGTACAGCAATTACAGCTGTCAATACAACTGCCTGTGAATATTGGGGCTATACAAAAACTGAGTTTCAACAACACTCGCTTGAATCGTTAACTGCTGAAACGCAGCCACCATCAGAGACACCAGTGAATACTCTCCTCGAGGAGGCTCACAACGAAAGTTCACAAGGCGTCGACTGGCGCTGTAAGACGAAAGATGGAACTCAGTTCTGGACGGAACTGAACATCCAACCAATCCAGTTCAAGGGCAAGAGACACCTCGTACTGCACGCTCGCGATACGACTGCGGAGAAAGAACGCCAGGAACGACTCGAGTCATTCCGCAAAGCGGTCGAACATGCTGGTCATTCGATCTATATCACTGACACTGATGCTGAAATCACGTATGTGAACGAAAGCTTCGAAGACGTAACCGGATACACACGTTCTGAAGCTGTCGGAAAAACACCTCGGCTCCTCAAATCGGGAGAACACGGCTATGCGTACTATCAGCAACTGTGGCGAACGATTCTCGATGGTGATACCTGGCAAAACGAGATCATTAACCAGCGAAAAGATGGTACTCGATACGTTGTCAACCAGACGATTGCGCCCATCACTGACGAGCACGGCACGATCAGTCGATTTGTTGCTGTCAATGTCGAAGTCACCGAGCGGAAACGCAAAGAAAACCAACTTAAACAACTGTATCAAGCAGCCACAGAGTGGATTGAGGCAGATACGCGGGTGGAGGCCTGCTCACATGTTAGCGACAACTTGACCCAACTCCTCGATTTTGACTTGCATGGCGTGTATCTTTACGACGAGGGAAGTAATGCACTCGAGTCAGTAACTGTCTCAGATCGGTCCAAAGATGCGATTTCAACCCACCCGACGTTTGGACCCGGTGATGGAATTGCTTGGGCAGTATACGAAAGTGGTGTTCCACAACAATACGATGATGTTCGAACTGCTGAGGCAGTCTACAATCCAGAGACAGTTATTCGAAGCGAGATTATCCTTCCACTTGGAGATCACGGTATCATCCTGATTGGGTCAAAAACACCCGGCGCATTCGACGATGACGACGAACTGCTTGCAAAAGTCGTTTCGTCGATTCTGACGGCAGTCCTGGACCGCATCGGGCGAGAACAGCAACTCGAGGAGCAAAATAGTCGCCTCGAGGAATTTGCAAGTGTCGTTTCTCACGATCTCCGTAATCCGCTTAACGTTGCCAACGGACATCTCGAACTTGCGCAGGAAACCGGTGATCTCGATCATCTGGATGAAATTGCACTGTCTCACCAGCGAATGGAAGAGATCATCGAGGACTTACTTTGGCTCGCCCAGGAAGGGAGAGAAATCCAGAATACACGCCCGATTGCTCTTGAGTCGGTTGCCGAGAACGCATGGTCGTATGTCGAGACAGCCGACGCAAGTCTTGAAATAGCATGTGAACAAACGATTGAGGCAGATCCAGACCGTCTGCAACAGCTCTTCGAGAACCTGTTTCGTAATGCCATAGAGCACGGCGGTGATGATGTCACAGTAACGGTCGGGTTGCTAGACGATGGAACTGGATTCTACGTCGAAGATACAGGTAATGGGATTCCACCCGATGAACGTACCGATGTTTTCGACTCGGGGTATACAACACTCGCAGAGAGTACAGGCTATGGTCTTTCTATCGTCGAAACAATTGTCGATGGACACGGCTGGTGTATCGATCTCACAGCTAGTGAAGAGGGAGGAGCTCGGTTCGAAATTGAGATAGAGTAACACAACTTGCGTCCTTTGCGTGAGTCCACTACCACCGCCCTCACTGCTTTGAGATCTTGGGTAGTGTTGTACTCTTTGCGACCACCCATCATTCCAACGTGTTTTGGGAATAGGGTTAGAGGCCAAGAGTACCCATAGAGGACTGATGGACGCAACTGATCAGACGCCGAATGAGCCTGTGGATGTCTTGATCGTTGAAGACAATCCCGGAGATATCCGCCTTACAAAGGAAGCATTTCGTTCCATACAGAGCGACGTCCGATTTCACACTGCAAAAGACGGGGGTATTGCTGTCGACTACCTCCAAGAATGCGAACGGTCGGGTGAAGATCCGTTTCCAGACCTCGTATTTCTTGATTTAAACTTGCCTCGGGTTAGTGGCCATGAGTTCTTATCAACCCTCGAAGACGACTGTAACCATCCAGCACCGCCGGTATTGGTTCTCTCTAGCTCTCATGATCCAGACGATATCATTCGGAGTTATGAGCGATCAGCAAATGCCTATCTGACGAAGCCATCATCTCCAACTGAATACGAAACACTTGCAGAAGCGATCGAGGCGTTCTGGATAGACACAGCTCAACATCCGCCAGCACCAGCTTGATCAGCAGTTGCAGTTAGTGTGTAATCCGTCCTCATTACTGATCTCAGTTGTTTTCATGCACTCCCGACATCCATGGATATCCCCGTTGTTGTCTCCAAAGACACGGCGAAAACGAGCAGTAACATGGCTGCCGCAGTTTTGACACGTCGGCATTAGTGGAACTGTATTCATGAATCAGATTCAATGAAGGTTTCCTTACCGGTGATCAAAGAGGGGAAATTGCCCGACACAGTGGCCATATCCTTTATGTAGAATCATTGGCTAATATTCGAATTGAAATGAGACGCTCAACGATCATTGTAGTGCTTGTCGTTATCGTGCTTGTAGCCATTGCTCTCTTGCGGGGCGGGAACTCAACTAACACCGACTACGATCCAATCGAAGACTACGACAACTGATTATGGTGGAACAAGACGTCACCAAAACGGTGTCTCAAACGCTCTAATGTCTGGGCAGGAGTTTCTTCGGACTGTCCGTGAACACTTCACAACCCAGGGTTGGGAGACTGAACTCCAGCAGATTCAGGATGGAGTCTCGATCCTGCACGGAAGGCAGTCAACTACACCAGAGCAAGGACTTGCGTTAGTGATTACTGGGCCAAACTCGCAGGTAACGCCGAATCACGTCAAATACTTACTCAAACGCCGCCAAAACCAAGAAGACGAAATCGATAAGACCTTCATTGCGACCACGGTTGGACTTTCAGAGAAAGCTCAAAAGGCAACGTCGAACTACGATATTACTGTTCTTGACCAATCAGATCTCGAAACCTCAGCAAACACAACGACTACCAATCAGCCCTCAAAGCAAGTGGGTGGTGGCGAGGAACGGCCAGCTGCGTCTGCAGCCGACATTACAGCAGTCCTCTCAGAAAACTCCGTGCAGCAGTTGCTCAAACAGACAAACGGTATCTTTGCAGCAGTCGGACTTGGGTTTGGGTTAACAGCCATACTATGGCTGCGATTCATGGGTGATTCACTCCTTGGGGAGTTGGTTGGGCTCACGTTCATGTTTTTTGTAGTTCTCATGATGGTTTTCAGCGGCCCCCTTGTTGGAGCACTTGCCGGCATCTACATCCAGCGTCGGATCGAACAGACACGGAAAGCGGTCATCACTGCCGTTGCGAGTGGGTTCACCGGCTACCTCACAATGACCGTTGTCGGTGGATTACTCACGTATCTCTTCCTTCCAAGCAGTGGCTCCGGTGGCTCTGAGTCTACAGCTGACACCGGTGCTAACGGAGCAACTGAAACTGGTGGTGAACTGTTCAGCCTTTCCGATCTCTTTCTCCCATTACTTGGACTGGCAATTCCAGTCGGTGTTGTCGCTGGAACAGTCGTCTACGTGATCAATCGATATAGTCGCTGATAGTCCTAAAGCTACAATCCAAGCACACCTGCTGTGAGTACTGCAAGACCAGTTACGAGGACGCCAAAGGCAAGGAGCCCATAGTTTGCAATCGGATTCGCTGCTCGAGCAATGTCGTAGGAGTAGTGGCGGTCATCCAGAAACGGCTCGACACCAGCGGGAGTAAGCGCGTCAGCAGCGATATGAGACCCAAGAGAAACAGTACTGACGGCAAATGCAAACCCACCAAGGACGAGTCCAGCAGCAAGTGTTGACTGCACACCAAGGACGAATCCGCCAAGCCCAACGAGCGCGCTAACAAAGACGGCAAAATGAATGGTATGAGTGATACCACGATGCTTGATGCCCGGAATCTTCATATCCCAATCTGGGATCATCGACAATGCAACGGCCCCAGCACCGCCAACGAAAGCAAACTCGAGATTGATGAGAAGGGTAATCAGTAATCCAAGTGGCGCATAAAAGATGAGCGCAGCCCCATAGTGTCCTGTCCGATGCACTATTGACAAGTCCTCAGCTGTGATATTAGTCCTTTCTTGACAGACTAAAGCGTTGCTGACTCTGTCTCATCGAGTTTGAACTGGTCCAACCGACGGTAGAGATCGTCACTGGTTTGGCTGAGATTTTCAGCGAGATGTGCTACCTCTTCCATCGCAGTCGCCTGCTGATCGACAGCAGCAGACACCTCCTCAACAGACGCAGTCACCTCCTCACTGAGTGAGGACGTGTCGCCAACGAGGTCGCTTACTTCAGTTGCGTTCACGGCCTGTTGTTCGACCGCATCACTGACTTCGTCTGCACCCTGGCTGGTAGCCTCGATAGATGTCTCAATTTCAGAAAGTTGGTCAACAACCTGGTCAACCGCCTCTGCGCCGGTCTCTATTTCTTCGTTCGCCTCGCGAATACCGTTTGCAACTTCAGTCGTCTGATTCTGAACATTCGAAACGATTGCTTCGATTTCATCGGCGTGTTCCTGTGATTCCTCCGCGAGACTCTTGACCTCGTTTGCGACAACAGCAAACCCATCACCTTCGTTGCCGGCATGCGCAGCCTCAATAGAGGCGTTGAGTGCGAGCAGATTCGTCTGGTCTGCGATGTCCGTGATCACCTCGAGAATATCACCGACCTCTTCCATTCGTGACTCGAGTTCTTCGATTTCAGACGTAATCTCTTGAGCGGAATCTGTGGCGTCATCGATCCTATTTACAGCATTCGCGGCCTTTTCGACACCGTCTGTTGCCAGTTCACCCGCGCGTTCCGATGTCGCATCGATCTGCTGTGCAGTCGCAGTAATTTGCTCAATTGAGGCAGAAAGGTCAGAGATCGTTTGGTCGATTGTATCCGTCTGTGCTGTCAGATCAGCAGCGCCATCCGCTAACTCGTCTCCGGTCGAGTTGATCTCCTCGATGGAGTTCGTTACCTCTTCACTATTCGCACTCAGCTGTTCACTTGAGGCCGCAAGATCGTCACCAAGTGACTCGAGTCGATCGACCACCTCCTGAATATTGTCGATTGCCTGATCAAGTGATGCTCCCATTGCAGAAAATTCCTCGTAGACGTCCTGCATCTCGTCGAAGTCTTCCGGTGGATCCGGAACAGTCGGATCGATCGTCAAATCACCATCCGCCAACTGTTCGAGGCTTGTTGCAAGGTGATCAACGACCGCTGTCTGGTAGGCTTCGAGTTGCTCTTTCCGTTCGCGTTCTCGGACTTTTGTGGTAATATCACGGACAGTTTCCATCCCACCAGCCAACTCTCCATCTGCGTTCTGGAACGGGATCACCGTCCGGCTGACGTGTACTTCCTCACCAGCCACAACAAATGTCTCCTCGCGTTGCTGAATTTCGTCTTCTGTCTCGAGCACCTGATCGATGAGTGACTCCCCACCGTGGACTGCAGCCGGTTTGGAATCGATTGCGTCTTGATCTGCCGTCTCGAAGAGTTCGACTGCTTGTCGATTGATGTGCGTTACTGTGCCATCAGTGCCAACAATCATCGTCGGTGCCTCGAGACCATCCAACACATTATGGAGAAGCATTCCAGCATCAATGTCGTCAGTAACCTCCTCATCGCTGTCTACTGCCCGCACAGAAGTGTTGTCGTCCATTGAGAGATCAGACATAAACCACTCTTGTTAGTTGGGCCATGTGAATGTACTGGGCGATTTCATCCGTCTCCACCTGTCGAACCGACCCACGACCCCACAGTCAATACCTCAATTCCGGTACTGGAAGCCGCGCTGTTCACGCGGAGGAGGATGTCAATCAATAGAGTTCGCTACAGTTAGCTTATCAATTGATCTAAGAACGTGATCAGTTAACTCACCGGATTCATCCCGAACAGTTCCCATATCCTGATCATACGCAATTAAACCGTGATCTGCCAAGAGCGGTAGATGATCATGCTGGATCCGGATCACTTCTGCATCAACGGCTGTACTATCAGGATGATTTTCAGTAATATGGCGGGCCAGATCTTGTGGCGAAGTGACAGAGACATCTTGGAGATGCTGGAGTATGATGCGATTCCGTGGTCGGGACAGTATCTTCAGTACGACGTTGATTTTTTGACCCACCATCGATATTAGATGTGAACTCGGGAAGTAGGACCAAATACGTTACTGAATACACATTGATTGAGAATCATATTGGATAGTTTGCGATGAGAATGCAACTCAGTTGCAGATTAGACAAGGGCTTGGGGTTCTCCATGGCCTGAAGACCGTGGTGTTACCTGGTGGACCGTGAGAGTTCCCATGGGAGTTCCTGATTCCCACTTCGAGACAAGTCACGGATTCTGAGACACATTACTCCTCTAGAACTGTGATTTCGGTATCTGGAGTGCACTCCACAACTACTTGTAGCCCATTATGAGGAAATTCAAGCCGAAATTCGGAATGGGATCGATTTACTAATCGTTTGAGTGCATCCGCATCTACAGAGTTGTGCAACGGTTTAACGTCCTCAACTGGTGTATCAGTCACTGCGCTGATTTCCTCGACAATACTGTAGATTACAGAATCCGCTGTTGTCTGTTGGTTTTCTCGTCGAGTCATAATCCTGTCATCCTAATTTAGGGGTTGACTTACAAAAGACCTGTTATACAGGCCCTATGCACCGTTTCTAATGGTTATTGTGTAAATGCACATTGTATATTCCCCCTTCATCGATAGCTTTCGTTGGCGGAGTCTGTATCAAGATAATGTCTGGCGGTCCGAAGCCGCGAATTACTACCGATGATGTCCTAGAGTTTTTTGAGAACCAGCAAGACCGCTGTGAGCCATTCGATGCCCCGGCACTTGCAGCTGAATTCTCCTGTCACCGCAACACTGCCCGAAACAAGCTGGAAGATCTTGTCTTTCTGGGTGAACTGGAATCAAAACAGATCGCCTCCGGAAAGGTATATTGGCGACCCTGCAGCACTGAGAAGTGACCTCGAGAACGGACCCATGAGACGTTCTCCTTACTGGACGGAGAGGTGGCGTGTCGTGCCAGCGACCGAGTTCACAATAGCCGACGTGGACGCTCACGAGCACGCTCTGTGGCCTTTTCTACCTTCTCAAAGTAGACGTGATATCGGTTCCGCCGGACACCCTCCGAAGAAATTTCGACTTCCCCTTCACCGAGTCGATCCTGGATAACAGACCAGCAGACGTCCGAATCCGTATCAGCAGCCGCTGTAATCCATTCTACACTTCGCCACCGGGGGTACTCTCCTCGAAGAACGTGTTCAACACGCTCTTCGGGAGTGTAGTCAGCTGGATAATTTGGCTGGAGTTCATCAGAATCATCCGCTGGCAACATTACATCTTGTGCCCGGTCTAGCGCTTCTTGTAGCGTGTCTTCATCACTGTCGTCGTCCATGTCCGAATTTTTGTGTCGATGACACAATAGATGTTGGCATAGTAGCGTATCTGTGAAAGTCGGCAGCTTCCTACTGCCCGTACAGCTGGGAAGCCTCGTCGTCTAGCCCACCTGAAGTACTGTTGGACATCATTACTGGCGGGTCTGAATTTCGAACCTCACACCACCGAGTTCGTCACTCTCAGTGATATCGATCCGCCAGTCATGAGCTAAGACGATCTGCCGGACACTCGCCATCCCCATTCCAGTCCCACCGTTATGGGATTTCGTTGAAAAGCCCTGCTCGAACACTTGTTCTCGGTTCGGCTCAGCGATACCAGGCCCGTTATCCTCGAGGAAGATTCCATCGTCTGAGGCACCAACTCGAATGTTGATCGGTGCCTCTCCGTGTTCTAGCGAGTTTCCGAGCAAATTATCGAACATTCGCCGGACTGCTTCCGGATTGCCGTGGACCATCGGCGCGTCATCGATTTTGAGGGACCCGGTTTCACCGTGTCGGTCTAATGACTCCCACGTCGTCTCGACAAGTTCTTCTAGGTCGATTGGATGGTGTTCGCCAACGATTGTACCCGATTCTAGTGCATTGGCGACATCATCGACCAGTTGCTCCATTCGATCCAAGGAGGGGAGAGCTTCCTCGACATGGTCTACATCTCCAGTGTCCAGCGCTAACCTCACTCGTCCACGAACCGTTTGAAGCGGGTTTTGCATATCGTGTGAGAGTACGTCCGCGAGTGCGCCGAACTCTTCTAACAGTCCTCGGCGGGCTGTTACATCTTCTTGGAACCCCACAAAATACTCCACGTCCCCGTCCTCGTCTGTCAAGGGAGCAACCGTGACACGATTCCAGAATAACTCCCCATCCTGGCGGTAGTTCCGGAGTTCCACACTCACTGGCTCTTCAGCGTCAATAGCCCGATCTAGCTCGGTGATTGGTCCCGGCTGTGTTCGGTCTCCCTGTAGGAATCGACAGTTGCGACCAAGAACCTCTTCTCTAGCATAGCCTGTTAATTCGGTGAACCCACTGTTCGCGTAAATGATTGGGTTGTCAGGCCGTGTTGGATTCGTGATAGTGATCCCGATCGGTGCCTCGTCCATTGAATGCTCTTTCAGTGAGAGTTCGTCGCGGACTGTTTCGATATCATCGGTCGCAGATATCGCACAGACCAGCGTGTCCTCTTTGGTGTACACCAGTCGGTGATCGACAGTGATCGCCTTCCCGTCCTTGCGGATGTAATCTGTCTCGCCGACCCACTCCTCGTCTCTTGCTCCGGGAAGTATTTCTTCGTGGACTTGCTTCTCTTCTTTCTCTGGATACAGAATATCCCAATGTTGCCCGACTAATTCTGTTCGCTCGTACCCAACAATCTCTGCGTACGCCTCGTTAACGTACATGAATTTACCATCAGGATCGAGCAGACTGATTCCGTCGTGTGCCGTTTCGATAGCACGGAATCCTCGCGTGACCTGCCGTTCTGCTCGGCGTCGAGCAACAGCCTGTTCGATGCGATTGGCGAGGACCTCGTATTGCTCTGTGCCACCCCTTTTCTGAAGATATTCGGTAACGCCAGCGGAAATCGCTTCGCTTGCTATCTCTTCACTCCCTTTCCCAGTAAACAGAATAAACGGGAGTTCAGGGATGTCCGATCTGATGGCTTCGAGAACGTCCAACCCATCCATCTCCGGCATGTCGTAATCACAGACAATACAGTCTGCTTCCCCCTCCTTGGCAAGTTCCACACCCTCCACTGGATTTGTCTCTGTGTGGATATCGAAGAACTCGCGCTCACGCTCTAAGAACGTCGAAACAAGATCAGCAAAGCTCGAATCATCTTCGATGTGGAGTACTGTCACGCCGTCTTCGATGTCGGAGAGAAGTGCATGCTCATCTAAGGCATCCTCGAGTGTTAGATGAGGCGAGGTTGAGGTCATGTCTCCCTGATTGAAATTCAATCACAATAAATATCCGTCACATGTGCGGCTAAGCAGTGAATGCCGATCGGGACCAGTATTGCTACCACTTAATCTCGAATCGGGCACCACCTTCAGCACTCTCTGTGATATCGATCTCCCACCCGTGACCCTGCACGACTTGTTGTACAATCGAGAGGCCATAGCCGGTTCCCGCTTGATTTGTCGAATATCCGTGTTCGAATACGTCTGTATGAACTGAACTCGGAATTCCAGGGCCATCATCTGCAACATATATTCCTGGTTCTTCAGCAAGGCTCCCCACAGAGATTCTGACAGCCTCATCACTGTGGTCAACTGCGTTCCGGAACAAATTCTCCAACAGTTCTTGGAACCTGCTTGTATCAGCAACTATTTGCCCCAGTTCATCATCGATCTGTAACGTATCCTCTTGAGTTTCGACGCTATCCCAGGATTTGTGAATATACGCTTCGATATCAATAGGTTCAGTTTCTCCAATTAACTGCCCCGATTTCGAAAGTTCAAGGACAGTATCGACTAAGGTATCAATTCGATCAAGTGACTCGGAAACTTCGTCGAGTTCTGGACTATTGTGATTTTCTTGTGCGACCTCAGTATAGCCTTGGGCGACAGAGAGAGGGGTACGAATATCGTGGGTGAGAATATCTGCGAATTCGTTCAGCCGATCCCGTTGTTCCTGGAGTTGTTCTTCTCGCCTTTGTTGCTCGGTAATATCCCGTATAATGCCTGTAAAATACTGGTCACCGTTGTGTTCATGTTCGCGAAGGCTGATCAGTGTCGGTACTTCGTGTCCCTCTTTGTGAAGTGCAGGCAATTCCATTCCGTCCCAGTCAATATTGCGCTCGCCAGTATCGACATATGCGTCAAGAGCCGCAGCGTGGACAGATTCTAGCCGCTCGGGGATAATCTTCATCTTCGAACTCCCAATCAACTCCTCTTGAGAGTATCCAAGAATCTCTTCGACCGCTGGATTCGAATAGACGATTTTACTCTCCTGGTCGATAGTCAACATCCCCTCGGCAGCATTTTCAACGAGTGTCTGATAGAAATCGTCTTCGCAGAGTGTAGGGGGAGGAGAGTTCATTTTCAATCTAATTAGAGTGGCTGACAGTTAATCGTTGCTGATATGCTGAAACAGCTCTATTGAACCCCTCTTGTTTATAGATATATTCAGGTGAATCTGGGGAATCAGCCTGCGAAAAAGGTATTGCGCCATACAGTTTATTCGGTTAGCGCATTTTCTCACCCAAATTGTCGTGGGTTTAGCAGACTCTTCCGGTCAGCAAAACCCACAAACTAATAAAGAATCCAACTGAACTGCTGAACTGCTCCAAAATGCCACTCTTAGAACAATCATACTGGACCGTGACCAGGCTCCTATCCGAATTCTACATCAATCCAATTTCGGATGGTCGAATCTCCCAGAGATCGTTACAATGAGTCGATCAGATGCCGAACAGGAGAGCGAGAGCAACGTTGAGCAGGCGCTATCATTCGATGGTGTCCGATGGACCTCGTGTTCGCTCGAGGACTTCGCGGACCTGTACTGGGACGAGATCGCACCCTGTCTCGAAACAGAGGGTTTCGATCCAACAAGCGAGAAACCGACCCACCAGTGGTTTCAGAATCACGATGCACGGTCATTCCTTGCAGCTCTCCGCCGCCATCATGACCGCTCATTCGGGGAGTTCTGGAATAAAGACCTCGGGCTTGGAGACAATAAAGAAGGCTACACATGGGCAACAACGGACGAGGCAACAATCGACGCCCTCGAACAGTTCCTCAACCGACGAAAATCACGGTACAGTCTGGCATCGTCGTCCATCGAAGCAATGCGAACGCGGCTGAATCTCTACGTCCGTGCTTACCAAGAGGCAAATGGAACGGGCGACCTCCTTACACCAATTCTACGAGGTCAAGAGAATCCAGCCTACGAAGCCGTTGATGCGGTCTATGCAGCGTTCGACTGGTTGAACGAGGGAACCGAGGACAAGTACAGTGCCCAGACTCTCCAGCGTGTGCGGCGCGTCGTCGACGCCTGGTATCAGCATCTGGTCGGTCGGCGAGTTACCTCGATGAACCCTGCCAGCGGCCTCTACGACGAATTCAAGTGGGAAGTAGAGGAATCCCCGACACCTTCCCTTTCAGCAAACCATATTCGGAAGCTAATGCAGACGTCGGAGACAACACAAGAACAGCTGCTCGTAGTAGCACTAGCTGGCTGGGGACTTCGAGCGAGTGAGGTCGCCGCACTCCACGTCTCACAGTTCCACCGTGATGTTCCCGGAGACGACATCCCCTTCATCACGTTCGAGAGCCGCAAGAACGGGCCCGGTGAGGTGTCTCTCCTGTACGGAATGGACGTGCTCGACTCCCGAATCGACGAGATAGCCGAAGACGATACGTGGACTGGATACTTGTTCCCATCTTCGCAGGGAGAAATGCCGTACGTGACCCGAGATACAATCCGGAATTGGTTCCAGAATCTTGCATCGGAGGCAGATCTTCCTGGCCGGATCCAGGGCGAACGACCAAGCCCACAGCTCTGCCGGCGATTCTGGTACGACACCTATACAGTAGCCCTCGAAGGCGTTCTCGAAGGTATCAACGAAATCGCTGCAGAGCAAGGTAGTAGCGATCCTCAGGTAGTGATGCAAAATTACCTATCTGACTCGCGTTCTCGTCAAGTCCGACGAGAGTTCATGCAGGATCAACTTAACGCAGCCTTTGGAGAGAGAACTTGATGTTACCCATCTATCGAGCCATTCCAAATGTCTGTCCTCGGTTGGTGATTGAATCAATGAGTCACAGAGTCACAGATTCAATGAAGTGATGACTTCTGGAAGTTATGAGTCAATGAATCCACGATCCACGGTAGCAACTGGTACCATGGGGGGAGTCGATTCATCGACTCATGGAATCATTGAGTCACAGAAACAGTGAGTACCTGAATCATTGAATAGAGGACTCAGGAACACCAGACCCGTCTCACGAAATTATTGAACCAATGAATCAATGAAATCGAGACATTGTGAATCAATGAGTTTGTGAGTTAATGAATCAAAGACAGTTCTCGGAAAAGAGAGAATCATAACTCTCAGCCACTCAGATAACGATATCCTCCATAATCAGATTGAGAGAAACACAACTAAGTGTCTGACATGGATTTATGAGTCATTGATTCAATGATCTAACTATGACCGAATCACCTCATGGATGGGGCGTCACACCATCAACTGGCATCCCTACGATCGCCTTCGGCAACCAGAAAGGCGGGACGGGAAAGACAACCGCGACGATCAACAGTGCCGCGGCGCTGGCCACTCGCGACCACGATGTGCTTGCGATCGATATGGACCCGCAAGCCGACATGACAAAAGGACTTGGACTGGGTCCGGGCGACGACAATGACCCATCAAGCCCAAAGAACGAACTCCCCAACACACTAGTCACCGATGACGAGAATCTGCTTGACGTACTCGTCGACAATCCGCGCACGCACGATACTAGTCTTTCAGAGATCGTGATCGAAGCCGACGAGTACGACCATCTGAACTTCGACCTGATTCCCAGTCACAAGGACATGGGCCTTGCTCGAGACTGGATGGACGATGCAAATGCCCGTCTCTCGCTGAAACTCGCCCTCGAAGAGATGGTTGACGATGGATATAACTACGATTTTATCGTAGTCGATTGCCCCCCTGACCTCTCAGTCCTGACGGACGCGGCGTTCATTGCGGCTCAGAACGTCTTCTTGGCTGCACAGACCCAAGCAACATCACGGGATGCACTTGACGACCTGTGGGACCAGCTGGAGTCCATCGAGGACAACCAGCAGATCGAGATCGCAATCGTCGGACTCCTGGCGAATATGTACCGGGACGACGGTCAGTCACAGAAATTCCTCAACTCCTTCGACGAGTCCTTCGCGTCGATGGCACCGATTTTCAAACTCCCGATGCGAGTAGCGATCCAGCGTGCGTGGGACAACGGACGAGATATTTTCGGGTGGGAAGACGCGAACGACCAGCAAGTAGAGCGCGACCTCTTTCTGGAGGTTGCGGAGACGATGGAACGAGCGTTCGACAAAACGCAGGTGGAGGCGTAAGAATGCCCCGGGGAATGGACGAGCGATTTGAGGATCCGTCTGAGGAAGCAGACGACGAGAAAGCCGCGACCGATGACGAGACGATGGAGACGACGTCGGAAGCAGAGAGTCAAGACCACGAACCTGCGGCTGCTACTGAGGAACAATCAGGGCAGCAGGGGGCTACTGGCACAGCGGATACTGAATCCTCAAATGAGAAGGCAGAGGAAACAGACGATGAGCCGTTGAACATCCGGGAGGACTGGGACTCGGCCACGATATACGTTGAACCGGACCAGAGCGAGGATATTGAGGTTACATTCACGCGGCTGAAAAAACAGTTGAAGCGGGAGGACATCACGCTCGAGAAGAACAAGCACTTCTATCGTGGGATTTTCGAAGTGGCATTCGGCGAGCACCGCGAAGAGACGAAGGAAAAGATTCGCGAACTGGCAAAGGAAGACGGTGATCAATGAATCAGTGAATCTTGGATTCAACGAAAGGTGATCAACGCTGTGACTCCTGAACTACGGGAGTGAAAGTTACTGTCTGGTTCAGCACCTCCTCAGTTGGCGTTCGTCCGTTGAGAGCTTGATTCCGTTGTTCGTGGTTGTAGTGATGTCTGAACCACGTAGCCACCGTCTCACGCTGGATAGATATTGCCCGCCAATGAAATCTACGGCATCATTTAATATGACGACCGAGGCGAGAAGGACATCTACTGTGACCTCCTCGAAGAGCAGAGCCCCTCATTTAATGATTTGAATAAGCATGGAGCCGGCCTCGTACAACAAGACGTATCGATCCTACCTTTTATTTAAATGGAGAAAGACCGCACAGGCTACAGGTTTAGAGTTTCAGTGAGTGGCTCAGGGTCCCCAAAGCAGACGGTCGCAGAATCATGTCGTACTGAACACCAAGATCTCCTCGGTGCGTTAACGAACGAAAGCCGGTGGAGCAAGGAGACGGACCTTGGCGTCGGCAATCAAGTCGTCGCCTCCACGCACGAGAGTCGGACAGTTTTGGAACTCATCCAGAATGCGCGGGACGCGATTCGCGACGGACCCGGCGATGACGGACGAATGGCTGTTATCGTCGGCCCAGAATCCTTACTCATCGCGAACACTGGTCGACCGTTTGAACTCCACGATGATGATGTGTTCGAGGCGGTCACCGGACTCGGCCGATCGGAAAAACTCGACAACAGCGACTCGATCGGTGAGAAAGGGGTTGGCCTCAAATCGTTACTCCAACTGAGCGAGCGGTTTTCCGTCCATTCGGTCGTCAATGACGATCAGCTCTCGGCACAGTTCTCTCGCTATCACGCGGGCCAGATGCTGTTAGCAGGGTACGACCACTACCTCAAGACGGAGCTCAGAAATGAGCTCGATGTCGAGAGTTCCGTCATTGAGTCATATCAATCCATTCTCGACGATATCCTAGATGCAGAGGCACGGTCGAGACTCCCATCAACGCCGGATATCGACACCATCGCTGAGCGGGAGTCGACCGAGGAGCAGGCGCCGCCGACGCCAAGCGAGTTCCTCACCGATTTGCCCCGACTCTCTTTGTTCCGGTACCCCTTCCTCACTAATACCGACCACGAGGAGTCGGATGCAACAAGCCGGCTCGTTGACGCCCTCCTCGAGACTGGTCAATCCGCTTCGTCAACCGCGACGCCGGACAATAAATGGCTCGAGGACCATGCCGACACCTACCAGACGGTCGTCCGGCTCGATTATGATGACCCGGAATGGACCGGGTTGCTCGATTCTGTTCAAAACGCACTCGCCGAAAGTGGTCGCGATATCGTCGACGCCTTCGAGACCAACCGGCGAAGCGCAAACGTTGGCGGACTGTCCAGCGACAAGACACCCCAAGCGCAATTCTGGGATGAGTGTACCGACCTCTCTGCGTCAACGCTGGTCCTCCTTGAGGAACTCGACGAAATCGACTTCCTCAAACTCGAGGGCAATGATACCGAGGAAACCGGTTTCCTTGAGATTGGCGACCGCCGGGAGGTGACTATCGAGACCGACAGTGCCCACCAGTCGTCCATCGGTGACGACCCCGGACTCTCCCGAATTCCGCATGCAGTCACGGAAGAAACGACCACTACTGTCGGCACGACCACCCACGAGCGAGAGTTCCTTCGATACTCACAGACACTGACCCCAGACGTCCATGAGTGGTTGACGGATGAGGACCGCGACATCGACGCCGAATCGGCAACGATGGATATCCTGCTGGAACAGCCGCGTCCCGAGGCAGCCGATTGGGAACCAACGCCAGAACCTCTCCACCTTTACTACCCGATTTCGGATGCTTCGACGCCGTTCCCGTTCGTAATTCATGCTCCCTTCGAAGTGAGTTTCGATCGCCAACATCTCGTGACTGCCGAGAAAAACCAGACGCTCCTCAAGGAGCTCCCGACGCTCATCGCGACCGTAAGCGAAGATCTCATCCAAAGCGACGAGGCAACTCACGCTCCACCGTCAGGATATCAATCGTGGATGCCGTGGGTTGTTGCTCCCGTCGACGTCGCCGAGACTGACGCCGAGACATCGCTCGCAAATGGAATCGCTGACACCCTCAGTCGGCTTCAAGACACCGCGATCGTCCCGACTGATTCCCAGGAACCGTTGCAACCGACGGCGACATTGCTCGACCCGACGCGGTTGGAAGCCTTCGAGGCGTTGCGTGGGCGGGATGCCGCGCCGCCGATTCCTGCTGCAGAGGTCATCGCGAATGGGGAAGCGTGGAAAGCCAACCTCCCTGAATCGGCACCGAGTGACCAATCCCGGTTCAACGGGTTCCTTTCCCAAATCGGGTTGACCACGCTTATCGAGACGATTGCAGCAGATGCATCGGAAGATGACCTTGTGACGGTCCTCTGTGACTTCTGGGAGCAAGCCGGTACAACCACACCGGATGATGGGTTCGATGCGTGGCATGTGACTGTCGAGCATCCAGCCCATGCAGAGCTGTACTTCGAGGCCATAGCGGAGGCCCTAGCCGATCACGGCGCAGATGCGGATGGCGACGATGAAAACGACGCAGAAGTCGATGCAGCAACCCGACTCGGTAGACATGGTGTCCCCCTATTGCCGGCAGAGAAACACAAGGAGGGCACATCGACTGCTGAGGCGGAGGAGACAACCGTAACCCGGTTAGTTCGCGCGAGGCCCAGCGAGGGGCAATCCGATGATGGATCCCGCCAACGGAGTGAACGCATCGTCTTCCGCCGCCAGGAACCCGGTGAGTCACAACAATCCATGGCGGAACTCCCCACTCCACCGCAACAATTGCCGGTCTATATCATTCCGTATCAAAACGAGTGGGTCGGCCCGCTCAAGCGGCATAACCGACGCTGGGGGACCCGAGAGCTGGAAGGGCAAGCGGCCTTCTATCGCCGTGTCGGCGCCGAAGCGGGTGGGTTCTCGGGCGACGAAAATGGCGACCCAGACGTCGTCGGCTACCTTGCCGATCTATACAAGCAATCGACAGCCGGGCAAACTGCCGAGTGGGTGACCCCCCAGCCGTTCCACAACAAGCAGTTCGACGACGTCGAGGAAGTCTTCGCGTATGATACACTCACCGGTACCCCAACGGACTACGACGCGTTTCTCGAGCGACGATACGTGCAGACGACCCCGCTTCCGACCGACGACGGCAACCAACTCCCAGCCGAGCGACTGGTGTTCGGCCCCGAATGGGCGGAGCGATTCAGCGACGTTTCGGATTCGCTCGCAAGTGAAAATGGCGTCGAGTATCCATTTGGCGGGACTGATGATAGTGAGGCCGAGCCGGGCGCGAAGTTCCGACGCTGGGCCGCAGCAATCGAGTGCCGCCAGGACTTCGAACCCACGGACACCCCAACCCTCGCGCCGCCCAGTGACGAGCAGTGGGAAGCCATCCATGCACAGATGGACCTCTCGGGCGCGGAACGCAAGCGGTGGGAACTCTACTTCTTGTTGCATCTGGGCGTGCAGGTCGGCCCCCACATCGATTGGGGATGGCTCTTCCCTGGCCGTGGCACCGACGACCGTCGCACGGGCGCGTTATCACTCTCGGAAGTGCAGTCCCTCACAGATGCCGATCCCGAGTTCGAAGCCAATCCACCGATTTCCCCATCCGAAGACCTACTGGAGCGGTACCAAACAATTAGTTGGCGCTCAGAACACCATCCAGCGTTCAGTGCCGGCCACTCGAGCAGCTGTCAAGAAGATTGGTTAGACTGCGATATTGAGGAGTGGGAGTACAACAAGGATCTGGCGATCCCAACGTGGTGGCATCTCACGGAACTCGATCCAGACGCTGACCGGGGTCATCGGGAGGCAGTTCGGGATGCGACGGCGCTCATCTGGCCAGAACTCACGTCGACCATCACAGACACTGCGTGGTACTGTGACGGTACGCATTACAGCCACCAACCGAATACACACGACGCCACGATTCCGGCGCTCGGGGTCGTCCAACTACAGGATGCGGCACTCTGGCCGGTCACGGAACCAGATACAGATGACGATCCTGCGGAACCGCCCGGTGGGTTGAGGCCAGAGGACCTCCACACAGCAAGGCCACTAATCACCGCCGACGAGCAACGCGGTGCGGCCAGCTATCTGCCACGACTCAACCTCGACGAAATTATCGCAAGCATCGAGTCGCGGTTCGATGCGGATGGAGAACTGCCGGGCGTCGAAATCGCATCGCTGCCGACAAAGCTTGGCGCACGGCCGCTGGATGAACTCACCCCAGCCCAAGCGGCCGATCGACTCAACGAGTTCTTATCCAGCCGTGCGGTTGCCGATACACACCGCACATACGACCATCAAGCGCTTTCGGCGATGGAATCCACATGGGATTCCCAGTCGAATACAGTGCCCACCTATGGATTGCTACGGCGGCTCACGGCGACCTCGCAGGTCAGTCGAAAACTCACTGATGAGGAACCCAAGCGCCAGTGGCTTCGGCGGGATATCTGGCATACTGGCGTTCGACTCCCAGTCCGATGGGCCGACAACTCGCTTATCCTCCACGTTGAGGAGGACATCCCACAGGTCGAGGAGCCTGAGCTACGAGTCTACACGCAGCAAATCCCGCAGCACGCACGCGAACAGTTCGCCAGTGACGATTCCATCGCGATCGTCGAACGGCCCAGTCGAGAGGCACGAGCCATTGCATACCTGTTTGGCGGTGCCCCCGACGGCCCGACACCGCCATTTGGAATTCAAACAAAGACAGAACAGCCGGATCTCGGAGTTTCCGAGGACGAGTTTGAACCAACACCCCAAGAACAAGAAGCGATTAAGGACCTCAAATCGACACTGGAGCCCCGGATAATCTATCTGCTAGCCGCATACGATGCAAATGTATCTGAGGCAAACCATCGGGCGGTCTACAACCAGCTCAATGCGGTCGTCGACAATCCAATCGGGATCATCGAGAGCACCGACGGCACGAGTTCAAGGCGGTCGACGCAGTGGTCACCGCCAACCACTGATGAGGAAAAGCCAAATCAGATCGCCATCTATCGGAGCGCAATCGACGAGCACAGTGACGATTCGACGCTGATCCCGCTATACCTCGCAGCAGATGGCCTTGCCCAAGTCATCGACCAATATTCGCTTAGGGATGTCTTCGAGAACATACTCATCAAGCCGGATGACGCGCTCGATTACGATTACGCCGAACAGAAAGAGAATGTCCGCGCAGAACTCTCTGAGCTTCGAGAACAGCGATTCGAGCTGGTTCAAGCGGCACTGAGAACACTACTTTCGAACATCGACGAGACGGCAAGCCCACCGGAGTTCCATATCAATCCGGACGACGACGTCGAATCGACACTGGAGAAAATGGCGAACGCACCGAACGGGACTGAGGACACGGTCGTCAATGCATGGGTGGAGGCATTCACGACTGCGGGGCTTGCCGAGCCGGCCACCCGGCAATGTATTGCGGCCGCAGCGATGGAGGAGAACTACGCACGACTCCAACATGTTTCTACAGCACTCCAGAACGCCTCAGAGCTTCACCGCGAGGACTTGAGAGACCACCAAGTTTGGGATGAACTCGACTCCTGGCCGACCGACAGCGACGTCGAGTCCCTCCGAAAGTACCTCACCGCTGTCGCCAAAATTGACGCCTTCTGGGCGACGTACACCGATAGCGAATCGGATTCAAAAACCGCTATCGCCCTCGCCGTCGATGCAGCTGCCAACCCAACAGCGCCACCGGAGCCACTGACACCAGTCATAGAGGGCATTCCCGACGGCGACCGCGTGGCGACAGCGCTCAGGGACCGCTTGCTGATCGAACTCCCAAAACAGAGTGACGGGCCCGTTCTCGAGTCCATCATAACGACCGTCGCCGAGTGGCACGCAACCCGCCACAAAACGTTCGCCGCCTCACTCAGTGAGGACGATGACACCAATAAGCTCCTCAGGGCGTTCACGACGGCACTCGAGAACCCCACCGAGTCGCTCGCGACTGTTACTGACGCACTGAACGGGTATCGTGAGGACACTGGTGGCGGCGGTGGACCTACGAGCCACGCCAAGCGACGGGAGCTCACAATGCAGTGGGTGTCAGCGTCGGATACCGAGCTGGATGATGCGGTTAACTCATCTCTCACACTGGAAGATGCACCTGACGATGGGGGCGCTCCCAGTATTGGATCAAGTTCATCTAGCACCCCGACATCAAACGCAGAGATTGCTGACGACCGAGGGCGTGAAGCCGAACTGCTGTGTCTGGCGCGTACGTGGAACCAGTTCCGGACACAAGACCAATCGACACGAGAGCGAATCCTCGAGGAACTCACTCGATGGCGGAGCGCCGATATCTGGCGGATGAAAGCGGTTGAAGCCATCGCCGATATCGATACAAATGAGCCAGCAATCGAGGGCGAACGCCCGGAAGTGGTCCTTCGGCAGGCAACAATCCCCGATGAATCAGCGTATCGGACTGCATTCCGCCTGTTGTTCGACGTTTCTGACGAGCGTGGGCCCGGATTCGATTATATCGACCCCTTCGCCGGCATGGACGAAGAAGCGAACTCGGGCTGGGGTCCGGAACATATGAGACGGGTCGAAGTCAAGGCCGTTACACCGGACCGAGCGACCAATGGCCGCATCAAATTGACCGGAAACGAGTTCCGGATGGCCCGCCGGCGAGGTCCCGATCCATTGCCGGGTGAGTTACCGAAGAAAATCCGGGAATCAACAGACCGCTACCTGCTCCGCTTAGTGAGTCTCCCGCGTGCGTGGCGCAGTGAGGATGACCGTGGGAACGGCATCACGGTTAGAGACATTCAGGACTTCGTTGACTACGGGAAGTTTGAAGAGGATGATGAACCCCTCTGGGAGAAGCTGCGGGGTGGGGAGTTCTACGTGAGCTTTGGGTCTGGCAACTGACATGCTCCTCGACACATTCGGCGACTCATCTGCAATCCAACCCCTCCCCCACTACACGTCTAGCGCTATCGATAGAGTTCCTTTCTCAGCCTCCATTTACTCAGATCAGAGGCATCGAAGCCCGGCAGCGCTCAACCCTTCCGTTCATCGAGGACGTCTAGCGCGACTGTCTCGAACGACTCGACACGACTCGATCTCCGGGCGCTGTACTTGACTGTCTACGGGACGCCATCAAGTGCCCCCTACGCTGGAACGGTTAGCACCTCGTGGAACGGAATCGCGTCTCCAAGCTGCTGGAGGGGTACACGCAGAACACCCAGAATGTGGCGGCCCTGAAACGGGCTCGCGACCAGAATCTCACCGTCCATCCTGGACAGGATATCGAGTACGCCATCGTCGACGAGAAATCCTCACGGGACCACGTCGCCCTCGCCCCGTAGAGATCGACACCTACGACGCATTGTACTACGAGACGCAGCTGGTCCGAGCTGCCGAGATCCTACTGTCTCCCTTTGACTGGAATTAGAACGACATCCGACGCGAGTTCAATGGAACACGTGTAGTCGATATCACGGACTGGGCCTAACGAACCCCCTCCCCCCTTTTTCGAGTTGTAAACTCGTGACGACGGGGAGGGGGTGAACAGAAAGAGGGGGCTGCAAAACAGCCGATTGTGGCAGATACACACGATAGAAGATCTGAACATCCATTTCTCTAAGATGCAACTAAAAATGCGAAAGTTTATGCTGCCCGCTATCTAACCATATCCGTAATGGGGACAGAAGAAATAAATCTTCTAGGCCAGTTAGAAGATTAGAATCTCTGGGTATAGAAAATCTCCTCATCTCGTACATGGTCCCAATCTCGAGAACTAACAGGTTTCATCGCCTCTACGTCCTATTTTGTGAACTTCATTCTCACTCCATGGGGTCTGAAGTGGTCTGCACCCGGCGACTTACAACTCGAAAAAGGGGGGAGGGGGAGGGTAGAAGGTTCGAGTACACCACACGAACTTCACCACCCATCATGTTTGTTAACCGGCATTTCTCTCATTTGTGAACTACTCCTACGAGCGTTACCCTTTCGCGACAATTCTGGTGCTTACTACTCGAAAACGGGGGGTGTGGGATACACCGTTTCACCCTAAGCATCATTCGAAAAATTCAGCCGATATAGATCTGCTTCTATACTCAGTGCGACTCACTGTTACTTACAACTCGAAAATGGGGCGGGTGGGAGAATCGAACCAGGTGTGGTGACGCTCCTCGAAGTCTTACAACTCGAAAACGGGGGGTCTGGGTCATCGAGGGAGTTCGACGATAGAAATTCCTGGCGATCCCTTACAACTCGACAACGGAGGGTGTTAGATGCCGAAGACGGTATCTAGCTGGTTTCGGGAATACACGGCTGTAGTTGTTAGATAGCCTGTTTTCACCCGGTTACAACTCCACAAGGGTCCACATTTTTATACCCAGAGTTCGAGGTGGTTCATAATGGGACGAAAGGGACGTAGAGCAGGTTCGAATCATCCAGAAGGTGAAAAGGATCGCAAATCCTCCTCTGCTGCTCCTGATAATCCCGAGTCGATGGGTGAGGAGATAGATACGTCACAGTCGACGTTTGAGGATGGCTCGGAACTCGCCGATTCTTCTCAAGAGGCAACAAACGGTGGTGGCATCTCAATCCGGGATCGGCTACAAACTGAGTCGTCTGGGGGGGTCTTCGCGAACAAAGACCTCGTTCGGTCAGATACCATCATCGACGAGGATCGTATCGTCGGTCGTGATGAGCAACTGGGCCGTGTCGTCGACAATCTGAAACCCGTGCTCCAGAACGAAGGCATCCCAGATATGCTTCTGAGTGGTCCCTCTGGAACTGGGAAGTCGCTCATCATTCATGCAGTCTGCAAACAGATTGTCGAACTGTGTGAATCTCAAGGCAAGACCTTCGGGGTCATTTCAATCAACTGCGAGGGGCCGAAGACAGCAGATCGAGCTGTCTATCGGTTAGTTAAAGCTGCTGCCGACGACCTCGGCGTTGATCCTGGTGTTCCCCAAACCGGGGTCTCAACGGATCAGAAGTTGGAGCGACTGTACGAACTAATGCGCGAGTATTACGACGGTGTCATCTTCATTCTCGATGAAATCGATATGCTCGAGGGACCGTATCAGGAAGCGGAGTACAATTCTCTCATCTATCAGCTTTCACGGGCTCGAAAACTCGCCGATTTTGATGGGCCGATCTCACTCACGACTATCACGAATTACGCCGATTTCATGAAGGACCTCAACAGCCGCGCACAGAGTTCTTACAACCCTGATGACATCTTCTTCGACGATTACGATGCGAACCAACTCCGTGGTATTCTCCATAACCGACGAGACGCCTTCAAGCCAAACTCACTCACAGATGACGTCGTTCCGCTTGTTGCCGCATTCGGATCCCAAACGCATGGGGATGCACGGAAAGCAATTGATCTCCTCAGATGGGCTGGCGAATTAGCCGAGCGGCGTGGAGCTGACACTGTTACCGAGACTGATGTCCGTGAAGCCCAGGAGAAATACACCGAAAATCGCAAACTACGCCATATTAGCGGGATATCCACTCAAAAGAAACTCTCCATCTACGCTGTGGCGGCCACTGCCCACTACGCAAGAGAACACCCTGAGTGGATACCTGCTGGACCTGCGTTCAAGACGTACCAATTCATTGCTGATACGATGGATTCGGATCAGTACAGTCGCGAGACGTTCGTAAATCACGTCACAGAGCAGAGTACGTACGGAGTATTGGACTCCGAGCGTCGAGGCAAGGGGCGAGGCAGAGGAGTGCATATGTATTTCTCCCTCTCCGAGGATCCGGAAACGATCATGGAGACGATTCGTGAGGATTCCCGGTTTGAAGATCTAGCTCACGAAGAGGCGACTATCAGCGCAGTTGTCCGAGAACGGCTGAAGCAGTTCCGCAGCAAGAACTAATCTCGACCTTATTCTCTCCACACTTACTACTCGAAAACGGGGAGTGTTAGAGCTCCGGGGGTGGGTAACAACTCGAAAATGGGGAGTATCTTTCGCCGGAATCCTTCGTTACTACTCGAAAACGGGGAGTGTTAGAGCTCCGGGGTGGGTAACAACTCGAAAATGGGGGTATCTTTCGCCGGAATCCTTCGTTACTACTCGAAAACGGGGGGTGTGACCTCCGATTTTCTTGCTGTCACTTCCAACGATGAGAATGTTGTAGAGAAACGACGAGAATGGTCTCCTGAATCGAGTTCACTCGTCTGGATTGACCGGTCCCTTGTACTTCGATTTGATTTTCTTGCCCTCTCGCCACTGCCAGTAGTAGTAGCGATTGTCGTTGATCTCTTTGATCGTGATCGTTGCCTTCGTTGGAACGTCGTCTGGGAGGTCGTCAGGTCGCTTTTCAATCTCGTCCTCTGTTGTCTCTTCCTCGAGACGGGCCTCACGTTCCTTGTGCTCGGCGAGCGCTTCAGCGTACGTAGCAATCTCTCGGAGCTGCTCCGGGTGCGACTCGTTGAGCGTGTTGACGATCTCCGTTGGGGGGTTCGCTGGTGGGATCGGAGGTTCGTAGGACATCGGCTACTCTCGTGTTAACCAACACGGCCCACGAATCCATAGGTTTGTTGGTTAAGACGATAGAGACGGTTCTCGCGATTGCTGGCTGTAACACTACTTGAAACTTCTTTATATGCCAGTTTCGTACTATGTTACACCGTGCTCCGGCGCATCGAACTCGAGGTTCTCGCTACGGTCGACCGCGGTGACACGATCTCCGAGCTCGCGACGAAGCTCGACCACAGCGAGAGTTACCTCTCCCGTGCCATCGGCGACCTCATCGAGAAGGGGCTCGTCTACACGGAACGCGACGGCCGTCGAAAACGAGTCGTCCCGTCGGATGCTCGCGCCGTCGAACTCTACCAGGACCTCGTCCGCCAGCACTCCCACATCGAGTTCCCCGAGCTGCTGACCGGAAAGGCACTCGAGGTGCTGTACTATCTCGACCAGCCGCGAACCGTCTCCGAG
Organism: Natronorubrum halalkaliphilum; assembly: GCF_009834785.1. Classification (GTDB taxonomy): domain Archaea; phylum Halobacteriota; class Halobacteria; order Halobacteriales; family Natrialbaceae; genus Natronorubrum; species Natronorubrum halalkaliphilum. The sequence continues at coordinate 60,289 of NZ_WUYX01000022.1, forward strand.
ATCGCCGACCAGAGCGATAACTACCGCAACACGGTCAACCGCGTCCTCAAGCGGTTTCGTAACCGTGGTCTCGTCGGAACGGCCGACAGCCGCTATGACTTCAACGCCGATTTCGACCGGCTCCACGAGTTCGCTCGGGAACTCGCACACCATCTGCATCGTCAACGCCTCGAAGCCGTGGTCCCGAAGGGTACGATTCTCTGGGAGGACTACGACGAATTCCTTGCCCAGGCCGAGACGGATATCGACGCAAAGGAGTTCCACGAAACCGGCCTTGCTCGATTCGTGGACTTCGACCTCCAGTTCCTGCTCACCGGCCACCGCTACTATGTCTACTCCGAGGAACTCGACGCAGTCTCGACGGCGGAGCTCTGCTGTCATACCCTCTTGATCGACGACGGCAGCCGACACCGCTCGTACTGTCTGCTCCTGCTCAGCCATGTCGACGTCGACGAGGAAAATCTCCGAGAGCAGGCGACGAAGTATGACCTCGAAGACGAAATCGACGCCTTGCTCCGCTACCTCGAGACGCACGGCGGGGTCGACGACAACCGGCTTCCGGAGTGGGACGAGTTCCAGAAGCTGGCGGCTGACTACGAGGTGCAACTCCCACAATGAGGCCTTGGTTGAACTTGAGGAGCAGTACGGGGTGACCACGCCGATCGAGGCCCGCGTCCAGGAGCTCACGAATCGGTACTACCGGGGCTCGAAGTCCTCCAGGCACTCGACGAGCCGATGACCGTCGACGAACTGGCTGCCGGACTGGAGCTGGATACCGACGAGGTTCACGACCGGCTCGCGTATCTCTCAACGTTCGACCGGGTCCACCGAGATTGTGACACAGTCCGGTCCCATTGAGTAGATTACTACCAACACCGTCGCCTAGAACGGCAACTGATGGCGGCTATCATCACGCTGGCGAACTTGGCGAGCGAAAAAGCGTCGAGACAGTCATCGAGGGGCACGTTCGCGATGCCCAGGAGTGGGCTGAAATCGATCGATTCGAGGTGCTGTTATGTAGCTCGACGACCCAGGTCAATTTCACCTGCACTGTTGAAAGCTTCGGAAACGGTGGAGGGGGTGAGTAGCTGCTCTTATCCAACAAGACATTCATACCATAAACACATTTAGGAACCTGTGAAAAGAAGTCAAATACAGGATCGTTGAAGACTCACGTAGGATGGACGACCTCACTGGATTTCAGCGCGACCTGTTGTACGTCATCGCAGGTGCTGATCAGCCGTCGGGACAGGACGTCAAGGACGAGATCGAGACATACTACAGCGCCGAAATCAATCACGGTCGGCTGTACCCAAATCTCGACACCCTGGTCAACAAGGAACTGGTCGAGAAGGGTCAACTCGACCGTCGTACCAACTACTACGACATCACCGAATCAGGAGAGGACGCGATCGAGAACCGACGACAATGGGAACACCAGTACGTAGACGCCTGAAGGGCCATAGTTTCGATCGTCGTACCTTCACTGGTTCCTACGTTTTTACCGAAAAGAAGGCTTATAGTGGCAGAATCGACTCGTCAAAGTATGTCTGCTGAGGCTGACGAGACGCTGCCACATCTCGTAACTATCGTGGGTAGCGGCGCGGGGAGCGTGAGATCGAAGCCCGGAGAGGGTGTGGGACCAATACGTTGACGATCTTCTCTAAACAGCTTAGAGTTGGGCTACGCAGATCGGGGTCAGTGCGTAACTATGTTCGTTCCTGGTGACGAGACCAGCTTGCCGTGATCTTGGATATACGAATACAGGTCGAGATACACGTCTGCACAGCTTTCAGCTGGATCCTGTCCTTTCCTCGGTGTGGTCAACGTCTTCCAATTCCCGATAAGTACACACCGCTTCTTTGCCCGGGTAAGCGCTACGTTGAGCCGGCGCGGTCCCTCGTTTTTGAACTCTAAGAACCCGGCATCCATATCCGAGTTACTGCGAACGAACGAAACGATGATCGCTTCTTTCTCGCTGCCCTGAAATGAGTCGACTGTACTCACCTTCACCCCGTAGATCTCGTGTCGCTGTAGTTCTGTCTTGATGGACGTGACCTGCCCGTTGTACATCGCGATGATCCCGATATCATCAGCATCGACACCGTTGTTCAACAGGCGTTTCGCCTGTCCAACAGCGGCCTGGGCCTCTTCGTGGTTTTTCTTGCTTGTTCCATGATCATCTTCTTCACTGCGGATATCGATTCCGACCATCGGCGGCATTCCGTTGACTGTCCATCTCGCGTTTTGGTCAGCATCTTCCAGCTTGCCGTCGTAGAACGCCTGATTCGAGAAGCTGGCGATCGTCCCGTTCATGCGGTACTGGCGGCGCAACGTGGCGGAGATGTTCTCGTCGTATAGGTCCAGTAGCCGCTCAAACAGCGGGCGGTGCATGTTCTCTCGCCGCATATCCTCGTCTGAGCAGTGCGGTGGCAGCTGCTTGTGATCCCCTGCGAGAATCAACTGCTCTGAGCGATAGAACGGGATGAGTGTCGACGGGGTATCTGCCTGAGTAGCCTCGTCGATCACACACAGGTCGAACTCGTTCTTGCTGAAGTTGGCAGCCCGGTTGGTGGTCGCTCCGACGATGTCGGCGTGGCGCTTGCTTCGGCCCATGAACCGTGAACGAACCCTTTCATCGGTGATGCGGTGTCCGTCTCGAGCAATTCGGAGTTCACCGTCTAGATCAGCCTGATACAGTTGATCTGTAGCTAACAGGTTGTCTACCGCCTGGTTCGAGTGGGCACAGGCCAGCACCCGTTTCCCGTCTTTTACTGCTTCGCGGATGATGGTGGCCAGTGTCCGTGTTTTCCCGGTTCCTGGTGGGCCGTGGATGCAGAATACGTCTTTCGATCGAAGAGCCGCTTCTGCTGCCTGTTGCTGGTAATTATTGAGTTGATCTCGGTCGAAGTCGACAGTAAGCGCTGAATCGAAGTTCAGCAGTGCTCTCCCGCCGATGATTTCTCGTTTCTGTTTGTCTCGCCAGACCTCGTCGATGGCCTCCCGTTTCCGTTCGTTCGCGAGTGGGTCATGAAGTTCGACGATCGAAACCTCAACCCCTTCTTTGAGGTGAAGAGCAGCGAACTCGGGAGCATCAGAGGTCTCCCAGTCGGGCTTGATCCGAAACCCGTCCTCAAAGACGTCGGCGATCCTGGCGTCGAATGGGAGTCCATCTTCTTCGCAATCTTTCCCGACAACCACCTCAACGTTGTATCGGAGGTCGGAATCGCTTCTCAAATCAAGGTCTTTGTTCCCTTTCGCTTCCGATTCGATTCGAAGGGTCATTTTATCGCGTTCTGCAGATACTGCGCCACGGGCAGTGAGTGCAGATACGGCGACACGTTGCCGTTCCAACCGATCGATCGATGTATCGTGTATCTCCTTACGTCGTTCTTCCCGTTCGCTGTCATCGTTGGTTTCGACGAGTTCCACGAGGTCATCGTAGAGTTGATCCATCTCGTCTTCACTGGCTGGATTGTCCGCAGCGATCTCGGTTCTAGAGCCATCGAGACCACCCTCTTCTGAATCGACGTCGGTCAGGAACGAGGGCGTTTCAGGCGGAGTGTAATCTGGGTGCCAGAACCGAATTCGGTACCCGATGTACACTCGACCGAGCGTGTTTGTCTGGACTGGGGTAAGCTTCTCGCGGGCGACGTCGAAGTAGAAGATCGTTGGCCGGTCGTAGTGCTTGCGGAGAATAACGTATTCGCCGGTCAGTTCGGCGCTCTCTTCTTCGTGGAGCGGGATCCATAGCTGTTGGTTGTCTTGCCGGAGTTCGGAGTGTTGTTGGAAGTTCGCGAGGATTTTGTCCGTCGGGATTTCATCGTTGATCCCCCACTTGTCGTTCTCCATTCGTGACTGCCGGTTGAGGTGTAGTACACGAGGTTCATACGTGCGGAATTCTTCCGCAACCGCCTGACTAACATTCATTTATTTGATCAAGGGATCCGCTTTAGGGAGGGTCGTTTGTGGTTCGACAGCGGGTATGCTGGTGTATGGACGATATGCCAATAAGTCTTTCAAAAGCGGAGTGAAAGTGGAAAGCCGCGAAATTAGGCTAGCCTGGCGTTCTTGAGAACCTTCTGGTTGCCTCTCTTTCTCTATTAGTGTTGTTTTGTCACGGAGCAAGATATAGTTAGACAGTAAGATAAGGGTTTAAAGTTTAAATATTGATGCGAATTTCGTATAGGCGATACATCTCATCGTCGACGCTCCAAGAAAGAGCGACAGAAGAAGAGCAGCCCTCAATTTATTACTCTACCGCCGCCAATGTTCCAGTATGAGCGCGAAGGGGCAACTTCGACGATTCGAAAACCGGGCGCAGTTACTGCGTCACATCTCTGATGAGACGGGTACCGATATTGACAACCTCTGGGATGAGTATGAAGCTCAGGTCAAGTAGTCCAGTAGCCCCGTGAACTACCCCTGCCTACTCGCCGCCTGCGGTGGCTCCTTGACAGTAGTTGCCGATTCAGATTGTAGAGAGTCGGCGGAAGCGTGACGAGGTCATTGAAATTCGCCTACCGTTGTTTGTTTAAGCGGTAATTTGAGCAGATGATGGCAGCTGAGACGCGTAATCCACAGCGACAGAGAGTCTTGCCAGTACGGGAGGGCGTGCTGACCCGAGCGCCAGCTCGGGTCTGCCGCCCCGGCAGCGATTATCCGTATGTCACTGGTCCGAGGAAGAAGCGAAACGTTGCTGTTGACACTGCTGGACGTGTGCTCTCTCGCCGTTGCTCTGAGAGCAGCAGACACACCACGATCCAAAGATTGTACAGTGCCACAGCGAACAGAAAGTAGAACAACCGCACCGCAAACACTGGTGACGTAGTACGAGGAAGAAACTCACCAATCTTCCGGTAGGACGTTTCTATCCCCCACCGACGCCGATACGCTTGAGCCAGTGGTATCGCTTCATCCACCGTTCTCTCGTGGTTCGTGATGAGACACAGCGAGTCGTCGTCCCGCGACTGATGCGGGACGACGACGAGCGTCACCGGGACACGCATCGTCGGTGAGCGCTTCCTGACTAACTCATAGTCAGTGACGAACACGCTCTCGTCGTGGTCACCGAGAACACGCTTTATCCCCGGTGTTTTGGGTGCTCGAATTACGAACTCTACGTCAAGATCGATCAGTTCATCGACTAACTCCACCCGATACAATCCACGATCACAGTAGATGCGAGTGATCGAGACGGCCTGGCGTGCCGTCTCGATCACCTCACGGATTGCTTTAATCAGAGACTGCGTATCCGTTCGAGCAACGTGCTCGGACGCGAGTGTGAAACGAACTGACGGTGAAACAACACACAATGTGACAAATACGTAGGCGAGATTCGTTCCACGATCCGGGTTGATCCGCGAGACCATCGGTGTCTGCTTGGAGCCGTAGTAGAGCCATTCGTGAAGATCGAGCGCAACCTCTGCGGTTGATGGGAACCGTCGTGCCTTCCGTGCTTGGACGAGAAACTGCTCGCGGATGCCATCGAACTGATCGTCGATGGCATCCGCATCCATCTCACCAAGGTGGTACAGCAGCGACTTCGAGAGCGGACTTCGGTCTTCGAGGTCCAACTCTTCGCCCCGAGCCAACTGGAGATGTCTAGCACTGGTGTTAGTGAACTCACGGTGGAATGCGCTCCGAGTGAGGACTCTCGAAAAGTCCTCACTCGGATAGGTACCGTTAGGCTTCGTTCCGAACTCCAGAGCGGGATACAGTAGCGAACCTACGGCACGGCAGACCTGCCGTGCCTCGGTAGTAATGACCATGTTCTAAATAGGATGTCGCCGGAGAAAACTGTCTTTCAGGCACTTCGGCAACTACTGTTGAGGCAGGGGCTTCCTGCTTCGACGACGCGACTTGCAGACACGCGATGGGTGTCCGCAGCGGCCGCAGTCTCCATCTATGAGAATTCTGCTGGCTACGCAAACCACGTTGAGATAGATAGTGATTACGGGTAACCAGCTACGAAGCTCATGAAGATAGCTCGAAATCACCAAACGGCTCCACGAAAGCAGCTGAACTAACCATCAGGCGGAGGACTTCTTGTTAAGCGAGAGTTGTCGCTCACAGGACAAAGGCAGGCCCATGAGGAACGGCGACTGTCGCCGTTCCTCAGGTACTCACCCCTGGTGGGTCATGCACCTCCTCGTTACTGAGCATGTGAAAGATTGAAACGAGCATCTTCCGTGCTGTTGCGACGATCGCTACCTTGTGTGGTTTGTTTTTCTGCCCACGTAATCGCCAGTAGAACTCGCTCAAGTACGGGTCCTTGCTGTTGTGAACTGCCGTATTCGCACATTGAACGAGAATCCATCGCAGATAGCTATTACCCTCTTTACTGATGCCTCCCTCAGTCCGCGAGTCGCCTGACTCGCGGACAACTGGATCCAATCCTGCGTAACTCACAACCTCGTTTTGCGCGATCAAACCGTTCTACCTCGCCGATCTCTGCATGGATCAACAGTCCGGAGTAGGTGCTGATCCCAGGAACTGTCATCAACAACTCGACTTCAGAGACTGAAACAGCCACTTGCTCGATCTCACGATCGAGCTGCGTTATCTTCTCGTCGAGATCATCGATCAATGCTAACCACTGCTCTAACAGCAACTCAGACGGCCTGTCTAAGTCGAGGTCCGTCAGGACCTCGCGTCCCTCATTAGTGAACGGTGAACCGCTGATCGTTACGCCGTTTTGGTCAAGCAACGCATGAACTTCATTCTTGCAGTCTGCGTTCCAGATACGGTCTGCCGTCCATCGTGCGACGTTCCAGATTTTCGAGGCGGAATCTCCGAGCGAGTCGAGGATTTCGATGACGCTGGCCAAACGACTATCACCGACGGTGGGAACACTTGACGCGCGGAACTGCTCGCAGAACTCGCAATCGACTTCGAGGAGTACCGTGATCCCACCGAGGAAATTCGCGAGGGCTGCGACGACGTTGCCGCCGATATTTCTTCGGACTGGTCCGATCATGCTCTCTCAGAGATCATAACTGCTGGCTACCAGCCGAACCACAAACACGGGGCCGTAATCAACGTCACGCCGCTTTCGAAGGCAGAGATCGTTCCGAAAACTGTCGACGATCAGGTCTTGTAGCGCCCACGGTTCACGTTTTGAGAGGTCAGATCTGTTATACAGTAAACTTATGCCCGTCCTCGTCTGACCTAGAATAGAGATCATGTCCACACCAGAATCCTCTCCGGGTCACGTTGTAGACCTCGACGAGGATGATTGGAAGGAACTCAAAGAGATAACCATTGAGTTCCTCTCCAAATACGATGCACTCTATGAGAAGCGAGTGCAGAAGCTGATCTTCTATTGTGAGATCAAAACCGCGATCAAAACCGGACAGCGGCTGACTGATGCAACTTTCATGCCGTACGATTACGGTCCGTATTCCAGAGAAGTCACCAAAGCACTCGAAGAGTTGGATGAGGAAGGGCGGATTTCGATTCGCGACAACGGACAGTATGCGACTGCTCTCGATGGGGGATCACTCTCCCCGAAAAAGACGTACCTGATCGAACGGTTCCACGAGGAAACGAAGCGAATGAGCACTGATGAGCTAGTCGAACGTGCAAAGGAAACCTGGCTCTGGAAGCACTTCGAATATGCCGAAGGCATGGATTTTGCGACGTATATCGATGAGATCATCATGTCTCCAGAACTTCGTCACTGCTTAGAAGATCCCGATCGGGATCCCGTAGAAGATCCGGATATAGAGCGGTTACTTTCCTGATTGGATGTGTGGGATACCGACGGATACTCCCTGGGAGATCAACTGGGACAGGGATTTTGAAACTTCTGTCCAAGAACTGAAACAGAGCGGTTCCTTCGATGCGTACCGGAAGAAAATCATTCGAATCATGCGCAATCCGGTTCGGGAAGGATCATACAAGAGTGAAAATCTAAAGGGGATGAAAACAGCTCATATCCCCGGCAATCGACAAGATATCATCTGCTTTGAAATCACACCCGGAATTAACGATGAATCACAGAAGGCAGATCTCGAAGAGTTGTACTTCCATTTTATCGACCACTGGGACAACTACGATTCAGCATTAACACGCCGTGACCCTGCGAATGTAGAATACGGGTTCGAGATTTACATACCGTACTACGGTGGCCCATATGAAGTTGAAAAGGTGATAAATACGGTGTATCAAGTCGGGAAAGATTATGACGGAATCAACATTGCAGCTCAAGAATGGGAAGACGAGCACGTGACGATGACTGGCGAAGCTGCTCCAGACGATCGACACGTATTTGATGACTTTCTACCAGACGCCGCTACTATTGAATACGACGACATCTCTCCATTTTGAATCTCCTCCGGCAATATGTTCCGAACTCGAGGCCCAGATTAACTGGCCACCGAATTGGAGTTGGATCTCGCTGTGATTCACGACCGGGTCGCATATCTCGAGCAGTTTGACCGGGTACGCCGAGTTGGTGAGACAGTCAGTCCAGCGGATTAGTTCGACTTCCACCCCTCCCCAGAGGGGAAATGACTATCTGGTCGAAAAACACGTCCACGTTTGATTTCGTGATCAACTTGTCGCATATGCTTACAGTTACTTCGGGTGTTCGCTGCTGCCAGTCGGGACAGGTACACGACTCGTCGACGACCTCGTACTTGTCCATGGTGTCTTGGAGACTCATGGTTTCACCACGTTCACGCTGTTCCCGACTTTTCTTGAGGTCCTCAGGGACAAATTGGAGAGTTTGACAGACGGATTCAGCCAGTTGCGAAGAGGGCCATGGATCGCCGCTGATCGGGACACATGCCCCTCGCCGCTCGTATCCCTTTTTGATGTGTTTGCGGAGAAATATTGGAAATTAATGTTTTTCAACGACTAAGAGATGTTATTCTATTTGATAAAATCGCTGCTGTGAATTAACCAACACCCGAACCATAGGAAAGGTATTGTTGGTTAACGGCCGAATGACCGTAGAATTTCGGGTAACGCGTAGAGGAAGGGCGAATGGCTGATAGTAAACAGGCGGAGAAATAATACCATTCGACGTTGAGTATCAACCTTCTGTCGGCACTGTCAGCACTTGATATCGAATCTTGTGAAGTCCGTACCGTTACTCGTCATCAGACTCGTCCAAATTTGGGAGATGGGGAGACCCATTCTCTCGCCCCGCTTGATACCAAATCCGATCCAGAATCGGTCGAAGGTCCTTGGTCTCGAATACATCCCGATCAAGCGTCTCTAACTCAACAACCCCGGTATTGAATCGTTCCGGAAATGGTACTGTATTGAAATTAGGGAAGCGTCCCGACCCCATCGTAAACCCGGCAACATCAAGCAACGTTACTGACGCGAATATTGGCAATTCAACCTCTATCTCATCGAAACAATACAGTGACCCGTACACAGTCCGAGCTAACTTTTCGTCGAGCCCAGGATCGATAGTCCCACCATTCCCAACCGCCTCAGATCGGAACAACTCGGTCGAAACAGCCTCAATCCATCCGGACTCGTGCAAGTACAAGTAATCTGGATGCGACGTTCGGATCCGGTGATTATACCCAACAACTCCATCACTAACGACCTTCCCTGCGTTCGGTACACGTTTCGAATGTCCGAAAAACGGGACTGAAGGAAGCTTTGCAGGCGGCGTCGGTGTCGATTCTGCGACTGCGCTTCGTGGGATAAGATGCAAAGCTACAGCTGGCCCGGGTGGTAGTTCATTCGGCAAATCAGACCGTGTTTGAATACAGTCTCAGTACTTCACAAAGCCGTTAGTTGAGAAGTCCGCTTGTTGAGTTGTGTCCAGCAATCAGCAACAAGCGGACAGTGAAATC
>NZ_WUYX01000066.1:0-506 GCF_009834785.1 Natronorubrum halalkaliphilum
GCTCACTGACGAACGAACCCATGAAAGCAGCCAGTTCCGCACAGGGAACTGGCTGCGTGGGCGGCTGTTTCTGTTCGATCTCGGGTTCTACAGCTACCGACGGTTCGCGTTGATTGACGAAAACGACGGCTACTTGGTGAGCCGGTTGAAGACGAACGCTAATCCACGAATTGTCGGCGAACGACGGAAATGGCGCGGGCGCGCCATTTCCTTGACTGGAACCCATCTCCAAGACAAGCTCTCAAAGCTCACGCGGAAGCAGATCGACGTAACCGGTGAGTTCGAGTTCAAGCGCCGGAAGTACGCTGGGAGGCGATCATCAGCCACCTCTGAGTTTCGTGTCGTCGGTGTCCGCAACGAGGACACCGACGACTACCACCTCTACGTGACGAACCTCCCAGATGAGTTCACTCCTGAGCAAGTAGCAGCGCTGTACAGCCTGCGATGGAAGGTTGAGTTACTGTTCCGAGAATTGAAGTCACGGTACGGGCTGGAGAAGTTCGAGA
>NZ_WUYX01000066.1:516-33180 GCF_009834785.1 Natronorubrum halalkaliphilum
GCGATGGAAGGTTGAGTTACTGTTCCGAGAATTGAAGTCACGGTACGGGCTGGAGAAGTTCGAGACAGGAGATAAAGCGATTGCAGAGTTGCTCGTGACGGCGGCTCTGCTGACGCTTCTGGTCAGCAGAGCCTTGTTAGCGGTGTTTCAGGAGATTGAACCCGACGTTGAGTATCCAGAAGAACGCTGGGCGACGACCTTTCGGTCGGTCGCCCAGCCAGTGCTTGCAGATCTCGCACTTGCTCTGGGCCATCCACCCCCGAATCTTCCTGAACTGGTGCGTCATGAGGCTCGCCAACCAGAGAGATCACGCCTCACCTTGAATAAACAGGTGGCTCAAGCCTTCAAAACGGAGGTATGGCCTTAACCGGACACAGATGGGTGCAGCACAGAGCCATTGTTTGTTTCACGCCGAAATCGGTGAACCACCAGCTAACTACACAGGAGGACTAAATTGTCTCAGATCATAGTTAGTTTTCTACACTGTCGAGTAGCGAGAATATTCCGGTATGTTTTTGTTGTGTATTTTGAATATCTGTCATGGACAGACGGTACGTTATCGTCGTGGCGATCGCCCTGCTGATCCTCGCTGTGGGTGGGATACTCGCCCTCTATACGCCCGCCGCTGCAACCGCGTCCTCCCCCGCGGAACCGAGCGAACTCGACGGCACATTCGCAGTTGCCGAGTCCGTCTCAGTCGACGACTCGCCGTTCTTTTCACGGAAATCGATTGTCGACGCGTCAACCGGTGAACAACGGCAGATTCTCTCGTTCGAGGAGGTAACCTACGATCACTACTGGACCGGAAACGATCGACAGTACACAAAAATCGTCGCCGAAAACGAGGCGCACCTCGCGGAGCGACTCGCAGAGACTGACGGAGACGTCCGCTACGAGTACGATGACGAACCGAGCGTGATCGTCGAGTCGACGGCCGCCGAGAACGCAACCAGCGCCACCGATCACACGTTCCCCGATACGCTAACGCACTCGCAACTCGAGATGACCGCGTTCGAGGAGACCGGAACAACCTCTGCCGACGGCTCGGCTCTAGAGGTCCACGAACCGAAGACCGGCTGGACCGCAGTCGGTGACGTGGCCGCCGAGCGCGATCAGCTGTATGTCGCCGATACCGACGGCGAGGTCCACATCGATGACGACGCCCAGTTACGATACGCGAACGTCACGCTCGAGCGAGTCGATGCCGAAACCTGGGGCGGCTATCTCCTCGAGCGCGGCGAGACGTGGACGACGAGCTACGAGTACGAGGTTTCTGAATCGCTCGATGATGTTACGGTTCGACCCGGTTGGGTCAACGAGATTCGTTGAAACTCATTGGACCTGATAAGACCGATCTGCTGACTCGATGGAAATTCTGCTATAGCCCATGAGAGCGTGAAACAAGTATGGGACGCAAGAGACCGAGCTGTATTCCGTGCCTGAGAGCACGTGGTGCTGACTGGTCCGAGTGCGTAGGAAGCCGAGTCCTGGGCATCACAGCCCGACTGCCGCTCCTGGCGGCAGTCGGGAAAGCCCGTATAGGTGAATCTCTGTTTCACGCACCAGCGTTCCAAGGTGAGTCCAATGTTCATTGGAATCGACGTACACAAGCGGTACTCACAGATCGCAGTACTGGACAAAAACGGTGAGATCGTCGAAGAGGTTCGCGTCGAAAACGCGAACCTCGACGACTTCGCCCAGCAGTACGCTGGATCCAAAGCCGCGCTTGAAGCGACCAGCAATTACTACCACATCCATGATACGCTTTCAGCGTATCTGGATGTAACCGTCGCCAATCCTGGCGAATTGAAGCTGATCTCTGACTCGGACAAGAAAACTGACCGCGTTGACGCGAAACAACTCGCTCGAATGCTTCGGTTAGGCTCGGTTCCAGAAAGCTACGTTCCAACCGACGAGGTTCGGCAAGCCCGCGCACTTGTGCGCGGGCGCCAGAAGCTCGTCGAGAACCGGACCGAGTACGCGAACAAGATCCATGGCTTGTTGAGTGATCACGGGATCACTCAGGAGGTGAAACCACTGAGTGTGAAGGGACGAGAGTTCCTAGCGGAACTCTCGCTCCCGGCACCGTGGGATGCATTGCTGGAGTCGTATCTAGAGATCATTCAGACGCTCACTGAACAGATTGAGTCGTTGGAAGCAGAGATTGAGGAGCGGGCTGGGTCTCTGAAGGAGACCCAGCTCCTGATGACGATTCCCGGTGTGAGTTACTTTACGGCGTTGACGATTTACGCGGAATTGGGAGAGATCCACCGGTTTGACCGGGACAAGGAGGTCGTAAGTTACGTTGGATTGAACCCGATAATCCGCGAGTCTGGCGACTCGCGGTTTGAGGGGAGCATCTCGAAACGAGGGTCAGGACGAGTCCGGTGGCTGCTCGTTCAAGCGTCGTACTCAGCGGTACATACGTGCGAAGACGAGTACCTTAGCCGGTTCTACAACCGGTTAGCTCGAAAGAAGAACTCGAAAACAGCGATTGTCGCAACCGCTCGGAAGTTGCTGGTTTCAATGTATCACATGCTGGACCGTGAGGAGGTGTACGATCCACCAGGGGTGAGTGCCTGAGCGCCGCCGGGGCGGCGCTCATTGGCCGGTTGGTGGCAGCGTGAGTGACTGCTCTCGCAAACAAGAAGTCCCCCGCCTGATGGCTGTTTCAGTAGCTATCGGTTCGCCGGTTGTCGATTCAACGCCAGAAAACTACAGCAAGTCCTTGTCGCCCGAAGAATTATCTTGGCAAACGTGGTTTGATCAATCGGCAGAATTTCCATAGGTGAATACAGAGGGTGATTCAGCACGAGGCCCTCGTTTATTTCTTACCGAATTAACTGAACCAATAAATCAGTGATACTGCGAATTTCGCCAATAGGTCCATCAGACTCGGACGGTAACTATCGAGGAGTTTACCAAACGCTGGTTCCGGAGGTAACCGGAGCGGACAGTCGACCACAGACCAGTGCTGGCTCGAGACAATATATCCTCGTTCACTGTACTTTCCGGAGTTCGACGACGAAGATTGCTCCATGGGGTTCGTTATCCTCGATCCACACGTCGCCACCGTAGATGTCGACGAGCGACTCGACGAGGTACAGACCAAGTCCCGTTCCCGGGCTATCGAGGCCCCTTTCGCCTTTCCCGAAGACCGTTTCTTTCTGACTATCGGGCACGCCGGGCCCGTTATCGGCGACCCGGACCACGATGCTGTCCTCGCGTTCGCTGGCGGTGACGCTCACTTCGGGAACATCCTGATCGTTGTGATGGACGGCGTTGGTGAGCAAATTGTGGAACACGGAATCAAGCATATCATTAGCCAGTACAGTGTCCGACGGGACTGATCCCTCCTCCGTGATGATTACGTCGGAGTGGGTCGATCGAACGTCCCTGAGAACCCGGTTCAGAACGATCTGGAGGTCGACCTCCCGGAGATTGCTGGTATCCGTGAGCATCACTTCGGACATATCACGGGCGGTCTCGGTCAGTTTGACCGCCCGCTCGGCGCTCTCTTGGATCGTCTCCACGTATGTCAGGTCATCGCCCTCGACACGGTCCGCAATCGTATTTGCGTAGGCGGTCACAAGCTGAAGCTCATTGCGGATGTCGTGGCGCAACACCTGGTTGAGTATGTCGAGATTATCACGCTGTTCTGTGAGTTGCTGTTCATGGTCTCTGAGTTCGGTGATATTGCGTGCGATGCCGATGATCTGGCTGACTTCCCCGCTGACGCCCACCGGGGCGAGTTTCGTCTGCCAGGCGATCGTTCCCTCCGGCATCGGGAGTTCTTCCTGATAGGTGATCGGCTCGCACCGCTCGACACAGCGGCGGTAGTTGGCTTCGACCTCCGCCCCCACTTCCTCTCCGAATACCTCTCGCGGGGTCTTTCCCTTGAATTCCTCTGTTGTAAGGCCGGTCGTGGACTCGTACGACGGGCTGAGTCGTTCAAAGCGGAATTCGACATCTCTTTCCGAGTGCTCGACACCGACGAGAAAAATCGCGTCCTGGACGTTTTCCAGCAGCGTTCTGTACTCCCGGGCTAGCGTCTGCATCTCCTCGTCTCGGCGCTTTCGACCCGTGACGTCTCGACTGTTGACGAGAATTCGCTGGCCATCGTCAGTTCCCGGGTACTTGCGAATCGTGGCTTCGATCCAGCACCAGGAACCGTCGGCGCGTCGGAACCGGGTCTCTACGGCCTGTGGGGTTTCGGGATCGGCCTCGAGCGCCTCGAAGGCCTCGGCGGTTCGCTCGCAGTCGCTGGGGTGCTGGTAATCGTATCCGATCTCCCCGATCAGCTCCTCGGGTTCGTATCCGAGAACGCGTCGTACGGACGGACTGACGTATGTAATCTCGCCGTTCGGTTTCGTGATCGTCGCGATGTCATTTGAACACTCGACGAGCATCCGATACTCCTCGAGAGGGAGTTCAGGACTGTTCGCCTGCTCAGAATCAGCCATTACGGCTATCGAGTGTCTTCACGTAAATATACATGATGGGCACTATTTGACAATCTTTTGACATCCAGGAGATAGGTGGCGGTCATGGATGAATCCACTGAGACAGTTTTACATCGTCTATATTCAGGTCTATATTTTCACGAACTATCACACTTTCACGATGAGTTCACCATGTACTGATCGGTCGTACCTCTTCACAGATGGCTCCCAGCCTATGCCACATTTGCGCTCTGTATTCAGCAGCAACTGAACGTTCTACTCAGATTCTGTCAGAAACTGCGTGCTGAATCCAGAGCATTAGTGCAGCACGACGACTCTGTTTGTTTCACGCTGAATGTAGTGAACCATCTACTCACTACACGTGCGTATTGACCGCTTAGAATTTTCTGTTATAATTACGCGATGTTAATCGCGGAAAGGTGGGATAAGATTGAATGCTGCTGCGGCCAGCAGGCAAGAAACAATAACGAATCCTCCGCTGATAGCCATTGAGGAATCGATGAAAAAACCTCTTACACCAATGAAGAGCGCCAAAAGTGAAAATACAAGGAGGGCAACGGTTCCAATAGCATCTAACACACCGTCCTTGACAGCATTTCGGGGCATTTCTACGTTCTCATCTCGGCTCATTTCGGTCGTCCCACCGTCCGTTTCAATATCGGGAACCATCTATCTGGGATTAGGTGAGATAACCCATAAGTCTGTTTGTGTCGAGTGTTTGTGGAGAGATATTCTACTTTGGTCATTGTACATCCTGTACTTACCGTTCGCCGAAGTAGTCACAGAGAGTACATGCGGACCATTCTCTGATACCCTCACGTTCTCGTAGAAGATGTCGGTGGTGGACCGACATCGGAGCTCCCCATCCAAGGGTGGTGTGTCAATCGGACGGAGCAACCGAGATCGGCTATTGACGTTGGAATTATCTCGATTGGTAGCGAGGAGTTTCCGAATGTCTCAGTTGGACGGTAGTTGTCGGCAACGACACTACTCCTGGTCCCCGCTAGCTTGTACTCTCGAGCAGTTCAGTCAGAATCGCTGCCGGATTCCACCACGTCGCACTACCGAACGGGTGACAGACGTGTTTAAACGACGTGAGTTCCGTCGCGTCGAGCGTCGTCGGATCGATTTGGGGATTCTGCCTGATCTCCTCGAGATTTGCACGCTTGACTCGGCTCCGCCCACAGCCCACGCAGATCGCATCAACGGGAATGCCGACCTTTCCGGCACCCGTGCTCTCGAGTTCGGCCTCGAGGTCGCGGTCGTCGTGATCGGAGACGGAACTCACAGCGGACCACCCCGCGCTCGGCGAATCTCTCGAGCACAGTCGGGACAGAGACGACGGGTCGCGGGGACCGTCGTATCACACCGCTCGCACTCATCGGACTCGACGAGCCGGCTCATCGGTCACCTCCCGTATGTAGTGATCGTAACAAGCCCAACCAGTTGGGTAATGAAATAAAGAATGAACCCGAGAGATAGACGATTGGGATTTGGTCTATTATGCGCTGTCCAGAATGTCTTTTCGATGAAATAGAGGTTGTCGACCGTGATACTCTCGACTTCGGTGAACTCCAAGAATGCCGCTGTCCATGCTGCGAATTTTCTTGGAAGTTGCTTGAATGAGGAACCCACTCTATACCCGTCGTTTCTCGATTAGTACCGTCTGTACAATGACCGCCGTCGGCTCGAATCTCGCGATCGCCCTCGAGCGCGCGACGAACATCGTCGTCGGTCGCTTGATGGGCCGGATGGGCGATGGGCGTCCGACTCTCGACATTGTACAGCCGACTCGCCGGGACGAACTCAGACATCGGGCTCACCTCCGTGGCGCCCGAGCGACGTTTCCGGATCGGGAATCGAAACGTCGACCCCAGCGGCGGACCCTCGAGTCAACCGACGGTAGCTGTCACACTCACCGCAGCGGTGGGCCTGATCGTCGTTGTCGCCGTACACGCGGCAGAACTGATCGGTGACGTACGCGCCGCAGTGGTGGCACGTCGTTTCGTTGCTGGCCGACGGCCACGGGGCGATCGTCACGCCGACCACCACCCGTTTCCTTCGCTGTAATCGCGTGACAGCGTGGACCCGAATCCCGCGCCAGCAATCACTCGGTTTTGAGAGGGGGTTTCTACGTGCGAATCGCTATTGCATAATTCTGAGTCGGCCGCTAAGACAGCGACTATCGGCGTAACTCGAAACGTTACAAAATTCTGATGGACTCGTCGGGATTTGAACCCGAGGCCTCTTCCTTGCGAAGGAAGCGATCTACCACTGATCTACGAGCCCTCGCACGTTCCTAACCCCGGTTTCTATTTGTAGCTTGTGTTTCGCGGACGGGTAGTGGACGATCAGCACGACCGAACCGGACTCGTGCGGACTGCCCTGCCGAGTTCCCGTGTGGCCACAGGCCGTCGATGGGTCACCGTTGCCGACGACGTACAGGTGACCGTATCAGCGATTACGCGCCTCGAGCCGCTGTCACACGTTCAACACGCGGGCACGGCCGGCGAGCAGTCCGAGGAGAAATCCGGTGAAGTGGGCGAGCAGCGCAACCCCCGGAGCGGCGGTCGCCAGCGTCACCGCGACCGCGAGTCCGACGAAGACGATTGCGGCCAGCCAGCCGGGGACGTCGACGAACGAAGCCAGTCCGGCCGACAGTCGGTTCGAGGCGATGAGATATCCCAGCAGTGCGAAAACGGCACCGCTGGCTCCGAGAACGGGAGCCTGTTCGAACCAACCGCCGATGACGGGCATCCCTTCGAGGAGGCCACTGAGAATGATCTGGGAGATGCCGGCAACTGCCCCGGTCGCGAGGAAAAAGGCGTGAAAGCGAAGTCGCGTCGTCGCTCGAGCGACGAGCCAGCCGAAGACGATCAGTGCGAGGCTGTTTGACACCAGATGGCCGAGATTGCCGTGGGCGTAAACGCTCGTCACGATCGTCCACGGATTAGTCGTCAGCGGTGGAGCGAGAACGAATAGGCCGGTCATCACCCCGATGCCGATCATCGCCGTCATCTGTTGAAGGACGAAAACTGCGACGAAGATCACCAGAAGCTCGAAGATGGGGCTGCTCGAGCCGTCGGTGGCCGACCCGGAATCGGTACCGGGCCCGGACTGACCGCTGACTCCCGACCGCGACCGCGGCTGCGATCGATCCGCCATACGACCACTGGGGCGGCAAGCACCAAAAGTCCCTGCGGCGACCTGCACGACGAGAAACCAGAGCGGCGAGACGCGACGGGGATCAGAGGGAAGACGGGAAACGAGAGCGACAAGAGCAGCGAAAACGACGAGAGCAACGAGAATACCGAGAACTGACCGTGCTGTAGCTCTCATACAGCGGTCGAAGAAAACGGTGAAACCGTACACCGATCGCGATCGGCCGTTAGTCTTCGAGGACGATCTCGATCGAGACGTCGTTTGGCACCTGAATGCGCATGAGCTGGCGGAGTGCGCGTTCGTCGGCGTCCAGATCGATCAGGCGCTTGTGGACGCGCATCTCCCAGTGCTCCCACGTGGCGGTACCCTCGCCGTCAGGCGATTTCCGGGTCGGCACCTCGAGGGTCTTCGTCGGCAGCGGGATCGGACCGCTCAGGTTGACGCCGGTGTTGTTCGCAATCTCGCGGACGTCGTCACAGATGTTGTCGAGGTCGTCTGGACTCGTGCCCGCGAGTCGAACGCGTGCCTGCTGCATTTATTTGTCGTGGACCTCGAGAACCTTCCCGGCCGCGATGGTCTGACCCATGTCGCGGATGGCGAAGCTCCCGAGTTCTGGGATCTCGCTGGATGGCTCGATGCTGAGGGGCTTTTGCGGTCGAATCGTCACGACCGCAGCGTCACCCGACTGGATGAAGTCGGGGTTCTCCTCGGCGACCTCGCCGCTCGATGGGTCCATTTTCTTGTCGATGGACTCGATCGTACAGGCGACCTGAGCCGTGTGGGCGTGGAAGACCGGGGTGTAGCCGGCCGTGATCACGGAGGGGTGCTGCATGACGACGACCTGAGCCTGGAACGTCTCGGCGACGCTTGGTGGGTCGTCGGCTGGGCCACAGACGTCACCGCGGCGGATGTCGTCCTTGCCGATGCCGCGGACGTTGAATCCGACGTTGTCACCGGGCTCGGCTTTTGGCACCTCTTCGTGGTGCATCTCGATCGTCTTCACTTCGCCGCCCACGTCGCTGGGCTGGAAGGAGACGTTGTCGCCGATGTTCATGATACCGGTCTCGATACGTCCAACTGGGACGGTACCGATGCCGGAGATGGTGTAAACGTCCTGAATTGGGAGTCGGAGCGGTGCGTCCGTCGGTGGCTCCGGCTCTGGGAGGTTGTTCAGGGCCTCGAGCAGGGTGACGCCGTCGTACCACGGCGTGTTGTCGGAGGCCTCGGCGATGTTGTCGCCCTCGAACGCCGAAATCGGGATGAACGAGGCGTCGTCGGTCTGGAACTGAACCTGCTTGAGCAGCTGGTTGACTTCCTCGACGACCTCGTCGAAGGTGTCCTCCTTGTAGTCGACGACGTCCATCTTGTTGACGCCGATGATGAGTTCGTCGATACCGAGGGTACGAGCCAGGAACACGTGCTCCTGGGTCTGGGGCGCGACACCGTCGTCAGCGGCGACGACGAGGACGGCGTTGTCCGCCTGGGATGCGCCCGTGATCATGTTCTTCACGAAGTCGCGGTGACCGGGACAGTCGACGATGGTGAAGTCGTAGGCGTCCGTCGAGAACTCCTGGTGGGCGATGTCGATGGTGACACCGCGCTCTCGCTCTTCGGCGAGGTTGTCCATGACGTAGGCGAACTCGAATCCGCCCTTGCCTTTCTCTTCTGCTTCTTCGCGGTGCTGTTCGATGACGTGCTCTGGTACGCTCCCCGTCTCGTAGAGGAGGCGTCCCACGAGCGTACTCTTCCCGTGGTCAACGTGGCCGATGATGGCCAGGTTCTGGTGTTGTTCGCTCATTGTTGTAGCTCACGCGCAGAGGCGCTTATATCGGTCTCTTTGTCTCGTTGCGGTTAAAACCATTTCGAAAGCGTATTCTGCCCATCCCGACGCCTTCTTGCGGTTTGGCTAGCATTCACACGGTGTGGGAAGTTCGGTCAGGAGCCAGCACCGACCCCACGAAGACGCCGCCATGATCGGCAAGCCGCGGCTCGAGCGGTCGGGTTCTCCCAGGTAACGGCCTCGGTCGCGGCGGGACGGGTGTGGTTTCAGCGCTGATAGATCAATCGAGGAGAAGGCGGACCAACTGCCGATATCCGACGAAGTTCATTTTAGATACTGCGCGTACGCGTATCTCTGCCGATCACACCGTCTCGGGTAACCAACCGCCGTCTACCTCGATATTCTCCCCGCTGACGTACTCCGTTGCCGGATCGAGGAAAAAGTACAGGGGCTGGACGAGATCGTCAAAGCTCGCGGGTCGACCGCGGGGGAGTTCGTCGGGGAACTCGTCGGAGTTCTCGACAACGTAGGGCGAGATGGCGTTGACGGTAATTCCATCATCCTGCGTGTCGGCCGCGAGCATGCGCGTAAACATCAACACTCCTGCCTTGGCGACGAAGTACGGGAAGTTCGTCGGACTTACGAGCCCCTGTTCGCTCGAGGCGTAGCCGATGTTCACGATCCGGCCGTAGCCGTTCTCGCGCATGGTCGGGAGCGCGCGTTTGGAACAGAGATAGGTGCCGTTGAAATTCGTCTCGAGCACGCGGTTCCAGGTCTCGAACTCGAGATCCGCCCAGTGGGCGGGCGCGAAGTCCCCGACGTTGTTGACGAGGACGTCGACCGATCCGAGTTCCGACTCGACGGCGGCGAAGAGACCGTCGACGCTGTCGGGATCGGTGACGTCGCCCTGGATCGTCATCGACTCGCTCGCGCCGCGCGATTCGGCCTCGGCCGCCACTTCGCGGGCCGCATCGGCGCTCGTGTGGTAGTGTACGGCCGTCTTCGCGCCACAGTCGGCCGTCGCGAGCAGGAGTTCGCGGCCGACGCCTTTCGCACTCCCCGTCACGAGTACCGTCCGTTCGGAAAGGTCTGGTCCCTTCATGAGGTGTCTCGGGAAACAGTGACCGCGTGGAAAAAACGATCGGACCGGCACTCGCTGCGGCGGGTGATTCGCGACAGAAGACGGTCGCAGCCAAATATGTCGCCACAACGGAACGTGGATTTACGGTACTCGAGGGGATTAGTCGCCAGTATGACGCTGGAAACCGTGTTGCTCGCTGTGGGTCCCGGTGACGCCGATCGAAGCGACGAACTCGCCGATGCGGTCGTCGAGGTAGCGAAGCCGGCCGATGCGACCGTCGTCCTCGCGCACGTTTTTACGAGCAGCGAGTACGACGACGTGCTCACGCGACTCGAGTTCGATCGGAGCGTAGACGAGATCGAACCGGACGAGGTCGCGCGTCGTCACTCGACGATTATCGACCTGCAAGGGGCGCTCGACGAGCACGACATCGAGTACGAGATCAGGGGCGGCGTCGGCGAACACGGGCCGACGATCGTCGATCTCGCGACCAGCGTCGAGGCCGACCGGGTCGTCGTCGGCGGCCGACGGCGGTCCCCGACCGGGAAAGCCGTTTTCGGATCGACCGCACAGGAGGTTCTGCTGTCGGCACCGTGCCCGGCGACGTTCGTCCGGAGCGACGACAACTGATACGGTTTACTGTAGTCAATTACCGCCGATCACCAGGGACGAGGTCGGTGATCGGCGGTAACTAGTTACAGCAATCCGTATGAGTGTCACTCGGTCCGGTTGCACTGAACCGCCAGCCATACCGGCTGAGCGTGGCGGTATCGGGACTGCTCGCAATACTGTAACGACGAGAATGCTTAAGCGAGTGGCACGACCTCTATACTGGTATGGCGATCGATACGATACTGCTTGCAGTCGGGCCGATGGATACCGTCCGCGCCGAAGAACTCGCCGAAACCGTCCTCGAGATCGCGGACCCGCTCGATGCGACGGTCGTGATCGGTCACGCGTTCACGGCGGACGAGTACGAAGAGATCCGCGACGACCTCGGGTTCGACGCTCGCGCCGAGGACGTCGATCCGGACGAGGTCGCCGCCCGACGCGCGCCGGTCGGGGATCTCGAAGAAATCTTCTCGGACGCCGGCGTCGACTACGAGGTTCGCGGGGCGCTCGGCGATGTCGGCAGTAAGGTCGTCGACATGGCGATCGAGGTCGACGCGGATCGGATGGTCGTCGGCGGACGACGGCGTTCGCCCGCCGAAAAGGCCGTCCTCGGCTCCGTATCTCAGGAAATTATCCTGCAGGCCCCCTGTCCGGTTACCTACTTCCGCGATCTGGACGTAATGGAGTAGTCGCACGAGTCGCATCCGCAACCGATCACACTCGCGTCACTGGCGGTCCCGCGACCGCCCTTTCCACTCCCGTTCTTGCCGGCGCTCTCGGACGTGTCGCTCCCCGTCGGCCAGTTCTCGCCGGACGCGTCGCTCGAGCGACTTCGATTCCGCTAGTAACGTCTCCTGGTAGTTCTCGACGACGTCGTACGACCAGCGGTCCCCGTCGACGACGCCGTGGGGTAACAGGTCGTCTCGAATGGCGTCGGCGAGGTCGTCGTGTCCGACCGCCCTGAGCAGGGTTTCGGCCTCGCGGAAGTGGTCCATCCCGTGGCCCGTCGCGTGGTGGAACTCGAGGAGAGACCCCTGGGCGCGCTGGAACCACTCGAGGCCGAGTTCGACCTCGTGGAGCGCGCCACACTCGGTGTCACTGAGCGCAGTAACTGGCTCCGATTCGGTCTCGGGGGACGAGTCGTCGGTGGCCATACCCAATCTATGCTAGTTAGTGCCATACATGTGTCGCCGTCCGCGGTTCGACGCGTCCCTCGAGTCTGAGCGAAACCTATTACAAGGATTACTCGTCGCCGAGTACGATATGTGTAGTTAAGTAGGGCGACGGTCGTCCCTAGGACAGCATGGACTACTATGCGGGCGTCGACCTCGGGGCGACGAACGTCAGGGCGATCGTCGCCGAGGACGACGGGACGACGATCGGCTCGAGCCGCCGTTCGACGCCGCGCGGGCCGACGGGAATCGACGTCACGGAGGGCATTCTGCGGACGCTTCGCGAGGCGTGTGGAAACGCCGGTATCGCACCCACGGAGATCGTCGCGGCCGGAATCGGCTCGATCGGCCCGTTCGACCTCGCGGAGGGCGCGGTGATCGACCCCGCAAACCTACCGGATTCGATCGATCGGATCCCCCTGACGGGCCCGATCGAGAAACTGATCCGGAGCGATGACGTCCACCTCCACAACGACACCACTGCCGGCGTCATCGGCGAGCGGTTTCACGCCGACCGCAACCCCGACGATATGGTCTATCTCACGATTTCGTCCGGGATCGGTGCCGGCGTCTGCTGTGACGGCAGCGTGATGGGCGGCTGGGACGGCAACGCCGGCGAGGTCGGACACTACGTCGTCGATCCGCGCGGGCGGTTGACCTGTGGCTGTGGCCGGGAGGGCCACTGGGAAGCCTACTGCTCGGGGAACGCGATTCCCGACTACGCCCGGCTGCTGGCCGAGGACGACCCGACGATCGCGACCGACCTCCCCCTCGAGGGGCCCGATTTCACGGCGAAGGACGTCTTCGAACTGGCCGGCGACGACGAACTGGCCGATTACGTGATCGAACAGCTCGCCCACTGGAACGCGATCGGCGTAACGAACGTGGTCCACGCGTTCGCGCCGATCGTCATCTCCTTCGGCGGCGCCGTCGCCTTACACAACGAAGAACTGGTCGTCGACCCCATCCGCGAACGCGTCTCGGAGATGGTGATGACCAACGTCCCCGAGATCCGCGTCACCGATCTCGGCGACGACGTCGTCCTCGAGGGGGCACTCGCCAGCGCGCTGACCGGTGGGACGGGCGACCGCCAGCGGCTGTGACTGTCGGCGTAGCTGTGCTGTGGCTGTCCGCGTAGCTGTGCTGTAGCTGCCGGCGTAGCTGTGCCTGTGACAGCAGTGCACGTACAACGAGACCTGTCGCCCTCGCGTGGTCGTCCGTTTCTCCCAACCCTGCGTTACTTCACTGATCGGACCGTGGTGTCCCTATGCAGCGGAGAGACCTCCTTCGAACCGCCGGAGCCGGCGGAATTACCCTGACCCTCCCCAATTCAGTTGCAGCATCCTCGTCTGCAGCCAACTCGGACGCCGCGGCGTCCGACCCGGACGCGTACGAACCACTCGGTCGCGTCGACATCACCGGCGCTGCGGAAGCCGTCGTTGGCGACGGCGGCGAGACGGCGTATCTCGCGACGACGACCGGGTTCGCGACCGTCGATATCAGCGACCCGTCCGAGCCGACCGTGCTCGCCGACCGACCCGAACTCGAGGTCGACGGCGTTCCTTTCAACGACATCCTCGACGTGAAAGTCGACGGCGACCGGCTGGCCGTCGTCGGACCGGCGAACAGAGTCTCCGAAGACGTCTTCCACGGGTTCGTGCTGTACGACGTGAGCGATCCGGCCGATCCGGTCGCCGTCGGCGAGCCGTACGAAACCGGCTACCACATCCACAACTGCTTTCTCGAGGACGACTTGCTCTACGTCGTCGCCAACGACACCGAGGCGAACCCGCTCGTCGTCTTCGACGTGAGCGACGACGACCCCGCGGAGGTCGGCCGCTGGTCGCTCGTCGAACACGAACCGGAGTGGGGCGAGATCTACTGGCTGGCCCGCTATCTCCACGACGTCTACGTCCACGACGAGATCGCGTATCTCGCCCACTGGAACGCGGGAACCTACCTGCTCGATGTCAGCGATCCGACCGCACCCGAGTACCTCTCGCGGGTGATCGACACTGATCTCGAGGAGCAACGCGGCCTCGAGGATCAGGAGGCCCAGATGGGGCTGCCGGGCAACGATCACTACTCGGCAGTCGACGACGCGGGGGAGCTCCTCGCGGTCGGCCGGGAGGCCTGGGAAACGGGTGGCGAGGAGCCCGACGGGCCGGGCGGGATCGACCTCTACGACGTGAGCGACCCCGCCGAACCCGAGTTCCGGGCCTCGATCGACGCACCCGAGGCCGAGGACGCTTCCTACTACGGCGGGATGTGGACGACCGCACACAACTTCGAGCTTCGCGGCGGTCGACTCTACTCGTCGTGGTATCAGGGCGGCGTGAAAGTCCACGACGTGAGCGAGCCCGCCGACCCGGAGGAACTCGCCCACTGGCGCGACGCCGACAGCGCGGGCTTTTGGACCGCGCGGGTCGCCGAATCCAGCGAGACGGTTATCGCGAGCAGTACGCCGTTGATCCCCGGTGCGGACACTGAAGGCGGGCTGTACACCTTCCCGCTCGACGTCGGTGACGACGATGAGCCCGAGGCGTCGACGGGGATGCTCGATTCGGTTCCCGGATTCACCGGACTCACCGCCGCCGGAGCCCTCGGCGGCGCGGCAGCCCTCGGGTGGCTGCGCCGACGACGAGCGCTCGCCGCCCGCAATCGTCAGGATTGATACTGATGGATGCTATCAGCTGTCAAAACCTTATTCATCGCTCGAGCCCGTAGTCCGAATGATGACTGATTCCGACGCCGTATCCGACGTCGACGCTGACGCTGCCGACGGCGACTCGTCGCTCCGCGAGCGCGTCGAGGCCTGGCTGAGCCGCGAGATGCCGATCATTCAGATGCACGGCGGGACGAGCGCGGTCCGCGAGGCCGATCCCGAGACTGGCGAAGTGATCGTCGAACTCGGCGGCGGCTGCAAGGGCTGCTCGGTGAGCGACGTCACGACGGGCAATATCGAGGCCGAACTCATCCAATGGCCCGAAATCGACGAGGTCACCGTCCGCGTCCCCGACGCTCGCGAGAGCCTCGGCGGTCCCGACCAGGCCGAGTCGATCATGGGCGTCGACCGAACCGAAGGGGGTCGCGGCGACTGGGGGTCGTCGAATCCCGGCAAAGACCACCTCTAACGGCTGTCGATTCGAACGTCGAGTTCGGGTGTCGTTCGCGACTCCGTCTCGAGAACCGATGCGAGCGCCAGCCGGTCGCGCCGCCGTGCGGGACGGTAACAGGGACGGAGAGTTTTGGGAAGTCCTATATCCTTTTACGCCCCCGTTACGGAGTCGTATAGCATGATAACGTGTGGACGCCCGCAAGCAGGAGGTGACGGCGATGGTTGATAAGCCCGCTGAGGAAGACGCCGAGACGGACGGTGGCGTTCGCGCCTACACCGTCCGCCTCGAACTCGTCGACGAACCAGGCGAGTTGCTCCGGACGCTCGAGCCCATCGCCGACAACGGAGGCAACCTGCTGAGTATCCATCACGAACGCGGTAACATCACCCCTCGCGGACACATCCCCGTCGAGGTCGATCTGGAATGTCCGCCGGAGCGGTTCGACGGGATCGTCGACGCGCTCCGTGACGCCGGCGTCAACGTCATTCAGGCCGGCGCCGAGCACTACGGCGAGGAGGTCAACGTCGTCCTGGTCGGCGACCTCGTCGAAAACGATCTCTCGGATACGCTCTCGCGAATCGAAGGCGAGGCCAGCGCCGTCGTCCGGGACCTCTCGCTGTCCGCACCCGACGGCACCGAAGCGGTCTCGAGCGCCCGAATCCGGCTCGCGATCGACTCCGGCCGATCCGACGCGGCCCTCGAAGCGATCCGATCGATCGGTTCGGACAAGGAACTGACCGTCGTCGAACCGCTGCTGGGAGGTGAGGCCTGATGCGACTCGCAATTCTCGGTGCCGGTGACGTCGGCCGCTCGGTCGCCGACCTCGCCGGCGAGTACGGCCACGACGTGGTCGCACTCGCCGATTCCACGACGGCGACGGTCGATCCCGGCGGGATCGACATCGACGGCGCGCTCGAGCGCAAGGTCGGCGGCGACGCGCTCGGATCGAGCGACCACGACGCCGTCTTCGAGAGCGACTACGACGTCCTCGTCGAGGCGACGCCGACGACGCTGGACGACGCCGAACCCGGCTTCTCGCACGTGAAACGGGCGCTCGAGGCCGACCGACACGTCGTGCTCGCGAACAAGGGCCCCGTCGCGGAACGGTACGAGGAACTGCGCGCGCTCGAGGCCGACAGCGCGGGTTCGATCCGGTTCGAAGCCACGGTCGGCGGGGCGATTCCAGTGCTCTCGACGATCGAAGACTCCACGCCCCAGGCCGTTACCGCGGTTCGCGGCGTTCTCAACGGCACCGCGAACTTCATCCTCACGCGGATGGCCGCGGAGGGGCTGGACTACGAACACGTCCTTGCGGAGGCCCAGGATCTCGGCGTCGCGGAAGCCGATCCGACCTTCGACGTCGACGGCACCGACGCCGCGCTCAAGTTCGTTATCCTCGCGAACGTCCTCGCTGACGGCGGCTTCGCACTTGAGGACGCGACGGTCGAGGGCATTCAGTCGATTCCGGGCAGCGCACTCGACCTCGCCGCAGAGGACGGCCGGACCATCCGGCTGATCGGCGAGGCGACCCGCGACGGCGTCCGCGTCGGGCCGCGACTCGTCCCCGAAAACGGCGCGCTGGCGGTGACCGGCACCCGAAATATCGTCCAAATCGAGACGCGGAACGCCGGCTCGCTGCACTCGAGCGGCCGCGGTGCGGGCGGTCCGGAGACGGCGACGGCGGTGCTTTCGGATGTCGGCCGACTGCCGCCGCTGTGAGACGGCTGGGTAACGCGAGTCCCCGAGTTGGCGAGGAGCTGGGGCCTCGAGGCTTGACGTTCTGAAGGTTGGTTCCCGATACGACTACCGACCGAGAGCCAGCACGATTCCGATCACGATCACAATCAATAGCTATTCGTTAGAGAGGGCCGTCGGCACCGCTATGACAGGCCGAGTGCGGACGATCCACATCGCTCCCAAACAGGGCGAACCGATGAAGCGAGTCGAACGGGTGACCGCGGTCGCCGAGCGCGGACTCGAGGGTGACCGATACTACGACACCGACGGCACGTTCGCGGATCGCGACGGCAGCGACCTCACGCTTATCGCGGGCGAAACCCTCGACGCGGTCGAACGCGATTACGACATCACTCTCGAGCCCGGCGCCCATCGGCGGAACGTCACGACGGAGGGGGTCGCGCTGAATCACCTCGTCGGAGAGCGGTTCCGCGTCGGCGAACTCCGCTGTGAGGGAGTCGAACTCTGCGAGCCGTGTTCGTACCTCGAGCGCCACCTCGAGGAACAGGGGATCCGCGACGCACTGGTCCATCGCGGCGGGCTTCGAGCGCGGATACTCGAGGGTGGCGTCGTGTCAGTGACCGACGCTGTCGAACGAGTCTAACGCGGTCCTCACTAATCGCCACTGACGTTCGGCGCAGTTGGCCACGACGGGAACAGAAACTACATCTTCTCGAGGCCGAAGGAACACCCAATGAACGAGCCGGGTATCCAGTCGCTGATGGACCAAGAAACGCTGGATCGACGGGTTCGGGCTGGCGACACACCAGCCTGGGTTGCCGACCACTGGCGGTCGTTTCGGGACGGCCTCCTCGGCGAGCGAAACGAGACTCCGTTCCCGTGTTTCTTCGGAGCCGAGTCTGTTCACCAGGGTGAGCCGCTGTACACCGCAGTTCCCTCGATGAGCGACGCAGATGCGCTGTTGACGCTTCGAGACCGGATCCTCGAGTATCTCGATTGCTACCGAGACCACGCCGACCGCGCGTCGCTGGTCACGTTCTTCGAGCCGCCCGAAAGATCGCTGTCGGAGGCCGAGTACCACGACACGCTGTGGCACATTCTACAGACGCTGCACCTCCACGATCCCGAGCCCTGGCCCGAGGACATCCCCACCGATCCCGACGATCCTCACTGGGAGTTCTGCCTCGGCGGCGAGCCGATGTTCCCGACCTGCCGCGCACCGTTTTACGAGCGACGCAAGAGTCGTTACTGCCCGATCGGACTCGAGATTACCTTCCAGCCGCGGTCGCTGTTCGAGTCCCTCGGCGTCACGGGCGATACGGACGCCGGCCAGCACGCTCGCGACGTCATCCAGGACCGGCTCGAAGGGTACGACGGCGTCTGCCCGCACGCCGATCTCGGCGACTGGGGCGTCGAGGGCGACCGGGAGTGGCCCCAGTACATGCTGTCGGAAGACGACGGCCAGGCACCGTCGACGTGTCCGATCACGATCACCCGAAGCCACCCCAAGCCCGCCGCACAGCTCCCATGACGGCTACCGATACCGAGGGGGATAGCGACGCGGATCCGGATCGCGCCCGCCTCGAGGAGGGCGTACTCGTCCTGATCGACGTCCAGCAGGGATTCGACGACCCCTCGTGGGGCGAGCGAAACAACCCCGACGCCGAAGCCAACGCAGCGCGGTTGCTCGAGCGCTGGCGGGAAACCGATCGGCCGGTCGTTCACGTCCGCCACGATTCCACGGAGCCCGACTCGCCGCTCCGCGGCGACGGACCCGGCTTCGAATTTAAGCCGGAGACGGCCCCGATCGATGGGGAACGGACGGTCGTGAAATCGGTTAACAGCGCGTTCATCGGAACGAATCTCGAGGCGTGGCTCCGCGAGCGCGGCCACGAGTCGCTCGTCCTCGCGGGACTCACGACGGACCACTGCGTGTCGACGACCACCCGGATGGCGGAGAACCTGGGCTTCGACCCGACCGTCGTCGCCGACGCGACCGCGACGTTCGACCGAACCTTCGACGGCGACCGGTTCGCCGCGGAAACCGTTCACCGAACGGCTCTGGCCCACCTCGAGGGGGAGTTCGCGACGGTGGTTCGGACGGCGGAGTTGCTCGAGACTTGACGTCCCCCGGCTCGGACGGGTTGCCGGATCGGGCCGACCCTCCGTGAACGGCTCGGTTCTCGACGAGTTCGCGTCGTTCCGAGAGACGGTTTGGCGTCACAACAGTAATGGGCCGGGATGCGGTCGGTTCATACGATGAGCGCAGATCGGCGACCGCTTCTGGCCGTCCTCCTCGCCAGCGCACTGCTCGTGACGCTCGTGGTTCACCTTTCGTTCGTCCCGCGATACTACCCCGACGACGTGTTCACGTCCGGGTTGGCGCTCGTCGCCGGCTGGGTAACGTTCGCGATCGTCTTCTACGCCGTCGGCCGATTGGGGTCGGATCCCCAGACGATTCCGAACATGCGGATCGCGGACATCGGCGTCGCGCTCTTTCTCGTCTCGGTGTTACTCGGACTGGCACTCGACGCGTTCGGCTTTACGCCGGCCGTGATCATCGAAGCGTACGTGTTGCCCGCGATCGGGATCTACAGCGGACTCGCGCTGCTGGGCTGGTCGATCGGCCGCCGGACCGAAGCGATCAACGAGATGGTTCGGTAACCGTCTCCAGGGACGGAGATGAACGGAGCGGGGGAGAACGAGACGCTACGAAGAGATCGAAGGGAGTTGTACTTGCTCGAACCAGAACCGTTCGACGATCTCCACCAGCGTGGCGAACTCGTCGGGATCGGTCGGTTTCGTCAGGTACGCGTTGGCGTTCGCATCGTAACACTTCGAGACGTCGTCGCTGGCGTCGGAACTCGTGAGGACGATCACCGGCAGACGCCGGAGTTGGGGATCGGCACTGATCCGCTCGAGGATCTCGTGGCCGTCGCTTCCGGGGAGATCTAAATCCAACAGGACGAGGTCCGGGTAGCCGTCGTCCTCCAGAAGGTACTCCAGCGCGTCGTCGCCGTCGGTGGAGACGTGAAACGTGTGGGAGACCGACGCGTCGTCGAAGGCCGCTCGAGTGAGACGAACGTCACCGGGATTGTCCTCGATAAGGTGGATATCGACCGGTTCGTCGCTGGTCCCAGGGTCGGTATTTGTTCGTGGCATGTGTCGTGGTGAGCCGTCGATTACCGGACCGTTCGTTCGCCCGTCGCCGGTTCCTGCCGTTCGCCATCGTCGTCGACGAACACACAACCGTCGCCGTCGACGACGACCGCGTGTCCACAGTACGTAAACGAGACCCGAC
This sequence comes from Natronorubrum halalkaliphilum, assembly GCF_009834785.1. GTDB lineage: Archaea > Halobacteriota > Halobacteria > Halobacteriales > Natrialbaceae > Natronorubrum > Natronorubrum halalkaliphilum. The sequence continues at coordinate 20,905 of NZ_WUYX01000066.1, forward strand.
GACTGTCCCGAGACCCCGCCGCGGTGAAAAGAGCGGTCAGTGCGTCGGGATCGATGACGTCGTACAACGGCGGCTGGAGTTCCGTTGGGGCGACATCCTCGCGATCTGCAACCGCCTCGACGATAGCGGTGACGAGCGAACTGGAGGCGTCTGCTTCAGAAGGTGACGCGGATACCATTACTGAAATATCAGGCGACGAATAGGGATAAAACCTCGGCTAACGGTTCGATATAACTGGATTACGAGTTCTATTTCTACTTATTTCGAATTTTTCCAGGTAAGGATTATGTATTTGTATACTATTTTATCAGGTATTATCCTCCGCTATTTCCTTTCCGAAGTGGTTGAAGGGCTGAACAAATTCGTCGTCCAGTACGTCTGACCGCACGATATCGAGCCCGAGGGTCCGAATCGAGTCGGCGATCGACGAAACGTCGTCCGTATCCGTGCCGACGACGCCGACGTGGTAGTTCTCTTCGCCCGCGAGCAGTTTTCGAACGGTGACGACGCCGTGCTGATCGAGAATTTCCTCGGCGAGCGTTTCCGAGGGATCGTCCGCAGTACAGGTAAAAAGGATCGACAGCTGATAGCCGGCCTTCTCGTAGTCGATGTTGGGAATGTATCCCCGGAGTACGCCGGTCTCCTCGAGTTTCTCGATGCGATTTCGAACCGTTCCCGCGGAGACGCCCACCGCGTTCCCGATTTCTCTGGTCGTGTTGTTCCGGGCGTCTTGCTGGAGCAGGTGGAGAATGCCCCGATCCACCTCGTCGAGTTCGGACTGGGTTCCGTTCATGATACCAGTTCGCCAGATACGCGGATGTACCTTCTGTTAGCGTATGAATGGCGGTTTCCGTGTGGTGTTGGGCTCATCCGTTCCGGGAGCGAGGAATCCCCTCGGCCGACCGGAGGTTCTGGAGTAACGAGGGGCGTCGACCGACCGGACGCGCCGGGGGACCGAGATGCCGCAGCCGCCGTGCCCGCGCTGGTGCTCGAGTCCCGGCCATCCCTCGTACGGACTGCCGTAGTCGAGTCCCACCGATCACAGCTTCGGTATGACCGGCGGTACACCGCGACGGCGATCCACCTCAGTTCGAGTTCGGTCCCGAGTTCCCCACGAACACCGGGATATCGCCGAATCGGATGACGTGATCGGTGACGCTGCCCATCGCCATCCGGTGGACGCCGCCTCGGCCCCGCGTTCCCATGACGATCAGATCGACGTCGTTGTTCCGTGCGTACTCGAGGAGTTCGGACTCCGGCGGCCCCTGCAGGACCGTCCCGGTGACGTCGAGATCGGCGGCCTCGGCACGCTCGACGATCACGTCGACGAACTCCCGGGCCTGGCTGCGCATCGCGTCTTTGGCGCTCGCGGCGTCGCCCGGAAGGCGGAGGTCGCCCAGGGGCCCGGTGTCGGCGACGGAGACGACGTGGACCGTCGCGTCGTGGGTCTGTGCGAGTTCGAGACCGGTGTCGGCCGCGGCCTCGGCGTACTCGCTGCCGTCCGTCGGGAGCAAGATCGTATCGAACATCGTACGGGGAGTACAACGCGGGTCGTGAAACCGTTGCTGAACTGTCGAAAAGTGGACCACTTGAAAAGCCGAAACGCGTCACTCGAGCATCGGTTCCTTAGACGGACCGCTGTACCGAGTTTCCCGATGAGCCACGGCGGCTGTGGGTACGGCGATACTGATACGGATTGCTGTAACTATGTACCGACGATCACCAGGGACGGGGTCGGTGATCGGCGGTAATTGACTACAGTAAACCGTATGGTGGACGAGAGACCGTACTAATCCAATAGCTCTCGATACTGCTCGACGACGTCGTCGTCCGGTACCCCGTCGAACCGGAGTTCGCCGTCGACGAGGACGGTGAGGCGATCGAGTGTCTCGGCGAACGCGGCGACGTTGTGCGTCGAGATGACGATCGTCCGATCGTCTCGCCGGTAGTCCTCGAGAAAGGCCCTGATACGCCGTCTCGAGTAGTCGTCGACGTCGGCCAGCGGCTCGTCGAGCAACAGGAACTGGGGCCGCTTGACCAGCGCGAGCCCGAGATCGAGCTTCTTTCGGAACCCGCCGGATAGCTCGCCGGCCCGTCGATCCGCGGCCGGTTCGAGGCGGAGTTCCGCGAGCAGCGTCTCGATCCAGGACGCGGGGGGTGGATCGTCCCCGAAGCCGCGGAAGATTTCGAGGTTCTCCCGGACGGTCAGATCGGGGTAGAACCGCGGCTCCTGAAAGCTGTAGCCGACGGTGACGGCGTCGTCCCGCTCAATTCGACCGCTCGAGGGGCGGACGAGTCCGGCGAGCAGCGCGAACAGGGTCGTCTTTCCGGAGCCGTTCGGGCCGATCAGGCCGTGGAACGTTCCCGGCCGGAACTCGAGGGTGAGGTCCTCGAGTGCGGTCGTTTCGCCGTACCGTTTCGTCACGTCGGTGAGGGCGAGCGTGCCGGTGTTGCGGTCGGCGTCGCCGTCGACGTCGGCGCTGGTGTCCGCGCCCTGCCCGCGGCTCCGACGGTCGGTGACGTCGGCATTGGCGTCAGCGTCGAGATCCGAGTCGGTATCAGTCACGAATTATCGCCTCCGCTGGTAGACGATCAGCGCGAGTTTCAGGGCGACGAGCGAGGCGAGCGCCGTCGCCGCGAGCCAGAGCAGGTAGTCCGCGTACAGCGAGGCCGGGGCGTCCCGAAGCATCGTACTCCGGGTCGTGATCGCCGAGTAGTGGGTCGGCAGCGCTCGCGAGACCGTTCGGTGGGTCGTCGAAAAGAAACCGGCCGGATAGACGAGACTCGAGAGGCCGAAGACGCCAAGTACCAGCCCGAGGTTCGCGAACAGTGCGGACTGTCGAAGGCCGAGTGCGAAGAGGACGGCCAGTCCGATCGCGGCCAGATAGAGGAACGTCAGGCCCAGCACGGCGAGGGTCATCGGCGACAGCGCGGCCACGTCGTAGCCGAGCCACGCCGCCGTCGCAGCGACGACCGCCACCGGGATCGCGAGCGCCGCGCCGTAGAAGAGGAGTTTACTCGCCAGGACGGTATCGAGCCGGGATTCGGTCTGGAGTCGGTCGAGTACCAGCCGCTCGGAGCGAACCTGATAGGGGAGATAGAGCAGCGCGTAGACCGTGACGAACGCGAACAGTCCCGTGGGTACGAGGAACTCCGAGAGGCTGCGCGGCTCCCCGACGCGGTCGTGCTCGACGCTGATTTCCGCCGGAAGCGACCGATCGAACTCGGACTCGGCGAGGTCGACGCTCTCGTTGATGGGCTCTTCGAAGGGGACGAAGGCGTGATCGGAGACGATGGTCACGTTCGCCGTCGCGCTCTCGTTCATCACGTCACCCGGGAGGTGGACCACCAGATACACCTCCTCGCGCTGGAGCGCTTTGCGTGCCTCGTCCGGCGAGTCGTACTGGATCGGTGTCGCGAACGCGGTCACCCCCGCCTCGGCGATCGCGAGGTCGTCCTCGGTCGCATCCTCCTGAGCGACGAGGCCGACCGGGACGTCGCGCGGGATCGTCTGCTCGAAAACGGCCGTTCCGGCGACGATTCCGCCGGGAAGCAAAACGAGAAGGACGATCACGAGCCTCAGATTCCGCCGGACGGCAATCGTCTCCTTTCGCAACAGCGCGAGCAGATCCACCCGCTTACACCTCGTCGAGCAGCGCGAAGACGACGTCCGCATCGCCTTCGTAGTCGAGTTCGACCACCGCTCCGGTGCGCTCGAGGGAAACGTCGTCGCGCGCATCGGCGAACTCCTCGTCGAGTCCGGCCAGAGCCGCGATCGCCCCGTTCGTGACCGACTCGAGTTCCGCGGCGTCGGCTTCGGTGGGGACGTGTAACGCGAGTTCGATGGCGATCCCGTTCTCGACTGCGGCGTAGCTACGGCCGACGGCCTGCACTTCGTCGAAGATTTCGAAGTTCAGCCCGTCGGCGAGCGCCTGATACTCCGCGGGAACGAGGGGCCCGGACGGCTCCGACGCGACGGTCAGATGCTCGCCGCGGGCGTCGTCGTACGCGTCGCGAAGCGTTCCGGCGAGCGGTTCGCCGTCGCCGTCCCGGACGTCGAGCGAGGATCGAACGCCCTCCTCCTCGCCGACGACGAACCGATCGTCGATGAGGACGCCGAGAAACGGCGGTTCGGGCGCGTCAGAATCGACTTCCGTCGCGTCGACCGGTCGGTACAGTTCGTCGACCTCGGACCGTTCGTACTCGAGGCCCGTCGTTTCCTCGAGGGAAGCGACGACGTCGGCTTCGGCCCAGTCGCCGTCGACGATGACGTTGCGTCCGGTTGTGTCATCGTCGGTATCCGCGGCGTCCGCGTCGAACAGGAGTAATTCGTCCGCCTCGAGCGGATCGAGACCGGTTCGCGCTTCGAACGTCGTCGCGACGTCGATGTGGCCGGGTTCGACGGCGGCGAGTTCCTCGAGGACGTCGTCGTTGCCGTCCGCTGCGATCGTCGCGACGTCGAGTCGCGCGAGGACGGTCGTTTCCGCGGGGACGTGGCTCTCGGGATCGCCGCTCGCGGTCTCCTCGTCGTCGAGAAAACCGGTACAGCCAGCCGTCACGACGGCCAGCGTAGCGCCGACGCCGGTAAGCAGCGCGCGTCGCGAGCAGCGAGAGCCGTCGGGATGGCGGGAAGAGCGGGTCAGCATAGTGTCACGTCTCGGAGGCGAGGCTCATTAACGGTTCGGGTGCTCACGACGGCAGCGACGGCGAGAACGACGAGAGCGACGAGAGCGGTGATTCGAGCCAGCGTGTCGACCGCCCGGGTCCCAACAGCGTCGCGGAACGAACTACGGGAAGGCGAGCCCGAACTCCTGTTTAGCGAAACTCGCGAGCAGCGGTACGTCGTCGAGTCCGAGCAGTTTCGTGATCGCGCGGACGTCCCCCCGGTTTGCCTTCGCCAGCGTGTCGTCGTCGAGTCGGTTGAGGTCGGCCATCAGTTCGTCGTAGCGTTCGTTCGAGGCGAGATAGAGCAGCTTGGTCATCAGCAGCCGCTTTCGCTGGTTCGGCGCGACGTCGCGTCGCCAGAGCGTGTCGTACACCTCGAGATTCTCGGCAGTCGGCTCGGTATCGCCGTGTTTGAGACAGCTGTCGGCCGTGACGGCCGCAACCCGGCCGGACTGCATGCACTTGTTGATCCCTTCCCCCCAGAGCGGATCGACCGAGGGGACGGTGTCGCCGATCGCCATGAACCGATCGGTGTGCATCGTTTCGGGTGGCTGGATGTGGGCGGAACCGCGGTGTTGCTTGCCCTCGAGTCGCTCGGCGTCGGCAAAGCGGGGATCGGTCTCGAGCCAGTGGGAGAGGTAGTCGTCGATCGAGAAGTCGTCGCGAGCGTACCGTTCGTGGCTGCCGTTCTGGATGTAACAGAGACCGACCTTGGCGGTGTCATCGCCGGTGTGGAAAATCCACGAGTAGCCCCCGGGGGCGATCTCGTGGTCCAGTCGGAGCATCATCGTATCGTGGAGGTCCGCAAAGCCGGGCCGGTCGATGTCGATACCCTCGAACTCGTACTCGATGCCGATGGCGTGGTTTTCCCGTTTGAGGTCGACGACGTCGAGTTTCTTCGCGAGCGGCGCGGCCGGCCCCGTCGCGTCGATGACGATCTCGCCGTAGACTTCCTCGTCACCGTTGTATCTCACGCCGACGATCTGGCCGTCTTCCATGATCGGCGCGGTGACGCGCGCGTCGAACCGGTACTCCGCGCCGTCAGCGCGGCTATCCTCGACGAGGAACCGTTTGAAGTCGGCGAACTCGAGCACCGCTCCCGGCTGTTCGCGGACGTAGTGGTCGGTCGGCGACTCGAGGACGACGCTGTCGGTGTACTGCATTACGACGTCGTCTGGGATGCCGAAAGAGGCCATCATGGAGGGGAACGTCCCCGCGGTCGACTTGTTGCTCTGGCGCGGGAACTCGTCTTCGGACTCGGTCTCGAGGACTACAACGTCGTATCCCCGGGCAGCGAGGTCGCGTGCACACTGGCCGCCGGCCGGGCCGGCACCAGCGATAACCACATCGTAGCGGTTGTTCATATCGTCGAGACTATTTCGGAGCCTCATTAGTTTATTCAGTCGCGGCTGATTGTCCGCTTCGATTCGAGTGACCGATTCGAGTGACTGTCAGTGCCCAGCATACCGGCCCGGAGACCAGCGAGGAAACGGTGCCGGTAGCGCCTGCAACGGGGGTAACACGGGTTTCACACGGACGGCTGTATCGAGTTATCGGCGCAACCACGGACGGGCTGTGGCCGTGGCTGCGCCGGTACTGAGGTCCAGGAGACCGCCTCAGCGAACGATCGTCACGGGAACGGACGCTCGACGAACGATCCGTTCCGCGACGCTGCCGAGGAGCACTCTCGAGACGCCCGACCGACCGTGGCTGCCGACGACGATGCGATCGACGTCGCGTTCGGCGGCGTAGTCGACGATCGCCGACGCGGGCTGGCCGACCAGCAACTCCGTCGTGATCTCGCAGCCGTGTTCGGCGGCGCGCTCCCGGGCCTCGTCGAACAGTTCGGTCGCGTCCGCACGCTGGCGCTCGTGCATTGCCTCCGTGCCGAGGTGTGCGAACTCGCCGTAGCCGCTCCGAGTCAGGTCGGCGACGTGAACGACGGTGAGATCGTCCTCGGGGTGTTCCGCGAGCGCGTACTCGAGGGCCGCCCACCCCGGCTCCGAGTTGTCGAGAGCCACCAGTAGCTCCATGCGAAACGGTTGTCAGAGGAACTACTTGAGTAGTTCCCTCGGTAGCACGGACCGTATGCGCGGGCCGAACGCGAACGTCTCGAGAGACACCTAGATCGGTCACTACGAACGTCTCGGTAGCGGATTGCATTGTTATCGGTACGCTACAGCCGTCCAGTCCCGGATTTCGAGCCTGCTGTCTCGATCCGACGGTTCGAAAAGCGAGATTGGGAACGCGGCCGCACCGAGTATTCGACGATTCAGGAGCTGACGGATTGGTGGTCACTGTTTCCGAACGACCAGTGTTTCGTCATCGCGAGTAAGCAACCATCGTTTCGTCATCGCAAGCCCGACCGACGCTCGCTCGAGACGGCTGTCGCGGTCCGCAGTCGAAACTCGTTGTTATACTGTCGGACAGCAGTCAATACGAAGCCGATCGTGAATTCGGGGTCGTCGCCCACGGTGACAACCCCAGCAAAACGATCGGATTCACGTCGGTCTGTCCAACAGTATTACCGCACGGGCGGACTTCGGCTGGCCGACGGAACGCCCCGTTCCCGTCCGGACTGGGGTCTCTGAGCGGACGGCTTGCAAGTCCAACGACAGCAGTAACAGGCGTGCTCGAGGTATGGTAGTGAGACTCTCGCACGATGAGTACGAAAACGCCGCGGAAGGCCGATATCCTCCGGCCGATACAAAACACGTCGACGAAGTACTTCGCCCTGTTCGCCGTCGCCGGGGTGGCGTTCGGTCTGTTCCTACTCGGCTGGCTCTATCAGCTCTATCAGGGGATGGTCGTCACCGGGTTGTCGGACTGGGGCACCGGCGGCGGCGTGACCTGGGGACTGTACATCGGCGCGTTCATCTGGTGGGTCGGGATCGCTCACGGGGGGATCATCCTCTCGGCAGCAGTCAGATTGCTCGGGATGGAACGCTACATGCCGGTCGCCCGCCTGGCCGAGTTACTGACGATCGCCGGCCTCTCCGCGGCCGGCTTTTACATCGTCATTCACCTGGGCCGGCCGGACCGGATGGTTACGAGCATCATCACCCACTATCACATTACGATCCACAACTCGCCGTTGGTGTGGGACGTGACCGTCATTACGGCTTACTTCGTGCTGACGGCGACCTACCTCGCGCTGACGCTCCGATACGACATCAGCAGGCTGCGCGACGACCTGCCGGATCACTTCGGCCCCGTCTACCGATTCATGACCATCGGCTACAGCGAGAACGAGGACGAGATCGTCGAGCGGATGGTCTGGTGGCTCGCGCTGGCAATCATCATCATGGCGCCGCTCTTGCTTCATGGCGGCGTCATTCCGTGGCTGTTCGCACTGATCCCGACGATGCCCGGCTGGTTCGGGGCCATCCAGGGCCCGCAGTTCCTCACGATCGCCCTCACGTCGGCGATCAGCGGCGTGATTCTCCTCTCCTACGCGTTCCGATGGGCCTACAACTGGGACCACATCATCACCGACGACATCTTCCGCGGACTCACGCTGTGGCTCGGCTTCTTCTCGATGCTGTTTCTGTGGCTCCAGCTCCAGCAGATCACTACCGGCTCGTTCGCCGCCCCCGACGACCTGAGCTACGTCTGGTCGGCGACGCTCTCACACCCCATCTATCTCGTCGCGATGGGGCTGGTCGGAGCGGTCCTCGCCTTCATTTTCGCCCAGACGATCCGCCCCGCGCTGTTCAGCAAGGAACGCGCCGTCGTCTGCGGCGTCGCCGTGCTCACTGCGACGCTCCTCGAGAAGATCCTCTTCGTCGTCGAGGGGCTGATGTACCCGACGATGGACATCTACGGCGCGACGCCGGGCGACTACTTCCCGAGTCTCATCGAAATCGCCTCCGTAATCGGGACGATCGGAATGGTGATACTGATCTTTCTGACCGTCGCCAAGCTCTTCCCGGTGGTCGAACTCCACGCGATCGAACATCTCCGAGAGAAGCAAGAACACGAACAGGAACGCGAGACGGCGACCCACGACTGATACGGTTTGCTGTACCGATGTACCCGTACAACCACAGATCGTCTTCGGGCTGCACCGGTACTGACGTTTAGGAGACCGCACGAGGCGGGCTACTGCGGCAATTCACTCGAGTTCGTCCGGAACAGCGGCCGCGATCGACCGGAGCCACGCCGCTCGATCGTCGGCTGCAAGCGCCGCCGAGGCTGCCCCCGTCGCGTCCACGCCGCAATCGAAGGCCCGTTCGACGTCCTCGGCCGTCCGAATCCCGCCGCCGACGAAGACGCTCGTTCGCGAGTTCTCGGCCGCGACCATATCGACGAACGACTCGATGCGTTCGGGATGGGACCGGACCATGCCGTCCTCGCTGGCGATATCGCCGGGCCGCTCGAAGAGCAGACAGTCGGGATCGAACGTCAGCGCGGCCCGCCCCAGTTCGAGGCCGTCCACGCAGACGATCGTCTCGAGGTCGAGGTCGGCACAGCGGTCGATCAGCGGCGGCACGTCGGCGAACGCGTCCTCGTTCTCGGGATGGTTGATACAGGCGGCGTCAGCGCCGGCCGCGGCGACCGCCTCGAGCGTCGTCTCTCCCATCGCGGCATCCTCGCGGCGCGTCGCGGACTGCGCGACGATCGGGAGCGCCGTCCGGTCGGCGACGAGCCGAACGTCTGGCTGATGCGGGGCGACGGCAAAGCGGCACCCGGTTTCGTCTCGGACGCGCTCGATCGTTCGCGCGAACGCGAGTCCGTCGTCGCCGACGGTGCTACTGGCCGTCTTGAAATTGAGCAAGAAGTACGGATACTCGAGCGCCATCGGCCACGGTCACTCGGAGTACCCTTCCTGCAGGAACGCGCCTTCGGTCTCGTAGATCGTGAGGAGTTCCTCGAGAAACTCCTCGTAGGACTCACCCTCCTCGCAGTGGCTGTCGAGTCGGTCCTTCATGTCGTCGGTGATCTCGATCGTGTGGGGCATTGGTGACACGAAGCAGGTGCTTCGAGCGTACTGTCGTCGCCCGTCGCCAAATAGTCCGGGGACGCATGTGCATACGGTCGCCAGACGGCCGCATCGGCGGCGAGACCGACCGGTGACCAGCTATCGGCGACCGGCACGAGACGGCCCGAACGTTATCCGAGTCGTCGTGATAGCATCCGGTATGACAGCGACACTGACCGACGACGAGGTCGGCAAGAAGGTCGTCGACGCGGAGGGGAAGGAACTCGGAATCGTCGCGAAAGTCGAGGGCGGCCGAGCGTCCGTCGATCCGAACCCCTCCGTCGCGGAGCAGGTGCTCGCGTCGATAGGCGTGGAGGGCGAAGACGACGAGGATTACCTCGTCACGGAGGATATGATCGATCGGATCGGCGAAGAGATCGTTCTGAACGGCGACATCTGAGCGGGTTTCGGACGCGAAATCGACGGCCGCAGACACACACCGGCGACAGCATCGTCCCGCAAGGAACGCCGCCTCGTTAGAGGGGACAACCAAGGGATCCCGAAACTCGAGAGCCCGCCGGCCCGCGCCGACGGCGCTCCCGATCGGTGGGAACTAGGGAATAGCTGTAAGTGACGCTCCCGCGACGATACGGTATGTTCGAACGGATCCTCGTTCCGACCGACGGAAGTGGACCAGCAAACGCCGCGCTCGAGTACGCCGGCGAAATCGCCGCAGCGGAGGACGTGACCGTCCAGATCCTCCACGTCGTCGACCCGGATGTCGATCCGGAAGCCGCCGACGAGCGACTGGCCGACAGTCGCGACTGGGTCAGCGACGTCCCGATCATCGACGAGGTGCGAACCGGCGAGCCAGCGGACGCGATCCTCGAGTACGCACGGGACAACGACGTCGACGCCATCGTCATGGGAACGCGGGGCCGACGCGGCGTCGGGCGGCTCGTTCTGGGGAGCGTCACCGAAACGGTCGTTCGCGACGCGGCCGTGCCCGTCCTCGTCGTCCGCGGGGCGGCCGAAGTCAGGCGGCGGTATCCGTTCGAAACGATCGTCGTCCCGACCGACGGCAGCGCTCACGCCGACGCCGCACTCGAGCGCGCACAGGCGATTGCCACGCACCACGACGCGACCGTTCACCTCCTCTCGGTCGTCGACGTGACGCCGGCCGGAATCGACGACCGCAGCGATCTCCGGCTCAACCGCCTCGAGCGATTCGCGAACGAGGTCGTCGACGAGGGAGAGCAGCTACTCGAGAACGCGGGTGTCGACGTCGAACGGTCCGTTCGGTACGGGTCGACACATCGACAGATTCGGACCCACGTTGACGAGACGGATGCGGACCTTCTGGTGATAGGGACGCACGGGCGAAGCGGCCTCGATCGCCTGCTACTAGGAAGCATTACCGAACGCCTGCTGCGGACGGCGACGACCCCGGTGCTGACGGTCCAGGCCGCGAGCGAGAACTGAGAAAACTGAGAGAACTGAGCAAGGGCGGAGTCGAGAGCCGAGCGACAACCGGTCGACTGCGGAGCATTTCGATCCCGCAGTCTCTCGGCTCCGATGGGGCTGACTACAACAACCCGTCTCGTGCGGACCGCTGTACGTCAGTGTCGGACGGCCGCGAGCAGTCGTGCGGTCGCTTCGAGAAACAGGTACAGCAGACCGTATCAGTCGACGAACCCCGAACGGATCTCGAATCGGGCTCCGCCGGCTTCGCTGTCGGTGATCTCGAGATCCCAGTCGTGTGATTCGACGATCGTCTTGACGATCGAAAGCCCGAGCCCCGTCCCGTCGTCAGCCGTGGTGTACCCCGACTCGAGGATTCGATCTCGCTCCGATTCGGGGATTCCGACGCCGGTATCGGCGACGTAAAACCCGTCGTCCGTGAGCCCGACGCGGATCGTTACCTCGTCGTCGGCAGCGTCCGGTCCGTCGTCCGCTTTGACCGCCGAGTCGGCGTCTTCGGAGCGAGCGGTCGTTGAGGCGGCTCCGGAACCGGCCGTCTCGCGAGACAACTCCCGCGTCCGTGACTCTCCGTCCGTGATACCGTGTTCGACGCTGTTCCGAAACAAGTTCTCGAACAGTTGCTGGAGCCGTCCGGGATCGGCCAGTACGTATCGGTCTCCCGGCCGTTCGAACGACGCTGCCGGCGCATCGACGTTGTCCCAGGCCTTCGACGCAATCTCGGCGAGAGAGACGGGTTGTGGATCGTCGATCGACTTCCCCTCGCGAGCGAGCCACAGCAAGTCGTCGATGATATTCGCGATTCGTTCGTGGGATTGAACGACGGCGTCGAACGACTCCGGATCAGCCGTCTCGCGGGCCCGCTCGAGTTCTCCCATCGCGACGGTCAGGGGATTTCGCAGGTCGTGAGAGACGACCCTCGCAAACCGCTCGAACCGATCTTTCTGGCGTTCGAGTTCCCGCTCGCGGCCGATCCGGTCGAGCGTCGCTTCGAGACCCGAGGAGACGATTCGCAACAGCACGCGATCCGTCTCGTCGAACGCGCCCACCGTCCGCGACGCGACGAGCAAGACGCCGTGGTCGCCGATCGGGAGGGTGATTTCACTGCGGACCGGGGTTTCGCGATTGGTACGTGTTTAGCCCCAGCTGATTTCGTTAGTATCTCGTAGGGGGCGATCTACGGTGGAGATATGCTTTGTCGGCAGGGGTCA
>NZ_WUYX01000067.1 GCF_009834785.1 Natronorubrum halalkaliphilum
AGCGAGGCGCGAAGCGAGGCGCGAAGCGAGGCGGCCCGCGAGCCGGGCAGCGAACACGACATTCCGTGGGTCGCCGACCGCGACGAGTGGTGGGCCGACGCCGTCGAACCCCAAGACGACGACTACGAGTCGAAATCCCTCGACTCGAGTCAGGAGTCGATGTTGCTGTACTCGTCGGGGACGACGGGCAAGCCGAAGGGGATCGTCCACACGCACGCGGGGGTCCAGGTCCAGTGTGCCAAGGAGGTCTACTTCGGGATGGATCTCAAGCCCTCGGATCGGTTCTTCTGGGTTTCGGATATCGGCTGGATGATGGGGCCGTGGACGCTCATCGGGACCCACACCTTCGGCGGCACCGTCTTCATGTACGAGGGCGCGCCCGACCACCCCGAGCCCGACAGGTTCTGGGAGATGATCGACCGGCACGAACTCACCCAGTTCGGCATCTCGCCGACCGCGATTCGGGCGCTGCGCAAGCACGGCGACGAGTGGCTCTCCGGCCACGACCTCTCCTCGCTCCGGCTGTTGGGCTCGACGGGCGAACCCTGGGACCCCGAATCCTGGCGGTGGTTCTACGAGCACGTCGGCGGCGGCGACGCGCCGATCATCAACATCTCCGGCGGGACCGAGATCTGTGGCTGTTTCCTGATGCCGATGCCGACCGAGCCGCTCAAACCCTGTACGCTCGGCGGGCCGGGGCTGGGGATGGATATCGACATCGTTGACCGCGACGGGAACTCGGTCAGAGAAGCGAACGAACGGGGCTTTCTGGTCGCGCGGGACTCCTGTCCCTCGATGACTAAATCCCTCTGGTCGGGCGACGAACGCTACCTGAACGAGTACTGGTCGACGTTCAAGGACGTCTGGAACCACGGCGACTGGGCTCAGAAGGACGAGGACGGCTTCTGGTTCCTCCATGGCCGCGCCGACGACGCGCTGAACGTAGCGGGCCGGAAAGTCGGCCCCGCGGAGGTCGAGGGAGCGCTCATCGACCACAAGTCGGTGAACCAGGCTGCCGCGATCGGCGCACCCGACGACACCACCGGCACCGCCGTCGTCACCTACGTCGTCCTCGAGGAGGGGTACGAGGAAACCGACGAACTGCGCGACCAACTGCGCGGCCAGGTCGGGGACGAACTCGGGAAGCCGTTCCGCCCGCGGGAGATCCTGTTCGTCGATCAGTTCCCGAAGACCCAGTCAGGCAAGATCATCCGGCGGGCCATCGAGGCGACCTACACGGGCGAGGATCTGGGCGATATGGGCAGCATCGAGAACCCTCAGGCCCTCGAGGAACTCGAGGCGGCGCGGTA
>NZ_WUYX01000068.1 GCF_009834785.1 Natronorubrum halalkaliphilum
CTACGGAGAACGGATTCGGCTCTGACTCGTCGGTAAATCACACTTCAGCGCCGGTTAGCTGAGACTGATTTGTGAGGTACTGATTCTGGAGTAAGATCACGTCTACGAGTCATTGGGGCATCCTCGCCGTCGATACGTTTGCTACACGCTTCTCGAGGACACGCAGTGGACGCTGACCGATCTGTCGACGAAAATCGCTGCATGGGAGAACGACATCCCCGAACACGCGGTTACGAGCGACCAACGGGAACGGGTGTACGTCTCACTTTATCATGCTCATGTTCCCAAGTTAATTGATGAGGGCATTGTCGCCTTCGACGACGTAACTGAGATGATTACGCCCGTCGAAAACGCCGACCAAGTCTTGGCAGCACTCAACGGTATGGGGGCTAGTCTCGACAGTGCTCAAGAAACGCACGCACGAGGTGACATGAATGACGGCAAGCGATAACGGCGGAACCGGGAGTGGCGATGACCCAACGCTCGACCACGACACTCGCTGGCGGCAAGTTGCACAGCGGCACTACGAACCCGAGCGAGACGGCGGCCTCACGACACCAATCGTGTTCGCTCTCGCCGAAGCCGAGGACGTCTCTCCGAGCGAGATGAAATCCCCGCCATTGTACGAGTCTGTTGACGTGGCCGGGATTGAACAGACGTTTTTCGGCTTGAATGATGACGTGAAACCTCGGCAGGGAATCGGAAGCGTTGAATTTCGCTACACCGAGTATCTCGTAAAAGTCAGAAGCGACGGCTGGATCCAGGTCTACGAATCGTCTGAACCCGAGCGGGTGTGAACTGCGATCTGCTGATCGTGGTGTCACCCCATCTACAGTCACTGACACCCAGGACTACGCTGGAATGCACTGAACTTCTGTTCGATTATCACCTGCTGTTTCGTTCATATGTCGTCGATGGTAGAGTTCGCTATCCACCCGTGCATTGACGAGTAGCGGGGATACGATCGCCCGCCGCGGCGCGCTCAGGAGACAGTCAGCACGGGAACGGTCGATCGGCGAACGATGCGAGCCGTCGTGCTCCCCAGCAGGGGGCCGGAGCCGACCGTTTGTCCGCGCGTACCCATGGCAACGAGGCTGGCATCGATCGTCGACGCGTACTCGAGCAGTTCCTCGGCGGGCGGTCCGCGTCGCACGTCAGTCCGTACGTCGAGGCCGCGGTCGTGGGCCATCTCCGCGATCGCCTCCGTCGCGTTCCGGCCGCCCTCCTTCAGTAACCCGACGATACTCCGGGGTGCGTCCTCGAGATCGTACGTGGTCGAATCGACGACGTAGACCGCGCAAACCTCGGCGTCGTACGTCTCGGCGACATCGAGGGCGGTCTCGGCGGCGCGTTCTGCGTGATCGCTCCCGTCGGTCGGGACGACGATCCGATCGTACGAGACGGCCGCCGCGGGGGTCGGCTCACCGTCCTCGGGGAGACGCACTGACAGCACCGGCACGTCGGCCCGCGTGAGCACGCGCTCGGTGGTGCTCCCGAGACGGACTCGATCGGCCCCGGTCCGGCCGTGGGTCCCCATCACGACGAGGTCGACGTCGTGGTTAGCGGTGTACGAGAGGACCTCGCGATAGGGGACGCCTTCGCGCACTTCGCGCGCGGCGTCGAGGCCGCGTTCTTCGGCCCGGTCTGTGACGCGGATAGTGGCCTCGCGTCCTCTGGCTTCCGAACGATCGCGGACCGTCGTTCGCTCGTCGTCGGGGAGTTCGGTCGGAGCGCTCCCGGCTTCGACGACGTAGAGGGCGTGGACGGCCGAGCCGTAGGTTTCTCCCAGTTCGATCGCGTGGCCGATCGTCGCGTCGGCTCCAGCACTGTCGTCCGTCGGAACGAGGATCGTATCGAACATACCGCTCCGTTCGATGCGGAACCTCATCAAGTGGTGTGTCCATTCTTGGCCATTGAACCCGCCATCATAATGACCGTGTAAACAGTACGTACAACCCGACGATATGAACGAGCGAATTCTCGTTTCCTACGACGGGAGCGATCACGCGGAAGCCGCACTTCGATTCGCGTTCGAGACGTACCCTGATGCGACGATCGTGGTGTTCCACGTCGTCGAACCGTTCGCCGAGCACACCGACGCCGGGGTCGAGAACGTCCGCCGGTGGCAGGGTCGCGCTCGCGAGTACGCGGAAGCGATCTTCGAAGATGCAGAGGCCGTGGCCGAGGCGTACGATCGATCGGTCGAGACGGATTGGGAGTACGGTCGGCCACGACACGTGATCGTACGGTACGTCGACGATCACGACATCGATCAGGTCGTGATGGGGAGTCGCGGGCGGGACGGGATTGATCGACTCCTGCTCGGCAGCATCGCGGAGACCGTTGTTCGACGAGCGCCGGTTCCCGTCACGGTTGTCGGGGACGCGAAACTGGACGAGTAGCCGGTGCGAGCGAGCACCGTCTCACCGTTCCCGACCATCGGCTGATCGACACCGGTAGTACTACTCTTCGGTGCCGAGCAGCGGTTCGTAGGACGACTCGCCCTCGCCCGTCTCGTCCTGATCGACGAAGACAACCTTGTAGGTGGGCACGTCGTCTCCGTCGTCTTCTTCCTACGAGGCCAGAACACCGAAGACTACCTGAACGACTCCTCGTCAGTGCCGACGAAGGACCCAGCCGTTTCGCTGTGTCGCGGAAAGACATCAGTAACAGAACCTTGGGGACTATCCCCGATCCGGTAATATACTGTTTCCGCCGTTTTCAATTACAGACATACGTCTGTAATGGTTCACATAGGAAGACGACGCATGTGGGAAATACAGATCTAAATTAGGTGAAACGGACGAAACAATTGATTATGCTACTCATACGTAGAATCTGCCGTGACTATGCTGTGACTCGACTGATACGTCGACGGAAACAGGAATCGAACCCCAGCGGGGCTACGAGTCAGCCTCGAGCGCACCTCTCGCACGCTGTGCAGTGTCACGTAACAGCGCCACGTCGTCGGTGAAAACCTCGACCGCGACGGTTCCGTCGAACCCCGCGAGATGATCCGTGACGATGTCGTAGTCGATCTCGCCGGCCCCGATCGGAAGATGGGTGTCACCCCGGCTACGTGCGTCGTGGACGTGGAGGTGCGAGACGAGGTCGCCGTCGCTTGAGAGGAAGCGATCGATCGCGTCGTTGCCGTCTTCCATGTAGGCGTGACCGACGTCGAAACAGACGCTCGTCCCGGTCTCGCGGGCGAGGTCGCCGAGCACTGACAGCGGGAGCCCCTGTTTCTGGTGGCCGACGTTCTCAACGACGAGTTCCACGCCGGCATCGGCGGCTGTTGTCCCGATCGCTTCGAGTTGATCGGCGAAGAGCGGCCGGAGGTCCGTGTCGTGTGGGTTCCGTGCCGTCCCGTGGAGAACGGCCTTTTGCGCGCCAGCTGAGCCGGCCCACTCGAGCAGCCGCGTTAGGTAGTCGACGATCGCATCGTTAATCTCGGCGACCGGTGTGACGACGACCTGTTTAAACGGGAGGTGAACGCAGAGGTCGGCGTCCGCGTCGTCGAGGAGTCGGTCGAGACGGTTCGAGTCAATCGAGCCCGGGTCTTGTCCTTCGACGATTGATAGCTCGGCTAGATCGAAGCCGTCGATCGTCTCGTTCATTCGCTCGAGCGAGTCGCCGACGGTGAGGCCGATGTCCATACGCTAGTGTCTCGCGCCGGGAAGATAACCTCACTGGGAAACGCCTCCTGATCGGCACCACCCGCGGTATCACTCTATTTCGAGCTGTCGAGCACGACGAGTAGCAACCGAGCGATCGCACCAGTGACAGCGTCTCTCGCGTCCGATGAGGTGACGGGCATTACTGGCGCGATCGTTCGGGCCAACGGTGGCCGCAAACAGGTTCTGTTCGACCGGTTTCCCGACATGGAGGGCATGAGTGGTGGGATTCGAGTTCTCGTGAGTACACGGGGTCCCTGACCGGGCGGGTCAGCAGGATCACCGGCGGCATGGAGCGGTCGCTGGGACCGTTAAACCGCCCCCGGTTCTCCTCGAATCAGCGTCACCGTTTGCGGCGAGTCCCGCGTGACTCGTTCCGCGACGGAGCCAGTCACCAGTCTGGCGGCAAGCGACCGGCCATGGCTCCCCATGATAATCTGGTCGTACCCTTCGCCGTCAGCGTAGTCGACGATTTCGGCGGCCGGCGTCCCGTAAACGGTCGCCGTCTCGACATCGCCGCCGCGCTCTGCGGCGACCGCAGCGGCCGACTCGAGAATCTCCTCGGCGCTCGACTCGTGGGCTGTGCGGATTTTGTCGAGGTACGTTCCCTCGACGTCCGCGCGATCGTGATCCAACGGGAGATCGATGACGTTCAGCAGGGTGTGGGACGCGTCCGGAAACGCTTCGACGGCGTACGCGACTGCGGCTTCGGCCTGCTCGGAGCCGTCGACCGCGACGAGGATGCGGCCCGGAAGGTCGCGGTCGCGGATTGCCGGGGGCGTTTCGGGAACGATCGTCGTCGAAACGGGGGATCGGCGTACCACGGCTTCGCTGACGCGACCGAGGAACGGGCTGCGGATCGGCGACCGGCCGTGGCTCCCCAGGACGAGGTGATCGATGTCGTCCTCCGACGCCACCGACAGGATCTCGCTGTGCGGTCGGCCGGTTCGAAGCTCCGTCTTGATCTCGTGTCCGTGGTCGTCGGCCAGATCGATCGCCCGTTCGAGGAACTGCTCGCCGCGCGCCTCGGCGCGTTTCTCGGGCGTATCGGAGTCGCCGACGCTCGCGTAGTTGTCGTGGGACGGATCGACGACGTGTAACGCGGTGAGCGTCGCATTCGGAAACGACGCGAAACAGTACTCGAGGCCGGCGTAAGATTGCTCGGCCCCGTCGATCGGAACGAGGACGTGTCGTGACATGGTAGTTGAGAAATCCCTGTCCAATCGTAGGTCGGCGGAGACCTTAAAAACCGTTGCTGATGGTTGTCCGATAGGTTCAACAGCCGTCGGCGGCCGTCCGGCGTCCTCACCGGACGACCGTCACCGGCATCGCCGCCCGCCGAACCACCGTTTCGGCGACGCTTCCGAGTAGCACCCGCGAGACGCCGGACCGTCCGTGGCTTCCGATCACGACCAGGTCGACATCGTGGTCGTCGCCGTACCGGACGATCGTCCGAGCGGGACGACCGCGTTCGACGGCTGTCTCGAGAACGGTCGACGAATCGGTTCCCGCCTCCTCGAGTCGTTCACGGGCCCGATCACAGAGTTCTTCGCCGCGCTCGAGTGCGCGATCGAACGCGGCTCCGTCGTAGTATCCTCCCTCGACGCCGGTGTAGACGGCGTTGGAGGGATCGGCGACGTGTAACACGGTGATCCGTTCGCCTTCGTATTGATCGAGTGCGTGTTCGAACGCTGCCCACGACGGCTCCGATCCATCGAGGGGGACGAGTATGTGCTTGGTCATAGTGTACTGTACAACGTACAAACCTAAAATATTCTCCGTATTTTCCGCCGGGACGATCAATCGCACCATTCGCTCGACAACGGCGGGTATTCCGGTGGATGATGGCCCGCAACGGTGACGGATTGCTTCGACACCAACGACGGCCGGGTGTTTTGCCCGCCGTGAGAGGATTTTTTGCCGCCCACGTGGTTGACGGTCACATGGACGGACTTCGATGGGTTCAACTACCCGAAGACGACCGAGACGAATTCCTCGGAACCGGCGGCACCGGCGTGCTCTCGTTCGCGACGGACGACGACGAACCGCCGGCGTCACTGCCGGTGTCGTACGGCTACGTTCCCGATGTGGAACACTTTTACTTCCGACTCTCGTTTCCGCCGGGAAGCGACAAAGATGCAGTTGTCGACAATCCAGTGTCGTTCGTCGTCCACGACGAAACGGACGACGGCTGGCGAAGCGTCGTTTCGACGGGACAACTCGAAGAATTGACCGAAATGCCGGTAGAATCCGCCGCGGTTCAGCGGATGTGGGCGGTTACCATTCCAACGGTGGAGATATTTGATCGCCCGCGATCGGAGATTCCGTTCCACGACTTTCGGCTCGTACCGGAGTCGATAACGGGACGGATGGAGGCAGAGTGATATCCTGCCATCGGAATCTATCAAACGCCTACTAGTCATCTATCAGATATCGCAGATCCATTCCATGGTATGTCGGCAATGGAGTACTCGATCACCGTTTGCGGTCCAGTTAGTCGGTGATCACGTCAAGCAATACCTGGAGTTGACTGGCAACGGGGGGCTCACGAAGAACTCGCCGATCGTCGCCCTCGATCCGTAGCGGGATATGGCCAACGTCCGGCCCGACGACGGCGGAGGCCGCTATTCCTCAAGGAGCCAGCCAAAGCGTTTCTCCCAGAACTCCTCGCCTGGCGGTTTTTTCGTGCGACCGCGGGTCTTTTCGTCGCGGATCTGTCGCTCGAGCACGTCTCGGGCTTCGTTGATCGCGTGTCTCGCGCCGTACCCCTCTCCGGACGCGATGAACAGTCCACTGTCGGTGTAGAGGCGAACGCGGGCGAGCAGGAGCGATCGACCGCGCCGCGTTTCGTCGTGCTCTTGCAAATGGATCTTCGCGTCGAGGACGTTCATCCCGTGATCCCGGTCGTCGAACTTCTCGACCATCGCGACGATGTCGTCGTAGGAGAGGTCGTCGATCAGGTTGGCGCCGTAGAGTTGCACGCCGCGGTTGCCGCCGGCTTCCCACGTGAGCGAGTCGAGGACGTCGGTCTTCGTCACGATGCCGAGGGGCGATCCATTGTCGGTCACCACCAGGGAGGAGCCGTCGATCTCGAACATCGCTTCGACGGCCGTCTCGAGCGTTTCGGACGGCGATACGGTCCGAACCGGCGATGCCATAACGTCTCGGATCGGCAGATCGAGTACGCGCTCGAGTTCGCCCTCTCGTGCGCCGAATCCGCCGCGGCGTGCGCGGGCCGTACTCGAGGAAATCTCGCCGCCGAAGGGGTCCACGCCGCCGGCGTCGCCGCCCTGGCTCTGAACCTCGGCCCGGACCGTCAGGTCGGTGACGTCGTAGAGGCTCAGGATGCCGACCGCCGCCCCGTCTTCGACGACGGGCAGATGCGTGATACGGTGCTCCCGGAAGGTGTTCAGTGCCTCACCGAGTTGCGACTCCGGCGCGAGCGAGATGAGGTCCGTCGAGGCGGCTTCGGAAACGGTCGCCGCATCGAGATACGGCTGTACCGCCTCGAGGATGCCGTCGACGGTGACGACGCCGCGCAACTCGCCGTCCTCGAAGACGGGCAACAGCTGGGAGTCACTGTCGATCATCAACTGTGCGACTTTGCGGACGTCCTCGTCGGGGGCCAGCCGAGGGACGTGCCAGACCAGCGAGCCGAGTTTTTCGTTCGGCTGGCGGTGCGACGTGGCCAGTTGTCTGCGGGTGACGACGCCCTCGAACTCGTCGCCGTGAACGACGACGCCTCTGACGTCGGCGTCCGCGAACGTGCCGACGAGTTTCGAGACGGTGGTGTCCGGAGCGAACTCGATGTACTCTTCCGAAATGAGTGGTTCGATATTCATGATTTGTGTTGGTATTGTTTGGTCGTTCGGGTGGTACGGCTACCGCAACTCGGTCGTACTCGATCGTTCGTCGGATGGTACGAAATACTCGGCGGGTATTCCCGAGTTCTGGTACGACCCGTTCGGCCACGGCGAACTGCAGACACCGGGCCCCGGTCGCATTGTAAGTCCCATTACGACTCGAGATACGCCATTGCATCTTCGTCGGATACTTGCCCAAAGTCTGCATAGAACTGCCCGACACCGCTGAATCCTGGTGGCGTCTCGAGACAAACGACCGCGTCGACCTGCGCCTCGAGATCGGCAATCGTGTCCGGCGGACCGACCGGCACCGCGAGGACAATCCGGGTTGCATCGGACTGTTGGAGTTGGGAGAGGCAGGCTCTAACGGTCGACCCCGTCGCGACGCCGTCATCGACGACGACCACCGTCTTGTCGGTTAATTCGGGCGCCGATCGACCGCCACGGTAGCGTGCCGCTTTCTGCCGGGCGTTCTCGGCTTCGGTCTCACGCCGTTCCTGAAAGTACCCCTCGTCGGTCCGCGTTCCGCTAATCGCCCGTTCGTTTCGCCAGACGCTGCCGTCGCTCGCCACGGCGCCGACGGCGTACTCCGGATTCCCCGGTGCGCCGATCTTCTTCGCGACGACGACGTCCAGTGGCGCCTCGAGCGCGTCCGCGACTGCACGGCCGAGCGGGAGGCCGCCGCGTGGAATCGCGAGAACGAGCTCGGCGTGGATCCCCCGCTCGAGCAGGGCCTCGCCGAGCCGTTCCCCGGCGTCGGTTCTATCGGCAAACTGTCGTGTGCTAGCCATCGTCCTAGACGAATCCACGAGACGAGAGACCATATAACGGACCGTCGAGCGCAACGCTCCCCACCATCACGGTCGTCGACGGAGTCGTACTAGTATGGGCCACGATATCAACACTGAGAGCATCGTCTCTATCCCGGTCGACGACGGCGATATCGAACTCGAGGGAGCGCTCGAGATGCCGACGGATGCACCGGGGATCGTCGTCTTCGCCCACGGCAGCGGCTCGAGTCGGAAGAGCCCGCGGAACAACTACGTCGCAAGCGTGATCCGCGACCGTGGACTCGGGACGTTGCTGTTCGATCTTCTGACTGAGGCTGAAGACCAGCGACGCGAGAACCGGTTCGACATCCCGTTGCTCACGGATCGGCTCGTCGCGGTGACCGAGTGGGTGTGGACTCGCGAGACGACACCGGCTGCCAGCGTTGGCTACTTCGGCTCGAGTACGGGTGCTGCGGCCGCACTCCGGGCAGCCGCACGCCTCGGGAGCGATGTCGATGCCGTCGTCTCTCGCGGCGGACGCGTCGACATGGCCGAGGACGTGCTCGGCGAGGTTCGGGCATTGACGTTGTTCATCGTCGGCGGCGAAGACACACAGGTACTCGAGTATAACCGTGAGGCGCGCGCACAACTCGACTGCGAGAACGACCTCCACGTCGTCGAGGGCGCGGGCCACCTGTTCGAGGACGAGGGCGAACTCGAGGAGGTCGCCGACGTGGCGGCTGACTGGTTCGCCGACACGGTAGCGTGATATCGTCGGCTAACGAAACGGTTCAGTGCCCGAGGCGGTACTCGAGCGCACGCTGGACCCCCTAGATTGACACCCCTGCTCGAGGAGTGAACGAGTGCAATGAACTTCGACGAGTTCACCGGCGACATACAGCACCGACTCGAGTTCCCCGACACCGGCCGAACGGTACGGACGATTCGGGCGACGCTCATGACACTTGGCGAGCGGATTCCCGAAGGCGCGGCCGAAGACCTCGCGGCGTCGCTGCCCATAGAAATCAAGTGGTATCTGACCGGAGCAGTTCAGGAACACGGCCAGCGGTTCGACTGGCAGGAGTTCATCTCGCGGGTCAGCGACCGCGAAGGCGACCGAACCGACTTCTCGGAGGCCGCCTACCACTCCCGGATCGTCGTCGATTTCGTGGAATCACAGGTGCCGCCGTCGGACTTCCAGCAGCTTCGGGATCAGCTGCCCGAAAGCGCGGACGACGAGAACTGGGGCAAGCTGTTCGAGGTGGTCGACAGCGGCGGCTGGGGCGACGCGCAAGAGGCCCAGACCGGCGGCGGTCCGCAGCCTGAGACTGAGGAGTGAGTCGCTCGAGGACGGGTATCACGTTCAATCCAAGACGAGAGACACGATGTACGACACCATCCTCGTTCCGACCGACGGCAGCCCCGGCGCCGAGCCGGCGATCGAGAACGCGCTCGACCTCGCACGACGGTACGATGCGTCCGTCCACGCGCTCAGCGTGATCGACGTCGCCGAACTCATGGAACTGGACTATCTCGGCGATCGGACTGACTTCGAGCGGACGATCGAACCCCTCGAGGACGCGGCCAAAGACGCGGTCCAAACGGTCGTGGCGCAAGCTCGAGAGAGGGACGCCGATCTCGAGGTCGTCACCGTCGTCCGTCAGGGAATACCCTTCGAGGTGATTCTCGAGTACGCCGATCGCATCGATGCGGACCTGATCGTGATGGGAACCCACGGTCGCCGCGGGCTGTCACGATTCCTCCTCGGGAGCACGACCGAGCGAATCGTGCGGGCTTCGCCTGTCCCTGTGCTAACCGTCCGGTTTCCCGAGGATTCCGAGGGGTCCGAGTGACTGTCGGCGTTCGGTTGCCCTGAAACCTGCCTACTCCCACTGCACAGCGGTCCGTGCCAGACCACTCATCGATCGTCACGTCACCACTCCCGTCATTCCCCGCCGCGTCCGCCCGCCGAGAGACGGTGGCCGATCGCGTCCGCACCGACGAGCGCGTCGCGCACGTCCGCAGGTACCACCGGGAATGGTTCGTTGTGGATCGTCTCCTCCTCGGCACAGGCGGCTTCCGCCACGACCTCAAGGTCCTCGATCGAGGGATCCTCGAGCCCGATTTCGGCGAGCGTCGTCGGTAGCCCGACAGAAACTGCGAAGCCGGCAACGTCCTCGACGAATGCGTCGTCGCGTCCCTCGAGGACGAGCTGTGCGATCGTCCCGATAGTCACCTTCTCGCCGTGGGTTGCATCGTGGGTCGCCTCGAGCTGCGTGAGGCCGTTGTGGATCGCGTGCGCGGCGGCGAGTCCGCCGCTTTCGAAGCCAAGACCGCTGAGCAGGGTGTTGGCCTCGACGACGGCTTCGACGCTGTCGGTGACGGCGTCACGCTCGACGGCGTCGACCGCCGATCGGCCGTGTTCTCGCAACGTCGTGTACGCGAGTCTGGCGATCTGCTGGGCCGTTCGCGTCGAGCGCGTCCCGAAGATCGTCGTCGCCCCCGATCGGTGGGCCGCCTCGGCCTCGAACCAGGTCGCCAGCGCGTCGCCGATCCCACCGCGGAACAGCCGCGTCGGCGCCTCGGCGACGATTTCGGTGTCGACGAGGACGAGTTCGGGATGCCGCTCGTAGACGTGAAACTCGACGAACTCGCCGTCTTCGGTGTAGATGACGGCGACGGAACTCGTCGGCGCATCGGTCGAGGCGATCGTCGGCAGCGAAACGAGCGCCCCGCCGGTGTGCTCGCGGGCGGCCCGTGCGGTGTCGATAGCCTTGCCGCCGCCCATACCGACGATCACGTCGGCGCCGTACTCCTCGTGGACGCCGGCAATGCGCTCGATTTCGGCCTCGGAGCACTCGCCGTTGAACTCCTCGAGCGTGACGTCGAATCCACCCGCCTTGAGTCCGTCCCGGACGCGATCGCCGACGAGATCGAGGACGAATTCGTCCCCGAGAACGACGGCGCTGTCTCCGAGATCAGCGGCGTGGTCGCCGAGTTCGTCGGTAGTGTTTCGACCCTGTACGTATCCTGCTGGAGATCTAAATACCTGTGTCACGCGTTCTCCTCGAGACTGGCGTCTCGAATCCGCTCGGAGCGCTACCACAGGTACGACTAAATAAGCAGGCGGTTTGTCAGATTTCGAATGGAAGGGCGATTCGATCCAGGAACGAAGCCCCGTCGGAGACGTTGCTACTGATCGCGAACGGGGACTCTCAGGGCCGACCAAACGGACAGACTCCGCTCGCAAATCGACACCTCGAGGTCGGTCGCCGAGAGGGGTCGATTTGCGAGCGACTCGCCGTCGCGCCTCCTCTCGAGGACTGACGACCCCAATCATCTTCGTCCGTCCGGGTCACCGCCCACCGCGCTGGTGCTATCGTCTCACTTCCGGAACTGGTCTGGGCTTCCATCCGCCCCCGGCGGGTAACTCATCAGTGGCTTTCCCCTCGTCGATGTCGACGGCCACCCGTCTGCCGACCTTCAACACCGGAGACGGAAGCAGCCGAGCTAACGGCTATCAGCGGCAATAGTACAGAAACGGTGTTACGGAGATTGAGCTGTAGAAACGTTAGAACTCTTTACTCGGATACTTCTATCGCGTGTAACGGACCATCCCGACGCGATATTTGTCGAGGAATTACAAGCTACCCTGTGAAATGTGGAGGGAAAGAGGTCGACACAACGGCTAGTAGCTGCAATAGCGTATAATATAGCCTCACACGGACCGAACTAGCCGATCGGTACGACGTTCGGCGACGAACGATCCACAACTGATCAATCGACTCGATATCGGCAAGCCGCTTGAGCATGCTGTCACTGATACTCAGTGATCTAGTAGAAAGGAGAAAACCTCGGAAAAAGATGAAAAAGCTCGAGCAAAAGTACGATGTCGAATACTCAGTCCTGTGTTGTCGGCGGTTGCTCAAAGAACAGAGATTGAGTTACCAGAAACCACGCCGAACAGTCGCTGAACCTGAAGCTGAGGGACAAGATCTGTTCCGCGAGGTACTAAAAAACGGCGGGGAATGAACGCCACAGTAGTCTGTATCGATTATACCAAAACCCGTTCACGTGGCCATTTATCGAATAATCAGGCAAGGGCGACTGGAGGTATCTGTTAGGCGCGATCGCCAGAGGCAGCAATTGCTTTTTTGCCGATTTGAAGAGTATGTTACCGTCGTCCACGCAATTGATATCACTTTCACGACATATAAAAGAGGCCGATGTGAATTGATTATTGTGCCGAGTTACCTCCCGTATTTTGATGTCTGTCATCACGGAACAAGCGGCTCGTGACGGCCTCGTCTTCGTAACATCGCCAGGGTATTTGCCGGCGCTAAACCCTGTTGAAGAGTGTTGGAGCTAACTTCAGGCGCGCTCACCAATCGCTTCTTGACTCATACAACGACCCACACCAACAACTGATACCGCTCTTGCTCAGCTTCCCGCCCCAATATATGAGCAATTATTTCTAATGCTATCGTCATACGGCCCTGTTCAATAGAGCCAACTATAGCCCCCACTGAAGGCTCAGACACAATCAGTTCCACGCCAACTATGGGATTGGTGTGGACCATTTCAGTCGTGACTATAGCGGCTCAATTGTAAATCGTCTGTTGGAACCATCGATAGATATGCAACTGACGCATCCGGATGATTCCTCATTTAATACGTTGGAATATACTCTCACCAACAGATAACAATAGTACGACTGTAAATCAGGCCGTCCTATCTGGCTCGGAATTCAGCTCTGTTGAAAACAGATCCCATTCTATGGGTACGGAACGCAAGGAAGCTCTCTCAGAATACAATTTGTAGGATCGAAAGCCACATCGATGGGTGAATCCGTGTTCTACCGTACCGAACACTCCGTGTCAGGAGTATCTGACGTCGATGCTGATGGCGTTGGCCGTGTTGACGATGGTTTTCGGCAGTTCATTACCGAACAGCTGATCATCGATTCGGCTTGTTGGTCCTGAAACGCTCACGGCTGCATATTCGTCCTCGGAAAGCTTGATCGGTGCTGCAATGCACCGGAGGCCCGCAAGCCGTTCTTCGTCATCCAGTGCATATCCCCGGGATCGAATCTCTTCCAGTTCGGTAAACAGCTCCTCACGGTCTGTAATCGTGTTCTCAGTCAATGCTGGAAGCCCGTGCTGGTCAAGAATCTCTTCGACTCGCTCTCGAGGCAGGTTTGCGAGGATCGCCTTTCCGAGCGCGGTGCAGTGGAGGTATTCCCGGTCCAAGGTGTACGGATCGAGATAGAGCGAGTTGTCGCCGCGAGAGACGATCACGAATACTCCTCGTCCATTTTCTTCGACCAGTAGCTTCGCAAATTCGCCCGTCTCTTGGGCGAGTTCGTGCACGTTTGCTCGAGCGCTGTCGTAAATTTCCAGTCGGTGTTTGGCGTGCTCACCGATGTGGATGAATCGCAGGGCAACCCGGTACTCGTTCCCGTCTTTGATAACGTATCCGAGCTTACAGAGGGTGTGTAGATGATTGTGGATCGTACTTGCTGGTAACTCGAGTTTGTTCGCGAGTTCCGTTACGCCTGCGGTTTCGAGCCGCTTGAGCTCCTCTATGATCCTGAACGAGGTTTCAACAGCCTGGATCGGCGTATCTGAGTCACGCGTTGTCACAGTAGTTGTAGAAGGAGCGTACAGTCGTATAAGTGTTTTTTCAAACCTGTGATGGGATTCACCAGAGTTGAATTTCGAATCAGCTACTGTGATTTCCCGAGAGGTGATGGTACCTCGGTACACGAAGTAAGCCACCCAAACTCGTAAATAAAGGGGTATACCTTCTAAAAACAAAATTACGGGGCGCGTTACCGGCTTTACGAGGCGTCGTTCGTACTCGCTCGAATGGCGTCTTCGATGATCTCGAGGCCGATTTCGGCCTGTTCGTGCGTGAGGACGAGGGGCGGAAGCAGTCGCAGGATATTGCCGTGACGGCCTGCCGTCCAGACGAGGACGCCGTGTTCGTAACAGTACTGCTGAATAGCATCGACGGCGTTGCCATCAGGCGCGCCGCTCCTGTCGACAAATTCGGCACCGATGAAAAGCCCTTTTCCTCGAACCGATGCGAGAGCGGGATTGGTCTCGCCGATTTCAGTAAGCCGTGAGCGAATGACGTCGCCCAACTCACGAGCGTGAGCTAACAGGTCATGGGATTCGATGTATTCGATTGCCCGAGCACCGGCGCGCATCCCGACGACGTGACCGCGGTAGGTCCCGGCGTGACCACCTGGTTCCCACGTATCGAGGTCCTCGTGATAGATGGTGGCCGACAGGGGGAATCCGATGCCTCCAAGCGCTTTCGCCGAGGTAATTGCGTCCGGTGTGACATCGTACCACTCGCTGGCCCACCATTTCCCGGTTCGGCCGAAACCACTCTGGATCTCGTCGAAGATAAGCGGAAGTTCGTTCTCGTCTGCGATTGTCCGAAGCCCTTCGAGGAAGCCCTTCGGTGGAACGATGACGCCGCCTTCGCCTTGAATCGGTTCGACGAAGATACCGGCAGGGTTGGCAAGTCCACCGTAGGGGTCTTCGACTATCGACCGCACTTCGGTCAGAGCGTCTCTGACAGCTGTTTCCGGATCCTTGTCCTGGCGGAACGGATACGGATACGGGGCATGAACGACGTCGGGAAGCAGCGGCGTATAATCGCTCTTGAAGCTCTTATTCGACGTGAGGCTCATTGCTCCGCTCGTCGCACCGTGGTAGCCGCCGCGGAACGCGATGAGTCCGTCGCCACCGGTGTTGTGCTTTGCGAGTTTGATTGCTGCTTCGTTCGCATCGCTTCCGGTGGGGCCGCCGAAGACGACGCGGCTGTTTCCAGCGAGGTTTCCCGGCGCAATCGTCTCAAGTTTGTCGATCAGTTCCAGCCGCGCATCGGTCGGGAAATCGATCGTATGGACCAGTTTGTCGGTCTGTTCGTGTACAGCCTCCAAAACATACGGGTTCGAGTGGCCGACGTTCAAAACGCCGATCCCCGCGAAGAAGTCGAGGTACGTGTTTCCGTCGACGTCTCGGATGGTCGCACCTTTTCCTTCTTCAAACGCGAGCGGGATGTCGTTCGGATAGGCAACTGCGCTACTGTCGATCTCGTCTTGCCGTGCGATCAAACGTTTGGATTTCGGGCCGGGAACGGTATCAACATCAGGTGCATCGAACTGGAATTCGTCAATCGGTGGTCCTACAACCATAACCTCTCGTTCCCAGTTGGAGGATAAATAGGTTTGGCTGTTGCTACGGAATCTCGTTCGGACTCCGGACGGTTCGATGAGACTTTTACCGAGATATCTATCTCCAGTGAGTGGTCCGGCGCTTTCGAGCCAGTTATCGTGGTTGCTGTGACCCGGTCAGCCGGTTGCCAGCACCGACTTGCAAGCGGTTTGTGGCCGATATAGTTTGATATTCGACGAAACGCTTAAGATGGTGGAGTTTACACTCCTATTTGGTATGCCGTCACAAGACAGAGTAGATCGTAGAACGTTCACCAAACTAGCGGGTGCTGGTGCACTCGCCGGGATGGCGGGTTGTCTCGGAGGCGACGACGAACCGTCGGTCCGGCCGATGGAAGTTGAATCGATTCCGACGGACGAATACGAAGATTCGCTTCACATCTGGAACTGGTATGTGCAGTGGGTCGAGTGGGGTGCTGAGCGGTTCGAAGAGGAATACCCTGACGTGAGCACCACCGTTGACGCGTACTCACAACCGTCTCAATGGTATTCGCAGCTTCAAGCAGGCAATCACGAAATCGATAGCGTTGGCACGACCGCAGAGTGGGTCGATCGGGCGATGGGCAACGACTTCCTCGAACCGCTTCCAGTCGACCGAATGCCGAACTGGGATAACATCGACGATCAGTTCAAGGAACCAGTGTTGGAGCACTTTTCGGACGACGATGGCGGTGTTTACGCGCTGCCACACTCGATGAGCGTCTTCCCAACGCTCGTGTACAACGAGAACAATTTCGACAGTCCACCGACGTCGTGGGATATCCTCTGGGATGACGAGTACGAGGACCGAATGGCGTTAATGGCCCACTATTCGGCGGCTGTGTGTCAGGTCGGGGCACTGTACACTGGTCAAGACCCCAACGACCCCGACGACTTCGAAGATATCAAGGAAGCATTGATTCAGCAAAAGCCCCTGAACCTGACCTACGGTGACGAACACGAGACGCACATGCAGATGTTCATCAACGAGGACATCGACGTCGGGACCCATACCAGTGGCCGAATCAATATGGCCAACTATCTGCACGACGGTGACCACGTTTCGTGGACGATTCCCGAGGAGGGCGCCGTCTACACAACCGACTTGCTTGCGGTGCCTGCGGACGCACCGAACCCGCGTACCAATCTGAACTTCCTCAACTTCATGCTCAGTGACGAGGCGCTCGAGGAGTTCGTACGTATCTTTACGTACAAAACGCCACTGAAAGACCTCGAAGAGAAGGTGCGGGGTAAAGAGGGCATCCCGGACGAACTGGTCGACGACATTCTGTGGGATGACGAAATGATGGAAAACCTTCACTGGGCTCGTCCGCTTGATCAAGACGTTCAGGAGAGATACGACGAAATCTGGACCGAAGTACAAGCAGCATAACTACTCAGAGGGAACGGAGCCTTTCCGAGGGGACCACGATCAATTTCCGGATTGTGTTTCGACAGCCGTCGCTCGTTTAGTAGTAATCGTCAGGGCGTTTTCCATACCAGTCGAAGAGTGAAACGCGAATCAAGTGGAACGAAGATGAAGAACGAATCACCGATCAGCAACCGAGTGGACGAGCGGTGACAGGGACAACGACCACCCAGTCACAGCTCTACAGCGTATGGATAGACCTACGGAAACGCCGGTGGATCCTCTGGATCCTCCTTGCACTGGTGTTCTTGCTGGTGAACGTGTATCGGCTCTCGTCGGCGGTTCTGGCTGATCGGCTTATGGCTGGATTCGACGTAAGCGGGGCCCAGCTCGGAACGTTACATGCGTCGTTTTTCTACGTTTACGCACTGTTACAACTCCCGGCAGGGGTTCTCGTCGACCGCATCGGCCCCCGGAGAACGGTAACTGCAGGCTGTCTGTTGTTGAGCCTCGGTGCGATCGGATTTGCAGCGAGTACCGGATTTTACACCGGATTTCTCACTCGAGCCCTGATCGGCGTAGGCGGGAGTGTCGTGTTCGTGTCGATCATGCGATTTTGCGTGAGCTGGTATCGCGCCGACGAGTATGCAACGATGAGTGGACTTACCGTCGCAATTGTTGGGTTAGGAGGTATTCTGGCGGCGACACCGCTCGCGGTGGCGACCGATGCAATCGGATGGCGCCCCGTGATCTTCGGTCTCGGTCTTTCCGGGCTCTGTCTCAGCGCAGGTGTCTACCTATTCGTGCGCGACGATCCGCCAGAACCGCTCTATGAGGACGAAAACGAGAAATCGGTCCCGTCGACAGCCAAACGTCAGATCACGTACAGAAAACGCGTCGCTCGAGTCCTCGCCCACCCGCGGACGTGGCTTGTCGGGACTATCCTGTTCTGTACAACCGGGACGGTCACGACGCTGCTCGGTCTCTGGGGCGTTCCGTTCGTCGTTCAGACGTACGACGTTTCGGTGACGACAGCCTCGCAGTATACGCTGCTCGGGAGTGTCGGACTGTTAGTGGGTCCGCCGGCAATCGGCTGGCTCTCTGACCGACTCGGTCGCCGAACGGAACTGCTCGTCGCGGGATCGGGTGCGTACATCCTTGCGTTTCTCGTGTTGGCCAGCCCTGGTCGCCAACCCCTCGCCCTCGTCGCCGTCGCGTATTTTTCTATCGGATTGCTCACGGGTGCTTTCACACTCGGCTATCCGGTCATCAAGGAGCAGTTCTCGGTTCAGACGAGCGGACTCTCGACGGCGACCGTCAACTGTGCGGGATTTACGGGTGCAGCGGCGTTTCCGACGCTTATGGGCGCTGCGCTCGACGCGTACTGGACGGGTGAGACTGTCGGTGGTACTCGCGTCTACACCGACGTCGGGTACCAAATTGCGTTCGCTATCGCCGCGGTTGCTGCGCTGGTCGCCCTTCTGTGTAGCGTAATTCTCCATCGCACCAGCGACGGTGGGAATCCAGAACCGACGCGTTCGTCTCCCGCGGGGTCGGAATCCGAGTAATCGACGTATCCTTGCTCAATCGAATTAGGCACAACGAGTGGAATCGATGGTATTGCAGCCTGCCGGCCCGACACAGTCGTGTTCGATTTACTCCGAGAACGGTGCTGATACTGTAGTTCGAGCCAAGTTGAATACCACAGCACGTCGGGTGACCGCTCCCGATCGCCTTAGCTGTCGACAGTACCGCAGTAATCAACGATCGTTCGGGCGATCGTCCGCGAAGTCGTGAGCAACGAATCGAGCGTAACGTACTCGTCGACACCGTGAAGGTTTGCACCCGTTGGGCCCGCGGTAACGACCGGGACATCGTAGTACCGCTGGTAAAACCGCTCGTCGAGCGATGCGTTGCCGCCGACGAACTCGCCCGGTTCACCGGTTATCTCCTCCGCGTGAGCTTTCGCCAACTGGACGATCTCCGCATCGGTCGAGACTTCGTGTGGCGCCGCGTTCCAGCCGAACCAATCCACAGTCGGCGGGTGTTCACGCAGCCACTCGTCTTGCTCTGTCGCAGCGACAACGGCGGCTTCGATCTGCTCTCGGATCTCGCTTCGACTTTCTCCCGGCGGCCAGCCGACGCGTCCCTGGAACACCGTCTCGTTGGGAACCGTCGACGGCCAGTCACCCGCCTCGACCATCCCAATATTGATGTTCGTCTCGTTCCCTTCGAGGGCCGGATCGGCCGCGTAGGCCGGTTCGAAGTCGATCTCGCGTTGTCGTCGGTCGTTGAGCGCCACGAGTTCGTCGGCGACGAGTCGAGACTTGAGGAACGAGCTCACGCCTTCGTGTCCCCAGGCGGCGTGGGCACTCTCTCCCGGCACCGAGACTTCGAAGTACATTACGCCGGCGCTTGCGATCCCGACGTTGGGCAGATCGAACGGCTCCGGGATGAGTGCGGCATCCGGAACGTACCCCCGCTCGAGCGCCGAGAGAAGACCGCCCGTTCCGCCGGCCTCCTCCTCGATCGTGCTCTGTAAGATGAGGTCGCCGTCAAGTTCGACACCAAGCGCCTGAAGGGCTTTCACCGCGATGACCGCTGCGGCGAGTCCGCCTTTCATGTCCGCGCTTCCGCGACCGTAGAGCCGGTTCCCCTCGCGTCGAAGCTCCCAGGGACTGGTCGTCCACTCGGATTCGGGGGTTGCCGGAACGACGTCCATGTGACTGTTGATAGAGAGGGTCGGACCATCGCCGCTCCCGTGTAGCGTTGCAGCCACGTTCGGTCGGTCTTCGAAGCCGACCTCGTCGTACGCCGACGTTCGGAAGAACCCTTCGTGGTCCTCGAGAGCGTCGAGATCGGGAACCCATACGTCCGTTTCGAGTCCCATCTCTTCGAATACCTCCAGAATGAGATCCTGCCCGGGCTTTTCGTGACCGGTGATGGTCTGTTTCGAGACCAGCTCCGATAGGAGTGTTACGAGGTCGTCCTCGAGCGAATCGATTTCATTGTCTATGCGTACCCCTACCTCTTGGGAAGACATAGCATGGACATCGAAGGGGCGATATTTAGTTGTTCCGAAACGCTGGATTCGCTGCCGGAGAAGTATTGATCCGACCGCAAAGAGCCGGTAATCGTGTGCGCAGCCGAACAGGTTACCCGTCTTCTGTCGACTGGTTGTCCGATCCGAGGGATTTCTTGAAGGTATAGGTGTATTTTTCGTAGTCCATTCGATCTTCGTAGAATCGATGCGCATCTGACCGCCAGAGCCCCGATTCCAGCACGATCGTTTCACACCCCTGCTCTCGGGCCCAGGATTCGACGTGAGCGAGCAACTCGGCACCGATCCCTTCCGACTGTCTGGATTCGGTCGTGACGAGGTCGTACAGGAACGCGTGCCGGTCGTAGTAGAAGTTCGTATGGACGATCACGCCAGCGACAGCCACGAGTTCATCCTCTTCGACCGTGGCAAACAATCGATACCCGTCGGATCGCATCGAGTCGAGACGGTCGAGAAACGATTCTTCGGTCAGGTGCGATCGGAGTTCTCGAAGCACCGGAAACGCCGCTTGCCACTCGCTCGGTTCAGTGAGTTCTGTAATTTGCCTGGACATTGTTGATTATCCACTACCCACTCCACCCTTTCTGACGAGTGATACTAAACCTAGGCCTCAGAAGACGTAATCGGGAATCGAGACAATGGGTGCAACTGCTTGAATAGTACCGACTTAGA
The DNA here is from genome assembly GCF_009834785.1 of Natronorubrum halalkaliphilum. Classification (GTDB taxonomy): domain Archaea; phylum Halobacteriota; class Halobacteria; order Halobacteriales; family Natrialbaceae; genus Natronorubrum; species Natronorubrum halalkaliphilum. The sequence continues at coordinate 20,638 of NZ_WUYX01000068.1, forward strand.
GTCTGGGGCCAAGAGCAGTCCGACGACACCACGTAGCGACGGACCGCAATCAACTCATTTTGGTGTTCAAAACATTTATTACACCTACCGATAAACGGGGTGTATAGGTTTGATGAGAGTTGTCAAGGCACAATGTAGTGTCGAAATCGATTCGAAAGAACAGGAACAGTACAGTTCTAAATCAATAAATTAAATGACACGCATGCACACAATAGAAGTTGAAAACGTCACAAAGGAATTTGGATCCCTCGTCGCGGTCGAGGATGCAAACTTTCAGATCAAAGACGGCGAGTTCGTCTCGATTCTGGGACCGAGCGGTTCAGGTAAATCAACAATCCTTCGAATGGTCGCCGGTTTCGAAACCCCGACGACGGGATCGATCGCGATCGAAGGGAACGAAGTCGTCGGTGTTCCACCGTTCGAACGTAACAGCAACATGGTGTTTCAGAACTTGGCGCTGTTCCCCCACCTCACCGTTGCGGAGAACATCGAGTATGGTCTCAAACAGGCCAATGTCGATAAAGAAACGCGTCAGAAGCGAGTTTCGGAAATGCTCGAGACCGTTCGGCTCGAAGGATACGGAGACCGCCAACCCGACGAGCTAAGCGGCGGTGAGCAACAGCGTGTTGCACTGGCTCGGGCGATCGTCAACGAACCTGCGGTCGTCCTGTTCGACGAACCGCTGGCATCGCTCGATCGGAAACTCCGACAGCACATGCAGTTCGAACTCCAGCGGATCCAAGCGGAAACTGGGATTACGTTCCTGTACGTGACACACGATCAGGACATCGCACTTTCGATATCGGACCGGATGATCGTGCTGAACGAGGGCGCTATCCAGCAGATCGGAACCGTCGAAGAGTTGTACAACGCGCCGATGTCGCAGTTCGTCGCTGACTTTCTGGGCGACCTCAATGCGATACCATCGACGATCACCGATCTGTCGGAGGAGTACGTTACGCTCGATACGAGCGAGGGGACGATCGATATCGAGTTAGATGCAGGGGGACGAAATGAAAACCTGATCCACAGTGACGGTTTGGCCGAGGGCGAACCGGTCAACCTCTGTCTCCGGCCACACGAGATTTCACTTCAGACGGAACCCCCGGGCGACGGTCAGCCCTCGGTTACGGGAACCGTAAAAAGCCGGATGTTCCGGGGCAACGAAATTGCCTACATTATCGAAACCAGGTGGGACGAGTTCCTGGTCATCGAAGATGCAGGGAACGAACAGCTCACGAACGGTACACCCGTTCATCTCACCTGGTCGCGAGCCGGGACGTATCTGTTCACTCCAGCGAACGGGACGAAACCCAATCCAAAACCCGCGTAATTAAATGGCAAGCTCTACCTCCTCCCGTCGACTTCCCGTCAAAGATCATCTGTACCGTCTGTATATGTCGGTTCGAGATCGATACTGGCTCCGCCTTCTCTTGTTAGTCGGGATACCGGTCGGTGTCCTTCTGCTATTCTTTGTCTTGCCGCTCGTGATTATGCTGTGGCTCTCGTTTCACGACGGGATGCCGCCAGCGCCGTATACGCTCGAGAACTACGTGCGGCTGTTCGACGGCCTTTACCTGAACGTCCTCTGGCGGACGCTGACGATGACCGTTCAGGTTACGGTACTTGTGACGATCGTTGGATACACCCTCGCGTACAGCGTCGTCCAATTTAGCCGCCGGACGACCCTGCTGTTGCTATTGGTTATCCTTCCGTTCTGGACGAACTACATCGTTCGGATGTATGCGCTTATCAATATCTTCCAGACCGGCGGTGCCATGAGTTGGGCACTCAACGCTGTCGGCGTTCTCAACGAAGATTACGGGATGTTGTTCACCCACGAAGCCGTACTGATCGGTCTGGCATACGTCTGGCTTCCGCTTGCAACCCTCCCGTTCTATGCCTCGTTGAGCAACCTGGATACGGACCTCATCGATGCCTCGAAAGATCTCGGTGCCGGTCCGATCAAAACGTTCTACTCGGTGACGCTCCCGCTCACCTACAACGGGCTGATCGCAGGAATCATCCTGGTTGCCATTCCCACATTCGGTGCGTTCGTCACGCCCGCTCTCCTCGGAGGGACTGATCAAATCATGATCGGAAACGTAATCGACCAACAGTTCAATCAGGCGTTCAACTGGCCCTTCGGTGCTGCGATCGGGATTTTCGTCTCCCTGATCGTCCTCGTCGTGTTAGGGCTCAGTACCAAAATCGGTGGGAATATCGTCGGCGTAGGAGGTGACCAACAGTGAGCGCCCTGGGCTCAGCGTTCGGCTGGCTCGAGCGGTTCTGTCACAACTACGGCCCAAAAATCGGGCGGTCGACGATCGTCATCGTTTTGCTCGCGCTGTGGCTACCGATCGTCCTGGTTGTCGTCATGTCGTTCGCCGCTGATGGTGTCCTCTCGTTTCCGCCAGACAATCTCACGCTCGAGTGGTACTTCGTCTTCCTCGAGAACGACGCGGCAATTAGCTCCGTGTTTACGACGATGAAAGTCAGCCTCGTGGCGACGCCGATTACGGTCGCTCTGGCTACGATGCTGTCCTACGGCGTCTCGCGGTACGATTTCCGCGGAAAGAGCGCGATCCAAGGGCTTGTGACGCTCCCTATCATCGTTCCGCTGATCGTCGTCGGTGTCGCACTGGCACTGTTCTTCGGCATGATCAACGTCGGCGGTGGATTCTGGTCCGTAGTCGCCGCACACGTCGTTCGGACGATTCCGTTCGCTGCATTGATCATTCTCCCGACGTTCATGACGTTCGATAGAAGTCTCGAAGAGGCCTCGAAGGATCTCGGCGCAAACGAACTCGAAACGTTCTGGAACGTGACACTTCCGAACATCATGCCGGCAATCGTCGCGGGTGGGATTCTGGCGTTTACGGTCTCGTTCAACGAATTCATCTACACTTATTTCGTCCGCGGAACCGGCATGGAGACGATGCCGATCTACTTGTGGAGCCGTATCCAGCACAACGTGACGCCCGAGGTGAACGTCCTCAGTGTCGTGTTCCTTGTTGTTGCGATTCTCCTGGTCCTGGTCGCTGTGCTGTTGACCAACATTAGTCGACTCACTATGCGGTCCTAACTACATCCGGGTCTTTTTCACCATATTCCGCCACTGTAGCCCGGCTGAAAACGGATACTGCTGAACGCTGGTGAACTTGTTGTACCCGCGATTGCTGCTATTGTCGGTAATTTTGGAGCGGCTATTGTTTTTCATTATTTGAGCAATCAGGGCCGTTTGAGGAGTCACAACGAAATACCGAACATTAGAACTATTTACTCGACTGCTTGCACCAGTATAGTGGCGCATCTCGGCGCGATCTTTGTCGCGAAATTATACGAGGTCCTCGACAATATAGAAGAAAAGCAGCCGTAATAACGGCTAGCAACTGCAATAGCCTACAACCAGGGCCTCACACAGACTGAACGGACCGGTTGGTACGACGTTCAGCGACGGACAATCTACAATTGGCTCAATCGACTCGAGATCGCCGAGCCGCTTGAGCATACTGTTGCTAATGTCTATAATCTGGTAAAAATTGTAGTATCTCAGATATACTGGAAACGGGGAAACGGATAATGTCGGATATTCAATCCCGATATGGTAACGGTTACTGAAAGAAGGGGGCTGGGCTATCAAAAACTTGCCGTACAGCCGCTGAAAATGTAGCTGAGGGCCAAGTGGTGTGCGAGAAAAAACCAAATAAGCGGCGGGAACGGACATCACAGTAGTCTGCATCGCTCTTACCAAGAAATCCGTGTACGCGCTAGCTGTCGAACTATTTGCCCGACACGACTGTACGTATCTGCTGGGCGCGAGCACCGAAGACGGTGACTGCTTTTCTCTCGGTTCGAGAGTACGTTACTGCTGAATACGCAAAAATACCATACTAGTATTATAATAAGAATTCGAAGATGATTTGATCAATTCACCAGATGGATTGCCGTACTTTCGGGCGTCGATCATCACGGACGTAGCGGCCCGAAACGGCCCTGCATCCGTACGATTACCAGCAAATGCACCCGACCGAAATTCGGTTGAGGAGTGCTGGAGACAACTTCAAGCGGTACTCAGTAACCAATCTATGATACACTTCCTGAACTCATAACGACGATCGATACCGTTCTTGCTCAGATTCACTCTCAAGAATGTGCAATTACTTCCAATGACTCCTGTCGTCAACCGCCTCGAGGGCAAGTCGTTCGAGAATCTTCGGTTCTCGTGATCATAGGAATCGACGATTTCCGGACGGCCCAAGCATTCGCCTCGATCGCTGTAAAATCATCCGTAGACTATAGGTCATCAAAATTTAGTTTTATATTCTAGCAATCACTGGTAATAACCGTATACAATGTCTTCGCACAAGCATCCGCTCGGAACCGTCGCTGAACTCGGCGAGCAGCGGCTTCAGGAGTTCGACGACGATATTCGCGGCGACCTTATTCTCCCCGATAGCGAGGAGTACGACGACACGCGTGATGTCTGGAACGGCCTCATCAACACGTATCCTGCCGTCGTGGTACGCGTCGCCGATGCGACCGACGTCGCCCGAACCGTTCGATTCGCTCGCGACGTCGGCCTCGAGCTCGCCGTTCGTGGCGGCGCCCACCACCAGACTGGCAGCGCCGTCGTCGACAACGGACTCGTCATCGATCTCGAGGATCTCGACGATATTCAGGTCGATCCCGAGACCCAACTCGCCCGCGTCGAACCCGGCACTCGGGCCGAAGACGTGCTCGCGGCGACGCAGGAACACGGCCTCGCTACGCCGACCGGGAGCGCCGGCAGCGTCGGCATCCCCGGGTCCACGCTCGGCGGGGGCATCGGTTGGATCCGCCGCAAGCACGGCCTCGGAATCGACGCGCTTCGCAGCGTCGAAATCGTCACACCTGACGGCGAACTCCGCACGGCCAGTCCGGACGAGAACGAAGAGCTGTTCTGGGCCATCCGCGGCGGCGGCGGTAACTTCGGCATCGTCACGAGTTTCGAGTTCGAACTGTACGAAGTCGGGCCGATGGTACAGGGACTCGGCGTCTTCTACCCCGCTACTGCGGCCGAATCGGTCGTGGAAACGTATCGGCAGGTGATGGACGACGCGCCCGAAGAACTGACCACGATGCTTATCAGTGGTCACGTCCCCGGTCTCCCGCCGATCCCGGACGAGATTGCCGGCGAGAACGCAGTCGGTATTCTCGGCTGCTACGCGGGCGATCCCGAATCGGGCGCCGAGATCATCGAACCGCTTCGCAACATCGCGGAGCCGCTCATCGACATGAGCGACGTGATGCCCTACGAGGCGCTTCACGACCTCGGGACGCAGATGTATCCGTGGGGTCGCAAGTACACCCATCGCTCGGTCTTCGTCGACGAACTCACCGACGAGATTCTGGAGGTCGTCCTCGACCGAACCGAAGCGGCACCCACGCCGATGGCCGCGATCGGTGTCTGGGCGCTCGGCGGCAACATCGGCGACGGGCCAGACGCCGCCTACGCGTGGGAGGATAAGCAGTACATGATCACGATCGAGGGTAACTGGGAAGACTTCGAGAATCAGCCGACCCTCAACTGGGCTGCCCAGACCGAACGCGACCTCCGCCGAAGAGGCGCGGAAGGGGCGTACAGCGGCTTTACCGGCGTCGAAGAGCGAAACTGGGAGGACTGGACGAAACAGGTCTACGACGACAACTACGGCCGTCTCGCCGAGGTCAAAGCCGAGTACGATCCCGACAACGTCCTGAGCCAGAACGTCAACATCGATCCCGACGAGGCCTGATCGAGCGAACGGAACGCACCATCGATTTTCTCGGATTTCGGGACCATCGGCCGGCTCGAGTTCGTAGACGGACTGCCGTCAGTCATTGCCCGGGCGGCCGCAAGACCCCTCAGTCGCTCCGGGAAACAGGTACAGCAGCCTGTTCAGTCGTCGCCGGTTTCGGCGGGTGGGGTCTGTATCTGACTCGCTTCCCTCAACTCGATCGAACCAACGTGGCGGGCCCAGACGTACAGCAGGCTTGGCAGCACGATCACGCTGGTGACGAACGCACCGAGCAGCGCCAGCACGACCAGCCACGCGAAATGCGTAAAGTCCGGCTGCGGATGGATCAACATCCCGGCGAAGGCTGCGACCGAGGTGAGCATACTCCCGAACAGCGCCCCGCCCGTGCCGGTGACCGCGGTGGACAGCGCGCTAATCGAGTCGTTGCCGCGCTCGAGTTCCTGTGCGAACCGATCGCTGATGTGAATGTTGTAGTCGACGCCGATCCCGATGACCAGGCTGATCAGCAGCGCGGTCAGGAACGTAAGCGGAATGTCGAGCAGGGCCATTCCGCCGACGACGAATCCGAGCACCAGCGCGATCGGTCCGGCCGTGACCGCGCCGAGGGTCGCGCTGTCGTGGACTCGTCTGTAGATCAACGACAGGGCGACGAACACGGCGGCGACGCCGACGACCATCACCTGCAGGATGCCGTCGGTGATCGTCTCGAGGGTTTGTTGTTGTTCCGTCACGCCGGCAACAGGGGTCGCGGTCAGGTCGTCATCGGTCTCGGCTTCCATCTCGTCGGCCACCGCGAACAGCTCGTCGGCCTCGTCGTCGCCGGGGGCGATACCGCTCGTTCCTTCCGGCGGCCCGATCACGCGGAGCGATTCGTACTCACCGTCGGTCCGTTCTATCACCTGAGTCGCCGCTTCGGGGGCGACCTCGAAGAGGTGATCGTAGACCGATTCGAGGTTCGAATCCGGGATCCCGTCACCGCTGGTGTCCGCCGCCGCGACGGTTTCGGCGAACTCGTCGTCTTCCGCTGCAACGGTCTGAATCACCGTCACCGGCGACTGTATCATGTCGGCGCGCTGCTCGGCGAACGCGCCCGTTTCGAAGCCGGATTCGATACCGTCGTCCACTGCGGTCAACGCCCCGTCGCTGGCGATGTCGCCCTCGACGAGGAACTGAACCCGATCGCCCTCGCTATCGGATGCGGTCCGGAACTCGTCGCTGACGTACTCCTGATTCTGGATGACTTCGTTCTCTTCCCAGCCGACCGGTCCGGGGAGGTCCTGTTTCCACTCGGCGACGTCACCGTCGGGTCCCTGGCCGGCCTCCTCGTCTAGTGCCGTCCACGCCACCCCGCCCGCGGCGGCGGTTATCAGTGCGATCGCGATCACGGCCGGCGCGGCCCGCCGTGCGAGCGCGACCGTCCCGTTCAGCAGGGGCTCGATATAGGCGCCGTGACCGAGCGGCTCCTTCCGGCGATCGATCCCGACCCGCTCAAGCAGCCGATCGACGGAGAGCTTCAGCGCCGGCACCAGCGTCACGAAGACGATGAACGCCGCGACGACGCCGAGCGTGATGCCGACGGCGAGCTCTCTGAGCTCGGGGACCGGGTTGAACACGTTCGAGAGGAACCCGATGCTGGCGGTGATCGTCACGAGTCCGAGCGCGAGGGCGAGCGATCGGACGCCGCGTCGCATCGGCGGGACGATCGGCTCGTCGGGACCCCGCTGTTCGCGATAGCGCATGAACACGTGGAAGCCGTAGTCGATCGAGAGCCCGGCGATGAGCACGGGCCCGATAACGGCCGAGGCGCCGACGGGAATGCCGGCCCACCCCAGCAGTCCGAACATCCAGATGATGGAGACGAACACGCCGGTGACACCGACGAGCACGTCGACCGGGTCGCGGTATGTAAGCGCCGCGACGACGAAGATCAGTCCGAGCACGATCGGCACGATCAGGAAGAGCGTGTTCTCGACGTTCGTGCTCGCGAGGTCCTCGCCCGCGTGCTCGCCGAGCGTGAAGATCTCCGGGTCGTCGTGGTCCGCAGCAGCGTCGTACAGCGCCTGCTGTGCGTCGCTTGGGGGCTCCGGATCGTCGCTCTCGAAGACAACGATCAGCTGGTGGCTCTCGGCTGAGGCCGTTCCCGGCTCGTAGCTGTCCGGCACCAAGAGTCCAGCACGTTGGTCCTCGGAAATCGTCTCCTCGACGAGCGCCGCGACCTCGTCGTCGTCCAGTTCCTCGAGCGCTGCACGCTGTTCATCCAGCGTGGCGTCCGGATCCTCAGCGGCGCGCTCGCCGACCAGACCGGCGACGCTGAGGACGCCTTCGTCGGCGAGTGACTCGTCGACCCGTTCGTCGTCGGTGATCGCTTCCTGGTACTCAAGCGTCGTCAGCAACGCGTCCTTCGAGAGCGCGTTGCCGTCTTCGGCGTACACGTACGCGGGTGCTCGAGCGAGTGACTCATCGTCCGCCTGCTGTTGGCCGTACTGTTCCTGGATGTACTGTTCTCGCTGTTCGACTGGCGTTTCGATCGAGCCGCCGATTCCCTCCTCGTCGCCGATTTCCGCGTTGGTAATTCCGACGATCATCCCCGCGGTGACCAACAACATGACCACCACGACGATGTGGTGATGTGCGGTGACCGTTTCGACGCATCGATCGATCGTGTTCCGAATCATCGTATCTGAATGGGACGGCAGCCCGCTCTCTGGAACCCGCTGCTAGCTACTACGAAACCCGTCGCTGCGTCGTCTAGTAGTGAAGAGGCCGTCGAGAAAATCCGGGCAGCATCCGCTCAGCGGAGGTGGATATGTGTCGCCGAGTTCCGCCAAACCGTCCTGATCGGTGATCTCGTCGCCGTGATCGGTTTGGGATTTAATACCGATCGTCTCGATAGGACGACACGTTGGTGCGGACGAGAGCGGCCCGATCGCCGATCGGATTCGAGGGATTCACCGCGGCCGTCTCGAGAACGGAACGAACCGACGTCACAGGATGAAAACGTCCGCGAACACGGGGTGACACAACACGCGCGAACGATGACCACGACTTCGGCGACGACCGCGCTGCAGTACGGTGCCGGGCTCGGAGCGGTGGTGCTGTCGGGATATTTCGCCGCCGCGATGTTAGAGCGACGCGGAAAGCCGACGGTCCGCCCGCTGCTCCTGCTCGCGGTCGTGGTTGCCGTCGGTTCCGTTGTGTCTCTCGCGACGAGCTATCCCCCCGTCGAGCGCGCGCTGACGCCTGCCGTCTGGCCCGACGGGGCCGGTTCGTTCTGGGTCGTCTTGCTGACCGTACTGGTGATCGTTACGTCCGGGCTCTGGTTTCTGTTCGCGCTCCGGTACAGCGGACGGGGCGGGCCGTTGATTCGCCCGGCAGCGGCGACGGTCGGCGTCTTCTGGGCGCTCATTTTCGGACTGGCCGTCTTCGGTGACGTCTCTCCGCCTCCGGAAGCGGGACAGACCCACGTCGAATTCGCGCTCGGGCTCGGGGCGTTTTTCATGACGATACTGCTGGCTATCGGCGTTCTGCTCGTTCTGACGACCTCGTTGCAGCAGAACGCGATCGGATTCAGGGAGGGACTCGCGTTGTCCGGTGGAGCGGTCGCGCTGGCGTTCGGCCCGATCATCGCCAACAGTACCTATCATCCGGCATCGGTCCCGATAACGCTCCTGGCCGCGAGCGGGCTGTTCTCCCTTGCGGTCCGTCGCTATCCCGTCTTTGAGGCCCCTCCTATCGTCCGGATCGCCGGCCGAGATCGCCTCATCGAGGAGATGGACGACGCGGTCATCGTCACCGACCTCGAGGATCGGATTCGCGATCTGAACCCTGCAGCCGAGGGTCATTTCGACACCGATCGGAGCGAGGCGTTAGGCGAGCCAGTAGAGTCGCTGCTCCCCGGTGGACCTGAGCCGAGCGATCTCGAGCGGACCGAGGAGCCGGTCGAACTCCGGACGGCCGCGGAGACCACGCTGGCGGTCACCGCGAACCGGATCACCGACGCCCGAGACCGAACGTTCGGACACCTCCTGGTCTGTCGAAACGTGACCGAGCGGCGGCGTCGCGAGCGCCGACTGGGCGTCCTCAACCAGCTGCTGACCGGCGCGGTCATCGATCGGATGAGCGACGTCGCGGAGAGCGCCGCACCGATAGCCTCGTCGGGACGGGACGGGGGGTCCGACTCTCGCACGGCGGACGATCCGGCCCCCTCGAGCGTCGGGGCCGAGATACGAGCGCAGACGAGCGAACTCGTCCGACTCGTGACGCGAACCCGCGAGATCGAACGCGCGCTGGCGGACGAAAGCGCCGCCGAGGCGGACGCCCTCTCGGCGATTCGGAACGTCGCCGACGCGGTCTCCGAGGACGCCGGTATGGATATCGATTTCGAGGTGGAAGCAGCCGACGCCGTCCCACCGGCGGCGATCGACGCCGCGGTCCTGGAGACGATCCTCGAGACGCTGCTCGCGGACGCGATCGATCGCGAGCGAAAACGGGTTTCCCTCGAGATCACCGATGCCGGTCGGCAACTGGAGATACACGTCGTCGAGGCCGGACCGACGCCTTCGGAGTCGCCAGGGATGACGAACGTCGACGCAGATCGCACTGCGAAGGGCGACGAGGAAGACCGAGAGCGGTGGCTCCGAGAGCTCTCGATCGAGATGGCCCGGCTGGCGGCGACCCACGTCGGCGGCGACGTCTCGACGCGGTCCGACCGAGACGTTCGACGAGTCGTGCTCGAGGTGCCGACGACCGAGGAGCGTTCCGCGACCGGAACCGAACCGGTTCTCGTCGACGAGAGTGCCGACGACGGACCGACCGGCGAACGGAGGGAGTCGAGATGACGGCGCCGACGACGATCGGTCTCGGCGTCGGTATCGCGTCGACGCTCGTAATCGTCGCGGCACTGGCCCGCCGGTATCGCGAGCAACCCGGTGCGCGTCCGTTCGTCGTCCTGGCCGTTCTTCTTGCCGCCATGGCGGTCGGCACCACGCTGGCGCGGGTCGGGATCGTTTCGGGCCACGCCATCGAAGTCACCGTCTTCTTTCCGCTCGTGTTCGCGCTGCTCGCGTGGCTCGTCCTCGCCTTCGAGTACACGGGACGAGGGCCGGTAATGACGGAACGCCGGATCGCCGGACTCGTCGGCTTCGGTATCGCCGTCATCTTCGTTTCGGTGGGCGGAATCGTTGTTCCCGACTCGCTCATGCCGCTCTACATACCGATCGTCAACGTCGTTCAGCTCGCCCTCATCGCGGCGGCCGGCTACGGGGCGGTGCTCGTCGCGCGGTCGGCGATCAGTTACGACGACCTCCCGCTCAGTGGCAGCCTCCTCCTGACGACCGTCGGGGGCGGACTCACCGCGATCACGATCGTCGTGGCGCTCGTTCCCGTGGTGTTTCCCTTCGAAGCCGGGGCCGACGCGGTGCAGTTCCTGCTCGGTGCCATCGCCGGTCTCCTGTTGCTCACGCAGGTCAGGTATCGCGTCTTCGAGACCGGACCCAGCGCCGGGCATCTGGCGCGAGAGACTGTCCTCGACGAGATGTCCGCGGCGGTCGCCATCACTGATCGGAGTGACCGGGTCCTCGACGTCAACCGAACCGCCGAACGCGCGTTCGGTATCGATCGATCCGAGACGCTCGTCGAACCGATCGACGACGCGTTCGGGATCGGGCCGGACGCGGCCGACGGCGGTCCCGTTGCGATCGAGACGACGGAGGGCCACCGACAGTTCGACGTGGATCGATTGACGCTTACGGACAGGGATACCCGGCCGATCGGTCGGGCCGTCTTGCTCCGAGACGTGACCGAACGACGGACCCACGAACAGCGTCTCGACGTTCTCAACAGGGTGTTGCGGCACAACCTCAGGAACGATCTGGACGCCGTCCGCGGATTCGCCGAGGCGCTCGAGCGAGAGGAGACCGACGATCCCGGGGCGCTCGCCGAACGGATCCACGCCTCAGCGACCGATCTGGTGGCGCTCGGATCAGCGCTCGAACGGGCCGAGCGACTGCTCGCTCGAGAGACGCGCGAACGCGACTGCGTCGACGTGCCGGCGATCCTCCGGCGGGTCGCGGAGACGGTGGACGACGCGGCGTCCGACGTCTCGATCACAGTTTCGGCGTCCGACGCGCCGATCGAACTCCGGACCGACGTCCAGATACTCGAGACCGTCCTGGAGGAGGCCGTCGAGAACGCGATCGAGCACACCGACGCCGACGCGCCGCGCGTCGAACTCTCGGTCCGCCGGGAGCGATCGGAGGTGGTGATTGATATCGCGGACAACGGGCCGGGAATCCCGGCACAGGAGCGGGCGGTGTTACTCGAGGGCGAGGAGACGCCGCTTCGCCACGGGAGCGGCCTCGGCCTGTGGTTGATCTACTGGGGCGTGACCCGACTCGGCGGCGACCTCGAGTTCGACGAGAATGAGCCCCGCGGAAGCCTCGTCTCGCTTCGAATTCCCATAACGTAGGCTCGAGAAGCGGCGGAATCGCAAGACGGATCAGAGCCGTTCTCAGTACTCGTTACCGGGAGGCGATGCGGACGGACTTCCGCCGGCTGGATTCCGAAACTGCACACGACGAGGGTTCGACGTCGACGCTGAATTCGCCGCCGTCGAATCGGAGGACCGCTTCCTCGAACGCCGCGCTGTACCGTTTGTAGTGGTGCCCGTTCGGGTCGAGAACAAACTGACTCGTCACGAGCCCCGCGTTCTCGAGTCGGTGGAGGTGGCGATACGCGGTCGGTTCCGAGACTGATGCTACCTCGGCCGCTTCGCCCGCGGTCCGTGACCGATCGGCGACCGCTCGGAGGATTTCTCGGGCGTACTCGTCGCCCAGGAGTTCGAGCACGCTCGAGGCGGTCTCCGCCGAGTCACGGTCGGATCGCTCTCCACCGTCGTGAGGGGGATCGAAATCGATGCCGTCACCGTTGGCGTTTCGAACGCGTGTTCTCGTCATTGCTTACCAGCAACCATGACCGGCACGACCCTGTGAGTCGTCGCTAGGAGTTCAAACCCGTCTTCTCGACTCGATCTAGTAATCTAGATCGCGGCGCCCGGTGCGACGGTGAGGGGTTCTGTTCACGCTGTCGACGACGCGTGATGATTGGGATACATTTTACGGCTCCGCGGTGTAACGTCGACCGAGAGTCACGTTCATATGCCGGACCAGACCGAGGAAGATAACCTGCCGAGGGCGCTCGTCGTCGACGACGAGCGGGAGGTCGCGGACGCCTACGCGCTTCGACTGCGCGGCCTCTGTGACGTCCGTACCACCTATGCCGGCGATACCGCACTCGAGATCCTCGGCGACGAGGAAATCGATATCGTCCTGCTCGACCGACACATGCCCGGCCTGTCGGGCGACGAGGTGCTCGCCGAACTCGACGAACGGGAGTACTACGGCCGGATCGTCATGGTGACGGCCATCGACCCCGGATTCGACGTGCTCGATATGCCGTTCGACGACTACCTCTGCAAACCGGTCGAACGCGAAGACGTGCGGGCCGCCGTCGAACAGCAGTGTGCCGTCCTCGGCTACGAGACCCTTGGTGCGTACTTCCAGATTGAGGCGAAACGCAGCGTCCTCGAAGCCGAACTTCCCGCAACCGAACTGGCCGATCGCAACGACTACCGCGAACTGGCCGATCGCGCGGAACAACTCCGGCGGCGCGCGAACCGACTGCTCGACGATCCGAGCGAGCTGCTCGACACGTTCGACGCCGTCGGTCGAGAGGGGCGGTGATCTCAGTTCCCCTCGCGCACCTCCTCGCTCTCCTCGAGTTCGACGCCGGTCTTGTCGCTCTCGGGATCGAAAAACGAGGCCAATAGCTTTCGCTGTCCCGCCCGAAGGTGATAGAGTAACGTCGGCCCCGTGATACCGAGGGCGTCGGCGACGTCTTCGGCGCTGCTCTCGCGGGGTGACTCGAAGTAGTCCGCGAAAAACGCCGTTCTGAGCGCGTTCGCCTGATGATCGGTCAGCCGATCGCGCAGTTCGTCGCGGAACTCCCGCGCCGTCGTCGTCGAGCGCTCGCGTTGCTGTTTGGCGATCACGGCGGCGTCGAACGTTCGGGTCACCGCGTCGGCGATTCGACGGACGTCCTCTTCCGGCGGGAGTTCGATCACGATTCGTCCGGACCCGGCCTCGTACTTGGCCGATCGAACCGTCGCGCCTCGAGTCGACAGTCTCCCGAGCGGCGTCCCCTCCCCGAGGGTGAGCTCCACCGATCCCTCGTCCCCGTAGTCGGCAACCACGCGCACGCGTTCGACGGCGTCTTCGACCGTCAGCGCGTTGGCGACTCGGTGCGGTTCGTCGTCGACGGAGAGATAACAGAGCGGCCGGCCGTCGCGCTGGGGGACCAGTCCGTCGAGCGAGAGCGTGACGTCGAACTCGGCGGCCACCGCAACCAGCGGCGTTTCGGCGTCGGTGATCTCGAACGTGAGTTCGACGACCGTATCGGACAGCAGGATGTTTCGATGGCGGGTCGCGTTCACCGCGAAGCCGGCCATCTCGCCGACCGTCGCGAAACTCGCCCGTTCGCGCTCCGAGAAGGCGTCCCGATCGGACGCGTAGACGCCGACCGCACCGTACACGTTCGTCCCGTAGGTCAGCGGAATCGCGAGCAGCGATTGGAGGCCGTCGGCGAACGCCGCCCGCCGGACGGACTCGGGAACGGACGGGTCCTCGCCGACCGACTCGATAACCTCCGGCGTCCCCGTTTCGACGGCTCGTTCCTCGGGGACGGTCGTGGGTCCGTCGAGGTGTTCCGTGACTCGCTCGAGCGTTCGGCCCGTCGTCCCAGCCGCTGCTCGCACGGCGATTCGGTCGTCGCCGAGTTCCCGCTCGCCGAACCAGGCGAACTCGTAGATGTCGGACTCGCCCAGCCGTTCACAGATCGTCTCGGCGATTTCTTCGCGGGTCGACGCGTCGATGAGTTCGTTCAGGATCTCCGAGATGAGCCCGTTGAGCACGACGATTCGGTCGAGATCGTCGCGGAGCCGATCGTTCGTTCGTTCCGTTCGGCGTCCAGCCGTCCGATCGCGGAGAAACAGCGTCACGCTCTCGTCGGTCGGAACGAGGGACACCTCGAGCCACCGGTCCAGTTCCGGGTAGTACTCTTCGACCGACTGCTCGTCGGCGATCGTCTCCCCGATCGCGTTCGGGACGGTATCCTCGACCGAGCGGGGAAAGACGTCGTTGATTGTGCGGGCGGCGGCGGCCTCTGGATCGACGTCGAGTAGCTCGCTCCCGGCGTCGTTGATCGCCGTCACCGTTCCGTCCCGGTCGACCTCGAGTACCCCGATCGGTGCGCGTTCGAGTCGTTCGTTCATCGTCTTTTCTCGCCTCAATTAGCGCGTCTCGAGTCCGGTAATCTCGACCCGTGCGCCGCCGCGTTCGGCGTCCGTCACGGCGACCGACCAGCCGTGGGCCGTCGCGATCCGCTCGACGATCGCCAACCCGAGCCCGGTCCCGGTGTCGCCAGCGGTGAATCCGGGCTCGAAGACCGCCTCGCGGTGATCGGGATCGATCCCCGGCCCGTCGTCCGCGACGTAGAACCCGTCCGATCCGACGACGCCGACGGTAATCTGTGGGTGGGTTCCGCCGTGTTCGATCGCGTTTCGAAACAGGTTCTCGAAGAGTCGATCCACGCGATCCCGATCGGCGGTGACCGTCGGCAACGAGTCGTCGAATCGCAGTTCCGTTTCGTCGGTTTCGACGGTCTCCCAGACCGCCTCGGCGGCGGCCTCGAGATCAACTGCGTCCCCGGGATCGATCACGTCCTCGCTCCGGGCCAGTGTCAGAACGTCTTCGATGATTCGCTCCATCCGATCGTGGGCCCGCGCGACGCGCTCGAGGTGCTCGTCGTCCCCCGTTTCTCGACCGGCTCGAAGGCGGGCCTTCGCGACGTCGAGCGGATTCCGGAGATCGTGGCTGACGACGCTCGCGACGGGGTCCATCGCAAGTCGTGCGGGCTCATCGTCGCCGGACGTCTCGACGAAGAGAACGTAGCCGATGGTCTCCTCGGCGGGCGGGATTGCTCGCGCGAGATATCGCGTCCCCGATGTGGCAGCCGGCTCGACACGGACGGTACACCCGCCATCGTCCAGGAGACAGTCGGGAAACGCGAGCGAGGAATCGCGAACGGTGATCTCCGCGTCGTCGAAAACCGTCGAAAGTGGCGTCTCGGTCGAGACCGTCCCGAACCTGTCCTCGAACGGACCGTTGGCGTCTACGATGACCGGTCGCTCGTCCCCGATCGCGTAACTCAGCGCGGGATCGAGATAGCGCTCGAGTGGTAGCGCTTCGCCGTGGGTCTCGGCCTCGTCGGTGGTCATCTTTGCGTCCTGTTCGGCGGTATCGACCGACATCGCGATTCGCTGACGACCCCGGCCGCTCGTCCCCCGACACAGCGATGTAGCGTCACTCGTTCCATTTACCATCCCATTTCACGTCGGCGACCTTAGAGGTGGAGTCTAGCTATACAGATCGAAGTTACGCGCTCGACGCTCTTGTGACGGAGATTGGTGGTGGGTCATAGCGTAGTTTCAAGGATAGTTTTCAGTGCTTCTCTTCCTGGTTTTCGATAGACTTGACGGCGGAGTTGGAACGGTCTGGGCTTCGACTGCCCCTTCGATCCGGAGACGAGGTACGTCCAGAAACGACCGTCTTGATTGGAGTAGCCGTTTGCCGAGTGGCGCGTTCGCGCCACCCTTGCCCGCTTCGACTTTTATAGTATCAACTGAAACTGTTTTATACCGATCCCACAGCTGTCGTGCGATCGAGTGTGCACCGACTTCAAGTGGCTACTATAGCTACTGCGAGGGGTGAAAATAAGAACGATCACAATCCAAACTCCGAAACTGTATTCTGACCGAGCGTGTGTGGATATACCAAGATCATGGGCGTCAAATCTGACCCGCTTCGCGTGTCACTGGACGTGTGGCACTCCGGGTGTTGGACGATCCAAACCACCGAGACGGTCGACGTCGGTATTCTCGGCCGGGTAGTCGCGCACGATACCGGGTCACGATCCACAGCCCTCGTCACGCTTTATGCCGACAAGCGGCGTGAACTCGATGACGCCATCGAGACTGTCCGTGCTTCCCCGCATGTCCACAGTGCAGAGGAAGTGCCACGAGCAACACCCGACTCGAGATCGGGTCCGGGGAACGCAACGACCGATCTCTTGATCGATCACGAGGCGAGTTCACAGATCAGCGGCGCGTTCCTCTCGTGTGACTTCGTTCATGCCCGCCCCGTAGACACGCGTGACGGTACCGAGCAGTGGGAACTGCTCACCAAGCGACCCCGAGACGACGTCTACAACGCTCTGGACTCGATCATGCGAACCCACGACGCTGACATCACCATCAGGGGCATTTCGCGGACGACAAACGCCACTGATGAGACGCCGTTCTCACTCACATCGCTCTCTTCGCGCCAACGCGAGGTGTTCGAACTCGCCCGCGCCAGAGGCTACTACGAGTGGCCAAAAGAGGTCTCCGGGACCGAACTGGCGTCTGAACTCGGTATTGCGACAGCCACGCTTCACGAGCACCTCCACAAGGCAGAGGCCAAATTGCTCGGAAACGAGCAACCGTAGGTTGAGGGCTGTGGGTCAGACGAACTCGGAGCTATCCGTCGACAGGATCGTCCTTGCCGCCCGCTCCAGAATCTCACGCCCGTCTTTTGCCTCCTCGAGGTCGACATACTCGTCGACAGTGTGTGCTTGGGCTAAACTCCCAGGTCCCCACGTGATTGCTGGAATGTCGGCGTGATTGATGAACTCGCGAACGTCGGTCGAGGCACGGATCCCCCACGGTTCGGTCGACGCGTTCGCGATTGCTCTCGAGTGGTCACGAAAGACTTCCGCTAATGAATGGTCGATCGGGATTTCGGCCGAGGAATAGGTTTCGGCGCGATCCCACGAGGCCTCGATATCATGGTCGCGGTTGAGTTCCGAGACGATTCGTTCAATCTCGTCGTCTACTCCACCGATCGTTTCGTCGGGGAGAATCCGTCGGTCGAGGGTGACGGCCGTCCGATCTGCGAGCACGGCCTTATTCGAGCCGTCACCCGCACTGATCTGGGTGACGGTGGCGTACGCTCGGCCACAGAGAGAATCACGCTGTTCACGGAGGCTGGCGTCGTAGTCGTTTAATCTGGCGAGAACTGGTTGAACGTGGTCGATCGGGTTCACCCCTCGATCAGGGTTGCTCGCGTGTGCGGGCTCTCCGGGCCAACTAATCTCGTACCACGCCATCCCCTTTTCACTGGTTGCGACACGACACTGCGTCGGTTCGAGCACGACGCCGACGTCGCCGTCGAAGCCCGCGTCGAGAAGCGATTTGGTCCCGGGATCGGCAGTCTCCTCGCCCATCGCGGCGTGGACGACAATCGAACCATCCAGGTTCCCGTTCTCGATATCCGCTCGGAGGTTGAGCGCCACGAGCATGGCAATGGCGACGGCCGTCTTCATGTCGACGCTCCCGCGACCGTAGAGTCGCCCGTCCTCGATAACGCCGCCGTAAGGGGGATACGTCCACTCGTCAGGATCGCCCGCGGGGACGACGTCCAGGTGTCCGTTCAACACTAGCGTGGGCCGGCCGGATCCGATTCGTGCGCCTACCTGCTGGCGGTCAGGATCGGGTTCGTCGACGAGCGTCGACTCGATTCCGTGGTGTGTAAACCAGTCGTGGACGTACTCGGCGCACGCACTCTCGTTCCCCGGCGGGTTCTCAGATTCGATGCGAACCAGCGTGGCGGCGAGCGACGGAAGAGCAGTCGGATACCGCTTTGAGCCGCTCGATCCGGGATTCATGGGGAGTGCTCCATTCCGTCTTTCGCCGCTCCGTACTGGTCTGCCACGTCGTCGAGCGTCGGTTCGATACGAGTCACGTCACCGACCGCTCGCTTTGCGCCGGCGGTGTCTTTGAGTCCTATCCCGGTGACGACCGCGACGACGGACTCGTCGGAGCTGATGATCCCCTCCTCGCGGGCTCGGCGGATGCCGGCGATGGGGGCCGCGCCCGCCGGTTCGGCGTAGATTCCTTCCGTCCGTCCGAGCAGTGTTTCAGCTTCGAGGATGTCCTCGTCGGTCACGGTTACTGCGGTCCCGCCGCTCTCCTCGAGCGCGCGACAGGCCTTGAGCGTGTTCCGGGGCCGACCGACGGCGACCGAGTCGGCGAGCGTGTCCGCGACCTCGTCGATCTCGTCGTGGCCGTGAAACGCATCGTGAATCGCGCTCGCCCCTTCGGGCTGGACACCGAGCATTTTGGGCGTGTCCTCGACGTAGTCCAGCTCGGCGAACTCTCGGAATCCCTTCCAGCAGCCGCCGATCGTACACCCGTCGCCCATAGAGAAGACGACCCAGTCGGGGATCGAATCCCGCGTCTGCTCGGCGAGTTCGTGGCCAACGGTTCGCTTCCCCTCGATCTGGAAGGGGTTGATCGCCGCATTTCGGTTGTACCAGCCATACGACTCGGTGACCTCCATACTCAGATCGTACGCCTCGTCGTAGCTCCCGGCGACCGCGAGGACGTCCGCTCCGTAGACGCGGGGCTGGACAAGTTTCCCTTCGGGGGCACTCTCGGGCACGAATATGCGGCAGTCGAGGTCGGCTCGGGCTGCATAGCCTGCGAGCGACGCGGCAGCGTTCCCCGTCGACGCGCAGGTAACGATGTCCCGTCCGGCGTGGCGTGCTTTGGTGACGGCGACGCTGGTCGCCCGGTCTTTGAAGCAGCCCGTCGGGTTCAGACCGTCGTTTTTCACGCGAACGTCGACCCCGAGTTCGGCGCCCAGTCGCGGTGCCTCGAGCAAGTCCGTCCCGCCCTCATCGAGTGTGACAGGCGTCGCTTCCGTGTCTACCGGAAGGAATGCGCGGTATTTCCACTGGGTCTGGATGTTTCCGTCAAGCGGCGCGTCGAACCGGTCGTGGATGATGTCGTAGTCGTACACGACCTCGAGGATACCGGCAACGCCGTCGTGTTCTGGACAGGTGTAACTGACCTGTTCGGGGTCGTACGTCGCTCCACAGAGCGTACATTCGAGGGTTTCGACGTGATCGAGCGTCATACGATACCTCGCGTCCGCGTTACCATTATATCACCACCAACCATTGTCGGGGGTCGAACGAGTACCACTTCGTGGACCTGCTACCGTTGTTCGACACGAAAACGCGTCAGGGTCGTGGCAGGGGCCTTTCCGTCGACTCGAGTCCGTAAATCGCTTCGGGTCAAGTGGTTCGAGAATCAGAGATTCTCGTCATCACGAGAGAGCTTGAGTGGTCTGGACCACTTCTGAATCGTGCCTACGTCGGTACGCTATTCCAACCCGGGACTCGAGCGAACGCTATGACCAAGACACGATCGACATCAGCGCCATCGAAAGCAAAAACGAGTGGACGCAGAAGATTACCCACCGGGACGCACTCTCGTTGTCAGCCGGTGATCTCACTCACCACTATATACGAGCAGCAACCACCGGCAGCGGGAAAACCGTCGCCACCATCCACGATATGCTCACCGCCCACCGAGACCTCGAAGGCCCACTCATCCTGGTCGACCCCAAGGACGGTGACATGTGTGAGAATTACCTGCGATGTCACCGGACCATCTTCGGAGACCTCGAGGACGTCGAGTACATCCAAATTCCTCCGAAAAATGGAAAGATCCCAGGGATGCCTTTCTTCGACCTCCGCTCGCTCACACGTGGCGCAGGCCGCGAACGTGAAGCGGCTATACAGGACATCACGGATCATTGCTTCCAGGTATTGCGTTTCGTCCTTGGGAGGGACACCGTCGACCAAGCGTTCGTCGCAAACGAGATTTTGAAAAGTCTCATCAAAGCCAAATTCGACCGCAACTACGGGACCGACTACTTCTCCATTGGTGAGTTGATGGAAGCCGCTCAACGCTTCCAGCAATATGGAAAAGAAGTAGAAGACATCACGGAGGACGCAGACAACGCACAAAAGGCAATTCCCCGCACATCCGACACCCAGGTCAAAAGCATCCTCGAGTCCCACCTCACCAAGGATCAGACCCAGTTCATGAACACGACAGACGCGGTTCTGAACCTGGCATAGATCTCGTGTTCCTTCCGTCAGGATCACCGCATCTCAACCCGATCGGGTAGGTCTGGAAATACCTCAAGTGGACGATGGCACCGATCATCGTTGAGGACGAAGACGAGTTCCACGAACTCGTCAAGGACGTGTTCGATCAAGTGACACAGCGAATCAGTTTTGCAAAAGACTGGTGTGAGAAGTTCCTCGACTTTCAAAAGTTTTCTTGATCATTAAACGGTGGGATTCTCTTGCTGATTAAAGATAGTAAATGTGCAGATAGCCAATTCTCAATTAGACTATTTAGAAATAGGCTATCCGGAAGTATTATTCTTCACTGGGGCAGAGTACACCTATGAACCACTTCGTAGACCGAGAGGACGAACTCTCTCGATTACGTGGGTGCTACGAGTCCGATGATGGCGAGATGGTCGTCATCTTCGGTCGGCGACGTCTCGGGAAGACCCAACTTGTCCAGCACTCGCTCTCAGATCGGGATGACGCCGTCGTCTATCAGGCCACAGAAACCACCTCCCAGATACAACTCGACGAGTTCGTGGATGTTGCGTCTGAGACCTTCCCTGGCATCACGCAAATTAAACAGAACTGGGAAGCGCTGCTCGGATATATCGGAGATCAAGACGGAGTCGTCGTTCTTGACGAATTCCCCTACCTCATCGACGCCGACGAGAGCCTTCCATCGGTCATCCAGCGATTGTGGGACCAGCGATTCCAGCACACCTCGGGAACACTCGTTCTGGTCGGCTCGTCGATTAGTATGATGGAAGAAGCGACCCTTCTGGGCAACAGTCCCCTGTATGGACGATTCACGGAAAAAATCGACCTCCGCCCCCTCAACTTCGCTGCTGCTCAGGAGTTTATTCCAGACGACTATTCTCCTGAGGAGCAGATCTTCACGTGGGGTATCTTCGGCGGTGTCCCGTACTACCTCGACGGCGTCGATCTCGACCAACACCTTGGGACAGTCCTCGCTGACGAAGTACTCTCCCAAAAGGGGTATCTTCACAACGAACCAGAGTATGTGCTCCGGACCGAACTCACTAATCCAAACCGGTACTTTGCGATCCTCACCGCGATTGCGGCAGGGAAGACGACGGCAAACGAAATCGCCCAAACAGTGGGTATCGATGGAAAGCAGATCTCGACGTATACCCAAAAGTTAGAACGGCTACGGCTTATCGAACGAGAGGTCCCAATCACTGAAGAGAAGGCAAAGTCACGTCGTGGACGCTATCGTCTCTTAGATCCGCTATTCCGTTTCTGGTTTCGCTTCGTCTACGGGAAAGAAGACCGGTACGAACGCTTAGGTGAAGATGCATACGAGGCGATTATCGAACCAGAGCTTCCGAATTTCGTTAGTCCAGAGTTCGAGACACTGTGTCAGGATGCCCTCCCAAACCTCTACCCAGAGAAAACGTTTCTCGATATCGGCCGCTGGTGGTACAAAGAGCATGAAGTTGATGTCGTCGGATTCACAACAGATGGGACGATGGTCGTGGGGGAGTGCAAGTTCACTAATGCGCCGCTTGACTACGGAGCCCTTGCCTCACTCGAAAATCATGCTACTGAAATCCGCTGGACTCCGGATACTGGTGAGGAAGAGAAAAAATACGCATTATTCACACGAAGGGGTGCAACGCAGTCTGTCCAGGAGGCAGTCTCAGAGCGTGATGACGTCCGTTTGTTCGATTTGGATGCCATTGTGCGGCATGCCTAGACTCAGTTCTTCTTGATATAGTCGGCATCCGTCCCGAGGAGATCGCGGACGCTGATGTTGTCCGAGAGTGCCTCCGGGGACTCGCCGACGTCCGGGTTGAGGGCGAACGCCGTGTTCGTCATCTCGGCCAACCGGACTTCGACAGTTGCTGCAGTCGGAGCATGGGCGCGGGCGTATCGCTCGAGGACGCGGCGTCGCTCCTCGCTCTGGCGGAGGGTGGACGGCTTGACTGACGTATCGAAGTTGTCAGGGTCGAAGCCAGCATTACTGCCGATCGTGATGAGTTTGAGTTTCGGGGAGATCCGCGAGGACTGAGTCTGGTCAGCACGGATTCTGTTAGTCGCGCACCCATCTCGAACAATAAATACCGTGGCTGGTCTGTCCCTGTTCTATTTGCTGTATGAGATGTCTTCGTCGTCCTTTGCGTTCTCGAGTGTACGCAGCATGAGCACGAGTAGGCAGAGTGCATAGTAAATTCCCCCGTTTCGACCAAATTCGCCCCATCCAATTGGTGCTGCATGGGCTGTCTCTATAAGAAGAAATACTCCTGCCAAACAACCGATTGAAAGCCAAAAGGCGCTCCTGTCCTCGTCAGTTATTACAGTGGCAGAATAGGAACTTGCCCCCCAAACTACTGCGATTGATGCAATACTAAGCAGTAAGCCAGTGGTGAAGGAACTCATGACTGTAAACGACCCAATTAATCCCGGAAGGAGTGCAGCGGTTGCGACAAGTATACCAACGAGTCGACTTCCACCCATTCCTGCAACTATCAATAGAACGATACCGATTCCTATGGCGAGAACATCTCCTGCAATGCCATGGTCCAAACTCCCTCCGACACCTATAATCGTGAAACCCCCAGCCCAGAATAGAAGGAAACAGGCTCCAAAAAGCTCTTCAGCGAGGCCATGTTCTGCGGAGCCGCCGCCGTTAAATAGAGAATTGTCTTTCTCTTCTTTGTAATACGTCGCATCGTCGGTTTCTGCTATTTTGTCCATATATAGTCACACCTGAATTGATTATAATATTATATATAAGCCCTTCCATCACTGGACGCCAGTGCGGTTTGGCCGTCTCGGGGGTTCTGACGGTCGGCGATCGCTATTCTGCTTGGGAGGCCGCGCTGTTCGCTGCACGGTGCCTGTTGATCTTGAGTGTTAGTCCTTGACCGGATTGCCGTCTTCGTCGACCCGATAGGCGTTCCGGACTCGGAACTTAATCTCCCAGCTTACGTCTCGTTCGGGGATCTCGTGGGAGATGATTGCTTTTTCATCGCCGCAGAACCGGATCTCTGTGTAGTAGCCGTCGAGGTCGACTGAGGGTCGGCAGGGGCCGTTCGATTCGCCGAGGTAGAACTCCCATCCGTCTTTCCTGACTCGAGTGTGTTCAACACGTTGCCGACATCTTTCAGCGGCGCTTCAGCCGTCCATGAGACGTCAGTTACATCCTCAAGGAGCGTCGCGACCTCTTCGAGGTCGGTGGCGAATTGCTTTTTGTCTCCTTCCCATTCGGTTTGCTCCGCGCGATAGCACCGACCGTTGTACTGTCTGGCAGGATAAATTATTTCTGTTACTAATATCTCTTTCAATTTAGAATGAGCCAGAGGTGGGGGGACGTCGTTTTAATATTGGGGATCGCGATGCTAGGGGCGTTCGTGGTCGCATCGGGGAGCGCCCACGCCGCAACGGACGTCGAGATTGTCGACGCCGATCCGAATCAGTGTACCGAGCTGGAACCGGGAACAACCCAAGAGTTCGAACTCACAGTCGATTACGATATCGGCGGTGAAACGCCAGGCCATATCTCAGTTACTGTCAGCGAGGAGGGATACGGATCTACGACTGACGAGGTAGACTTATCGGGGTACGAGTCAGATGACCGCGTCACGTTCGTGACAGACGGCGAGGTCGGAAACTTTTGGGAGGAGGCCACGGTCAAGGTCAGTGTCTACGCCGAAGATAGTATCGCGTCGTCGGCCATCGATGAGGCGTACTACAACATCGCGGGATCCGGACAGACGTGCGATGCGAATCCGGAGACGATCGTCGGACAGGTCTACGACAAGAGCGGTAATCTGGATTCCTCGGGGATTCTGACGGTCGAGCGAAAAAGCGACGGCGAACGGGAACTCGTCGAGTACGGCGAGCGAAACGACGGTTTCTTCGAGTTTACTGATCAAGCGCTGCTGGAGCCAGGAGCGTATCGACTTGCAATCTATCCAGAGGAGGGTGGCTATCCTCCCTACTGGGGCCATCGCGATATCACGCTCAGTGAGGGAGAGTATCAATCAGTTCCGATGGAACGCGGTGGCGTCTACATTACAGATCAGCATGTGGTTGATGCAACTGGATCAACGGATCAGCTACTGTTCGAACCCGGATCCGACATCGAGTTCGAACTCGACGTGAACCGACCGCGAAACGGGGATTCCGTCACTGTGGAGACGTACATCTACCCCGTTGGAGACGAACCCAGCAACAGACCCGATGCGGTCTACGACCACGGAGCGATCGGGATGGGGCCATCGACGCTCGAGTTCACGGCACCCACACCGCAGTCCGAGGGCGAGTACGAGGTCAAGTTCGTCGTAGAGACCGAGTTCTCGGACCTGGATAGCCAACTGACGACTGACGTCGCGTCAGGACCAGACCTCGAGGTCGCGCCGTTGGAGCAGCCTCAAGTCGAGTCGAAGACGCCGAAACACGCAACACAGACGCTCGTTGGGTACAACGAGCTTCCGTTTTCCGTATCGGTAATAAGCGCTGGAAATGGGGACGCGACCGTCGAGTGGTTCGTTGACGATGAACGGGTCGCGACCGGCAAGTCGATGACCATTGACGGATCCGACTACGAACTAGGTGAGTACGAGGTCCGGGCCTCGATCTCGGACGGGATCGACACAACAGACGACATTACGCAGACGTGGACCGTAACGCTCACCGAATCCGAGCCGCCGGAACTCAGTCGCATTGAACCGGCCGAGGAGGTCATCGAGTTGCGCTCCGGAGATACGAAAACGTTCGCTCTCGACGCGGAAACAGACGGCGGTGGAGACCTAAGCTACGAGTGGTCTCGAGACGGAACCGCTATCGGGACCGGAGACAGCGTCACACAAACCTTCGACCGGGCGGGCAGGTATACGATTACGGCCACCGTCACTGACGAGTGGAACGCGACGCACACCAAGGCATGGACCGCCGACGTCGGATCGTTCAGAGATGACCCGAGGGTGACTTCGACCGCTTCGACAACCGAGATTGGGGTGCGCGAGGGAGTCGAGTTCCTGTCGCTGTCCGTCCAGAACCCGTCGGTCAACGAGCGAGCGGCCGAAGTCGAATTGATCACCGAACTGCCGCCGGGCGTGGAAGTGACGGGAAACCACGACGTTACCTACGGTGACGGGACGACCCATATACAGGTTGGCACGGTCGCACCCGGAGAGGGAACGTCGATGCGAATCAACCTTCGTGTTTCAGACGGCTCTCTACGGGGCGAAACGTTTTCGCTCCCCTATGCAGTCCAATATTATCCTGCTGAGAAACCGGATGACTACCACACTGTCAATGAGACGACGGAAATAATCGTCGAGGAGAGCAGTGACGATGGTGGACCGCCCAGCGGTACCGATGATGGTACGCCCGGCTTTACCGCCCTGCTCGGTATTATCAGCGTTGTCTCTTTGATCCTCTACCGAACTAGTGAAGTAGAGCTTGAGGGCTAGTGCCTGCGGTTGCTTGGCAACAGCAGTCCGGTCGACGACCCTGAATTTCGTCCCAGTACTGCATTCCCATCACGCGATCCTGATCTATCACCAGTATTGTCGAAAATATTTATTATAATCTAACGATATTGTTTTCAGTAGAGACACAATGGCGAATAGACAGTACACGCTCGTAGTCCCTCTCGCAGCGGGGAGTTCCAGCTGGGACCGCTGTTGGAGGGACATACAGGAGGGTGGAGCCCAACGCATTGGTCGCCGCCGGCGAATTCGAGCGCTATCACGAGAGACGCGGGGTGGGCTACGCCGAATCGACCGGGGTTGCGGTCCGGTACTAGAACGAGCAGTTCGCGGAGGACCTCTCGTTGGGTGATGCGTTCGAGATCACGGACGACGCCAGGATGCCCGCACACGTCGAAGGACGCGGTCAAAACGCTCATTGATGAGACCTGAAATGCAACAAGCAACGGAACGGACCGACAGAAACAGACAATGACAGAACACACTACGACGACCGACCGTACGATCACGACGAACGCGACCGCCTCCTGTGAGACAGCCCCCGAACTGGCGAGGATTGCAGGAACAGTAACCGGCGACGGTGACACAGCGACAGTTGCACGGTCGACGGCCCGAGATCGGGTATCAACAATTCGAGACTCACTGACGGATATCTCGGCCGTTCGAATTCAAATTGTGAATCGCCGCATTGAACATACGTCGGAGATGTTCGAACCCGAGACCGACGCGCAGTATCAGGCGACGGAACGGCTTCAGATTGAGTGCGCCCCTGAAACCGCAGCGGACGTCGTCGTCGAGGTGACGGATGCCGGCAGCACTATCCAATCTGTCGAGTTCGGACTCCAGGAAAAGAGCCGTCGAGAACTCCGAAACGACGCACTTGCCGAAGCGATGAACCGGGCCCGTAAGCGGGCCGAGTCAATCGCGGCCGCCGAAGGAGTCGCTGTAGGCTCCATTCGGGACGTAACAACGGATACCATCCGTGTTCGGTTAAGGAGCGAAATCGACAGACGCCAGCGTTTTGATGAGGTTATCTTCAGAAACCGCGTAGAGAGAGGTTGTGCTACCTGAACTCTCTCCAACACTCATACGCCGCCGGTTGACTTCCCTCTTTCCCGTAGACGTCATCGAAGGCATCGCGCGCGAGCGCGATGCCGTCCAACGTCAGCGGACGATCGACATCACGATGCTCGTCTGGTCGCTCATCATGGGCTTCGCCGTAGACGGCGAAACCCGCTCTATCGCCTCGTTTCAGCGGGTCTACCAGACTGCGACCAACCAGACCGTCGTTCGCTCCAGCTTCTACGACCGATTTACGCCGGAACTCCGTGACCTCCTGAGCGACCTCTTCACGCATGCGCTCGAGGAGGTCGCAGTTCCCCACACTATCGCACCCCAACTCACCCAGTTCTGCGACACGATGATCGCCGATGCAACTGTGTTCAGGTTGCATCGGCTTTTGACGGCGTTTCCAGCGACTCACGAAGATCAATCCGGAGCACAGCTGTACCTCGTCTACAACGTGACCAAGCAGACGCTCGCACAGTTCAAGCTCACCGACGAACGAACCCATGAAAGCAGCCAGTTCCGCACAGGGAACTGGCTGCGTGGGCGGCTGTTTCTGTTCGATCTCGGCTTCTAC
>NZ_WUYX01000069.1:0-145686 GCF_009834785.1 Natronorubrum halalkaliphilum
GGGTCACTTCGGGGTAGGTACCAGAGGTGACCCTGTTTCCACAGGAGTCAGTTACGACTCTAGACGAGTTTGGGACACGACCAATCAATTACGCAACGGGGTCTGAGATACAAATAGAAATAGTGAGCCACTGCCGGTCTCGACCGAGTCGTGTGTCTCTACCGCTATCAGAGTCTTAGAATTATCTCTGTCCCATCTGTTGTCAATACTTATTGCCTATCGGTAAGGAGAGCGAGAGCGCCGATCCGACGCCGACCTCCGAATCGACTCGAACCTCGCCGCCGTGGCGCTCGACGATCCGTTTCCACAGCGCTAACCTGATACCCGTTACCGCGTCGAGTACTCGGAGGTCTCGCCCTCGAGAACCTGCTCTTCTGGCGCATCGGCACTCGAAGTAGCCCCGTACTCTCGGAAGCCGAGGAACGTGGTCGTCGCGCAGGCGGTCAGGAACGTCGCCCACGTGATCGCGGTCAGCGAGAGGGCGTGCATGTCGGCGTTGCCGGGGACGGCCGTGCCGACGGTCTCGAGGCCGATCAGGTGGAGGCCGGCGACCGCGAGGAAGCCGACCCAGAGGGCGAAGGAAAGTTCCGCGAGGGTGCGTCGGGAGACACGGCTTGCGTACTGGGCGACGCAGTAAACGGCCGTGATGGCGAGTGCCGTCGCCCCGAGCGTCGGGGCGAGTGCGTCGACGGCACCGGTAGCGGTGCCGGCGACAGCAAAACAGGCGAACGAGACGGCGAGCAGCAGCCAATCGGAGCTAATAGTGGACGGAATCACGTCATGCACCGCTTTCGTGGGACCAGTAGGCCGGTGAATATATAGCTGTTGGCTCGGCGTCTGAAATGGCGGTGTGGTGCCGTACGCGGTCACGAACCGACTCGAGAGTGGCGAAATACAGCGAAACGTGGGCGACTGGATTGCGTACCTCACAGCGCCGGGTTTCCCGACGATTTCTGTTGGGCACCGTCCGATCGGTGATCGATGGGCCCGGCAGTCAGCCTACCAATAGCGGCGACTCGAGAACCGCGACCATGTGTGACAATCTGTTGACTTATTCTCGCCATCTGCACAGCTATTCCTCACGGCCGACACCAAAAACCGAGAGAAATAGCGATAGTGGCGAAAGGTTAGCATTCCAAACACTACCGACTGGATAAATACCGGAATACAGACAGTAATTGGCTGCCACCATGGAAGTAGGGGCGGGAAACAACTGTCAATGGGATACCTTTTTGCTTCTGTGCGATACGGGAGAGCCGGATTGTGACGGACGTTCCGAATCGAAGGGGGTGAGATACCGACCCTACCAGTCGGTTTCCTTTCGGGATAGCGACGGTGAACGGAATTAGCTGAGAATCGATTTTCCGATACCGATATTCCGAGAGCGACGGGATTCACTTCTCCGTACAGCTATCGGATAACAATGGTCACGACTGTCTGAGTGTTCGGTACCCGCGACGGTCACGACGACGATGACCGACTCGCGAGTGATCAAACGATGTCAGACGAAACCAATCTCTCACGACGACAGAGCCTGCTCGGAATCGGTGCTGCAGGGGCCGCCATCGGTGGCACAGCACTCAGTGTTAACGCACTCGCTGGCGAAAACGAGACGAAAAGCGACGATAAACCGACGGACGACGAGCAAAAAGACGACGAGAAAAACGGCGATGATAAACCGACGGACGACGAGCAGAAACACGGTCTCGAGATCGAACTCGTCTGCCATAAGAAAGCGACGGCGGAGTTCCGTGTCCACAACGAGAGTTCGAAAGCCGCCAAGGTGAACTGGAAGGTCGATACCGACCGACTCGACCTGGACGGGATCGACGTCGATGATCTCGACGACCTTGACGACCTCGACGATCTTACTGACGCGAACGGAATCGACGATATCGTCGACGACAACGGGTTCGACGATATCGACGACCTCGACGGCCTCGAGGATCTCATCGGCGACAAGAAAACCCGCGACAAGAAGATCAACGTCGACGATCTACGCGGGAAGCTAACGGTTCCGAAAAAGGATTCCGAGACGTTCAACGCCGCGGCCATCTCGAAGGACGCGACGGTCGACATCTACTACAACGGGAAAAAGGTCGACTCCGCGAACGCCCACAAAGACGCCTGCGAGAAGTCGGCAGGCGACATGATCGATCTCGAGGCGGTCTGTTACCGCACTCGGAAGGTCGACTTCGCCGATATCGACGACCAGAGCTTCGACGCCGTTACCGATCCCGACGTCTCCGAGGTCAGCGAGGACTTCGATCCCGACGGCGAGATGCTCATCAACGGCGAGGAGGTCGACGAAGACGACTACGACGACCTCACCGACGACAACGGGTTCGACGACTTCGACGACGTCGACGGCCTCGACGATACCGATGATATCGAGGGGCTCGAGGGAACCGGAACGGTCCGTGAGGCGAAGTTCCGTGTTCACAACTACGGCAAGAAGCAGGTGAAGGTTGGCTGGACCGTCGACGCCGACAAGCAGGGCGGCAAACTCGAGGTCGACGACAAAGACGCGGCGGACATCTGGGTAACCGCACCCGAGGGCCGGAAAACGTACGTAACCCTCACTCACGACGATACGGCCGTCGACACGAAGAAGGCGGATACCGACACTGAGTGCGACGGCAGTCACTGCGACGACTGATCCGCGAGACGTTCGAAACACGCCTTCGCGCCACTGCCACGCGGTCTATCGGTCTTCTATTCCTCGACTGCCGGTAACGTCATCGAAAACGTCGTCCCGTCGCCGGGCTCGGACTCGACCCAGATCTCGCCGCCGTGGCGTTCGACGATCCGCTGGCAGAGCGCCAGTCCGATCCCGGTCCCGTCGTGTTCCTCGTGGCTGTGCAGTCGCTGGAAGATTTCGAAGACCTGGTCGGCGTCGTCCGGATCGATTCCGATTCCCTCGTCGCTGACCGAGACGATCCACTCTTGTCCGTTGCGTTCAGCCGAGACCGAGACGCGAGGCGACCCGTCGCTGTATTCGATCCCGTTCGAGAGCAGGTTCTGGAACACCTGCCGGAGCTGGCTCCGGTCACCGCGGACTGCGGGCAGCGACGGGGCCGTGATCTCGGCCTCGCGCTCCTCGATCTGCAGTTTGAGATCCGCGCGAACGTCTTCGAGCACGTCCTCGAGTTCGACCGGTTCGAACGGTTCGCCCTGCGTCTCGACCCGCGAGTACTCGAGCAGGCCGTCGATCATCTCGCGCATGCGGTCCGCGCCGTCGACGGCGTAGTCGATGAACTCCTCGCCGTCTTCGTCTAGCTCGTCGGCGTACCGTCGCTCGATCAGCTGGAGGTAACTCGTCACCATCCGCAGCGGCTCCTGGAGGTCGTGGGAGGCCGCGTAGGCGAACTGCTCTAAGCGCTCGTTGGACGCCTCGAGTTTCCGTTCGTACTCCTTTCGCTCGGTGATGTCCTGTACGACGAGCATGCCCATCTGTACCCCCTCGTCGGTACGCACGGGAAGGGTGTGTGCCAGCAACTCGAGTCCGCGGTTGGTTATCTCGAAGGAGCGTTCCTCGCCCTCGAGTGCGGCCTGAAAGTGCGGTTCGATCTCGGAGAGCAGGGCATCGGAGTACCGGTCGTAGATCGAATCGCCGATCGCGTCCGAGCGGTCGATTCCGAGTTTGCCGAGGAGTTGGCCCCCAGCGGCCGTATACCGCAGCTCGTCGTC
This sequence comes from Natronorubrum halalkaliphilum, assembly GCF_009834785.1. Taxonomy (GTDB): domain Archaea; phylum Halobacteriota; class Halobacteria; order Halobacteriales; family Natrialbaceae; genus Natronorubrum; species Natronorubrum halalkaliphilum. The sequence goes on from NZ_WUYX01000069.1 coordinate 3,691, forward strand.
GTAGAGCGCGACGACGCCGTTCGGGAAGTTCTCCGCGAGGGTGCGGTATCGCTGTTCGCTCTCCTCGAGTTTGCGCTGTCGGTCCCGCCGCTCGGTGATGTCGCGGACGACGCCGACGCGTTCGCGCCCGCCGCCGACCGTCGCGAGCCCCGCCACCGTCGCCTCGATCGGCACGCGACCGCTGGACTTCGTCCTGATTTCGGTTTCGATCGTCGAAACGTCGCTCTCTTCCGTCGCAACCGTCTGAGCGAGGTTTCTGATCGTTTTGTCGGCGATGATCGAGGCGTGTTCGCCGATGAGCTCTTCGCGGTCGTAGCCGGTCAGTTCCGCGTAGGCCTCGTTGACGGTCGTAAACCGTTCGTCCTCGTCGAGGACGTAGATCCCGTCTTCGATGGTTTCGACGACCGTCTCGTAGGTCGTCAGCTCCCGTTCTCGGGCTTTCTGGTCGGTGATATCGCGGAAGTAGATCGAGAGCCCCGTTTCGGACGGATAGACCTGTACCTGTGCCCAGATTCCGAGCGGTTCCGAGTGGCGTTCGAACGAGACCGGCTCCTGGGTCCGCAACGCCTCGTGAAACCGGTCGTCGAGATCCGAGTCGACGGCTTCGGGAAACAGCTCCCAGAGCACGTTCCCGAGGAGTTCCTCCCGCGAGCGACCCAGTAGCTCCTTGGCGGTTTCGTTGACGTGCGTAAAGCGGAACTCCTCGTCGAGCGCGTAGAACCCGTCCGAGACGCGACCGAGGATCTCGCTCAGCTCGGTCTCGAGTTCGCTCTTGCGACGCTCGAGGCGACGTTCGTGTGCTTTGCGCTCCGTGATGTCCTCGCCGACGGAGATGACTCGCTCCAGCGCGCCGTCGGCCCCGAAGACCGGCGCGGCGTTGACCGAGAACCACTTGCGTTCGTCGCTCGGTCCGTCGAGGACGAGTTCCCGATCGAACACCGGTTCGGCGGTCTCGCGGACGCGCGTCGTCGGAGAGCGGTCGGACGGGATCGAGTCGCCGTCGGCGTCGACCACGTCCCAGCCGTCGATCGCGGCCGCCTTGTCGATCGGAACTCCGTCGGTCACGCCGAGAGTCTCCCGCGTGCGTTGATTCGACAGCAGCGTCTCGCCGGTCACGTCTTCGACCGAGATCGCGACAGGTGCGGTCTGCAGGAGTTTCTCGGTCTGAGCGCGCTCGCGCTTGAGGACGCGCTCGTGGCGGATCCGGTCGAAGATCACCTCGAGACTCGAGGCGACGACCTTCGCGAGCGACAGATCACCGTCGTCGAACGCGGTTCGTTCCTGCGAGCCGATGAGGACGACGCCGTGGTCGCCGATCGGGAGACAGATCTCGCTCCGGATGGGTGTCTCCGGGTTGTAGCGGTCCGGATCGGTCGTGACGTCGTCGTAGATCACCGGCTCTCCGGAATCGAAGACGCGCCAGGCGATCCCCTCGTCTTCGGCGAACGTCGGGAGATCGTCGAACAGGGTTTCGGCCGGGTCGGACCAGCCCGCCGGCTGGAGGGTCTGCGTGTCCGTGTCGTGGAGGTAGATCCCGTTGATCTCGAGGTCGAGAATCTCTCGGATGTGGTGACTGGCCGCGTCGGCGACCGCCGCACGCGAATCTTCCCCGAGCCACTCGCGAACGGCTTCGTTCAGCTGACGGAGCTGGGCGGCACGGTCGTGTTGTTCGGTGACGTCGTAGTACAGTTCGACTCGCCCGCCGGCGTACGGGCCGGACTCGATCGGTTTGCTCCGGTGTTCGAGCCACCGTTCGTCGCGCCCGTCGCCGGCGGTGACGTGACACTCGAACCGCTCGACGTAGCTGTTGTCGCGGTAGGTGGCGGTAACGGTGTCGGCGAATCGCTCGGGATCGGCGAACCGTTCCCGAATCGTCTCGTCGATCAGTTGCTGTTTGTCGCGGCCGAGGACGTCCGATCGGTCGAGTTCGAAGTACCGCTCGGTCGCCTCGTTGATCCACGCCACGTCGAACTCGTCGTCGAGGATGAAGACGCCGACGTCGGCTTCGTCGAGCACGGAGGTGGCGGCTTCGAAGGTTGACGCCGTCGAGGGTGCGGGGTTCGACCTCGCCGCCGCGTCAGGTTCGGCTCGACCGCGGTCTCGAACGACGCCGATCACGCCACGAAACCGGCCGTCGGTTCGGACGGCTTGCAGCCGAAGCGTACCGGGAACCGCCGCCCCGTCGGCGGTCTGGACCGATACCTCGAGCGCCGCGTCATCGCTATCGCCCCGATCTGTACGTCGTTTTGCGTACAGGTCCTGCTCGAGTCGCGTCGCATCGGATTCCGAGACGAGCGCGGAGACGTGTTCGCCGATAATCTCGTCGCGGGTGTACCCGGTCGTCTCGAGAAGTGCGTCGTCGATCGCAACGAACCGGTCGTCGGTATCGAGTTGAAAGACCCCGTCTTCGATCGCGTCGACGAGCGCCTGAGAACACTGGAGCGCTGTCCGGTCGTCACCGGCCGTCCAGAATCTCGCGTCCGACGACTCTGTCCGTTCGCTCATTGGACACACAACGGCGCTCGGACGCATAAGTCCAGCGTAGCTGCACCGAACATGTTCCTGTAGCCGACCGGGACTGCGCGCGATGGTTTCGGTGGCTCGGTCGGCCGAGCACGGTCAGTTCTCCTCCAACCTCGAGACGAGTGCTACCGTCGGCCGGTTCGCTTCCCCTCGCGGCCGCTGCCGGGCTGGGGGTCCAGATGCGAGTCCGGCATGAGGTCATCGAAGGGCTGATCGTCGAGCCACTCGAGCAGGGCGACCAACTGGTCGGTCGCGGCCGCGAACAGTTCCGCGCCGATTTCGGGGGTCGCGTCCGTCTGATCGCCGAAGACGCCGTTTTTGCTGTTCTCGATACAGTCGTAGAAGGTGGTCGCGCCGTGGACGCGCTCGGCGTCGTAATCGAAGACCGCGCCGCCGTCGCGGGCCGACTCGAGGCGGTCCTCGCGGACGAGGTTCTCGGCGATGTGCATGATCATTGCGGTCTCCTTGGGGCCGCCGTGGGGGCCGGGGGTCTCGAAGACGTCGTCGATCAGTTCGGGGATCGATTCGTCCCACATCCACTCGATGGCGTAGGCGGTGCCGTCGTCGTGGAGGCGGCTGCCGACCTCGCGGAGATGGGCCACGTTGCCGCCGTGGGCGTTGACGTAGACGATGCGGTCGATACCGTGATAGGTGAGGTTTCGCGAGAGGTTTTCGACGTAGTCCCGGAACACCGGCGGCTCGACCCACATGGTGCCGTGGAACTGTCGGTGGTGGGAGCTGACGCCGATCGGAATCGGTGGCGTACAGAGGTAGTCCGTCCGGTCTGTCGCCTCGCGGGCCAGGGCCTCGGCGATCATGTGATCGGTCCCCTCCGGGAGGTGTGGTCCGTGCTGTTCGGTCGACCCGAGCGGGACGACGGCGAGCGATTCGTTCGCGTGATACTCGCCGAGTTCCGGCCAGGTCTGATGTGCGAGGTACATATGCTGTCCTCACGACGAACCGGGAAAACAGTGTGCGCTATTCGAGCGTCGTTTCCGCCTTCGGCCGCGGACTCGCCGTGTCACGCGCGACCGACGCCCGGCGAACTCGAGTCGATGATAAGGCTTAATAGATTATCCGCACCGAGTTATTATATGGCAGTCGTAAGCGTCTCGATGCCGGACGAACTCCTCGAGCGACTCGACCAGTTCGCGGACGAACACGGCTACACCGGCCGCAGCGAAGTCGTCCGGGAAGCCTCCCGAAACCTGCTCGGCGAGTTCGAGGACACCCGTCTCGAGGACCGAGAACTGATGGGGATCGTTACCATTCTCTTCGACTACGAGACGACCAGCGTCGAAGAGCGGATGATGCACCTTCGCCACGAACACGAGGACCTCGTCGCCTCGAACTTCCACAGTCACGTCGGCGATCACTACTGTATGGAACTGTTCGTCCTGGAGGGCGAACTCGAGGATATCTCGACGTTCGTCGGCAAGATCCGAGCGACCAAGGACGCGCTGACCGTCGACTACTCGGTGATCCCGGTCGACAGTTTCGATCCGATCGCGCAGGACAACTGAGCTGAGGCGCTCGTACGGACTGTTGTCCGTCATCGCCGATGCAACCGCGATTCGGGCGGGTTACGTCGACACATCGGTACAGCGGTAGATCGGTACATCGGCACAGCAGCCGTATCACACGAACCACTCGTACTGCCGTGACCGACTGCGAACACGGACCGTCGCCCACCGGATCGTTTCGTCCGCAGCACGTCAGTGAACAGTATTGTTTTACTGTGGCCCGCCGAAGAGACAGCTATGACCTACCGGAAGGTGAACTACGAGGAGGTCGATCAGGTCTCGAGTGCGATGCACTTCCTGAGCGATCCGCTCGAGACCGAGCGCGTGGGCGTGACGGTGGCTCGCTGCGATCCCGGCTGGAACAGCCAGCCACACGATCACACGGAGAACGACCACGAAGAGGTCTACGTGCTGATCGAGGGGAAAGCGACGGTGATCGTCGACGACGATCCGATCGAGATGGAGACCGGCGACGCGCTCTGGATCCCGCCGGAGTCGACGCGCCAGATCCGAAACGGCGACGAGGAGAGCGCGTTCGTCCTGGTCAGCGCCCCGAGTATCGACGACGACGAAGACGAGGACGGGGAGTGGCTGCTCTCGGGCTTTGCCGGCTGAAACGCGTGTTCGGAACGGACCTCTCCGCGCGGTATTCCTACTCCCACGGTCAGCGTCAGCGTCACCGTCGCTGTGTCCGCGACCAGTTACGGACCGAGCGACTCGAGCACGCCGGCCACCGGCCAGCGAAAAACGCCGGGACGAGGGCGATTTGTTCCCGCGCCGTCAACGCCGCCGGGTGAGTCACCATCTACTCCAAACACCACGCGGCGATCTCGTTCATCGTCGCCAGCGGCCTCGGCTACGCGCTGTCGCCGATCACCGTCTTCGGCTACGCCGTCCCCGTCCCTCTCGTCGTCGCGTACGGCACCGCAGTCGGCGTTCTCATCGATCTCGACCACTTCCTCATCGCCCGGTACAAGACCGGCAGTTGGGGCGCCGTCCGATTCTGTCTCGCACACCCCGCCGCGGCCGTCGCCGACCAGCGCCGGATCTTCGAGCCGGGCGACGTCGGCGTCCTCTCGCGGCTGTTGAGCCACCTGCTTCTCATCGGCATCGCGGTTCCGCTACTCGCTCTCTCGAGTGCGTCGCTCGCGGTCGTGACCGGCGTCGTGCTCTACGTCCATCTCGTCAGTGACGTCGCCTGGGATATCTCGCGACTGGACCAGTACGCGCATCTGTCCACGGACGAACTGCTCCGCGAGTTTCGGTAACGTCCGTTTCGATGGGCGGAACGGTATCGGAACACGGGGTCTGATCCCGGAGTCGAACCGGAGTGCTGCGAGTCTGTTCTCAGGGCTTGCACAGTTGCCCCGCCCCTATTTCCACCACCTTGTCGTACGAGCGGACATGGAACTGCTCGACGACAGCATCGTCCCGGAGCACGCACACGACGTCAAGGCGGAAGCGCGAGAGTTCGCCGCCGAACACATCGAACCCAACGCACAGGAGTACTTCCAGAAAGGCACGTATCCGGAGGATATCCTCGAGGCCGGTCAGGAAGCGAACCTCGTGGCACAGGACATTCCGGAGGAATGGGGCGGACGAGGGTTGGACCTCCCGCAACTGCTCGCGATTACGGAGGAGTTCTACCGAGCCGATGCGGGGATCGCACTGACGCTCCAGTTGGCGAGTTTCGGCTGCGAAATAACCTACGAGTACGGCTCCGACGAGCAGTGTGAAGAGTACATTCGACCGGTCGCGGAGGGGGACATGCGGTCGGGGCTCGCCGTATCCGAACCGGAGACGGGCAGCGACCTCGCCGGGATGCAGACCACGGCCGAGAAAGACGGCGACGAGTACGTCATCAACGGCGAGAAGTACTGGATCGGCAACGGCGTCGAGGCTGACTGGGTGACCCTCTACGCGCGGACGGGCGACGACGAGGACAACCGGTACGGCAACCACTCGATGTTCATCGTCCCGACCGATACCGACGGCTACGAGGCCGAGCACATCCCCGAGAAGATGGCGATGCGCGCCTCGAAGCAGGCTCACATCGAGTTCGACGACTGCCGGATTCCCGAGGAGAACCTGATCGGAACCGAGGGAGCCGGCTTCTGGATGCTCGCCGAGTTCTTCAACCACGGTCGCGTCGTCGTCGCGGGTCACGGCCTCGGCATCGCAGCGGCCGCTATCGAGGAAGCCTGGGAGTTCACCCACGACCGCGAGGAGTTCGGCCGAACGATCAGCGACTTCCAGGCGGTACAACACGGCCTCGCGGACATGCTCCTCGAGTTCGAGAGCGCGCGGACGATGGCCTGGCGCGCCTGTGACAAGGTCCAGAACGGAGAGAACGCCGGCTACTGGGCCGCGATGGCGAAGACGAAGGCCACCGAGACGGCCGTCGACGTCTCCGAACAAGGGATGCAGTTCCACGGCGGGCGATCGATTCTGGACGAACGACGGATCGCTCGCGTCTACCGCGACGCGCGGATTCCCGTCATCTACGAGGGCGCAAACGAGATCCAACGGAACCTGATCTACGGACAGGCACCGTAGTCGACTCGAACCCACCGACTTCGATCTTTTCGCCGATCGAGCTGCGCGAGACCGTGTTCTCGACAGGGTACGGCTCGCCGTCGGCTCGTGTCGAAAGAACAAACCGGTTTGGAAGCAATCGTTCGTATACCACCGATTCCGTCGTGACCGCAAGTAGCGCAACCGCTATCGGTGAACGGCGATCGGTAACATCTGAGATCTGAGATCTGAAATGAGCCGTCCACGCGTCCTCTGTGTGAGCAACGACCGGTCGACGCGAGCGTCCGTGACGCTCTCGCTAACCGACGCCCCGGTCGACGTCGTCGTCGCCCAATCCGCGTCGGAGGGCCTCGAGCGACTCGAGCGACAGTCGATCGACGCCGTCCTCATCGACGCGAGCACGATCGCGAACGTGCCGACGCTCGTCGACGCCGTCGAATCGGCGTCGCCGGAGACCCCGATGTTCGTCCACTGGGGCGATAGCGCCGCCACCGCCGCCAGCGATAGCAGCAACGGCCCCGTCGCCGTGCTCAGCGAAGTCGTCGCCCGCATCGACGACACTGACCGATCGGATCGACTGGCCGACGCGATCACGGCGCGGATCGACGCCGACTCGAGCGACGACGTCGATTCGGAGGAGGCGTTCGACGATACCGGTTTCCTCACCGCCGAGACGGCCGGGTCGTCGGCCGACAGAACCCGCGACGCGACCGGTCTTTCCGACGATTTCGCGGCAATCGTCGCCGCCGTCAGACGGCGGCTGGTCGACGTCACGTCTCCCATTGCGGTCGAACGAGTGCTTCGAGAGGAGTTCACGGCGAGCGATCGATTCGCGTTCGCCTGGGTCGGCGAGTACGACCGCGGCGAGCGGGAGGTCGTCCCGTGGCTGACCGACCCCGACGATATGGAGTGGCCGATGCAACGCACGTTTAGCATCGGCGAGGGCGACCAGCCGCTGCTCGAGCGCGCGATGCGGAGCCGGAAACTCCAGACGCTCCGGGACGTCGCCGACAACCGCGACGCCGTTCCGTTCGGCGATCACGTCTGCGATCGGGACGTTCACGCCGTCGCGGCTGCCCCGTTGGCTTCCAAAGACGAACTCTACGGCGTGTTCGTCGTCTACGCGACCGAACCGATCACCGACGCCGAACGGACGGCGATCCGCTCGGCCGCCGCAGTCGGCTCACACGTCCTCGAGACGATCGCCATCCGCGGCCGACTTGAGCAACGCGAGCGTGCGCTCCACCGATACGAACGGCTCGTCGAGACCGCGGGCGACGGCATGTACGTCCTCGACGAGCAGGGCCACTTCATGACAGTCAACGACGCGCTCACCGAGATGACCGGCTACAGCCGCGAAGGCTTGCTCGGCGAACACGTCTCGATCGTCTTCGATCGAGCGGATACCGACGCCGGCGAGGAGACGATTCGAGCGTTGCTCGAGGACGACGCGAGCACGGATACGGTCGAACTCCGCCTCGAGACAAAAGCGGGTGACACAATCCCCTGCGAAGCGCAGATCGCCGTCCTCGTCCCCGACGAGGAGTTTCTCGGCTCGGTCGCGGTCATCCGTGACATCACGGAGCGAAAACGAGACGAGCGGCGACTCCGCGAACAGAACGAACGACTCGACGCGTTCGCACGGATCGTCAGCCACGACCTGCGAAACCCGCTGGGAGTCGCACAGGGGTATCTCGATCTGCTCGAGGAGACCGAATCGCTCGAGCACGCCGAGAACGTCCGCGACGGTCTCGATCGGATGGAGACGATCATCGAGGACGTGCTGGCGATCGCTCGCGACGGCGACTGGGTGACCGATACGGAGCCGGTCGACCTCGAGTCGGTCGCCGTCGACGCCTGGGAGCACGTCTCGACGGAGGACGCGACGCTCTCGGTCGCGGAGACGACGACGATCGAGGCCGATCGGTCGCGGCTCTTGCGGTTGTTCGAGAACCTGTTTCGGAACTCGATCGAACACGGTGGCACCGACGTCAGTGTCCGAATCGGGCTGCTCGAGTCGGACGGTTTTTACCTCGAAGACGACGGGGCGGGGATCCCCGAAGCGCGACGCGAGAAGTTGTTCGATCCGTCGGTTTCGTCCTCCGAAAGTGGGTTAGGGATCGGTCTCTGGGTGGTCAAAGAAGTCGCTACCGGACACGGCTGGACGGTTACCGCGACCGAGGGCAAGAGTGAAAGTGGGCGCGAGGGCGAGGGAGGGGGCGAGCGTGAGGACGGCGGAGCCCGGTTCGAGTTTGCGTTCGACTCGAGCGACCGAGACTGAGCCTCTAGTTCTCGGACTGAAGATCCTGGAACGCCCCGACGAAGTCGTCGTGAGAGGTCATTCCGGAGACCGTCTCGTCGACGCGTTCCTCGAGTTCCGCGACGCGTTCACAAAGTTCCTGATACTCCTCGTGCTCGGCGAGTTCGCGGTCTGCCTTTTCCGATTCCAGGAGCGCCTTCTTCGAGACGAGCGCGTAGTACTCCTGAATGTCCGACTCGTACTCCGACCGACCGGCGACGTTGTCGACGATCGTGACCAGGTCCTCCTTCGAGACCGGCTTGACGAGGTAGTCGTCGAAGCCCATCTCGATGATGTCGAAGTCGGGATCGACCGCGGTCACCATAACGACCCGCGAGTCGTAGCCTGCCTCCCTGATCTCCGCCAGGACCTCGTCGCCGGAGAGACCCGGCATTCGCCGGTCCAACAGGATCACTTCGACGGAGTCCGCCATCTTCTCGAGGGCCTCCTCACCGTCGTAGGCCGTGTCGACGGTCCACTCGCTCTGGAGCCACGCTGCGAACAGATCCGCAAGTCGTGCCTCGTCGTCGACGACGAGTACCTCGAGTTCGTCACTCACTGGTTGCCCCCTCTGTTCTCATCATCCATTGCAGCCACGACTCACCAATGGTATCTCTGCGTGATAAATCTCGCGCCCAGCTGTTAGTATACTATAATGTTTGAAACTCAAATACGGATCCTTCTCTCGGTAGTTATTTGTTACCGGTTGGACAACGTGTTCAAAACTGTCTCTATCGGATGCGGTCGTTCGGAGCCGTGCGCAAAACGAGCGGGTCGGACGGAATCGATTGCGGTCCACCGTCGGTCGACGGACGACTTACCGCCCGTCGGACCCCGTCTCCATCCGACGGAGTCGAGACGCGAGTCGGTCGGCGCTCGTTACTCCCCTTGGAAGTCCGGCTCGCCGTCGCCCATGAAGGCCGTGATGCCCTCCATGAGGTCGTCGGTTGCCATCAGGTGACCGAACGCCGACGCTTCGTACTCGAGTCCGGCGTCCGTATCGTCACGGCCCGCGAGCATCGCGCGCTTGGTGAACTTCTGGGCGATCGGCGGTCCGCCCGCGAGGTCGGTCGCCAGTTCGAGGGCCTGATCCTCGAGTTCGTCGTTTTCGACGACGTCGTTGACGAAGCCGTAGTCGGCCATCGTCTCGGCCTCGTAACGCTCGGCGGTGAAGATGACTTCCTTTGCGCGCCCTTCGCCGATGATGTGTTTGAGCCGCTGGGTGCCGCCCCAACCGGGGAGCAGCCCGAGGTTGAGTTCGGGCTGGCCGAACTCGGAGCGCTCGCTCGCGACGCGCATGTCGGCACAGGTTGCAAGCTCCATCCCGCCGCCGAGACAGAAGCCGTCGATACCGGCGACGACGGGCAGGTCACAGGCCTCGAGCTTGCCGAAGGTAGACTGGCCCTGTTTCGAGAGTTCCTGTGCCTGAATCGGGTCCGCACCGCCCGCGGCCATGCTCTGGACGTCCGCGCCGGCGGAGAAGGCCTTCTCACCCTCGCCGGTGATGAGGATCGATCGAACCTCGTCGTCGTCCTCGAGGAGGTCGATCGCCTCGGATAGCTCCTCGAGCAGTTCGCCGCTGATCGTGTTCATGCGGTGGGGTCGATCGAGGACGACGTGGCCGACCATGTCGCCGGGGTACTCGACGCGGATCGCGTCGAAATCGGCACCGACCTCGTCGTCTCCCGCGTCGTAGAAGCCGCCTTCTCCGGCGCGCTCTTCGAGGTAGTCAGCGGGGGCGTAGCGTTCGTGGCCCGTCTTCTCGTAGGCCTCCTCGAGGGTCTCGAGTGCGTTCTCGATGCCGAACTCGTCGACCATCTTGACGGGGCCGTCGGGGAAGCCGGCACCGAGTTTCGTCGCTTCGTCGATGGATTCCGGCGGGGCGACGTCGTTGCCGATCAGCTTTGCGGCCTCGTTGGCCATCGTGGCGGTCAGTCGCGCCTCGACCAGTTCGGACTGCTGGTCGGTCGGAATCTCGGCGCCGGGGCCGTCCTCGTAGTCGTAGAAGCCCTTGCCGGTCTTCTTCCCGAGTTCCTCGTTCTCGACCTTTTCTTCGAACAGCGGACTCGGCTCGTAGGCCTCGCCCAGCACCTCGTTCATGTAGTCGAGCACGTGATAGCCGACGTCGATGCCGGTCAGGTCGGCGAGTTCGAAGCTCCCCATCGGCAGCCCCATCCCGTACTTCGTCGTCGAGTCGACCTCCTCGAGCGTGGCCTCGTCCTCGCTGACGAGCCAGCAGGCCTCGTTCATCAGGGGGACGAGAATGCGGTTCACGATGAAGCCGGGAGAGTCCTTGTGAACGCGCACGGGGGACTTGTCGATATCGTCGGCCAACTCCTCGATGACGTCGAGGGTCTCGTCGTCGGTTTCGGCACCCGAAATCACTTCGACGAGCTGCATCCGCACCGGCGGGTTGAAAAAGTGCATCCCGCAGAACTGTCCGGGACGCTCGGTGAACTCCGAGAGGTCCGTGATCGACAGGCTCGAGGTGTTCGTCGCGAAGACGGTTCGGTCGGGGGCGACCGCCTCGAGTTCGGTATAGACGTCCTCTTTGATCTCCATCTTCTCCGGCACGGCCTCGATGACGACGTCGGCGTCGCCGCAGGCCTCCTCCATGTCGACCAGGGGCGTCACTCGCTCGAGAGCGGCCTCGGCTTCCTCCTCGGAGAGCTGATCGTTCTCGGCGAGCTTGTTGAGCGACCACTCGATCTGTTCGTACCCGTTCTGGACGAACTCGTCGTTGATGTCGCGCATGTTTACGTCGTAGCCGGCCATCGCGACGACCTCCGCGATGCCGTGGCCCATATTCCCTGCACCGAGAACTGCGACGGTGTTGATATCTTCCAGCTCCATGGTCACACTTGCAATCGGCACGGGTTTCAACGTTTCCCTATTCAGTAAAGAAAACTATAGTTCTGTTTACTGTCGGTTACAAAGTTCTTTATCGCTGGGATAGGAACTGATTACCATGGAATTCGGTCTCTCCGAAGAGCAAGAACAGATCCGCGAAGAGGTCAAACGGTTCGCCGAGAACGAAATCGCCCCCGAAGCGGAGGAGTACGACGTCGAAGAGAAGTTCCCCCACGAGATCGTCGACAAGGCCTCCGAGATGGGTCTGGTCGGTCCGTCGATTCCGATCGAGTACGGCGGCGCGGGCTACTCGACGCTTGATACCGTGATCATCGCGGAGGAGCTATTCTCCTACGATCCGGGCATCGCGCTCTCGATCATGGCCTGTTCGTTCGGGACCGAAGCCATCCAGGAGTTCGGAACCGAAGCGCAAAAAGAGCGCTTCCTTGAGCCCGTCGCGATGGGCGAGAAGATTTCCGGTGCGGCCATTTCGGAGCCCGACACCGGCTCGGACGTCTCCTCCGTTTCCACGCGCGCCGAGAAGGACGGCGACGAGTGGGTCATCAACGGCAACAAGATGTGGATCACCAACGGCACCGTCGGGGACTTCTTCGTCATGCTCTGTAAGACCAACCCCGACGCCGAGGGTCGCTACAACGGCTTCAGCCAGATCGTCGTCGAGTCCGACCGCGACGGCTTCGACGCGGACAAGATCACGGGCAAGATGGGCATTCGAGCGTCGGACACCGCCGAACTCATCCTCGACGACGTCCGCGTTCCCGAAGAGAACCTCATCGGGACCCGCGACGCCGCGTTCATGCAGCAGATGCAGTTCTTCGACGCCACCCGAACCGGCGTCGCCGCACAGGGCGTCGGCATCGCGAAGGGTGCGCTCCGCGAAGCCCTGGAGTACTCCCAGGACCGCGAGCAGTTCGGCCAGCCGATCAGCGATTTCCAGGCAATTCAGCACAAACTCGCCGATATCGCCACGGAGACCGAGGCCGCACGCAACCTGACCTACAAGGCCGCCTGGAAGGTCGACCAGGGCGAAGACATCACGAAACTCGCCTCGATGGCCAAGGAGTACGCCTCCCGTGTCGCCGTCGACGCCGCCAACGAGGCCGTCCAGATCCACGGCGGATCGGGTTACGTCAACGACTTCCCCGTCGAGCGCTTCTACCGCGACTCGAAGATCACCCAGATCTACGAGGGCACAACGGAGATCCAGAAGAACGTTATCGCGCGCGAACTGCTCGGCAAAGGATTCTAACCAACCTTTTGCTCTGCGTGGGGTCGCTTCGCGACCCCACTCGGCAAAACGTTGATGAAAAGCACTCCTCCTTCCTCTCCAGCCGCGTGAACGCGGCTTCCGAGTCAGTCGTCGGCCCGCTCGCGTCGCATTCGCGACGCTCGCGGCGAGTATCGGTGTGATCGCCTGCCCTCCCCCGAGTCGCGGACGCAGCGAGTTTCGCCGCGCCCGCTCCCGGCCATTCTCGCTGATCGATCTCGAGTCAGCCGTCACGATCCGAGTCGGTATCTGTCCCGTTACTGTCTGAGTCAGTCTCGGTTCCGTCGCTGTCTGAGTCAGTATCTGTCCCGTCGCTGTCGGAATCAGTATCCGTTCCGTCGCTATCGAAGTCGGTATCTCCGTCGTCGCTACTGCGGTCGACATCGTCGGTGCCAGCTGTCCGGTTCAGTTCCGATATCGAGTCTCGGCGCGCACTCGAGTCATCGGTGCTCGATCCGCTCGTCGCAGACTCGACGGTCGGGTCGGGTCGCGCTGAGCGTTGACTCTCGAGGGGCTGGTCACCATCCTCGCGGGATACCGGGCCGCCCGTTCGCACATACAGGACGACGGGGGGCACGACGTAACAGGCGATGGCAACCGCTGCGAACCACGGATCGACGAACACGAGCAGACCGAAAATCGCCAGCGCGGCCGTTGCCGCCGTATGGATCGCCGTGTTCGTATACCGACGATAGTACGACCAGAGGCCACGGAGCCACGCGCTGGCGGCCAGGATCACCGTGGACGATGCCATCGAGCGACCGTACACCGTCCATCGAGAAACCCCTTTGGCGCGCGAGCCCCTCCGTACGAACAATGAGAGAATTCGTCTTCGCCCTCGAGTACGAGTCCGGAACCAATCCGGTTGCGGACGTCCTCGCGGAGCACCCCGAGGCGTCGATCCGTTCGCTGTCGTGTCACGTCACGAGCGACAGCCTCTGGCGGGTCGACCACGCCGAAGGGCCGGCCGAAGCGCTGGAGGCCCTCGAGGACGCCTACAAAACGTCCGAGTTCTTCGCGGACTGTTTGGTCAAAGACGACTGCGGCGCGGACTGCGAGGTACAGGTGCTCGACCGATCGAACGGGACGCTGGTGGTCTACACCTACTGGGACCGGACAGACGCCTGTACGTCGGTCCCGCACGTCGCACTCGAGTACCTCGGCGAGGGGCTGCTGTTCGAGACCTACCGCGAGGGGCGGCGGTACCGCTGGCGGATCGTGCTTGGAAGCGACGCACCGATTCACGAGTTCTTCGACGGATTGGGTGACGAGGTCGGCGAGTGTACGGGCATGGAGATGCTCCGGCTGACGGAACTCGATCCGGAACACGGTGACGTTTCCACCGAGCGCGACACCGAACTCCCGCGCGAGCAACGGGACGCGTTGCGTGCGGCCGTTGACCACGGCTACTACGAGACGCCCCGCCGGATCGAACTCTCCGAACTCGCGGAGCGACTCGAGGTTCCCCGATCGACGCTCTCCTACCGAATTCGCCGGGCCGAGGCCACCCTCGCGACGGCCTTCGTCGACGCCGACGACTCGCTCGAGACGCTGGCCGCGGGACTCTAGGTCGATTCGAACAACGACGGACCGCGATCGGCGCGATTCGACCCGCCGTTTGGCGCACGCCAAATAACCGGTAAGGTTTCGCCCAGACTAGGGAAGACCGATGAGCGAGTCGTCTCCCTCCACGCCGCCCGACTCGAGTCGGACCCTCGAGTTTCGGGTGCCCGAGATGGATTGTCCGTCCTGTGCCGGGAAAGTAACCAACAGCGTCGAGCGACTCGAGGGGATCGACGACCTCGACGCGCGGGTGACCAGCGGTCGGCTCGTCGTCGAGTACGATCCGACGCGAACCTCGGAAGCGGAGATTCGAGAGCGCGTGCACGCGGCGGGATACGAGGTCGCGACGGCCGACCCCGAACGTACCCTCTCGGTCCCCGAGATGGATTGCGCTTCCTGTGCGAACAAAGTCGAAAACGCACTCGAGGGCGTCGACGGCGTCCGCGAGATCGAAGCCCGGCCCACTTCCGGTCGCGTCACCGTGTCGGTCGATGAGGGGACCGGAACCGAGACGATCGTCGACGCGATCAGCTCGGCCGGATACGACGCGACGGCGGTCGGCGACGGGAGCGACGCGATCGTCGACGACCAGTCGGTCTGGAAGGGGCGCCGCGCCGTCGGGACCGCGATCGGTGCCGTCGTCGTCGCGGTCGGGATGGGCCTTGAGTTCGTCTTCCCGGCTGTCGATCCGCTGCTCGGAACGGTCGCGGGTCGACCGTACGAACTCTCCCACTTGCTTTTCATCCTCGCCGTGGTCGTCGCGGGAACGCCGATCCTTCGGAACGGCTACTACTCGGTACGCAATCGGAGTCTCGACATCGACTTCCTGATGAGTCTCGGCATCGTTGCGAGCGTCGCCGCCCACCACCCCTTCGAGGGGGCGATGCTCGCAGTGTTGTTCTCGGTTGCGGAGCTGTTAGAGCGGTTTTCGATGGACCGTGCTCGCGACTCGCTGCGGGAGTTGATGGATCTCTCACCCGACACCGCGACCGTCAAGCGAGAGGACAAAACCGAGGAGACGATTCCCGCGGACGAACTCGAGATCGGAGACACGGTCGTCGTCCGGCCGGGCGAGAAGATTCCGGCCGACGGCGTCGTGCTCGAGGGCCAGAGTGCAATCGACCAGTCGCCGATCACGGGCGAGAGCGTTCCCGAGGACAAGACCGCCGGGGACGAGGTCTACGCGGGGACGATCTCCGAATCCGGCTACCTCGAGATCGAGGTCGAGAGCGAGGCCAACGATTCGACGATCGCTCGCATCGTCCGGATGGTCGAGGATGCCGAACGAGAGAAGACCGAACGCGAGCAGTTCATCGACCGGTTCGCAAGCGTCTACACGCCGATCGTCGTCGCTCTGGCGGTCGCGGCCGTCGTCGTCCCGCCGCTCGCTTTCGGCGCGTCCTGGAGCTACTGGTTCATCGTCGGACTGACGCTGCTCGTGATCTCCTGTCCCTGCGCGCTCGTCATCTCGACGCCCGTCAGCGTCGTCTCGGGGATCACCAGTGCGGCGCGAAATGGCGTCCTCATCAAGGGCGGCCGCTATCTCGAGGCCGTCGGCGACAGCGACGTTCTCGCCGTCGACAAGACGGGAACGCTGACCGAAGGTGACCTCGCGGTGACCGACGTTATCCCGCTCGAGGGAGCCGACGAGGACGACGTCCTCCGACGTGCGAGCGCCCTGGAACGGCGCAGCGAACATCCGATCGGGCAGGCGATCGTCGGCTACGCTGAGGAAGCGGGTGTCGTGCCCGAAGTCGAGGATGACCCGGACGTTTCGGAGTTCGAAGCCCTCACCGGAAAGGGCGTCCGCGCGGAAATCGACGGCAAGACCCACTACGTCGGGAAACCGGAGCTGTTCGACGGACTCGCGGATCTCGAGCACGTCCACGCGACGACCGACGGGGGTGTCGCGCTCACCGAAATGGGCTACGGGGGCCGGCCCCAGTGCGACCGCGAGGGCTGTCTGGACGTCCTCGCCGAAGTCGTTCCCGACCTCCAGTCGGAGGGGAAAACCGTCGTGATCGTCGGCACCGACGAGCGACCGGTCGGCGTCATCGGCGTGGCCGATCGTGTTCGACCGGAGGCAAAGTGGGCCGTCTCGAGGCTGCAGGATCAGGGCGTCCGCGTCGTCATGCTCACCGGCGACAACGAAGGGACCGCCCGCGCCATCGCCTCGGAGGTCGGGATCGACGAGTACCACGCCGAGTTGCTCCCCGACGAGAAACTCGAGTGGATCGATCGACTAGAACGCGAGGCCGGTTCCGGCGGGACGGATGACGCGGGACACGTGGCGATGGTCGGCGACGGCATCAACGACGCGCCCGCGCTCGCGACGGCCAGCGTCGGCATCGCGATGGGCGCTGCGGGAACGGATACGGCCCTCGAAACGGCCGACGTGGCGCTGATGAGCGACGATCTTACGCGACTGCCCTACCTCTACGAGCTCTCCGGAACGGCAAACGGCGTGATCCGGCAGAATATCTGGTCGAGTCTGGTCGTCAAGGCGGTTCTCGCCGCCGGCGCACCGTTCGGCATCGTGACGGTGATCCACGCGGTCATCATCGGCGACATGGGGATGAGCCTCGGCGTGACGGGCAATGCGATGCGACTCGCGAACGTAGAACCCGAGGCTCCCGAACGCGCCGACAGCGGTAGCGAGCGGTAGCGACGGACGGCGCGGTACTATGAGAGGTGGGCGGTGACGTCCGTCGACGAGACCATCCCGACGTAATCGTCGTCGACGACCGGGAGGTGCTTGATACCGTACGTGGTCATCATCGCGGCGACTTCCTCCATGTAGAGGTCCGGCGAGACGGTTTCGACGTCGGTCGTCATCACGTCCGAAACCGACAGACTCGAGACGTCCCGTCCTTCGGCGACGGCCTCGAGGACGTCCGTACTGCTGATGATCGCCCGCGGCGTGGTCGGGACGACCAGCGCATTGATGTTTTGCTCTCGCATCCGCTGTGCGGCCTCCATTACCGTCGCGTCCTTCGAAATCGTCTCCAGTGGCGTCGACATCACGTCGCTGACGGTCCGTTTGGTATCGTTACTCACAGTTACATTCGTACAACGACGGGGTCTGCCAAGGAACTTTCCCAGGTGTCGGCCCCACCTGCAGGCTATCGCGCACCGAGAGCACGTCGAATCGCACCGACTCCCGGTCGTCCGTCGACCCACCACAGCACGATACCGGCGACGAGAATTACGGCCTCGAGCCACAGCGTCGTCACTTCGACTCCGGTGACAGTTCCGAGGGGTTTGACGCCCGTGTAGGCTGGCATGTCAGTGATCGGCCAGAGAAGAAAGCCGAGTTCGTCGAAATCGCCCGAGATGAGGTGCCACGGAACGTCCGTCGCGATGTGTGAAAGGTAGCCGATGGCGAAGGCGACGCCGAGGATGGGGCGATCGCGTCGGCTTGCGACGAGCCAGACGAACAGTACCAAGGGAATTGCAAACAGCAGCGAGTGACCGATCGTTCGCCCGACCGGCACGACACCGGCCGCGTGAAGCGGCTTGTCGATGAGATCCGCGAGTCCGGCCGCGAAGACGGCGACGAGTGCGGGTACGTCGGCCGGTTGCCGGCCCAGACTCCACCGCGTGTACGCCGCATAACAGAGGTAGCCGACCGCGAGGTGGACGACCGGTTGCATCTGTCAAAACGGTACGTGACCCAGCATGCTAAATGCCCCGGATGAGCATGCGTTCCCGGCGTTGACGGTCGATTGCATGGTTTGGAGTCGGGCCTATACTCGATCGTCCCTTCGGTACCAGTGATGACAAAACACTCGCCGACCGATGACGGTGGATCGACGATCGAGGGGGCCGGCATCGACGGTCGGATCCACGTCCAGACCGACGGCGAACGCCGCGGCAGCGACCGCCAGGTCGAATACGAAACGGTCACGACACCCGTCCTCGTTATCGGCGCCGGTGCGGCGGGAGCGCGCGTCGCCATCGCACTCGCCGAATCGAACCTCGAGCCGCTGGTCATCGGCAAGCGTGATCACGGCGACGCCCACACGACGTGGGCCGCGGGCGGGATCAACGCCGCGCTCGGCTCGCTCGACGAGGACGACGACTGGACGATCCACGCGGCGGACACGCTGAACGAAGGCCACCACCTGAACGACCCCGAGGCCGTCGAACTGACCGCGAAACGGATGCCGGATCGCATCCGCGAACTCGACGACTGGGGGATGGCGTTCGACCGCACCGATGACGGCAAAATCAACCAGCGCTACTTCGGCGCGCAGTCGTACCGCCGAACCTGTTTCGTCGGTGATCGAACCGGCGAGGCGATGCTCGAGACGCTGATCGACCGGGCACGGGAACTCGAGATTCCCTACCGCGACAACGTGATGATCACCCGGCTGCTCTCGGACGGCACCCGCGTCGACGGCGCGGTCGGATTCGATATGGAGACCGGCGAGGGACTGCTGTTCCGGACGAACCACGTCGTCCTTGCGGCCGGCGGGTTCTCGGCGCTGTACCACCGCCACTCCTCGCGGGACGACGAGAACAACGGCGACGGACAGGCGCTTGCTCTCGAGGCCGGTGCGCAACTGACGGCCCTCGAGTTCGTTCAGTTTCACCCAACGGGGATGGTCGGCGAACGATATGGCGATGAGTGGGACGGCCGACTCGTCACCGAGGCCGTTCGGGGCGAGGGTGGTCGCCTGTTCAACGCCGAGGGCGAACGGTTCATGGAACGCTACTCGCCGGACCAGATGGAACTCGACGCGCGCGACGTCGTCGCGCGAGCGATCGCACGGGAGGTTCGGGAGGGCCGCGGGACCGACAACGGCGGCATCTACCTCGACATCTCTCACCGCGACCCCAGCTACGTTCAGGAGCGGCTGCCGTCGATGGTCGAGCGATTCGCCGACCTCGGGGTGGATATCACGAGTGAACCGATGGAAGTCGCCCCGACGGCCCACTACACGATAGGTGGCGTCGATATCGACTTCCGAACCGGCGAGACGGGCGTCGACGGGCTGTACGCCGTCGGGGAGACGGTCGCCGGCGTCCACGGCGCGAACCGCCTCGGCGGAAACTCGCTGGCGGAGACCGTCGCCGTCGGCAAAGTCGTCGGCGATCACGTCGCGAACGCGGTGACCAGCAGGGATCGCGTACCCACCGTCACCGATGCCCAGCGCGCGCTCGCCGAGCGGGAGTTTCGGGCACTCGCGGATCTCGCCGACTCCGACGGTACGGTTCCCCCGAAAACGTTGCTCGAGGACCTGGGAGACCTGTTGTGGGACACCGCAGGCATCCTTCGGGACGCCGAGTCACTTCGCGAGGGGCTGGACGGTGTCGCCGAAATTCGGGCACGAACGGCCGATATTCACGTTGACGGCGACCGAACGTCTCGCTCGTTCGAGTACGCCGTCGACCTCTCGTTCAGCCTCACCGTCGCCGAAGCGATGCTCCGGACTGCCCTCGAGCGAACCGAATCTCGAGGGGCACACTATCGAACCGACTACCCCGAGACGGATAGCGACTGGCGGGTCACGCTCGTCCTCTCGGCCGACGAACGCGGGCTCACGATCACGCGTCGTGGCGTCGCCGACCCGTCGGAACCGGTACGGGAATCACTCGAGGAGGGCCACGAACTCGACTACCACCACCTCGAGTAACGACGCGGCCGATCCGTTCGAGTCGGAGCCGCCACCGAGATGCCTTTGCCCGTCGGCCACCTTCGTTCGGGTCCAAGAGGATGTTAGCAGACGCCGAACCCATGCTCCGGCAGGACCCCGTCATGGCGGAGCTCATCGAGCGACACGATCCGTACGTCGAACCGAACTGGGACGAGTTCGAACGACTCTGTATCTCCATCATCAACCAGCAGCTCTCGACGGCGAGTGCGGCCGCCGTCCGCGAACGGGTCTTCGAACTGTTCCGCGACGACGTGACGCCCGAAGCCGTCCTCGAGGCCGAAGACGAGGCGCTGCGCTCGGCTGGACTCTCCCGGCAAAAGGTCGAGTACGTGCGAAACGCAGCGCGGGCGTTCCAAGAACAGGACTTCACCCGGGAGGGGCTGTCCGACCACTCGAACGATGAGGTGATCGATCTGCTCACCGAAATCAAGGGAATCGGCGACTGGACGGCCCGCATGTACCTCCTGTTCGTCCTCGAGCGACCGGATATCCTTCCGCTGGGTGATCTCGCCGTCCGTCGCGGCATCGAACAGCTGTACGGGAACGGCGACGAAGAGCTGACGCGAGCGGAGATGCGTGAGATTGCCGACGCGTGGCGACCGTACCGAAGCGTCGCGACGCGATACATCTGGGCCGAGTACGAGTCCGAGTAGCGAATTTCGGCGCGAAGGCGTCGCCGTCGCCGACTCCGTCGAACGAACAAACGCGCGTTTCTCGTCGGTGAACGGTCTGAAACGGTCGGGGTTCCCGTCGGCCGACTGCAGTAATCCGTTGCTGTTACTGGCTCACACACCGGGGGTCGGGCGACAAGACGAGATTACGCACCCGCCTGTGCAGGCCGATTGCGGGGGTTCGAGAAACGAGATACTGATCCGGTGAGACGGCCCTGCCGACTCAAGTGTCGTTCGGCCGCAGACGCGACTATGGGAGACGAAACAGCCAGCGGCGACCCGGAGCGACGAATGACGACCGATCCCGAACGGATCAGAGAGTGGGCCGAAACCCGCGATGCCGTCCCCGTTTCGATCCACGGCGGCGAGGGCCACGGCGGCGGTCCCGGCCACTCGTTCGTTCGACAGGGCGATATCGGGGAGGGTCACGAGGAGTACACCTGGGACGAGTTCACTACCACGTTCGAGAACGAGGATCTGGTGTTCGTCTACCGCGATGACGAACCGACCGGCGAGGAACTGGGTCACTTCGAACTCGTCGAGCGCGAGACGGCGTTCGATCGAGCCGATCTCGGCCGGACCGAACTCGAGGACAAGCTCCGGCAGGGGGAGACGGTAACGACCGAAATCGTCGAGACGCAGGTCATCGAACGAGAAATCGTCGAGCGGGACACCATCGAGAGCGAAGTCGTCGACACCGAACTCACCGAACGACACGTCGTCGGCTCGGAACTGTTGAACCGGGAGATCGTCGACACCGAGTTCGTCACCGCCGACGTCATCGAGGTCACGACCGACGAGACTCGCCTCGACACCGTCGAAGAGATCGAACGGTACACGATCGAGAGCCGCGTGGTCGACGTCGACCTGGAACACGACGAGGAGATCGAACGCGGCGAAATCGAGACCGATGTGGAACTCGAGAGCGTCCAGCGGTCGATCCTCGAAAGCGACGTCATCCGCTCTAGCGTCTCGCCGGACGAGGTCATCGAACGGGAGGTTATCGAGAGCCAGCGCGGCGAGGGCGACACCGTCCGTAGCGAGCTCCTCGAGCGTCGTACGGTCGAAGAACAGATCGACGAGCGGACGCGAATGCGCTTTACGCTCGAGGAGACCGAACTGATCGAATCGGAGGTGATCGGAAGCGACATCATCGAGGGCGAGATCATCGACGTCGCGGAATACGGCGAAATCGAGACGGCCGGTGTGGGAACGGAAACCGAAGTCACGGCGGGAGAGTCCGGAGTGACTGAGACGGACGCCGGCGCGTCGGGGATGGGTGAGGCCGATCCGGAGACTGGGACCGGGCCCGGCACGGGAACCGGAACCGAAGCCGAAACTGACACTCCGGCCATCGACGCGGGACCGGTCGAACTCTCGAGTCACGATCGGGGGAAAGACGTCGTCGACGAGACGGGCCAACAGATCGGTATCGTCGCGGAAGTCGACGGTCAGACCGCCTACGTGGACCCCGAGCCGGGCCTGGCGGATCGACTCAAAGCGCGATTGAACTGGGGGAGCCGCGGCGACGACGAGTATCCGGTCGAGGCGTCGAAGATCAACGAGATCACCAACGACACGGTAATCATCCAGCACAGCGGGGACGAGACCGCCACCGGCGATCACGGTCACGATATCGACTAATCACGACTCCGACGACGAGCGGGCCGAAACGAGCGAAAAATCGCGCGGAAAACCGGAACGGGGTCGACGGGACTCGAGTCGCTACTCGAGGTCGAAGCGGTCGTGTTGCATCACTTTGCTCCACGTATCGACGAAGTCCCGAACGAATTTCTCTTCGGCGTCGTCAGACGCGTAGACGTCCGCGATGGCGCGAAGCCGGGAGTTCGAACCGAAGATGAGGTCCGCGCGGGTCGCCGTCCACTCGACGTCGCCCGTCTCGCGGTCGCGGATCTCGAAGACCTGACCCTGGTCCTCCTCGGTGTCCGAGGCCGCTTCCCAGCCCATGACGTCGTGAGACTCGTCGGACGCGTCCCACTCGTAGCCCATGTCGAGCAGGTTCACGAAGAAGTCGTTGGTCAGCGTCTCCGGCCGGTCGGTGAGGACGCCGAGACCGGAATCCTGGTAAGTCGCGTTCAGCGCGCGCATTCCGCCGACCAGTACCGTCATCTCGGGTGCCGTCAGATCCAGCAGGTCGGCCTTGTCGACCAGCAGTTCCTCCTGGGACTGGTCGGCCTCGTCGCTGTAATAGTTGCGGAATCCGTCGGCTACGGGTTTGAGCGCCTCGAACGACTCGACGTCGGTCTGTTCCTGCGAGGCGTCGGTCCGACCCGGCTCGAACGGGACCTCGACGTCGTGGCCAGCCTCGGCCGCAGCCTGTTCGACGGCCGCATTGCCGCCCAGCACGATCAGGTCGGCTAGCGACACGCGCACGTCGTCGGATCGCGAACCGTTGAACTCCTCCTGAATCCCTTCGAGGGTCGAAAGCACGGTCTCGAGTTGGTCCGGCTCGTTCACTTCCCAGCTGTTCTGGGGCTCGAGACGGATACGAGCGCCGTTGGCGCCGCCGCGCTTGTCGCTGTCACGGTAGGTCGATGCCGCCGCCCAGGCGGTCTTGGCCAGCTGGGAGATCGAGAGATCCGACGCGAGGATCTCGTCTTTGAGCTCGGCGATCTCCTCGTCCCCGATCAGGTCGTAGTCGGCGTCGGGGACGGGATCTTGCCACAGCATCTCCTCGTCCGGAACCTCCGGACCGCGGAATCGGGTCGGCGGGCCCATGTCGCGGTGGATCAGCTTGTACCAGGCCTTCGCGAAGGCGTCCTGGAACTCTTTGGGGTTCTCCTGGAAGCGCTCGAGGATCTCACGGTAGTCGGGATCACGCTTGAGCGCGACGTCCGTCGTCAGCATCATCACGTCCTCTTTCTCGTCCGGATCCTCGGCGCCGGGGGCGGTGCCGTCGAGTTCGCCGTTCTGGGTGGTCCACTGCCACGCACCGCCGGGACCCTTCTTGGGCCACCACTTGTAGTTCAGCAGGTTGTCGATGTAGCTCGTGTCCCACTGGGTCGGCGTGGCGTTCCACGGCCCCTCGATCCCGCTGGTGATCGTATCGGCTCCCTTGCCGGAGCCGTGCTTGCTCTCCCAGCCGAGACCCTGCTGATCGATCGGGGCTGCCTCGGGCTCCGGGCCGACGTGTTCGTCGGGATCGTCGGCGCCGTGGACCTTCCCGAAGGTGTGTCCGCCGGCGATGAGCGCGGCCGTCTCCTCGTCGTTCATCGCCATCAGGCCGAACGACTCTCGAATCCGCTCTGCCGACTTCTCCGGATCCGGCTCACCGTCTGGTCCCTCCGGGTTCACGTAGATCAGGCCCATGACGGTGGCGGCGAGGGTTCCTTCGAGTTCGCCCTCCTCGCTGAAGCGATCGGACGCTTCCCACTCGTCTTCGGGCCCCCAGTCGACGGCGTCGTCGGGCTTGTACTCGTCCTCGCGCCCGCCAGCGAAGCCGAACGTCTCGAATCCCATCGACTCGAGGGCGACGTTTCCGGCCAGGACGATCAGGTCGGACCACGAGAGTTGGCGACCGTACTTTTGCTTGACGGGCCAGAGCAGGCGGCGAGCCTTGTCGAGGTTCGCGTTGTCGGGCCAGCTGTTGAGGGGTGCAAAGCGCTGTCGACCACCGGTCGCGCCACCGCGGCCGTCGCTGGTGCGGTACGTCCCGGCGCTGTGCCACGCCATCCGGATGAAAAGCGGCCCGTAGTGGCCGTAGTCGGCCGGCCACCAGTCCTGGGACGTCGTCATGACGTCCTCGATGTCCGCTTTTACCTCCTCGAAGTCGAGTTTCTCGAACTCCTCGCCGTAGTCGAAGTCCTCATCCATCGGACTGGATGTGGGGACGTTCTGGTCGAGGATGTCAACGTTCAACCGGTTTGGCCACCAGTCTTGATTTGACTTAGTCATCAGTGTCCAATTGCCGCTTTCCCCTATTAAGATTTCCTAACCCGGTGAGGAACTCTTCGGTCATAGAAAAACAATCTTCGACAGACGTAAACTTTTGTCAGCGATGGTGTCGCTGGTTCCCGTCACTGAAGGAGCGTTCAGCAACGTCAACTGGATTCGGTTCTCGAGAAAGAGGGATCCTCGAGTGATGAACCGATTACTCCTCTTCTTCGGGCGTATCGGGAACGTCCTGGTCGACCCGACGGCTCACGTCGACCTGATAGTTCCCGAGGATGTCCCGCCCGAGGAGGACGGGGTAGTCCATGTGGCTCCGGTCTTCGACGCTTGCGGTGACGGTATGCTGGTTCCCGCCGACGCCGACGACTACGTCGACGACGGGGCGACTCTTGGCGGTCTTACTGCTGCCGGACCGAATACGCGTGATGGATTTGATGGGGCCCGCGCCGATATCAGCCGCGAGGCTCGTATCGATGCTCGTTCGCGTCGCTCCGGTGTCCGATTTGGCCAGTACGGTCTTCGAGCCGCTGGTCCCCGATAGCACCACCTCTTCGGTGTAGCCGATCACGGCGTGTTCCGCCTCCTGTGAGGTCGCCTCTATCGGCTGGGCCGTCGGCCGCGAATCGTCGAGAACGCTTGCGAGTTCTCGAACGCGGTCGTCGTCGACCTCGCCGCCCGCGCGTTCGATGGCGAGTTTGGCGATGTACGGAGCCGGGCTGATCTGTGTCGCCTGATAGAGGCCCTTGAACCCCGCCGTCGGGTTCACCTCGAGGACGAACCAGCCTTCGTCACCTTCGACGAGATCGACCCCGGCGTAATCGAGATCGACGGCGCTGGACGCTCGACGAGCCATGTCGCGGGCTTCGTCGGGGAGGTCATCGGTCGCGTCCTCGACGGAGCCGCCGAGTGCGACGTTGGTCCGCCAGTCGTTGTCGGGAGCGTACCGGTACATCGCGCCGACGATTTCGCCGTTGACGACGTAGACGCGGGCGTCGAAGTGACGGTTGTCGTCGCGGTCGATGAGTTCCTGCAAAAAGGCGTACCGGTTGCCGACCTTCGCGTTGATCGGATCGTCGGGTCCGACCTTCCAGGTGCCGCCGCCGTGGGTACCGATCGCCGTTTTGTACACCGCCTCCTCACCGTAGCGGTCTCGAGCGGCGTTCAATCGATCGCCGCTGAGTGCGAGCGTGACGTCCGGCGTTCGGACGTCGTTCGACGCGAGGGCGGTCGCCGTCGAGAGCTTGTGGATCGCCGTCATCACCGATGTGGGCTTGTTGAGCATCGGGACCAGCTGGGAGAACGTGTTCGCTAGCCCGAGTTCCTCGGCGGGCTGTTCGGTGTTCGACAGCAGCATTCGGTTCGCGATCACGTCGACGTCGGGTTCGAGCACGACGCTCCCGTCGGTGACGCTGACTGAGGTGTTCTCGGTTCGGAGCCACTCGGTATCGTGGCCGAGCGCCTCGACGGCGTTGAGAATCGCTTTCGTTTCTTTGCTCGTATGAAGACTCAATACCCCGACGGTGACGGGATCGGAAACAGCCATACGCGAGTACACGCTAACCCGGGGGAAAAGTATACTGTTCGCAACCGCGCGTATGCGCTCGATTTCGGGATAATTTCCTCGATCGACCCGACGATGTCGGGCGTGGACACTCGATCAGGAGATCACCGCCCGAACCTCTCGCGGATCGACCATCCCGCTCGCGACGACGAGAACGGCCCAGGTGATCGCCCCGAGCGCGATCGCTCCGAAGAGCATCACCAGGTTCGAGACCATCGGTGTCACGAGCAACACGGCAAGCGCCATGATTCCGGTGATCGCACAGATGAGCGCCATCGAGCGAGCGAGCTGTCCCAGCCGCAAGTCGAGCTCTAAGTGGACGATGTAGAGATTTACCGCCACGTAGACGGAGTGGGTCGCGACCGTCGCGATCGCGGCGCCGACGACGCCGATCGTCGGAATGAGGACGAGGTTCAGCCCGAAGTTGGCCGCGGCCGTCCCGCCTTTGGCGATCGCCCGGTGACGGGCCCGGCCGAGGTAGTCCAGACTGTCGCTGGTCAGGTTCGTAATCGCCTGCAGGACGATGAAGATCGTCAGAACCTGCAGGACCGGCACGGCCCCGCCGTAGTCGGGGAACAGCATCGAGATAAACGGATCCGCGACGATTGCGAGGCCGACGGCGGCCGGAATATACAACAACATCGTGTTCGTCAGCGCCGTCTCGTAGATTCGACGCGCCTGCTCGAGTTGGTCCGCGGCCTTCTGTTCGCCGAAGTTCGGCGAGATGGTAAAGCCGAGGGATTCGGCCGGTGCGAGCACGAAGTCCGTGATCTGCTTGCCCAGCGTGTAGAACGCGACCGCCGTCGGCGTGAGGAAGATACCGACGAGAACGGTGTCGATCTGTTTGTCCACCACGTTCGCGCTGCGCGTCGCGGTCAGGGGGACGCTGTACTCCAGGAGCCGTTTGGACAGTCCGTCCTCGTACGTATCTGCGGCGTCGTAGGGGCGATAGTACTTGTAATAGAGCAGTCCCACTCCGAGGAGGGCCGCGATCGTGTAGCCGACGACGTACCCGAAGAAGGCACCGAGCGCGCCCAGCCCGAGGAGGGCGAACCCGACGGCGAACACGAGGCGTGCGAACCCGCTGACGGCCTGGACGATGGCGCTGTACTGGAGGTTGTTGAAGCCCTGAAAGGCGACCTGCGTGAAGGTGCCGAACGAGAAGACGGTGATGTAGATCACGCCGGCCGCCAGAAACGGCGCGGCTGCCGGCTCGCCTAACAGCGCCGCAAGCTGTTCGTGAAACAGCAAGAGGACGTAGCCGACCAGCGCGAGTAGCGCGATTTTGAACGTGATCGTTGTCCTGATCAGATGCGGGATCTGTCCGGGATCCGTTTCGTTGTACTCCGAGAAATATCTCGCCGCGGACTTACCGATCCCGAGATCCGCGACCAACTGAATCATAGCCAGGATCCCGATCACCCAGTACAGCGTCCCGTAGCCGTCGGTATCGAGCAGATACCGCGCCAGAAGGAACATTAACAGCGCGCTCGAGAGCATATAGACCGCTCGAGCGACCAGCGTTGCTTTGAATCCGTTGACGATGTGCTCCTGTCTACTCATTCGAAATATCCGTGACGCCGTTAGTGGCTCGTCCGATCGACCGCTCGAAGCGGGGTCGCTCCAGTCAGGTCGTGGACTGAGTAGCCAATTGTAATGCGGGGACAACAGGAGACACGTCCCGTTACCGGCACTGAAACGGAGGCGTACACTGATGTCTCTGCGGAATATTCGAGTCTGCTAACGCCGACGTTGATCGTTCGACCGGCCCGTACTGGCTGGGTACGGGCCGTGTAGGGTCGCCGTTACCACCAAATGGCCCGAGAATGGTTGACACGATAGCGATCTACGTCTCGATCTATCGAGCGTGTCCGACGATACCTATTCAGCGTCGGTCCGATGCGGTGGCGAGAGCGTCAGAGGTACGACGCGTCCCATCGCGTCGCCTTCCGCCGATTGCCACAGACGTTACACTCGATGCGGCCCATCGTGTCCATCGTGTTATCCAGGGAGTCGCAGTTCCCGCAGAACCAGGCGTACAGTTCCTCCTTCGCGTCGGACTCGTACGCGCCGTAGAACGGGGACTTCTCGCCGCGGGCCGCCTCGCCGTAGCTTACGTACACCGTCTCGCCGTCGACCTCGAGTTCGTCGACGGCACCCCAGCCCTCGTCGCCGATCTCGCTTTCGGCGTAGACGTTCTCCGTGAACGTTTCGTCGCCGATCTCGACCTCGCGCTGACCGGCCTGTTCGAAGCCGTGGTCCCGGTAGAACTCGTTGCCGCCCTCGTTGTCCTCGAGGACGAGACACTGGATGTGGTCCGCGCCTTCCTCGAGCAGTTTCTCGCGGGTTCGGACGAGCAGTCGAACGCCCGTGCCGCCCTCGCGGTGGTCGGGATCGATGTGTAGCCACAGAATTCGGCCGGTTCCGTAGCGCTGGCCGATCAGGTCGTTCTGGGAGAAGCCGACGACCTCACCGTCTCGCTCGACGACCAGCACGAGCGAGTGGTCGCCGTCTAGCTCGTCGCGAAACGAGTCTCCGTACCACTGCTCGATCGCGTCGTC
This sequence comes from Natronorubrum halalkaliphilum, assembly GCF_009834785.1. Taxonomy (GTDB): domain Archaea; phylum Halobacteriota; class Halobacteria; order Halobacteriales; family Natrialbaceae; genus Natronorubrum; species Natronorubrum halalkaliphilum. The sequence goes on from NZ_WUYX01000069.1 coordinate 32,637, forward strand.
GATCGTTTCCTCCTCGAGGAACTCCGTATACGTCGAGTTGAGCGAGCGCTCGGCGATCGATCGGATGGCATCGATGTCGTCGTCAGTCGCTTCACGAATCTCCATGACCGAGGCTACCATGGCCTTGTACAAAACGTATGCCCCGGGAGACGTTTGTAGCGAAAGTTTGGGAGAAAGCGAATATAGTAGCCACTGGAAGTCGGTGTGTGAACAGTTCCAGTGGCTACTATAGCGGCTCGACGGATCTCGGAGTCGTGACAGCGATAGCAGTCGGCGTTCGCCGGCGGACAAGCGAAGATTCACATTGCTGCCGGCGGAGACTCTGATATGAGCGACGTGGACGAGCCACCGGACGGACCCGATTCCGGCTCCGATTCCGATTCCGCGGCCGACGCGTTTACGTACAACGGTGGCCGGGTCGATCCCGGCGAATCGGCCAATATTCGGTACGGCATCAGCGAGACGTATCTCGGTGACCCCGTCAGGATTCCGGTAACCGTCGTCAACGGCGAACAGCCCGGTCCGACGGTCTGTCTCTCGGCTGCGGCACACGGCGACGAACTCAACGGTATCGAGGTCGTCCGCGAGGTCGCCCACGACTGGGATCACTCGGAACTCCACGGGACGCTCGTCTGTCTCCCCGTGATGAACGTTCCCGGGTTTCTGGCCCAGGAACGATACCTGCCGATCTACGATCGGGATCTGAACCGGTCGTTCCCCGGCCGCGAGGGATCGACGAGCGCCCGGCGGATGGCCTACCGGATCTTCACGAACTTCATCGAACCCTGCGATCTCGGTATCGACTTCCACACGTCCACGCGCGGACGGACGAACATGCTCCACGTCCGAGCGAACATGGAGAATCAACGGGTCTCCCGGCTCGCGAAAGCGTTCAGTTCGAACGTCATCATCGCCGGCGAAGGACCGGCGGGAACGCTCCGATACGAGGCGACGCAAGCCGGCATCCCGACGATCACGGTCGAGATGGGGGAGGCACATCGGTTCCAGCGGCGCTTGATCGATCGGGCGCTGACCGGCGTCGCGAGCGTCCTCGCCGAGTTCGGTCTCCACCCCGATTCGTCGGTCCACTGGCCCGGTTGGCGAACCGTCATCGATGACGATAACGAAAAGACGTGGATCCGCGCGGACGCCGGCGGTATCGTCGACATGAAACACGGCCGAAGCGAACTCGTCAGAGAAGGAGAGGTGATCTGTACGATCACCAACCCGTTCAAGGAGGAAGACGATATCGTCACCGTCGAAGCGCCGTTTACCGGGCTGATCGTCGGCGTCCTCGAGAACCCGGTCGTCTACCCCGGAAATCCGCTGTGTCACCTCGTCGGGCTCTCCCCGGACACGCGGACCGCCCTGGAACGCGAGCGGACGACCGAAAGCTCGCGGTCGGAGCTGCGGTAGCGGACGCGCGCGGAGCCGTCGAAAGCGTTCGCTATCGCACCACTACGACCGGTTCCGTCCGAACAACGCGACCTCGAGTCCCGAACCGATTCGGCCTGCTTGCCGAACCGAATTCGTTTCAGCTGTCAGGTACTGGGGAGAAGAGGCAACAGGCGAGATAAAAGTAACTTCTATACCCCCACGGTCTAACCGTCCACATGAGCGTATGAGTCAGTCTTACAATCGCGGTCTCATCGAGGACTTCGGTCGCTGGAAGGAGTTCTCGGCCGGCATGTGGGCGTGGATCTTCCACAAGTTCACCGGGTGGATGCTGATCGGCTACCTGTTCACCCACATCGCCGTGTTGAGTAGTGCATTGACCGGTCCGGAGGCGTATACGAACACCATTCAGGGCCTCGAGAGCCTCTTTATCGTCCGGGTCCTCGAGGTCGGCCTGCTCGCAGTGGCAGTGTTCCACATCCTGAACGGGCTTCGACTGCTGATGGTTGACCTCGGCGTCGGACTCGACGCCCAGGACAAGAGCTTCTACGCCTCGCTGGTGCTGACGGCGATTATCACCATCGCGAGCGTGCCGACCTTCATGGACGGGGTGACCCTCTGATGGCGGAGCGATACTCTTCGTTCGCCCCCGGCGGCACCGCGTGGCTGCTTCAGCGGATCACGGCGGCGTTCTTAGTTATCGTACTCGCGTTCCACTTCTTCCTCTTGCACTTCGTCAACCACGCTGCAGACGTCACGTTCGCGGGCACCCAGGCGCGGATGGAGAACGTCGGCTACTTTCTGACGATGGTCCTGTTCCTGATCGCCGGAACGTTCCACGGCGTCAACGGCGTCTACAACGCGCTGGTCAACCAGGGACTGAAGGGAACGCAGAAGAAAGTCGTTCTCGCAGTGCTTGTCATCGCGAGCGTCGCACTCATCGCGCAGGGAATCTACGTTGCAATCGCTATGGCGGGATGGTAATATGAGCACGCAACAACAAGAACCAGAACAACCCGAGAGTCAAGAAGCACCGGAAGACCCCGAAATGCGGGGGGCCGAGTCGCCGGTCGACGAACGAGAGAAAGCGGGCGGTGACATCGACCAGACGACGGCCGATCGATCCGAACTCGAGGGGGAAACGATCCTCATCAAGGTGTTCCGCTACGATCCCGAAGTCGCGGACAAACAGGAACCGCGTTTCGATGAATTCCACGTCCCCTTCGAGAAGGGGATGACCGTCCTCGATGCGGTCATGTACGCGCGGGACAACTACGACTCGTCGCTGACCTTCCGACACTCCTGTCGACAGGCCGTCTGTGGCTCCGACGCATTCTTTGTCAACGGCAAACAGCGTCTGGGCTGTAAAACGCAGATGGCCGACCTCGAGCATCCGGTTCGTATCGAACCGCTGCCCCATCAGGAGGTCGTCAAGGACCTGGTCGTCGATATGGATCACTTCTACGATCAGATGCACACCGTCGAGCCGTACTTCCAGAGCGAAGACACGCCCGACGCGAGCGACCTCGAAGAACAGCGCCAGTCGCGAGAGAACCGCGAGAAGGTGAAGATGTCCACGCGCTGTATCTGGTGTGGTGCGTGTATGTCCTCGTGTAACATCGCAGCGGGCGACAACGAGTATCTCGGGCCGGCGGCGATCAACAAGGCCTACCGCTTCGCGATGGACGACCGCGAGGACGCCGATATCAAAGAGCACCGACTCCGCATTCTCGAGCAGGAACACGGCGTCTGGCGATGCCAGACCCAGTTCTCCTGTACCGAAGTGTGTCCGAAAGATATCCCGCTAACCGAGCACATTCAGGAGCTCAAGCGGGAAGCGGTCAAAAAGAACCTGAAGTTCTGGTAATATGTACGAACACGACGTAATCGTGGTCGGCGCCGGCGGCGCTGGCCTCCGAGCCGCGGTCGCAGCGGACGAGGCGGGTGCGGATGTCGCACTCGTCTCGAAACTCCACCCGGTTCGCAGCCACACGGGTGCGGCGGAGGGTGGCATCAACGCCGCCCTCCGCGAGGGTGACGACTGGGAACTCCACGCCTACGACACGATGAAGGGGTCGGACTACCTGGGCGACGCCCCGGCGGTCGAGACCCTCACGCAGGATGCTCCCGAAGACACCATCACCTTAGAGCACTGGGGGATGCCCTTCTCGCGCGAGGAGGACGGCCGCGTCTCGCAGCGACCGTTCGGCGGCCTCTCGTTCCCGCGAACGACCTACGCGGGTGCGGAGACGGGACACCACCTGCTGCACGTGATGTACGAGCAAGTCGTCAAACGCGGCATTCAGGTCTACGACGAGTGGTACGTCATGGACCTCGCGACGACCGACGAAGACGACCCCAACGACCGCGAGTGCCACGGCATCGTCGCCTACGACGTCCAGTCGGGCAACGTCGAAGGGTTCAAGGCGAACGACGGTGTCGTCCTCGCGACCGGTGGCCCCGGTCAGGCCTTCGACCACACCACGAATGCCGTCTCCTGTACCGGCGACGGCCACGCGATGGCCTACCGCGCGGGCGCACCGCTGGAAGACATGGAGTTCATCCAGTTCCACCCGACGTCGCTGCCGTCGACGGGGGTCCTCATTTCGGAGGGTGTCCGCGGCGAAGGCGGAATCCTCTACAACAACGAGGGCGAGCGGTTCATGTTCGAACATGGCTACGCGAACAACGACGGCGAACTCGCCTCCCGAGACGTCGTCGCGCGCGCTGAGCTAACCGAAGTCCAGGAGGGCCGCGGCGTCAACGACGAGTACGTCCACCTCGACATGCGCCACCTCGGCGAGGAGCGCATTCTGGACCGCCTCGAGAACATTCTCCACCTGGCCGAGGACTTCGAGGGCGTCGACGGCCTCGTCGAGCCGATGCCGGTCAAGCCCGGCCAACACTACGCGATGGGTGGTATCGAGGTCGACGAGAACGGCCAGACGTGTATCAACGGTCTCTACGCGGCCGGCGAGTGTGCCTGCGTCTCCGTCCACGGCGGGAACCGGCTCGGCGGTAACGCCCTGCCCGAACTGATCGTCTTCGGCAAGCGGGCCGGCTACCACGCGGCCGGCAAGGATCTGGGCGACCCCGAGATCAAGACCGGCTACGGAGACGACGTCGAGGACGAAACCGAGACCGAGCTTCCGGTCCAGCCCGGCACCGCTGGCCTCGATTCATCCGGCGGCGTCGCCGCCGATGGGGGAGTCACGGCCGACGCCGAGGGCATCCTCGAGCGAAAGGTCGAGAACGCCCGCGAGCACGTCGATTATCTGATGGAGAAAGACGACGGCGTCCAGCACGCCGAAATCCGCCAGAAGCTCCAGAACGCGATGACCGACTACGTCAACGTCTTCCGTACCGAGGAGGGCGTCAAGAAGGCGCTGCGACTCATCCGCGAGTGCCGCGAGGAGTACCAGGACGTCTACGTCGACGATCCGTCACGGACGTTCAACACCGACCTCCAGCAGACCATCGAGACGCGAAACCTGATCGACGTCGCCGAAACGATCGCCCTCGGCGCGCTCGTACGCAACGAATTCCGCGGCGCCCACTGGCGCCAGGAGAACCAGATCCGCGACGACGAGAACTGGCTCAAACACACGCTCATCTCCTGGGAGGACGGCGAACCCAAGATTTTCTACCGCCCGGTGATCCTCGAGGGGCAGGATAAGACCTACGAGCCGAAAGAGCGCAGCTACTAGCGGTCGCGTCGTTCGTTTTCCGTTCGGGTTTGGTGGTGGGACTGGCCGTTTGCCGTTTGCTGTTTGTCGTTTTCGCCCATCGTCTGTCGTCTGTCCTTCGATTCCGCATCGAAACGCTAATCGCGCCACGTTCTCGTCGTTCCACGGAGTATCGAGCGGCATCGATGTTGATGCCGAGAGCAGAATACGGCACGCGAGTCACCGTCGAGCAGAACGTGACCCGCCATCACCTGATTCGACGATCGACGTCAGGACGACTCCCTCGCTCAGAGGCCGATCGAATCGAGGAGGTCGATGCTGATATTCGCCGCTTGTACGAGCTTGTACCCCAGGTATATGCCGACGATTCCCATGAGTCCCGGAAGCTCCGGCGGGGCCGGAATGGGGACATCGAAGAGTGCGAAGAACGCACCGGTGAGCGTGCCGGTCAGCAATCCGAGCGCGATGAGCTGATAGTTCATACTAATGAGCGGGGCGGTGACGACAAAAACACACTGTCTCACGGCCGTTCCGATCGAGACAGGTTCCGATTATCCGGACTCGAGTGCGTCGAAAAACCGCCAGCAGTCGCCGGCCTCGAGTCACGAAATTCGACAGTTGGCGATACACAGTTTTAATATCGTCGAACTACCGAGCCACGTGTATGAGCCAGAACGCGCAGCCACGTTCGACGGTATCGGTTCCGGCCGATGTCGAGTCCGCACAGGCGAAGCTCGTCTACCTCTATCTATCCGTGTATCCCGATGCGACACCGGCGGACATCTGTGGGTCACTCGAGATGACCAAGGGAGCCGTCCTCTCGATTACCGGTACGCTTCGGGAACGAGGCCATATCGAACGGACGGATTCCGGGTTCGAACTGGCCTAACTGGCCACTGGCCAACGGTGATACCGATCGGGACTGGATAACGAATCACGGATTGCGGGAGACTCACGACCGGGCAACGGCAGAAACCTGAAACGTGCTTTCGGCATCGCTTCGTGACCGCACGCGGCGCAACCGTCTACAGTTCGATTCGCTCGACTAGCTGCTCGCGGTTTTCGTTCGTGTTAACGGCCACGATTCGAATCTGGTCCTCGAGTCCGGAGTCTTCGAGTTTCGCCTTCAGCAGGTTGTCGACCTGGTAGACGCCGGCGGCGTTGGTCATGGCGATTTCGACCATCACGGGGCTCTGATCGCCTTTCTGGAGCGAGACGCGATTGATCGCCTGACTCGAGAGGGTGTTGATGCCGCGGCCGCCGTGCTCGTAGGGGATCCGTGACCGACCGCGTTCCATGTCGAGGGCGTCGGCGACGCGAATGATTCCAGCTTCGGTCGTCAGTGGCATTTCGGCCGTATGGTGACAGAGAATCGCGTGCAGGACTTCGCCTTTCATGCGGACCGTCTCGGCGAGGTCGTAGAACTCGGGGAGGATCCGATCGAGGATGTCCGCAGCGAGCGGGATCGAGTAGTAGACGTGTTCGTCCCGGTGGACGACGTGGCCGACGTCGTGCAGCGTCGCCGCGAGCACGATGATGACGCCTTCGTCTTCCTCGGCCAGGCCTTGCTGGCGCGCGCCGTTGAAATCCACGTTGCCGGCCTTGAGCAAGTCGTACAGACAGAGTGCTCGGTTGCGGACGATTTCGATGTGTTTCGACCCGTGATCGTTGTACTGCATTCGGTCGACGGCGTTGACGTTCTGGGCCTCGAGATAGGTCTGAATCTCTTCGTCTTCGGTGATGAACTCGAGGACGCGGTTCAGTTTCTCGTCGGGAAAATGATGGTCCGCAGCAGGGGAGTACACACGATGTTCGGCGTCGTCATCGATAGAATCGGTCATACGAAATCTTCGCCTGCTGACTAAAAAAGCCCTGCGACGACGGCTGCCGGGCTATCGCTCGGAGTGGATCGAGTCCTGCTGGCTCGTTTCAGGCCGCGTCTTCGGCGGCGGCCTCGACCTCGTCGTAGTCGGGTTCGACGCCGGGGTCGTCGCTGACCCAGGCGTAGGTGATTTCGCCGTCGCCGTCGATGACGAAGACCGAGCGCTTGGCGACGCCGTAGACGCCGAGGTCGGCGAAGTCCATCTCGATACCGTAGTCGTCGATGATCTCTCCGTTGTAGTCGCTGATGAGGCCGAACTCGAGCTCGTTCTGGTCGCGGAACTCGTTCAGCGTGAACGGGGAGTCCCGGCTGACGCCGTAGACGGTGGCGTCGAGGTCGTTGAACGACGCGAGTCGGTCCTGGAACGCGCACATTTCGGTCGTACAGACGCTGGTGAACGCGCCCGGGAAAAAGGCGAGAACGATCGGTGCGTCGTCCTCAAGGCGCTCTGAAAGCGTGAACTCCTCGATATCGCCGTTTGCAAGCGGTGCGGTGAAATCGGCTGCAGTGTCTCCGGTTTCGGGCATCAGTGGGTGTTATCGGTAACTCGGAAAGACAGTTTCGTTCGCGGAACCGAGGGTGGACCGTGCTGGGTCCCGTTCGCATCGTCCGATACGTACGGAGGTGCCCGGTATCGGTCAGAATAACTGTAATACCGCTCCACCAGGTGGTTTCTCCAACGTTTGTGTATTGCTGTTCGATTTTCACCCGCCGTTTTTGGAAAATCACTATATACGTTGTCGAACGATGTTGTAATTAGGCCGCTAGTCCGGCTCAAACGGACTTTCGCTGAAACTTGCTATACTTAGTGGTCCAAAAAGGTTATAATTGCCAGCGGATAAGCCACGTATAGAGATGGTAGCCGAAATCGCACCGCTGTTCATCCCCGGCGCACCCGGGGGTCCGGAACTACTGATCATCCTTTTCATCGCCATTCTGCTGTTCGGGGCCAACAAGATCCCGAAGCTGGCACGGTCCACCGGTGAGGCCATGGGCGAATTCCAGAAGGGGCGTGAAAAGGTCGAAACGGAACTCGACGAAATGCGCGAGTCAGGGTTTGAAGACGTTGACGAGGACGAAGACGACGAGTTCGTCGACACGGAGCCCGTCACCGAAGAAACTGAAACCGACACGGAAACTGAAACGGAAACCAACTAAGCGTTTTTCTCGAGGGACGTGTGGCCTAGCGGAGAGGGCAGAAGGTTCCTAACCTTCTGAGCGCGGGTTCAAATCCCGTCACGTCCGTCCGCGACGAACGAACGTGAGGAGCGGACGGCCCCGGGATTTGAATGAGAGAAGACGCGCGCAGCGAAGTGAGCACGTCTTCGCGTGGTTCAAATCCCGTCATGTCGGCCACCAGTCATAATCGTGAGTGTACACTGGAAAACATCACATCCAGCTTTCGCTCACTCAAGCAGAGAGCGTCGCTTTCGGCGAGCAACTGCGGATTGCACGAGGGGAGAACTCCCCTCGAGCACGCTTATTGCGAACCAAAAACGGGCCACACTGTTTGCTGTACCGATGTACCGGTGCAATCGCAGGACGGTCGCGATTGTCCCGGCAATGACGTACAGTAGACAGTATCAGTGGGTGTCAGTACTCCCGCCACTCCGCCCGTTCGGATCCCCGAATCGGGTCAGGGGCTCGAGTTCTTCGCGAGCGACATCCTCGAAGGCGTCGCGGGCGATGACGCGCCGGTGAACTTCGTCGGCTCCGTCGACGATGCGGAACTGCCGGACGGACTCGTAGAAGTCGGCCAGCGGGAGATCTTTGCCGATGCCGTTTGCGCCACAGCACTGAACGGCGAGATCGATCGCGTCCTGAGTGACGTTCGCGGTGAACACCTTGCACATCGAGACGGGGATGCGGGCCTCGTCGCCGGCATCGATCCGATCCGCCGCGTCGCGGATGGCGGTGCGCGCGACGTGGAGTCTGGTTTCGGCGTCGGCGATGCGGTAGCGCAGCGACTGTTTCTCCGAGAGCGTCGAGCCAAAGCCCTCGCGCTCGCTGGTGTAGGCTTTTGCGATCTCGAGGGCGCGTTGGGCCATCCCGGAAAAGCGCATACAGTGGGTGAGTCGGGCCGGACCGAGCCGTTCCTGTGCGTGGGTAAAGCCCCGATTCAGCTCACCCAGCAGGTGTTCCTCGGGGACCCGGACGTTCTCGTAGCGGATTTCGGCGTGGGACGCACCGCGGGGGCCACCGCCCATGTGGGGTACGTCGCGGACGATCTCGACGCCGTCGGCGTCCGTGGGGACGATAAAGAGCGAACAGCCCTCGTAGGGGTGGGCGTCCGGATCGGTGCGCGCGAGGACGAACAACACGTCCGCTTCGACGCCCTGCGTCGTCCACCACTTGTGGCCGTTGATAACCCACTCGTCACCGTCTCGAGACGCCGTGGTTCCCTCGGCAGCGTCTTTTTCCGCGGTGGTCCGGATCATCTTCGGATCCGAACCGGCCCCCTGCATCGGTTCGGTCATCGAGAACCCCGATTTGAGCTCGCCCTTTACGAGCGGCTCGAGGTAGGTCTCCTTCTGAATCTCGTCACCCGCAAGCTCCAGCAGGTGCATGTTCCCCTCGTCGGGGGCGTCGACGCGCATCGCGACGGGACCGAGCAGGCTCCGGCCGGCCTCCTCGAAGACCGGGAGTGCGTCTCGAAAGCTCATCCCCATCCCGCCGTAGGCTTCAGAAATCTGGGGCGCGTAGACGTCGTACTCGCGAGCCGACTGGCGAAGATCCGCGACGGTGCCGCTCGAGACGGTCATGCCGCCGGATCGCTCTCGCTCGATCGGGAGGACGACCTCGTCCATCAGCGCTCGAGCGCGTTCGGCGAGTTCCTGCGCCTGGTCGGAGTCAGCGTACTGCATACGATCACTTGGACGGTCACTCGTTAGGGAGGGTCGCTCGCTCCTGCTCGGATGGAATTTGAGTAATGTATTTATAATCGTATCTTGACCCTCGGGTTTCAGTTTACAGATGCAGCATTTAGTCCTAATAACAGAACCGATGGTAATTCCACTATTCAAAAACCGCCATCGTTTGGGGGTTCCGAACAGTTACCGCGACGTCCACCCGCCGTCGACCGCCAGACAGGCTCCGGTCATGTAGCTCGCGGCGTCGCTGGCGAGAAAGACGACCGGTCCAGCGATCTCTTCGGGGTCGGCGAACCGGTCCAGCGGCGTGCGGTCGATGATCGATTGCCGGAGCCGTTCGTTCGCCTCGAGGTCTTCGGTCAGTTCCGTCGAGACGTAGCCGGGGGCGACGGCGTTGACTCTGACCTCGGGTGCCCAGTCGAGTGATAGGCTCTTCGTGAGGCCGACCAGCCCGTGCTTCGAAGCGACGTAGGGATGCTGTCGGGGGAGGCCGACGAGTCCGCCGACGCTTGCGACGTTGATCACGGAACCGCCGTCGCTCTCGTGGAGGTGGTCCGCCGCCGCGCGAGTCACCTCGTAGGCCCCGTTCAGGTTGACGTCGAGAACGCGATCGAGACTCTCTTCGGAGACGTCTTCGGGCCGGCCTAGCGCATCGTCGGGGTTGAAGCCGGCGTTGTTGACGACGATGTCGACGCCGCCGAACGCCTCGTCGGCTCGCTCGATTACGTCGCCCACTGCGTCGGAGTCGGTTACGTCCGCGGAAACGGCGAGTGCGTCGCGGCCGTCGTCCTCGATCGCGTCAGCGACGGCCTCGATTTCGTCGGTCGAACGCGCCGACGGCACGACCGCAGCGCCGGCGTTTGCGAGTTCCACCGCGATCGCGCGCCCGATACCGCGGCCGCCGCCCGTTACCACTGCAACCCGTCCGTGGAGATCGAATTGGTCACTCATCGCCTAATGCTACGTCGATCCGGTTGCGTAATGCTTTTTTGTCGAACGTCCCGGTCGCCGTCTTGGGTATCGCGTCGACCGTTCTGATCTCGTCGGGAAGCTACCAATTGGGCTGGTTGAGTTCCGCCTCGAGATGTCGCCAGTCTCGCCGCTTTGTCTGACCATTCTGTCTCGCTGCTCCGTCCGGCCGCTTTGTCTGGTTGTCCGTCTCGCCACGATAGCCACAGAACGCGGCCGTCCAAACGATCGAGGAGAAAGCGAGGTGACGATCCGGCGCGGATATTCCGCCGGTAGTCGCTCGAGTCCTCCCGTACGGACCCCTGATCGATCGACGGAACGTTCGAATTCGATACAGTATTATGGGATGAGCAGGCGCAAAACCTCGCCGTTTACGGCGGGGATACGCGCCGTCACTGGATGACGCCTTCCACCAATGACTGCACGGCTGGATATTCCAGGTTCAACCACTATCTTTAATACTGATTAATTCATAAGTACTTATGAACATAGTACGATGCTGAAGACAACCCGCACCTATCGAGCGAAAATCGTCAACCACACCCAAGTGAGTGACGACCTCGATGACTGCGGACACTCTGCATCGAAACTGTGGAACGTCGCCCGCTACCACACCCAAAAAGAATGGAATGAAACCGGAGAGATACCGTCTGAAGCCGGCCTCAAGCGTGAACTAAAAGACCACGAACGCTACAGTGACCTACATTCTCAGTCAAGTCAGCGAGTTCTAGAAGAGCTTGCTGAGGCGTTCAACGGCTGGTTCAAAAAACGCAAGAACGGCGATACAGACGCGAATCCACCCGGCTACCGAAAGCGAGGCGACAACCACCCACGCTCCACCGTGATATGGAAGCAGATGGGTATCAAGCACGATTCCAAACACAATCAACTCCGCCTATCCAAAGGCTTCAACCTGAAGAACCACCGCTCGGACTTCATCCTTGCAGAGTACGAGACGAGACCGGACGTGACCGTGGAGAACATCCAACAAGTACGCGCCGTGTGGAACGGCGACCGCTGGGAACTCCACCTCGTCTGCAAAGTCGAAATTCCCGTCGAGGACGCACCCGGTGACAACACGGCGGGTATCGACCTCGGAATCAAGAACTACCTCGCCATCGCCTACGATGATGGAGACGCCGAGTTGTATCCGGGGAACGTGCTGAAGCAAGACAAGCACTACTTCACGCGAGACGAGTACAACACTGAAGGTGAAAACGGGCCGTCGAAGCGTGCGCTCCGCGCTCGACAGAAACTCTCTCGTCGGAAAAACCACTTCCTGCACGCCCTCGCCAAGCACATCGTCGAGAGGTGCATCGACCACGAGGTCGGTCGCATCGCCATCGGTGACTTGAGCAAGATTCGTGAGGAGGAGAACGGTGACGCTCGAAACTGGGGCAAGCGTGGCAACAAGAAACTCCACGGCTGGGAGTTTGACCGCTTCACCACGTTGCTCGAATACAAGGCCGAAGAACACGGCATACTCGTAGACCGAAAGAGCGAGCGGGACACGAGTAAGACGTGTTCGTGCTGTGGCCGGAAGCGTGATGCGAATCGCGTGGAGCGCGGCTTGTACGTCTGTGCATCGTGCGGAGCGACGATGAACGCAGACGTGAACGGTGCGGTGAACATTCGCAGAAAGATAACTCAGAATCCCCCAACTGGGGATATGAGTAACGGTCGTTTGGCACGGCCAGTAGCCTACCTGTTCAATCAAACCTCGGGGCGTTTCGCACCGAGCGAACAGGCGGGTTGCGAACCTTAATATCCCAACGCTCGGGAATCCTCGCCCTTCAGGACGGGGAGGATGTCAAACGTGGTGTTAGGAGTTGAGTAGAAGACCGCAATGAGTGTGACAGTAGTCTGATGAGTTATCTGACTCGCTGCCGACAGATGTGGGTTCCGTGCGTACGCACCACTGTACGCGGGATTATCAGAAGTGGTAATATACGGATGAATTTTTTGAAGGGGGAGGGTTTGGGTGAAGTCAATGGCTATTGATGAGGGCGATCAGTCGGACGCCGGGGAATTTTCTGAGGGGGCGGCATCCGACCCAGCGTCGGAGGACGACCGATCTCGCGAGTCGACTTCTGATTCGGACTCGAGCGGTGGTGTTCGCGTCGGCGACTACACGTGGGAAGACTTCATGGAGGAGTACGGGTACGGTGACGAGATTTCGGTGCTGTACCCCGACGAGCCCGCGGGTGCGAACGCAGACGACCAGCTGGGACTCGACACCGACGAAACGCCCGAGCGAACGATACCGAGCGGGACGGACTGGGAGCGAGTCGAGTTCGATCCGACGGCGTATCTCGACTATCATCCCGACGACCTTCGATCGTCGGTGATGGCGACCGCCGGCGAGAACGCCGAGACGCTCTGGGACGCCTTCCTCGAGTACGCCGATCCGGAGACGACGCCGGTCACCAAAGACGTCTGGACCTGGGAGCACTACAAGTGGGAGTATTACTACGAAGACGACGGCTCCCGACCGCGCGACGGCGACGGCGAGATCGTTCGCCACGACGAAGAAGAAGCGCTCGGGTTCGACCCCGATACGATAGAGCAGCGCCTGTTCGCGGGCGACGAAGCCGCGATGGAACTGGACGAACTCGTCGAGGAACGAACCGTCAACATTCAGGACGACATCGAGGAAGACGAGTTCTTCTCGACGGCGGACGGAACCACGACCGTCTCCAACCGCTACGACCTCGAGAAGGCGGTGCCGTTCGAGAAGAAGACTCACTTTCAGGAAGTCGAGCGCTACTGGGTGAACAAACCCTACGCCTACGTCGTCATCTTCCACTCCGAGAAGGAAAACGAGAAGAAGTACTACATGGTCGAGCCGTACCTGAACGAGATCGAACTGGAACTCCAGGAGTTCCTCTCGGGGAAACTCAGGACGGCGATCAAGTATTCGGAGGACGGAATCAAAGAGAAAGCCAGCGAGGACGGCCGCCGAACGGTCATCGAAGAGGAAACGCGACGCCTGCTGAAGCGGTACGACCTCTTCGAGAAGACCTCGGGGAGCACCAAACAGGGTCTGCTCGAGGCGCTGAAATCGGTCCTCGACGATGAGGACGAAGAGGAGGAGGAGCCGGGCCCGAGCCCGCTCGAAGGGATCGAGGTTCGACCGGAGCCGGCGATTCTCGCGGACGATCCGGACACGCTAAACGAGTACCAGGTCGAGAAACTCCTCTATCTGCTCAAACGGAACTTCATCGGCTACGAGCGCATCGACGGCATCAAACACGATATCAACGTCGAGGACATCTCCGTCGACGGCTACAACTCGCCGGTCTTCGTCTATCACTCGGAGTACGAGCAGATCATTTCGAACATTTACCACGGCGAGGACGAACTCGACGACTTCGTCGTGAAACTCGCCCAGCGGTCGGGCAAGGGGATCAGCAAGCGGCTCCCGCAGGTCGACGCGACGCTACCCGACGGCTCACGCGCCCAGCTGACGCTGGGACAGGAAGTCTCCGATCACGGGACCAACTACACCATTCGACAGTTCAAGGACGTTCCGTTTACCCCGATCGACCTCATCAACTGGAACACCTTTAGTCTGGACGAGATGGCCTTTCTCTGGCTCTGTATCGAGAACCACAAGAGCCTGATCTTCGCCGGCGGTACCGCGTCCGGGAAGACGACCTCGCTGAACGCGGTCTCGCTGTTCATTCCGAGCAACGCGAAAATCGTCTCGATCGAGGACACTCGCGAGGTCGAACTCCCTCAGCGAAACTGGATCGCAAGCGTCACGCGCCCGTCGTTCTCCGACGACGAGCAGGGTGACGTCGATGAGTTCGACCTGCTCGAGGCCGCGCTCCGTCAGCGACCCGACTACATCGTGATGGGTGAGATCCGCGGCGAGGAAGGCCGGACCCTGTTCCAGGTTATGTCGACGGGTCACACCACCTACACGACGTTCCACGCCGACTCCGTCGACGAGGTTCTCAAGCGGTTCACGACGGATCCGATCAACGTCTCGAAGACGATGTTTACCGCACTCGACCTCGTCTCCATCCAGACCCAGACGCGGGTCCAGGGGCGGAAGGTCCGCCGGAACAAATCGCTCACGGAGATCAACCACTACGAGGCCGAACACGACGAGATCAACGTCCAGGACGTCTACCAGTGGCAGGCCGAAACCGACGAGTACCTCAAGATGGGGGACTCGAACACCTTAGAAGAGATCCAGTTCGACCGCGGCTGGAACAAGGAGAAACTCGAGGAGGAACTGTTCAAACGCGAGGTCATCCTCGCGTACCTCATCAAAAAGGGGCTGAACACGTACGCGGAGGTCGCGGCAACCGTCCAGGCGTTTATCAACGACCCCGATACGATCCTCACGCTCATCGCGAACGGGCAACTCGAGGACAGTCTCGAAGACCTCCGGGAGATGGAGAGCGTCTTGATCGACGTTGACCAGGAGAAAGAGGAACTCGTCCCCCGTCCGGACGCAACCAGCGAAACCTCCAACCTCTCGATGGATATCCTCGAGCGGGCCGAGGAGTCGCTGTTCGAGGAGTACCGCGGGAAGGTACCCAGCGGTCTCGCCAGCGCACTCGGCGAGTCAGACGAGGAAGAGACGATCGACGTGGATCAGGCAACCGCCGAGAAGTTCGACTTTGCCGGCGACGTCGACAACTCGGTCGACGAAGAGGAGTGGGAACTCGGCACCGATTCGACCGGGTTCGCTGCGAATTCCGCCGCCGAAAGCGACGAACCCGCGTGGCTCAGCGAGGACACCGGCTTCGATATCAGCGGCGAAGCCGAAGCCGAGACCGACGAGACGACGGCCGACGCGGCCACTGGCGGCGCGTCCGCGTCCGGCCAGGATGGCGGCGATACGGTGAGTGCGTTCGATCGAGACGGGACAAACGCAGTCGAGACGACTTCCGAAGACCCAGCAGCCGAGACGAGTACGGAGACCGAATCCATACCGCCGGCATCGACGGCAAACACCGCGAACGACACCACGGTATTCCCGTCCGATGACGCCGAGGACGGAGACCTGGGCGGACTGTTCGACGATATGGACGAGACGATCGAGCAAGTCGACAACACTTGGGACGAAGCCCCGACCTCCGCGGAATCCGGATCGGACACGGCCGGAACAAGTTCCGGTATCGACTCGATGTTCCCGGACGGAAAGCTCGAGCCGATCTTCGACCCCGAATCACCCGACGACGGCGCAGGCGACTTCAGCGACGAACTCGAGGATACCGGCGAGAACGAGCGGTCGCCGCCTTCCTCGGATGAGACGGAATTGCAGTCGTCGGCTTCGGACGGAGAACAGCCGTCGTCCCCGTCCGATGAGGGGGCCGCTGCCGACGAAACGGCGGGCTCGAGTGCCGAGGCGATGTCGTCGCCGGCGTCGGAGAGCGAGACGGAGACGCCGGACGACGCCGTTGAGTCGGACGCACAGACTGAACCAGCGACGGCCGAGACGGATACGGGTTCGGCGTTGGATCCGGAGCCGGAGACAGAGACAGATCCGGAGACGGAGCCAACCCCGGTCGCCGAAAGTGAGTCGACGGACGACGAACCTGCCGGCGTGTCCGCGGAGAGCGTCGGCGGCGATGATGCGGCCGCAGAGAGCGACGTTCCTGATGAAGTCGCCGAAGCCGATGGCGAGGCGAACGCCAGTCCGATGGATGATAGTGCCGGCGAGGACACGCCTATCGAATCCGATGACGATGGTGGGCCACCACCGGAGAACAGCGAGCGAGCACCGGACGCCGGCGAGCCATCGGTCGACTCACCGCCATCTGACGCGGATGAGACACCGAACGACCAACTAACGTCCGGCACCGATGGCAGCGTCGACGAACAGCCGTCTGGTGATGGCGACGGTCGATCGGTGGCTTCCCCGGACGAATTGTCGCCCGACGATAACGACGAGCCGGCCACCGATGATAACCGGGCCGAACCAGCCACGGATCGCAGCGCCGCTGAACCGGAGACAGCAACCGAGTCAAACCCCGACGATACGATCGATGATGACGTCGCGTCGATCTTCGGTTCGGACACCGAGTCGATCTTCAGCGACGACGCTGACGCTGACGCTGACGTTGATGCTGATGCTGATGAGGATACCAATGACGATGAAACCGGCAACGTCGGCTCGCTGTTTGATGACAGCACTCAGTCCGGGACAGGTGATTCGATCTTCAGCGACGACGGTGACGATGCGATGACTGACGACGGCTCGCTGTTCGAGGACGATACTCGATCCGACGCTGACGATTCGATATTCAAGCAACGGAACGACGACGTCCAGGACGGGAGCGAAGACGACGCGAAAACCGAACGCGACGCTGACGGCGACGGTACCGACGGAAACACGCTGTTCGACGACAGTGATGAGGAACCCGACGAATGAGCCTCAAAACCGACAACAGTGGTGATTCCGGTGGAGTTTCGGGTAGCTCTGACGTTCTGGGAAATGCGTTCTATCCGCTCTACACTCGGCTGTTCAGCGACGACAGCGAGTTCGTCAGCGACGTCGAGACGAAACTCGCCCAGGCCCGAATGACCGACACGGTCGAGCTCTACCTCTCCAGAGCGCTCGGTATCGGCTTCATCAGCGGGCTCGCGCTGTGGCTGATCGGTCTCCTTCTCGGATACGGCCTCTTTGCTACCGGCCTCATAGAGGTCGAAGCGCTGCTCGGGATCCCACTTAGCAACGAGACGGTTATCTACGTCCTCGAGACGCTCCGCGTACCGGCGCTAGTGACCGCCACCGGACTCGTATTCGGGACGATCGGATTCGCACTCGGCTTCGGTTCCCTCGTCGCGATCCCGTACTCGCGCGCCTCCACCCGCAAGCGCGAGATCAATATGCTCCTTACCGACTCCGTCTCGTTCATGTACGCGCTGTCGGTCGGGGGCCTGAACCAACTCGAGATCATCGAGGCGATGGCCCAGGCCGACGACACCTACGGCGAGGTCGCGATGGAGTTCCAGAGCATCGTTAAGGAGACGGAGTACTTCGACGTCGACTACCGGACCGCGATCCGCAAGCAGGCACTCGAGACGCCGAGCGACGAACTCTCGCAGTTCCTGACCGACATGCTCTCGATCATCAACAGCGGCGGCGACATGGAGAGCTTCCTTGAGGACAAGAAAGAAAAGCACATGCGAACCGCCAAACAGGAACAGGAACTGACCCTCGAGACCCTCGAGCTATTCGGGGAGATGTACATGACGCTGTCGCTGTTCCCGCTGCTCCTGATCATCATTATGGTCGTCATGCAGATGATCCCGCAGGCGGAGGTGACGAACGATATGC
Organism: Natronorubrum halalkaliphilum; assembly: GCF_009834785.1. Lineage (GTDB taxonomy): Archaea > Halobacteriota > Halobacteria > Halobacteriales > Natrialbaceae > Natronorubrum > Natronorubrum halalkaliphilum. The sequence continues at coordinate 50,739 of NZ_WUYX01000069.1, forward strand.
TCTACCTGACCGTCTACGGCCTGATTCCGCTCACGGGGATCGGGTTCCTCGTGCTGGTTTCGACGGTCAAACACGACGAACCCGGTGACGGCTACCTCTCGATGGGCGACAACGATCGACGCGTCGAAACCGCACAGGATCAGGGACTGCTCAACCTCGGCCTCGTCGAGCAGTTCACGGGCGAACACGGCGTCTTCGACCGCATCAAAAACCGCGAAGGGACCTACGAGACGATGGAAGTGTTGCGGAAGCCACACATCTTCTTCCGCGATAACCCGCTGTACACGCTCGCGTTGACGGTGCCGGCATCGCTCGTCGTCATTGCCACGGCGATGATGAACGGCGCGGCACCGCTCTCGTGGAGCCAGATGCTCGATAACGCTATCTGGGGGACGTTCATCTACATCTACGTCCCGCTGTATCTCATCGCGATTCCGCTCGCGATCTTTCGCGAATGGAACGTTCGCCATCGAAACGCCGTCGTCAGTCAGCTCTCCGAAGATCTTCGGAAGCTCTCGAGTTCGAACGATACGGGGTTGACCCTCCTCGAGTCGCTCAAATCGGTTTCCGACACCACGAGCGGGAAATTAGCTCGCGAGTTCGAGATGATGCACACGAAGGTCAACTACGGAACGAGCCTGAAACAGGCGCTGATCGAGTTTAACAACAAGTATCACATCCCTCGCCTCGCCAGGACGACGCGGCTGATTACGGAAGCCCAAGAGGCGTCGAACCAGATTTCGGACGTGCTTCGGACGGCCGCCCGGGCGAGCGAGAATCACGACGATATCGAGCGGGAGCGAAAGTCCCGAACCCGGATGCAGGTCGTGATCATCATCATGACGTTCATGACGGTACTCGCCGTTATCGCGATCCTCAAAACCCAGTTCATCGACACGATGGCCGGTCTCGAGGCCGGAAGCGCCGATACCGAGGCGGGCGGTGGCGGTGGTGGTCAACTCGCGGATGCCGATCTGAGCGACAACATCAACGTCGATATGCTCTCGGTGTTGTTCTTCCACGCCGTGACGATGCAGGCGATCATCTCCGGGATCATCTGCGGGTATATCCGCGACGCGGACGTGCTCAGCGGCCTGAAGTTCTCCGTGATACTGTCGACGGTCGCCCTCGTCGGCTGGATACTGGTGGCATAAGATGACTCGAGAACGAACCAAGCACAGTCGTGGCCGGCGGCGGGAGCACCGCCCGCACACGGTCTCGGTATCCCTGCGTGATCGCGGTCAGACCACGCAGGACTTCGCCGTCGGGATCGGGGTGTTCATCCTGGCGGTCGCCTTCGTCTTCTCGTTCCTGCCGACGATTCTGACGCCGTTCGACTCGACGGTTAGTGGCGGAGAGACGGCGCAAGCAGATCGGATTGCGGATCGGCTGGTGCATAATTTGTCGGCGGAGGATAGTCCGAGTCCGAACGAAATCGACGGGGAGCGATTCCGGAAAGATTTCGCCAGTGATGACGACAACCTGACTGAGTCGCTCGGACTCCGGGCAAGCGACAGTCCCGATATCAGGTACGATCGAATCAATGTCACTATCGAGCATCTCAACGGGACGTCCGTGACTGACGAAGCGGAATGGAGCGCTGGCGACCGATACGACGGCCAATCGGCGGCCAGCTCCGCGCGGATCGTCGCTGTCGATCACGAGGAGTTCCCGAAAAATGATCAACCAGCCTACCGGCTCGTCGTGAGGGTCTGGTAACCATGTTCCGAGATAACTCCTCACGCGATACTGACCGGGGGCAAGCGTACACGCTCGAGGGGTTCATCAGCGCGATGATCGTCTTGATGGCGTTGCTGTTTGCCATGCAGTCGGTCGTCATCACGCCGACGACCGGTGGACTTGCCGATCGAACGGTCCAGTCGCAGATACAGCAGGAGGCACAGGATGCGCTGGTGGTTGCCGCAATGGACGATGAAGGCGACCTTTCAGAGATGATTCGGTACTGGGATGAAGACGAAGACGAGTTCTACAATGCGACCGAGTCATCAACGGCCCCTGGAAGCTACAACGCGACGAACAACACGGAACTCTACAACGAGTTTGCACTCGGGGAGATCCTCTCGGATCGGTTCACCGAACGGGGACTGAGTTACAACGTCGAACTCGTCTATCAGAATGAGAGCGGCGAGTTCGATAGCGAGAACAGTACGTATCTCGTCTACCAAGGCGAGTCTGAGGCAGTGGTGGCGAGTTATACGGTTACGTTGTTCGAGACTGATGATCTTAAGGCACCGGCGAGTTCCGAGACTGTCGATGGCGCTGATAGCTACCCGGTTCCTCGAGCTACTGATAGCTCCAGTGCAGTCTACAACGTCGTGGAGGTGCGCATCGCAGTATGGTAACTGATAGTATCCGAGACCGACGGCAGCAGGATCGTTCGAACGAAAAAGATCGACCCGACAGAGGACAGATCATCCTCATCGGTGCCATTACACTCGCGTTCATCATTCTCGGTGTTGTCGTCGTCTTCAACGGCGTCCTCTACACCGAGACCCTGTCGTCGGCCGATACGGGCCAGAGTGCGAGCACTGCTGAGACGACTGAACTCGAGATCGAACAGGGAATTGGTTGCCTGATTGCCAGCGACGAAGTAGATGAGAGCGAGTTGAACGACGAAATACGTGATTTCAACAAAGTCTATCAGAACGCAACAGCCCATTCGAGGCCAGCGGCAGTGAATATCGGCAATATCGAGGAAAACAATGATGGGGATGGGCGCAACGTCACGATAACCTACGATTCTAACGATCTCAGTTACACACAAACCCGGACGATCAAAGAGGGAGATTGCCCATCATGATCCGATCAGACCACACCACGGACCGCGGGGTGTCGATCGCGCTCACGCACGTCCTGACGATCGGGATCACCACGATTCTCATCGCCATGCTGTTGGTGAGCGGGAGCACAATGCTTGACTCCCAGACGGAACGGTCCGCACAGACGTCGCTCGAGACCGTCGGCGAACGGCTGGCCGGCGACATCGATAACGTCGACCGGATCGCAGCGGCGGAAGACGATACGGTGACGCTGACCGCAGATCATCCTCGATCGGTTGCGAACTCGGGGTACACCGTCGAGTTACTGGAGGAAGACGACTGCGATCAAGGGCCGTTGCTCGATGGACAGACCGACTGCGTGAGGTTATCGGCCCACGATGTGGATGTGACGGTTTACGTGCCGGTCACACTCGATGCAGACGTTGCCGATGACGAAAATTCGGTGACGGGTGGCTCGGTCGAGATCAGCTACGACAGCGAGGACGGGGAGATCCAGCTCACGGAGGCAAACCGATGATCAACCGACGAACCGAACCGGCGACGGAGTCGTGGACTGACGACCGGGGCGTTACCGAAGTACTCGCGTTTATTCTCGTCTTCGCGACGATCTTCGGCTCAATCGGGCTACTGTATATGACCGGATTTCAGGCCATGTCCGACTATCAGGAGGTCGAACAACAGGTTAACGCCGAACGGGCGATGGACGCTCTCGCGGATAACTTCAACGACGTCATTCGATACGACGGCGTCAACCAGCGCTACGGTGAACTCGCGCTGCGGGAGGGGACGGTGACGACTGGTGATAGCGGAACAAAGCTAGACATAATAATTGAAGATATAGACGGTGATGTAATTGAAATTGGCGATAACGACCGATTTGCTCATTATAGTGACGACGCCACGGTGGATCTAGGCGAGTTCTCCTACACCTCGGACGGCAGTACGATCGCCTACGAAGGTGGTGGACTCGTTCGAAGCGATGACTCCGGTGAGTGGAGTACCGTTTCCAAACAGCCACAACTGAACTGTGGCGATAACGCTGCGACGATTTCGCTCGTTGCCGTCTCCTCGGAGAGTCGGTCGCTACAGAGCAGTGAGGGACTCGGCGTCACGATGTCTGTCGAAAACCGTACGACCAAGGTCTACAACGACGTCGAGGACGTTACGATCGAGATCGACGAGTCCGAGACGGAGTACGACGCTGCTTGGAAATCGACGCTCGAGAACTGGGGCGGCAGTGAAACCCTTGAGGAAACGTGTGAACTTGGCGGCGGCCAACTCGTCGTCACCTTCGTCGAAGTCGACATCGACTACTAACGACGCTCACTGCCCACGAAACGCCTATTCTGCGTCCCAGTCGCCGGTCAACATCGCTCGTAGTCCGGCCCGGGACACCAACGCTTCGACACGCGCTGCCAGCACCTCCGTCTCGCCGCCGGTCTCGAGATACAACCCGTTCGAGAGCTGCTGTGGGTCGGCCATCGGGCTGCCGTCGGCGTGTGTCGGCGAGTCGTTCAGGACGGCTCGAACGCCATCGTCATCGTCATCGACGTCGTCGGGGCTCCAGGGGACGGTCACACCCGAAAGCCCGCGATCGAAGAGGTACTCCGCGGTTCCGACGAGCGCTCGAGCCGAACTCGAGTGACCGATCGCGCCGATCGAGCCGCGATCGTTGAAGAATCTGACGACGTATTCGTCGCCGTCTGCGTCGTGATCGTTGGGTTGGTCGGTACCGGCATCGGTACCGATATCGACATCGGCATCAGCCGGGACGGATCCCGCGCTGACGTCATCCTCGCTGTCGGGTTCGTTTTCGTCGATTACATCGGTATCACCACTTTCACCGCTTTCATCGGTTGCACTCGAGTCCGTCTCGGTCGAGGTCGCGGTAGTGTCTTCGTCGGGGTCCGGTGTCTGCACGTCCCGCTGTGTACGGTTCTCGGCCGCCGAGTCCGACTGGTAGCTGACCGATCGAGTGCCGGTGGCCTCCGAGTCCGAATCCGAGGCCACGCTCGTGGGTTCGGAAAACTCGACGGCAACGTCCGAACTGGACGTCGTCTCGAGTTCGGCGGCCGGTTGCCCACGACCGTCGTCGGCGAACGTCGCGACGAGTCGCTCGATAAATCGGTCAGCGGCGGACTCGAACTCCGTTTCGTAGGTCGATCCCTGCTCGGTCACGCTCGTAAGCTCCGCGACGATTGCGTCGACGAGTGTCGATCGTTCGGTGGCGAGTTGACGGGCGACGAACTCGCGAGAGTGGCGCTCGAGACGACGGCCAACCGTTTCGCGCGAGTAGTGGGCGATGGTCGATTCGTGTTCCGAGAGCGATGACAGCTGGCAGGCGAGGCGTTCGGCGTCGGTCGTCCCGGCGAGGAGGAGGTAGTCGCGGCCGTTGGTATAGATCGCGCGGTCGATCCCCGTCCACGCCATCGTCTCGAGAAGCTCAACGGCGCGGGATTTGTCCAGTGACTCACTGAAGGGCTCGACGGCGACGAACAGGGCGGGGACGCCATCGACCGAACAGACGTACTCGAGTTGCGTGTCGTCGACTGTCGTCTGGGTCACACACGAGTCGGCGTGGACGTCCCAACCGAGCGTCTCGAGGAAGGGATCGACGAGCCAGGCGCGTGTCTCCCGACTCGAGGTCGGGGGCGCGGAGTCGACGAGCGCCCGAGAGCGGCGGACGAAGGCGTGGAGGTCGAGTGCACTCATCGTAGGACAGTATTCGAAGCAGTGGTATGTAAGCTCCCGTGTGCGTTGCAGCAGGCGGGAGACCGACCAGCACGGATTACGTTCCGCGTTCGATGTCGACGTCGACGTCGACGCCGATCAGTTCTGTGCGATCCCGTTCGCTTCCAGTTGCTCCCGATGATAGATGCGGAGTCGAGCGTCGTGGACGGCGAACGCCGATTTGAGGTTCGGTGGGATCGTCTCGGCTTTCCCGATGACGAGATAGCCGTCCCGGTGGAGCGACTGTGCGATCGTCTGGAGCATCGACCGTTTGTACTCGTTGTCGATGTAGATGAACAGGTTTCGGCAGATGACGAGATCGAACCCGGACTTGGGGTCGTCGTTAATCAGATCGTGCCGTTCGAAGCTGACCGGGGTTTTCACGTCGTCTGCGATCCGGTAGATTCGATCGTCTCGGTCGACGTACGTGCTGTAGTCGTCGAGAAATTCGAGTTGATCGTCGAAATCGACGGTTCGTGATTCCTCGTAAACTCCTCGACGGGCCGTCTCGAGTGCCGGTTCGCTGATATCGGTGCCGAGAATTTCGAGGGCGGAGGCGTCGATATCGGGGTCGTCGTGGGCGAGCATCGACACCGAGTACGGCTCGCGGCCGTCCGCACACGCGGCGCTCCAGACGCGGACGGTCTCGTCGGCTGCGGTGAGACGCTGCAGGACCTCCCGGATTCCCTCCCAGACGTCCGGATTGCGGAAGAAGCCGGTCACGTTGATGCTCAGCGCCTCGAGGAGCGCCTGTTGTTCGTCCGCGTCCTCTCGGAGCAACTCGAAGTAGTCAGCGTACGTCTCGTTCTGAGTCCGGCGCATCCGCGAGGAGACGCGGCGATCGAGGTAGCTGTCGTTGTAGTGACTCGTCGCGAACGCCAGTTCCGCCTCGACGAACGCGAGGAGGTCGTCGAAGCTGTCGTCGGTCATAGCTCCGTGACTCCGTTTTCGGCGCTTTCGTCGGCCGTTTTGACGACGAGCGTTCCCGATCCGGGCGTGAACTCGACGGTTCGGCCGTACTCGCCGCCGACGTCTTCGGCTTCGAGTGGAACGCCGAGTTTCTCGAGTTCCGCTTTCGCTGCGGCGATATTCCGCTGGCCGACGCCGTCACCGAAGCTCTCGAACTTGAACATGTCGCTGCCGCCGGCGATTTTGGCTTCGACGGTGGTGTAGTTGGCACCCTGTTCGACCATCCGTCGAAGCAGCGCTCGGATGGCGGTGTCGGCGTACTTGCCGGGTTTCCGGTCGCTGTTTTCGGCGGCGTCGCCGTCCGGCAGCATGATGTGTGCGAGACCGCCGATATCGCTGTCGGGATCGTACAGTGCAATCGCGAGACAAGAGCCCAGCCCGTAGGACTTGAGTGTGTCGTCGCCTTCGCTGACGGCCAGTTCGGAGATGCCGACCTGGACCGGCGTCGGCGCGCCCGGTTCAGTTCCGTAGGTTTTCATGTAGTATCGACTTCCTGAAATTCGGCTGTCGTCGGGGTGTCCTCGATCCGATCGACGTCGAGGTTGTTCAGCGCACGCTCGAGATCGTCTTCGTCCGGAATCGCGTACACCTCGCAGTCGAACTCCCGCCCGTCGGCCATGACGAGGGTATCGAAGACGAACGCAAAGTCCTGATTTTCCCCGAGTTGGATGATGACGGGGTCGACGGCTGCGGCACCCATGTCGTGGATGAACTCCGGCGTCGAGTGATCGATCGTCGTGTCGAGGACGTTCGCCCAGCCGTCGAGGAAGCCACTCGCCATGATGTTCCCGAGTTCCTTGATCGCGCTCGTTCCCATCTCGCCGAAGCCGTCCTCGTCCTCGTCGATCTCCATGGGGACCATCGCGTCGACGATCTCGTGGGCCGACTCCTCGTCGAACAGGAAGAGGAGGTAGCCACTCGGCATCCCGTCGAACTCGAAGGCGACGCCGACGAGCGTCTCGTCCGCGAGCTGTTCCGGAATCGCCTCGAGTGAGACGAAGTTCAACCGCCGAATCTCGACGCTGGTATCGATACCCGTCAGCGTCGTCGCCGTTTTGGCGACTTCCTCGGCGCCGCGTTCGGCCATCCGATCGAAGCCGTCGAGCTTGTCGTACTCGATGCCGCCGCTGGTCCGCAGGTGACCAAGCAGTCTCGACATGGACTCCCGTTTCGGGAAGAGATAGTGGCTGAATCCGACCTCGGTGCCGACGGTCTCGATTTGACTCTGAAAGAGCAAGGCGAGGTCGTCCTCGTCGGGTGCCTCGTCGATGTCGCCGAAGAAGAGTTCGGCCGATTGGCCCTCGACGAACTCCGGTGTCGAGACGTCGATCGCGGCCTCCAGTACGTCGGCCCAGCCGTCGATAAACCCGCTGTTCATAATGTGGCCGACCTCGGTCGCGGCGCTCTGTGTCATCTCGTCGAACGTGTCGATATCGGCACCGGCACCGGACTCGGACTCCGCGAGCAACGTTTCGACGATCCGGAGCGCGTTCTCGCGGTCGAAAACGATCATCGAATAGCCTTCGATGGCGCCGGTCAGATTGACGCGAATGCCGACCTTCTCCGTCGAATCCTCGAAGTCGCGACGAATTTCACGGCCGCGCATGAAGTTGAGCTTCGTGACGCCGACTTGCGTCTCGACGCCGGTCATATGCGTTAATCGACCGGCGGCGAGTCCGGCCCCTTCTCGGGCCATCTGATAGAACGTCCCGAGTGCGTTGACGTCGAGTTTCATGCAGTCTGGACTTCGATATCGTTGACCATTTCGACGAACTCCTCGAGATCGGGGAACGCGTAAATCTCGGCCTCGATCTGGTAACTCGGGACGGTCAGGTCCGAGTCGAAGAACAGCGCGAGGTCGTCGCCGCCGAGTCCGGCCGTCCGGGTGACGATGTCACCCGTCGGCGCGTAGACGAGCTGTGGGGCCGCGATGTCGATTGCGCGTCCGAGCACGTCGGCCCAGCCGTCGATGAAGCCACTGGCCATCATGTTCCCCATCTCTTCGACGGCGCTTCGGGCCATCTTGCCCGAGACGTCGGACATGTCGTCGACGACGTCGCGAAGCATGATCGCCGTAATCTTCTTCGCGCTCGCTTCGGGGAAGAGGATGAGAATGTGACCGTGTGGCGGATCGAGGAGCCGAACGCGAACGCCGACGCGCTTGCCGCTGTCGAGCTGGGACTCGATATCGTCGACGTCGACGAAGTTCGTCTTCGTCACCTCCATCTGTGCGTTCTCGCCGGTTAGTTTGCTCATGTTGTCGGCGACGCCGTTCGTCCCGACCTTCGCCATTTCGTTGATAAAGCTCAGCTTTCGAATGTCGACCATTAGCGTCATGGGTTCCTCCGTGGGTGTGGGTATTCGTTCATTGTCATAGTGTCGTTACGTCAAGGATGTTGACTACCTCGCCGCGTCCCCGTACTGTCGCACCGCTGAGTCCCGGAATGTCGCTCATAAAGCCCTCGAAGGGTTTGACGACGACTTCCTGCTGGCCGTGGACGTAGTCACAGCGGAGCGCGATCGGCCGGACCTCGTTTCGGATCCGGACGACCATGCCGTTGCCGTTCTCGCCGGCTCGTGGCGTCTCCAGTGCGTCGTCGAGCGGGATGACCGAGTAGTCGCCGTCGCTGCCGGGGAGGACGGGACGACCGTCCGTCGTCGTCACCCTGTCTGCAGGCCCGATATCTTCGACGGCCTTCGTCGGAATGCCGAACTCCTCGCCGCCGCTTTCGACGAAGAGGATATCGTCGATCGCAACCGACACGGGGAGCGTCATCGTCACGCTCGTCCCCTCGCCGACTTCGCTGTCGATCGACACCGTCCCCTCGAGATCCTCGATCGTTCGTTTGACGACGTCCATGCCGACGCCGCGACCGCTGACGTCGGTCACCTCGTCGGCCGTCGAAAGTCCGGAGTGGAAGATGAGGTCGTAAACCTCGTCATCCGACAGTTCGGCGGCTTCGGATTCCACGAGAATGTCGGCCTCGACGGCTTCGTCTCGGAGTCGATCGGGATCGAGTCCGGCGCCATCGTCTTCGACGGTGATCGTCACGCGATCACGCGATCGAGTCGCGTGAACTTCGACGGTTCCCTCGGGGGGTTTCTCCGCCCGTTCGCGCTCCTCGGGTGGTTCGATGCCGTGATCGACGGCGTTTCGAACCAGGTGGATCAGCGGGTCGCCGATCCGGTCCAGAATACTCCGGTCGAGTTCGACGTCCTCGCCGGTCATCTCGAAGGAGACGGTCTTCTCCTGCTCGCGAGCGATGTCGCGGACAACGCGAGGAAGCCGGTTCGTTACCGTCTGTAGCGGGACGAGGCGGACGTCCATCACCGTCTCCTGTAGCTCCGTCGTTAGATCTTCGAGGTCATCGATTTCGTTCTCGAGTGCGGTCGGCTCTTCGCCTTCGGTCACGGCGTGGCGGAGCCGAACGCGGCTCGTGACGAGCCCCTCGACGAGCGTCAGCAGGGAGTCGATCTGATCGACGTCGACTCTGACGGACTGAATTTCGCCGGTCTGTTGATCGGTGTCCGGCTGCTCGGTCGTTTCCGGGACCGTGATATCCGGAATTTCGAACGTCGGTTCGTCGATCCGCCGGATAACGTCCTCGGCGGAGTCGGTGTCGCCGTCCGTGTCGCTCGGCTCGTCGCCGAACGATTCAGTGGTCGTGTCCGCACTCGAGGAACTCGACGAGCTAGCGTCGAAACTCCCGTCGCTGCCGAAATCGTCGCTACCGAAGTCATCACCGAAATCGTCTGCAAACGAGTCGTCGAAATCGCCGCCGAAGACCTCGTCGAACTCGTCGTCGCCGAACGTTCCCGAGCCGTCGGAGCCGTCGGCACTGTCAGCGAATGCGTCGTCCGGCTCCTCGAACATCGTGTCGTCCGAGTTGTCGAACACCGAGTCGTCCGGCTCTCCGAACGACGAGTTATCCGCGTCGTCGAACGCGACGCCGTCTCCGTCGACGGATGCGGGTGCGCCTTCATCCGCAGTGTCGTCCGGCTCCTCGAAGGCCGTCTCGAAGCCGTCGTCGAAGGCGCGTTCGTCGCTCGACTCGCTCGAGTCGACGCTCCCAGTGCTATCATCGGCGTCGTCCGCGTCGGCTGTAACGGGGTCATCGATCGACTCGGGTTGGTCGTCCGAATCGGTTTCTGCAGCGGTGTCGTCGGCCTCGAGTCCATCGTCGCTACCCTCCTTTTCTATTGTCCCGTCTTCGACTTCGTCACCGCTCTCCAGTGGCTCATCTTTAACGCCAATTGCGTCGTCTTCGCCGCCTTCGACTTCAGCTACAGGATCGTCATCCTCTACCCCGTCAGCTCCAGCCGCATCGCCACTGGCGTCAACTGCAACCGGATCGCTGTCGTCGGCTGGCGACGGCGAACCGTCGGACTCGCCCGATTCGACTCCCGTAGCGTCGGTTGGATCTGCCGTCTCGAGCGTGTCGTCCGCGCGAACCTCGTCTTCGACCTTGTCCGCGAGGGCGTCGACATCTGCCGCTGCCGCGGAGAGTTCGTCGACAAACGAGCCGTCGTCCGTCGCCGATTGCGTTTCGGCGGTGGAGTCGTACTCGCCCGTCGACTGCTCGCCGGTCGCGTCCGTATCGACTTCGGCGGTTGCGTCCGTCTCGGAGTCGGAGACGGCCGCTGGCTCCGGTTCAGTCCCGTTCGAAGCGTCCGACGCCGTTGCCGACGTATCAGCTGTCGGTTCGTCGACGTCGTCCGCCGTGACGAGAATATCGTCGACGTCCTCGTCGGACGGCTCTGCGCCATCGAACAGCGACTCGTCCGAATCGACCAGAATGTCATCGACGTCGGCGTCGGATGGTTCCGGGTCCTCGAGGAACGAGTCGTCGTCAACATCGACGTCGTCACCGATGAGTTCGTCCATGTCGACCTCGTCGTCGCTGTCGAATTCGTCGAACTCGAGGTCCTCGAGTTCGTCCTGGAGTTCGTCGAAGCCGACCATCTCGACTTCGTTTTTGAGCTCGTTGAAGACGGCGTCGGCGTCGTCGACGTCGACGTTGTCGTCTGCAGACGCTCCGGCTTCGGTTTCGGTTCCGGTTCCGGTTTCAGTTTCGTGTTCGGACCCGGTAGTCGCCGACCCAGTGTCCGCATCCGTCGGCGTCTCGCCCGTCTCGCCGTCGGCCGCCGCCGGTTCGGCCGTCACCGCGTCCGGATCCAGCTCTTCGTCTTCGAACAGGTCGTCGAACGACCCGGCGTCGCCCATTTCGTCGAACGCGTCGAGGTCGTCGTCGTCGACCTCTTCGACCATCTCGTCTAAGTTGTCGAACTCGTCGAACTCGTCGAGGAGTTCGTCGACCTCGAGATCGCTCGCCTCGTCCGGCGAGAGGTCGTCACCGGCGTCCGCGAGCAGTTCGTCGACTGCGTCCGTCCCGGTCGTGTCCGTTTCTGCGGCGACCGCTTCGAACCGCTCGGAGACGTTGAGAAGTTCGAAGTCGGTCACTTCCTCGACCGGCTCGAGGCCGGACGTGATCGCGGCTTTTCCGACTGCGGTCCCGAAGACGGCGTCGATCCGGCCGCCGTACTCGCCGGCTTCGATGTCGCTTCGGGGCGGCTCGGTACCGATCAGATCGAACGCGTCCACCAGGGCGTTTACGACGAGCGCTCCGTTGGTAACGCCGTCGTCCTCGGGCTCCGCGATCGCGATTCGGGCGAAATAGGCCTCGTGGTTGTCGTCCGGCGGATCGAACCGCCGGATAACGTCGTCGATCTCGTCGGTCGACGGCGTTTCGAGCGGCAACGCCCAGACTTCGCTTTCGAGTTGAGCACGAAGCGCGTCGATCTTCGCCGACGGATCGGTTTCGATTTCGCCGGTGGCTGCAACCTCGTCGAACATCACCTCGAGTTCGTCGACGGCGTCGAAGATGACGTCCATCAGTTCGGGGGTCACGTCGAGCGTGTCGGTTCGGACGCCGTCGAGGACGTCCTCGATCGCGTGTGCGAGATCGCTCGCTGACTCGAACCCCATCGCGCCACAGTTGCTCTTGAGCGTGTGTGCGACGCGGAAGATACTCTCCATCGCTTCGTTGTCCGCAGGATCACGCTCGAGGGTGAGCAACGCGTTGTTCAGCTCCGTAATTCGTTCTTCGTTCTCCTGAACGAAGTCGGTCACATAGTCAGTCATCGTTCTCACCGTCCGTGTTGAACGCGTCGACGATCGTGTCCGCGAGCTCGCCCGCGGGCGTGATATCGTCGACACAACCCGTTTGAATCGCTTGACAGGGGATACCAAAGACCGGGCTCGTGGCTTCGTCCTGTGCGACCGTGTGGCCCCCGGCCGTTTTGATCGCCTCGATCCCCGCCGCACCGTCGCGACCCATACCGGTCAGGACGACGCCACAGAGCGGGTCGGAAACCCGTTCGGCGGCCGTCCGCATCGTCACGTCGATCGCTGGCCGAACGCCGTGGATTCGATCGCCGTCGTCGAGGCCGACCGTGAGGTGGCCGCCGACGTTACCCGTCACCTCGAGGTGAGCGCCGCCGGGGGCGACCAATATCTCGCCCGAACGGACGGTATCGCCGTCAGCCGCTTCGCTGACGTCGTATCGGCTCCGCCGGTCGAGGCGTTCTGCAAACCGCCCGGTAAAGCTGCTCGGCATGTGCTGAACGACGAGCCCTTTCGCGTCGAACTCGAGCGGGAGTCGGTCGAACACCTGTTCGACGATTTTTGGCCCGCCGGTCGACGCGCCGAGGACGATCGTCGGGTCGGCTGCATACTCGCCCTCGAGTTCGATCGCGGCTCGATCGTCCCGCTCGTCGGTTCCGTTCGCACGTCCACCGCCGCTCCGCCGCTTGAGGGTGGAGGAGGGGGTGGGTGCCGGGCGTTCCGGACCCGGGCTGTTCGGCGTCCCCTCGACGCCGGTTTCGGTGGCGGATTCGAATTCGGATCGGACTTTCGGCCCGGAACCGGTTCCGGTGCCAGTTCTAACGCGAGTACCGTTACCGTCTCCCGTTCCCGATCCGACCGCCGCACGACCCGCGGTTACGTTCCCGTCCGATCGGTCAGGTCGAGTCGCGTAGGCGGACGCGGCGGCGCGAGCGAGCGCGATCGACGACACGTTTGCGTTCGCGAGTTCGTCGACTTTCTCGACGACATCGTCACAGAGATCGGCGACGTTTCGCGAATCCGAGCCGTCGGGTTTGTTGAGAAAGTCGATGGCACCGCGCTCGAGGGCGTCGAGCGTCGCCTCCGTTCCACGATCAGTGTGAACACTGAGCATGAGAATAAGCGTCGGATTCGTCGCCATAATTCGCTCGACGGCGTCGATGCCGTCCAGTTCGGGCATCTCGACGTCCATCGTGACGATATCTGGATCGTACGCTGTGGCAGCTTCGATCGCTTCCGAGCCGTTCGTCGCCGTCTCGACATCGTAATCAGCCGCTGTGAGCGCGTTGCCGATGACTGTCCGCATAAACTGCGAGTCATCGACAACGAGTACTCGCGTCATGCCGCGACGACGTCTGAGAGGGCCTTTCTGACGCTGGGTTCCTCGAACGGCTTCGTTACGTAGCCGTCCGCCCCAGCCTTCACGGCGAGTTTCATTTTCTCACGTTGCCCGACACTCGTGCACATGATAACCTGTGCGGCCGGGTCGATCTTTTTGATCGCCGCGGTCGCTTTGATGCCGTTACACTTCGGCATCACGATATCCATCATCACGATGTCGGGGTCGTGTTCTTTGTACAATTTGACTGCTTCGGCGCCGTTGGTCGCCTCTCCAAGAATGCGGTAATCCTGTTCCAGGATTTGACGCAGTAAATTCCGCATAAAATGAGAGTCGTCCACGATGAGCACCCCTGTCGACATTCAGTAGTACACCAACCGCTGATAGAAATACAACTACCATAAATGCTGTCTCTCGATTATCACTCATGATAAATGTCGAATACGGGTCGGAGAACCGTCTGAGAGCGCAACATCGCTCCCTCGGTTGGCAAGCGTTATTCCCGCTGTCCGGACGCCAACAGGAACCTTTCCACGTCGATCAGCGGCGTCGCCTCGATAACGACCTCTCGAGTCGACGCCGTCTCCTCCGATTCCGCCGCTGTCGACTCCCCGTCATCGGCGGCCTCCGCGTCATCTGCACCCAGTTCGAACGTCTCTCCGTCGGCGCTGCCGGAGTCGGCCTGTGACGGTCCCCGCGGTGACGACAGTGTCATGCCCCCGCCGCTACTGGCGTCTCCACCGGAGGCAGTCTCGATCCGTGCCTCGTTCGTGGCTCCGACGTCACCGAACTCGGACTCGAGTTCTGGTTCGGGGTCCCGCTCCTGCTTGATGATCCCGGCCACGAGCGGGTGCTCGAGCGGTTCGGCGCTGAGCGGCTGCTCGTCGAGCGCCGCTTCATCCAGAATATCGCTTTCGGGGACCGACTCGACGCCGATCACGTCGTCGACGCGGAGCGCCGCCGACTGGCGGTCCGCAGGTCGGTCGAGGACGAGCAACTGCTCTCGTCCGTCTCGTCGCCCGGGTTCGGTCACCGGAAAGTGGACGGACGGCTCGATCACGGCGGTGACCTCGCCGCGCAGGTCGACCATCCCCTCGATAGCCGCCGGCGCTCGCGGAACTCGCGTCAACTCGTCGGGACGTTCCGCGAGCGTCCGGACCGCGTCGACCGGCACTGCCAGCCTGTGCTCGCCGACCCCGAAGTAGACGAATCGCTCGAGTTCTTCGTGCTCTTCATCCGCGTCGTCGGCGTCCCGACGCGTTCGGTCGTCGGCTTCGCCGATGTCGATTCCGAGAAGTTTTTCGGAAAGGTCCGGGGCCATGTTCCTGTTCGGGTATCACATTCCAACACTAAAACGTTGACTCCCCGTGTCTGCTCGCCGAAGGCGCTCGGATCGATCCGTTCGCCAACGCCGCTTGTCGGATCGTTGCAACGTCACGTCACGAA
This sequence comes from Natronorubrum halalkaliphilum, assembly GCF_009834785.1. GTDB lineage: Archaea > Halobacteriota > Halobacteria > Halobacteriales > Natrialbaceae > Natronorubrum > Natronorubrum halalkaliphilum. Next base: position 66,148 of record NZ_WUYX01000069.1, read on the forward strand.
ACGTTTATGAGATTACTGTGAAAGTATTGCACAGCATGGCATCGGCTGGAAACGACGACGGCTCCACAACTGACGACCGCGTTACCGTTCTGACGTTCGATCTCGACGGCGATCGCTACTGCGTCAGGACGGAATCCGTCGCGTCCGTTCTCGGCGTCACGGACGAGGACGCGATCGCGACTGCGGACGACCCCTGGAACGCAGGGGTCGTTTCGGTGTCCGGGAACCGTATTCGGGTCGTCGACCTTCCGCGGGCGTTCAACTCGACGGCTCGGACGGCCTCCCGAATCGACGCGCCGAAACTACTCGTGTTCTCCCTTACCGACGGCGACGGGGACTACTACGGCTGGCTCGTCGACGACGTCGACGTGACGCGAACGGTCCGTACGAGCAGCGTCGAGCCGACTCGAACGAGTACGCACACTCGACATGTCAAGGGTCGGTTCGACCTCGACGGGGAGACGGTCGTCTGGCTCGACGAGCGAGCGATTCACGGCTAGCGGAGGGGTCTGCGGGGCTACCGCATTCCCGGCGGCGGGCCGTCGTCCGAGTCGTCGTCGAGTTCGACGTCTAACCCCATCTCTTCGCGCTGTTCCTGCAATCGCTTGACCTTTCGGTAGTAGTAGGCGATGCCGGTGCCGCCGACCAGGGCGACGATTCCGACCAGGCCCACGAACAGCGTGATGTCGCGGTTGAGGTAGTACCGCAGCGAGATGGTGCTATCTACCTGGTCCCAGGTCAGCCGCTCCTGATTGTCGACGATTTCCCGGTCGTAGCCGCTCGGATTGACGTCGCCGAACAGGAAGTTCGACGTCCGGTGGCCGTCGGGTGTCATCACCTCGTAGGAGCCCTCGACGTAGGCGGGCAGGCGGAACGTCTTGCTGCCGGCTTCACCCGAGAACGCGAGCGTTCCGTTGCCGTCCGGCACGCGGATCTCGGTACTCGAGCGGCCCTGATCGACGTACAGTTCGGAACCGGTCAGTTCGGTCCCGTTGGGGTACCAGTACCGAACGCTGTGGATATCGAGGGCCTCGTCGCGAAAGAGGTTCGACCGGTACAGCGACAGTTCCTCTCGGTCCTCGAGATCGTAGACCGCGCGGAACTCGCTGCCGCTGATCAGGCTACCACCTTCGATATCGATGGCGACGTCGGCGTCACTGTCCCGAAGGTCGTCGTACTCTTCGTCGCGGTCGAGTTCCTCGTCGGAGATGCCGCCGAAGATCATCGAGCAACCGGCTAAACCGACGAGCAATCCGACCGCGAGCACCGCGAGAACGAGCCGTCGATTCATGTTACGGAACGACACAACGGAGTTCCGCCGGGAGATACTCGCCGACGCTTGCGAGCAGCCCCGGTGGATCGGTGTTCTCGGTGCAGATCACGCTCTGCTCGAGCAGGCCGAGTCGCTCGACGGTGACGTAGTCTTGGGCGTGGCCCGCGCGGTTGAGCGTCGCCCGGACCTCCGCACGCGTCGCGCTGTTGACGTTGAGCCGACCGTTGCCGCGGCTCCACTCGTAGAGGCGGTCCTGTTCTTCCTCGGCGAGTCGCGACGGGTCGTCGTCGCCGCCGTAGACGAACTGTAGCGGGGTGTGCTGGACCAACCCGTACCGTTCGCGGATCTGGGTCGCCGACCCCGGCCCGAGTCCGAGTTCGTCGGTCGGGATTCGGACGCCCTCGCCCTGTCCGGCGTCGAGGATGAACCCGTCGTCGTCCCAGGTTTCGAACGTGCCGGTGTAGGTGGATCCCGCCTCGAGGTCGGGGACGATTTCGCCGAACTCCTCCCGGAGAACGTTTCGCGCGACGGTGGCGTCCTCGCCCTCGATGGTCACGGAGGGGAAATCGTCGTGGCGTATGCCGATGTCGAATTCGACGTCGAGTTCGCCGATTTCGTTGGTGACAAGCGAGCGCAGCGAGTCCAGCGAGCGTTCGCGGGCGTCTCCTTCGACGTAGAGTTTCGTTGCGAGTACGACCATTAGGCGTCCGCGTCGATGTTCAGTTCGTCCTCGAGCGCGTCGAGGCGGTCGTCCATCGAATTGACGAGTCGGTCGTTATCCATTGATTCGAGCGGCGAGCCACACTCCGGACATTCGAAGCCGAAGTCCATCGCTTCGCCGAACTCGAAGCGGATCGAGCAGATCTCACAGAGGTAGAACTCGTGATTGCGCTCGTACTCCTGGCGCTGCTCGAGCGCGTCGTAGAGTCGGTACATCTCCTCTTCTAAGTTCTCGGGAATGTTGTCGTACTCGAACGTCCAGAGATAGGTGAGCCACCCCGAATCCTCGTCGCGCAGCCGTCGGTAGCTGGCGAGGTCGTTTTCGTACAGGATAAACAGCGCGCGTCGCACGTCGTTCAACTCGAGATCGAGTTCTTCCGCGAGCTCCTCGTCGGTCACTTCCCCGTCCGGCGGTGCCGCCGCGACGGGCATCCCCTTGGGACCGACCAGCTCGTGCAAGTACTTTTGGATAACCGGGTCCTCGAGCAGGTCCTCAAAAGCCATTACCTACGTGTAACGGCATGCGGCCATTAAGTCTTGCCAACTGCTTCGCACGCGAGGTCGAGAATTTCGAACCCACCCGGAGGCGATCCGCGTCGACTGACGCGGGCTATTAGGGGCCATTGCCGGTACAACCGCTGTCGTATCGCGGTTGCGCCGGTACCTCATCACGGCAGTCCGGACGGGAGTAACATTCACGGGACTGGACCGCGGGATTCGAGACAATGGATACCGACACCGGCGGCACCTGTCGGAGCGATCGCGGCGTCTCGACGGTTCATCGACTCGAGTTCGACGTGTCGTGGCCCCCGAGAAACGTCGCCGCTTATGTGGTCGACGGCCCCGAACCGATCCTGATCGACGCCGGAACGCCGACGGAGACCGGCGAGTCGGAACTCGAGGCGAGTCTCGAACGGGGCGGCTACGCGCTCGCGGACGTCGATCACGTTCTCGTGACTCACCCTCACAGCGATCATCTGGGACAGGCGTCGACGCTTCGCGAGGCCGGGGCGACGATCCACGCTCCGGCGGCCGCGCTCGAGCGGCTGGAACGCGATCCGGAAACGGTTCGGTCGACCGTCCGCGAAACGGCCGTCGAGGTGGGCTATCGGGGCGACGATGTCGACGGGATCGTCGACGACGCCCTCGAATCGTTTCGGCGGGATCGGCGGCTGCTCGATCCCGACGCCACGCGACCGATCGAGGCGAACGCCACGTTCTCGGTCGGCGACCGGCAGTTTCGCTCCCTCGAAACGCCGGGCCACGAGATCACCCATCTCAGCTTCGAAACGGTACTCGAGGGAGAATCGGCGTTGTTCGCCGGCGACGCCCTCATCAAACCCTTCCGCGCCGGCGCGTTCCACGTCGGCATCGATCACGGTGCCGGCGAGGCGATCGATCAGTACTACGATGCGATGGATCGGCTGCTGGAGACGACGGCCACGCGTGTCTTCCCCGGACACGGACCGACCTTCGAGGACCCCCATCGAATCGTCGGGCTCACGCGTAAGCGCCTCGATAGGCTCCTCGAGGAGACGCGCGCTGCACTCGCCGAGATCGAACCGGCAACGGCGCTTTCGGTCGCCGAGGAACGGGCCGGCAGCAGTCGGTATCTTGCGCCCGTGCTGGATACGATCGGCGCACTCGGAACGCTCGAGCGCCGAGGGGTGGTGACGTCCGAGCGAGAAGGGGGCGTGCGATATTATCGGATCGAGTAGGTGTCGCGACTCAGGCGCTCAAACACTCGGCCGCTCACTTCGTCGATTCCGCATCGGCCGTGTCGTCGGTTCCGCGGAACGAATGCCAGCCGGCGACGACGAGGAGGATGACCAGCGCCATACCGAGGCCGTAAAACAGCCCCATCGCAACGGCGGGCACGATTCCGTGGTCGGTCATCAGCAGGACAAATATGTTACCGACGACGAGCGCAAAGCCGAGCATGTACCACTCGATCGGCGTTCTGGGAAGCGTTGTACCCATACCTGCGCTGTGTTCGCACTCGCTGAAAAACTAGCCCTTCCGCTTCGGCCGCGGTGGTCGACTACGGTCCGGCTTCGGTTCCGCTTCCGCTTCGGTTCTCGTCCGCACTCTCGTCGTCCGCACTCTCGTCGTTCGCCTCGAGTTTGTACTTCTGGATCTTCCCGCTGGTCGTTCGCGGCAGTTGGTCGATGAACTCGATTTCGCGCGGATGTTTGTACTCGGCGACGCGCTCGAGGCAGTACTCCGCGAGCGCCTCGCTCGTCACGTCCGTGCCGGGCTCGACGTCCGCCGCGGGAACGACGAACGCCTTCGGAACCTCGTTACGTCGCTCGTCCGAAATCCCGACGACGGCGGCGTCCGCGATCGCCTCGTGTTCGAGCAGCAGGTTCTCGAGTTCGCTGGGGTAGACGTTGTAGCCGGCGGTGACGATGACGTGTTTCTTCCGGTCGACGATCTCGTAGTAGTTGTTCCGATCGCGGCGAGCGATATCGCCGGTCCGGAAGTAGCCGCGTTCCGTAAAGGCACGCTCGGTCGCCGCGGGCAGGTCGTGATAGCCCGACATCACCTGCGGTCCGCGGACGAGGAGTTCGCCCTCCTCGCCGGGGGCGACTTCGTCGCCGCTCTCGTCGACGATCTTACAGTCGGTCATCCGCAGCGGCTGGCCGATCGTTCCGTGTCGCAGGCCGAACGACGAACCGGACTGCGTGTGGGTCGCCCCGTGGGTCTCCGTCAGCCCGTACCCCTCCGAGATATCGACGCCGGCGGTCGCTTCGAACCGTTCCTGGACGTTCGTCGAGAGCTTCGCGCCGCCTTCGGAGGCCGACTCGAGGCTCGTCATATCGTACTCCCCGAAGCTGTCGCTTTCGACCATGTCGGCGTACATCGTCGTCACGCCGACGAAGTGGGTGATTTCCTCGTCCTCGATGAGCTCCATACACGCCTGTGCATCCCACTCGAGGGCGCTCCGGAAGTACAGACTTCCGCCGCCCGCCAGCGGCTGGAGGGCGGTGTGAGTGAAGCCGGTGATGTGGTACAGCGGCAGCCAGATCAGACTGCGAACGCCCTCGGGATCGATGTCGACGGTCGTGCCTGTGAGCGGCCAGTTCAGCTGGGCCCGCGTGTTCCGGTGGGTGAGTTTGACTCCCTTCGGCTCGCCCGTCGTCCCGGAGGTGTACGGCAACAAGGCGACGTCGTCGTCGGCTCGTTCGACAAGCGTCGGTTCGCCTCGAACGTCCTCGAAGAAGATGTCGTCCGGCTCCCGATCCATGTACTGGCTCTCGACGGTGATCACGTCGATCTCTCGTCCGGTTTCCTCGAGAGCCTGATCGACGACCGGCCGGAGCGACGGATGCGTGACGACGGCTTTCGCGTCCGTGTCTTCGAGCTGATAGGCCACCTCGCGGCGCTTGTACTGCGGGTTGACCGGCGAGATCACGACGCCGGCCCTGAACGCCCCCAGGGAGGCGACGACGAACTCCGGACAGTTTGGCAGGAACAGGAGCAAGTGATCGTCCGGCTCGAGTCCGAGTTCGTGGAGGCCGCCGGCGAACGACGCCGTCCGGTCCCGGAGTTCGGCGTGCGTCGTCCGCTCGCCGTGGTGTTCCATCGCCTGCTCGTCACCATGGAGCGCCGCCGTCTCGTCGAAGAGCTTTACAACGTTTCCTTCTGTAGCCGTCGAGTCGACGTCTGTTAGATCCATGGTAGATGATACCGAACCACAGTTATAAAAATTCGCGTTAGCAATAGCTGCCGGATCGACCGACACCGTCGCCTCCGTCGTCGATCAGGTACCCGTTCGGTAAGCGTATTCATCTATTTAGATGAGAGAAGATATAGGAAAACTTAGGGTCATTCCCTTGCGTGACTGTTCCCATGGCGCCTCGCCGACTCGCGGCCGTTCTCGGGTTGCTCGTACTGGTGGTTCTCGCCAGCGGCTGTATCGCGTTCGAACCGCCGTCCGATGACGACCCCGACGTGGAAGCGGTGTTCGAGGGTGCGTTCGTCCACAACGACGACCTCGAAGACGTTTCCGGGGAGCGCGTTTCGGAGGTGACGGACGGCAACCACACGCACACGTCGGTCGAACAGGTTTACGAACGGCCATACGTTGACTACCGAACTGAATCCCTCGAGACCGAGGGCGAGGAGGAAGCGGAAATTTACGTCTCGAACGCGACGGTGTCGTGGTGGTACTATCCGGACTCGGAGTGGGCGACGTACTTCGAGGACGACGAGTCGTTCGACAGCGATGACGTCCGATCTGCGCGAGCCGAGATGGCCGACAGACAACTCGATCTGTACGACCTCGAGTATCGCGGCACCGAACAGGTCGCCGATCGCGAGGCTCACGTCCTCGACGTCGAGATCAAAGACGAAGCCGTCGAAGAAGGGGTCTCGGTCCTCGTCGGCGATACGGAATACGTCTACGCGCTCGAGACCGTCGATCCGAGCGACGAACTCGAGGCCGTCGAGCAGACGATCTGGATCGACGTGGAGTACGACTATCCGCTGAAAGAACAACTGATCTTCGAGGGGCCGGACGGCGACCGACACAGCTGGACCGAGCGCTTCGAGACGGTCACATTCAATTCCGGACTCGAGGACGAGCGGTTCGCGTTCGAGCCGCCGGAAAACACGACGGTTGACGAGTCGTAGCGGCGTAACAGCGTCGCGGTCGATCGCCCGAAGTCACCCGAGGATCGACCGCAGGTTACCGCCTCACTCCGCCGACTGTCCGATCTGCTGTCTGTTCTCGAGTTCGAGTCCGCCCTCGAGCGTGCGGACGGGGTAGGGCATGTCGATCCCGTCCTCGTCGAAGCGCTCCTTGACGGCGGTCACGTACTCCCCTCGCGTCCGAACGAAGTCGGCGCGGGAAGGGTCGGCGATCCAGAACCGCGACTGGAGGCCGATGTCGGAGTCACCGAGTTCCGTCAGTCTGACGGACGGCGCGGGGTCGTCCATGATGTCGGGGTGACGCTCGGCTTCCTCGACGATGATGTCGGTCGCCTGCTCGATGTCGTCGCCGTAGCCGATCCCGAAGACGAACTTCAGTCGGAGTTTGTCGGCGTCGACGGGGTTTTTGAGCACGCTGTCGGTGAGCGCCGAGTTTGGCACCGTCAGCAGTTCGTTATCGAACGTTCTGACGCGGGTCACGCGCAGGCTGATGTCCTCGACGACGCCCGAGTAGGTGCCCTCGTCCCACTCGATCCAGTCGCCGATCCGGAACGGCTTGTCGGTGTAGATGAACACGCCGGCGACGAAGTTCCGAATGACGTTCTGCATCGCGAGGCCGACCGCGAGCGCCCCCGCCGCGGCGATCCCGGCCATCGAGACGAGGAAGTTACCGTAATCGGCGGCCCCGAACGCGACCGCGACGGCCACGAACAGGATCAGGAACTTCACGATCATCACCAGCGGCTTCTGTGCGTGGCGGTCGAGTTCGCGGCGATCGAACGCGCGTTCGAGCAGCGGGAGCACGACGAACCTGCCGAGCAGGTAGACGAGGACGAACGCGAGGACGAACATGACCAGCCGCTCGGCGCTTCCGGCCTGGGTGGCGGTGAGCCCGGCATCCTCGAGTAGATTGCCGACGAGCCCGAGATCGGCCGCTGACTCCCCGTTCGCCTGCAGCGGGGAGAGCGCTCCGCTCATCGATGCAGCACTGCCGTGTGTCCGCGGGTGTCGATCAGTTCGGCGTTGACGCGGTCGGCGAGATCGGCCGCCTTTTCGTCCGTCGAGCTGCCGGCGCGGGCCGCACGGAGGAACTTGACTTTCACGAGGTTCTCGTTCGACAGTTGATCGTCGAGTTCGTCGACGACCGCTTCGAGGCCGCTTTTGCCGACCCAGACGGTGACGTCGAGATCGTGGGCTCGTTGCTTGAGCTGTTGTTTATCCATAGGGCAGACTAACGAGGCGAGCCGTTTGAATCTTCTCGAATCGGCATCTCATCCCGCAGCGTCGAGCGGGCGTCGAAACGCACCTGGACGACTGCCGTCAGTCGTGTCGGTGCAACCGCTGTCGTCCGGCGGTTGCACGGCGAAATCGGGACCGAAGGCCCGTCAGTCGTCGTAGGGATATCTGGCGTGGGCACCGCAGTCACAGCTGATTACGACGTGACCGTCCTGGAGCCTCACGCGAGCGTTCTGTCCGGGGCGAAGATACGCATCGCAGCGATCGCAGCTGAACCGGCGGAACTCTCGGGGCAGCGTCAACCGGTTGCGTTCCGCGACGCGACGCGCGAGACGGACGTAGTACCGCGCCCGATCGTGGTTTCGATCCGCTGCCGCCGCTCGAGCCAACTCGTGAAGGCGCTCGATCCGCTCGGCGGCGACGTCCGTACCCATACCACGCCTTTCGGCGGTTCGCCTATTGATGTTGTGTTTGTGGACTCGTCTCCGGCAGCGACGGCCGGGACGGGGATGGGGCTGAACAGTTACCTACGAGTTCGTCGGTTCGGGCCGTACGATCGGGGCCGCAGACGAGTCGACCCGTCAACCGCTGGACGACCGATCCGCCCGAGAAGGTCGCGTTCACCGGCTGGATCGACGACAAGCGCGGCGCGTTTGCCGCCGTCGACATCTTCCACGCCTCGACACGGGCCAAAAATTAGTGAATCGCCCTTCTCGAGGCGAGGACCTGTGGCGAACCGATCAGTATCCGTGACAGTCTCGCGTTTGATGAATTTTGCACATCCGACACAGACTGTTTGAAGCGGGAGGGGAAACGAGAGTTTCGACGCGCGCTCGAGCGTCTCGCTGCTGGTCCGAGTCTCAGAACAATACTAAAGAATCAGTCATGTAAGTATTATATCAGAGGCGATCTCGAACGAGTTGGACGGAAACCGATGCGAACTATTGTCGAGTTTCGTGCCAACGGTTCCCATAGATATGGCCTATAGACCGGGTAACGGTGCTGGTTGAAAAGGTTTTTGACAATCTCCCGTAGCCGAATCCGATACACAATATTGTTATATATCAACAGCAAATAGGTGTAATAGACTGAATGAATTGTGATACGAACGGCCCCGTTGACGGCGTCGATCGACGCTCGGTCTTGGCTGCTGGCGCAGCCGGACTATCGCTCTCCCTGAGCGGCTGTATCGACACCGTTCGAAGCGTCGTCAACGACGACGGGGACGATCAACTGTCACTCTCCATCGTCACGGTTCCCGCGGACGGCGACAGGGAAAACGTCCGAATCGCCCGTCACCTCGAGTCGAATCTCGAGGCGGTCGGCGTGGACGTAACCCTCACCATGCGTTCGCGCTCCGAGTTTTTGGAGAAAGTGCTGATCGATCACGACTTCGATCTCTACGTTGGTCGCCACCCCGCCGATTACGACCCCGACTTCCTCTACGAAGCCCTCCACTCCACGTACGCCGACGAAGCCGGATGGCAGAACCCGTTCCGGTACTCCAATCCGACCTTCTTCGACCCCCTGCTCGAGGAGCAACGACGGGCTGAAGGAGAGGAACGACGCGCACGTATCGACTCGGTCCTGGACGGACTCGCAGAAGAGAAACCGTTCGAACCGATCTGTCGGCCCGGCGAGTACCGCGTCGCCAGAACCGATCGGTTCGACGGCTGGGACGACGGCCACCTCGCGACGCGACGTGGCTATCTCGGCCTCGACCCGCTCGACGAGGAGATCGACCGCCTCGACGCGCTCGTGACCGACGCGCGCCCGTCACAGAACGTCAACCCGCTCTCGGCGACGGCCCGCGAACGCGGTCCGATCGTCGATCTGCTGTACGATTCGCTCGGCACGGTTCACAGCAGCGACGACGGCGAACACGAGATCGCCGAGTGGCTCGCCGAATCCTGGGAGTGGGAGACGCCGTCGGACGACGAACCGGGCGAGAAGACGATCGCCACCGTCACGCTCCGAGAGGACTGTACGTTCCACGACGGTGAGCCGGTGACCGCCGCGGACGTCGCCTTCACCTATCGGTTCATCGCCGATACCGCACTCGGTCAGGCCGACTCCCCGTCGCCTGCGCCGCGCTATCGCGGACTGACGAGTCTGATCGACGAACACGGGATCGAGATCGACGACGAGAGCGACTATCGGCTCCGGATCCCTGTCGAAGCGGACAGAGCGGTCGCCGAACGCGCGTTTACCGTTCCGATCCTCCCTCGACATATCTGGCGCGAGGAGCTCCGAGATCGGATCGACACCGCCGGCGACGTTACGGCTCCGCAGGGCCAGTGGGGACTCGTCACCACGAGCTCGGTGGACCCGATCGGCAGCGGGCCCTACCAGTTCGAGAGCCAGTCCGACCGCGATTACCTGGCCCTCGAGCGGTTCGACGATCACTTTACCCGCCGGGAAGACCTCGACGGCGACCACCTCCTTGCACCGATGGTCGAGGAGCTCCGATTCAACGTCGATCCCGGCAGTTCGTCCTCTATCGCACGGGTCGAAAGCGGTGCCGCCGACGTCACGTCGTCGATGCTCGAGACGCACGCGATCAACGAAATCTCCGACGAGCCGGAGATTCAACGGCTCGAGGATCCGTCGTGGACGTTCTATCACCTCGGATTTAACACGCGCGTCCCGCCGTGTAGCAACCCCCACTTCCGGCGAGCGGTATCCCAGCTGATCGATAAAAAATGGGTGGTCGAAGAAATCTTCTACGACCACGCCGAGCCGATTGCGACGCCGGTAGCCGACGAGTGGGTCCCCGACGAGTTGGCGTGGGACGACGACACGTCCGAAGACCCGGTGACCCCGTTCGTCGGTACCGACGGCTCTCTCAACGTCGAAGCGGCACGCGCTGCGTTCGACGCAGCCGGGTATGCCTCCGACAGCGACGGTCGGTTATTGGGGCGGTACTGATGCTGACGGAGGTACTGACGCAGGTCGCACTCGTCGTCGCGATCATGCTGCTCGTCTCGATCCCGCTGTTTATCGGCCGGGAGCGACTCACGCGGCTCCGAACGGACTGGCAGTCCCGACTCCGGACATCTGCGCCAGCGATGCTTATTTTGTCGGTCGTCTTGCTGTTCAACCGGGTCATGCGACAGGACGATCCGGATATCGGTGTTCACATGACCGAGACGATCCGCGGACTCGAGGGCGAGTTCATCCTCATCTTCCAGCAGATCGGGAGCACGGAGCTGACGATGTACTTCTCGTTCATCTACGTCTACGGCTACACGTTCCTGTTGATCTTCCCGGCGGTCGCGTACTTCGCGCTGTCGGACACCAGGATGTTCCGACGCCTGTTGACGTCCTACACGCTCAACTACGCGATCGGGCTCACGCTGTACGCGCTCGTGATCGCCTACGGACCGCGGAACTTCATGCCTGAAGTAGAGACGGTCCTGTACAACGCGAGTCCGGAGTACCAGCATCTCACTCGCGAGGTCAATCGGAACACCAACGTCTTCCCGTCGCTACACACCTCGCTTGCGGCGACGGTCGGCCTGTTCGCCTACCACACCCGGTCGAGCTACCCGAAATGGTATCTTGTCGCCACCGTCCTCGCTGTCAGTGTCATTATTTCGACGATGTACCTCGGGCTCCACTGGGCAACCGACGTCGTCGCAGGGCTCGCCCTCGCGGCCTTCTGCGTCGCCGCGTCCGACCGCATCGTCGGCCGGTGGTCGCTCTCGGCGATCTACACGGATCTCCGCAGTCTTCGCGAGCGACGTGCCGATCGGTCCGACGGAGCCGACGGTGATCCGTGACCGACCCGTGCGCAGCGCCTCGAGCGGCCAGCGCAATACTGTTATACCGCCGGCTGCCAAGTCCCACAAACGATCGGAATGAGTGACAGCGTGGCCGGACGGACGACCACCGAAGCCGCCGAGCGCGAAGCCTCCGGCGACGACGGCGGCGGCGGCAACGGCATCAGCCGCCGAGCGGCGCTAGCGTCGACCGTCGGGCTAACGACGGCCACGAGCGGCTGCGTCCGTCAACTTCGCAGTATCGTCAACCGAGACGATATCGATCCGCTCTCACTGACGATCACGACCCTTCCTGCGGACGGCGACCGAGAAAGCATCCGGCTCGCCAGGGAGATCGCCGCGGCGCTCGAGGCCGCCGGGATCGACACGAGTATCGAGATGCGATCAAACGAGGAGTTCCTGCGCTCGGTACTGATCAATCACGACTACGACGTGTACGTGGGTCAACACCCCGGGGGAACCGACCCGGACTTTCTCTACGAGGCGCTCCACTCGCTGTACGCCGACGAGCGCGGCTGGCAGAACCCGTTCGGGTTTACGAACCTGCTGGTCGACGACTTACTCGAGTCCCAGCGGGATGTCGACGGCGAGCAGCGCCGCGAGGCGGTCACATCACTACTCGAAGCGCTGACGGTCGAACAGCCGTTCGTCCCGATCTGTACGCCGATCGAACACCGACTCGTCAGGGACGATCGGTTCGACGGCTGGGACGACGGCCACCTCGCGACCCGAACGGGCTATCTCGGGCTCGAGCCCCAAACCGACGGCAGCGGCGAGCAGCTGCGAGCCGTCCACATGGACGCACGCCCGTCGCAAAATCTCAACCCGATCAACGCCGAGTATCGCGATCGAGGGACGATCGCCGACCTGCTGTACGACTCGCTCGCCACCGACGTCGTCGATATCGACGGCGCCCACGAACTCGAGCCGTGGCTCGCCGAGGACTGGGTGTGGGACGAGGGCGACGATGAAGCTGAAACCGAAGACCAATCGAGCCTAACCGTCGAACTTCGGCCAGATTGTCGGTTTCACGATGGCGAGCCACTCACCGCCGACGACGTCGCCTTCACCTATCGGTTCCTCGCGGACACCGCACTCGGCGGCAGCGCCACACCTGCGCCGGCACCGCGCTATCGCGGACAGGTCGCCGCGATCGACGACGTCGAGGCCACCGACGACCGTACCCTCGAGTTCACAGTCGCCACAGGCGAAGAAGTCGCTGCTCGTGCACTGACGGTGCCGATCCTCCCCGAACACGTCTGGACCGAGCGCGCCGCAGCCGCCAGCGTTCCCGGCTATCGCGTCGCCCAGGGAACCACCGATGCGGTGGTGACGGACAACGTCCCGCCGATCGGGAGCGGCCCGTTCCAGTTCGGCGATCGAACCGAACGCGAACACGTTACGCTCGAGCGCTTCGAGGATCACTTCACGAGCCGCGACGACGTCGATCTCCCCGAGGCGACGGTCGAGGAACTGCGCGTCCAGATCGATCCGCGGAGCACGTCGGCGATCCAGTTGATCGAAGACGACAGCGCCGATCTCACGAGTTCGACCCTCGAGAACTACGTCATCGCCGATATCGAGGAGACCGAGGACGTTCGGTTGCTCGAGTCGCCGTCGTGGACGTTCTACCACCTCGGATTTAACGCGCGCAAAGCGCCGTTTGGGAACCCCCGGTTCCGACAGTGCGTCGCGCAGCTGATCGACAAGTCGTGGGTGGTCGACGAGGTGTTTCACGGCCACGCCGATCCGATCGCGACGCCGGTAGCCGGCGAGTGGGTCCCCGAGGAGTTGGCGTGGGACGGGGCGGATCCGGAGCTGCCGTTCCTCGGCTCCGACGGCGACGTCGACGTCGACGCGGCACGAACCGCGTTCGAAGCGGCCGGCTTTCGGTACGACGGCGACGGGAACCTCCGGGTGAGACACTGATGCTGGTCAGAGTGTTGTTGCAGTTGACGGTGGTCGTGACGCTCATGATACTCATCTCGACGGCCCTGTTCGTCGGCCGATATCGGCTTCGAGACACGCGAGTGGAGTGGCGAAGTCGGATCCGAGCGGCAGCTCCAATCACGATCGCCCTCGCCGTCGTCTTGCTGTTCAATAGCGTCGCCAGACAGATCGTCCCCGATCTCTCGTGGATGATCGACTGGAACTTCACGGAGCCCATTTACGATATCGAGGGCGAGTTCATCCTCTGGCTGCAGTCGCAGGCGACGCCGGCGGTGACGGCGTACTTCTCGTTTATCTATATCTACGGCTACGTCTTCCTGCTGATCTTCCCCGTCGTCGCCTACTTTGCGCTCTCGAATACGCGCCCCCTTCGGGAACTCTTGACGGCCTACACCCTGAACTACGCACTCGGCCTCCTCCTCTACACGTTCGTCATCGCCTACGGCCCGCGGAACATGATGCCGGACCTCGTGGAAGCGCTACTGTACGATACGTACCCCCAGTACCAGCATCTCACGCGACAGGTCAACCGCAACACCAACGTTTTCCCGTCGCTTCACACTTCCCTCGCCGCGACCGTGTCCTTTCTCGCCTATCGAACCCGCGAGATCTATCCGACGTGGAACCTCCTTGCGGCCGGCCTCGGCGTCTCCGTCGCGATTTCGACGATGTATCTGGGCATTCACTGGGTGATCGACGTCCTTGCCGGGATCGTCCTCGCGTACATCAGCGTCGAACTTGCGGGCGTCCTCGTCGGTCGCTGGTCGCTCTCGGAGTGGCTGGACGGCCACGTGCCGTCGTTGGGAGCGTTTCGGGATAGTAACGAGTAACGAGGAACGAGGAACAGTACACGGACCGAGCAGCCGTTTTCGTCGGCCGGACGCCGAACGAGAGACGAGAGCCGGCGCTGTTCAAAAACGGAAACCGCGAGGCTGCGAAGCTACGAAACCGCGAAAACTGCGCGGACGGGAGCAGTCGTTAGTCGTCCTCGAGCGCGTCGGCGATGCGCTTGAGAGCGCGGGTCTGGTCGCGCATCTCGTCGCGCATCTGGCGGACTTCCTGGACGAGTTCTTCGTTGCCGACCTCTTCGCCGCGACCGCCGGGTCCGCCCGGTGCGCCACCGGGGCCGCCGGGACCGCCGCCCATCATGCCGCCCATCATCTGGGCGAACGGGTTGCCGCCACCGCCCATGCCGCCGGGGCCGCCACCGCCGCCGCCGAACGGACTCTCCGGAGGCTCACCCTCGCCTTCGCCTTCTTCGGCTCGTTTCTCTCGGATCTCTTCGACTCGCTCGCGGAACGATTTCTCCTCGCCGCCCTCGTCTCCTGCGTCTGCGTCGTTGGATTCGTTTTCGTCGGCCATACCTCCGAATTCCGTACCGCCGCGGAAAAGGATTACCATGTGTCGGATGCACTGGGTCAGATCAGAGACCCGTGAACGGATCGGGGCGATGAGACGGCACCACCCGGGGTTTGTCACGCCTGCACAAGACGGAAAGGAATTGGTACGGTACTGGCCGTATGGTCGACGATACCCCTGACCGAAACCCGATCGTCAGCGAAGGCCGGTACGCGATCGTCGACGCGGGCGAGAGCGAGGCAGTTGACTTCTGGCTCGTTGCGGACGGTGAAGACGATGCCAGCGACGCCGAACACCGTGTGCCGCTCGAGCGGACCGAAATCGACGACGCCTACGCCGTCCTCTCGAGGCTTCGGGCCGAGCTGACCGACGCCGACGACGGCCGGGATTCGGTCGAACTGTCCTGTCACAGCTGCGGAAAGACCTGGACCTATACCGGATCGGACGAGCACGTCGCGTGTCCGAACTGCGAGACTGAGGTGCCCATCGAAGGCGTCGGCCCCTGATACGGATTGCTGTAACTATGTACCGCCGATCACCAGGGACGGGGTCGGTGATCGGCGGTCATTGACTACAGTAAACCGTATGAGACCGACGTCGTCACGCCGCTCGGTGTTCCGGCCGTCACGGCCACCACGAGTACACAGGCTGAACCCTTGTTACGGCAATCGCCCAACGGTGAGTATCGATTCGAACTGACGGCGTTCGAGGGCCGACGTCGAACGCGACACACCAGCACGTGAGTACCCCGTGACAGAACACGTAACCAGGCGACAGGCGATCAAGGGAATCGGCAGTACGATAGCAGTCGCAAGTGGAGCGAGTCTCGCGAGCGCGAGCGAGACGCCCGCGGACGCGGTCGTCGACGCGGACCGCGACGACGACGCCGACTATCCGCGCTGTCTGTACAAACCGGACGAGGACGGGGAATGGAATCCCGTCCTCCCCATCAATATCCACGCCCCCGCTCCGGGAGCGGAGTCGGCGCTTGCAGCCGTCGAAAACGACTTTTCGGGACTCGGTAACCTCGAGTGGACACGGGTCTTTCCGGATTCGACGGCCAAGGCCTGGGACAGCGAGCGCGAGGCGCTCGTCGCCCCGGATTACTCCTTCCGTCGGCCGCGGCTGGGCGACGAGTGGAATCACATCCACATCTGGGGCGTCGACGAGAACCGAGTCGGGATCCACGCCCATCTGGATGTCATCGATCTCACCGCGTCACACTTCCACCGCGGCGATCACTACGGCGATGCGGCCCGGGAAGTCACGGATCACCTGACCGGAGACGGCTGGCGGGAACGACGTCCCTACAGTATCGATTACGGCGTCGAACCGGAGCGACTCAAGCGCTGGGGAGAGACGGGCGACGTGAAACTCGAGTACTGAGCGAGGGCTCGTCTCGAGTCGACCGAGGGCGACCTCACAGATATCCGAGCAGCGGCATCGCGAGGCCGACGCCCCATCCCAGGAGCCCCATGCCGAAGAGGACGGCTCCTTCAGCGTCGCTACGGGCGGCACCCGCCGCGAGCAACCCGAGCGCGATTATCAGTCCGAGTCGGTGAAGCAGCAACTCGAGCGGCAGCGTCGTGATTCCGATCCCGACGAAATCCAGGACGAACCCGACGCCGAGTCCGACGGTAGCGAACACGAACGCCGACTGGGGCTGCAGCGGATCCCCCAGCCAGCTCACAACGCGTTGTAACCGGACGAACCTGGTCGCCGCTTCGAGCGGCTGAGTGAGCACGATCGCCGTCACCGGCAAGCCGACCGCCAGTATCGGATAGAGCACGGCGACGAACGCCTGGGGCGTGATCCACGGCACCGCGTCCTCCACGGCGAGACCCGCGACCCGAACGCCGAGGACCAATCCGACGAGCGCCCCGGCGAGGATGAACCCGCGGCTGTTCAGATACGCCCATTTGAGCAGGCGACGCGTCCCACGGACGATACCCCGCGTCGTGTCACCGCCGACGAATCCGAGCAAGCCGAGGACGCTTCCGGCCACGATGGGTCCGATAGCGGCCAACTCGATAACCGAAAGCCAGCCGTCGTTCCAGCCCCCGTGCGTGCCGTGATACTCCCGTCGCACCTCCTCGACGAAGGGCTCGTCGAGAAACTCCGCCTCGAGCGTGTTCTGGGAGTCCTGAATGTCGGTCACCGAGTGTCGAAGCCGGAACCAGTCGAAGTACTCCCGGTGTACCTGGATCGCCGTCCAGTCGTCCTGATCCATCGTGTAGGCGCGGATGTGATACCGGCTTCCGAGATACGTTCCGGTATGGAGCTGGTAGCTTTCCTGGATCCAGACGCCCTCGTCGCCGTGCGGTCCGGTGTCGACGTAGGTGTACCGCGTCGAGCCGTGGGCGTCGTCCCACTGGATCGAATCGTCGGCACCCTCGTAGGCCTCCGGTTCGTCCTCGGCTTCGGGGTCCAGTTCCTCCCACTCGAGTTCCTCCTGAGCGACGAGCGTTCGTTGGACCCGGTCGTCCGGTCCGTGGACGATGAGGTTAATCGCGAGCGTCCGCTCGTCAACCGATCGATCGCGGCTGGTGTACGGCCAGATGTAACTGCCGTTTTCTTCGGGTTGGATCAGCTGGTCTCGCTCGAGGGTCTCGGGCTCGGCGGGGTCGGCCATCGGGTTGAACACCCCGCTGGCAACTAGATAGCTCGCACCGAGGACGAGTACCGCGAGGAGCAAGAGATGGCGACGGTTCATCGGCTGGTCCGAAGTCTCGGCGGTTCTCCGTTGCTAGGCTCGTCCATGCCGTCGTGCTCGAGGTGTTCGGGAGCTTCTCTTTGTAGTCTCGACCGGCGAACGAGCGGCCACCTGCACGGCCGATCGATCCCGATACCGACCGCCGGCGTCTCGTTTATCGTAATAGTTACCCGGTAACTCATCCGCCTCTATTTATGCGGGTGCTTGCATTGTTCGGGGAAAGCTGCCGTCAGAATCCGATCGGGCGTTTCGCGCAGATACGGGTGCAATTCGATCAGTTCGGCCAGTTCGGCCAGTTCGGCCAGTTCGGCCGAAGAACTCAGCCGAACGACCCCAGCGACGACTGGAGGTTCTGATCGGTTTCGCCCTCCGTGACGTCGT
The DNA here is from genome assembly GCF_009834785.1 of Natronorubrum halalkaliphilum. Classification (GTDB taxonomy): domain Archaea; phylum Halobacteriota; class Halobacteria; order Halobacteriales; family Natrialbaceae; genus Natronorubrum; species Natronorubrum halalkaliphilum. The sequence continues at coordinate 84,215 of NZ_WUYX01000069.1, forward strand.
ATCCCACGAGGTCCCGCATATCGACGGCGTAGGTTGTCCCGCCGTTCTCGAGGACCAGCAGTCGTCCCTTCACACCGACGACGGTCCCGGACGCGATCGTTTCGGGAACCGGCTGGGCCTCGAGCCCGAGCGCGTAATCGAACGCGTATCGATCGATGACGTCGAACGACTCGAGCGCGGTCTCCCAGGCGTCTTCGTCGACGGTCGCCGCGAGCGAGCCGATCTTCGTCGGCGTCCGGACGCGATCGATCAGTCGGTGGGCGATCTCGGCTTCGATTTCGCGGGCGATTCGGCCGTTCGAGACGGTGTGAACGTGGGCCGCCCGGTCGGCACCCTGTTCGCGGAGGCGGGTCTCGAGCCGGCGGTGTTTGGTGACGCCGACTTTGAACGTGTCGGGGGCGAACGCGGCGATGTAGACGGCGTGGTCGTCGTAACAGTCCATCTCCTCTTTCAGACAGGTGCCCGTACAGCGCGCACAGACCCACGTGCTCGTGTGATAGTCGCAGTAGGGCGCTGACGGGCGCTCACAGGAAACGTGGTCCCCGTCGTCGATAGTGCCGGCACAGTGGCGCGAGCCGAGCGAGTAGGAGAGGCTATCGCCGGGTTCGAGGGCGCGCTGCTCGATCGACCCGCCGGTACCGAGCAACAGCGCCGATCCCCGTCCGCTCGGCTGGTACCCGACCAGTTGCACGGCTTCGGGTTCGGGACGACGCTAAATATACCGTTCGTTGTCCGGGACGAATCCTGTCCGACGGACTCCGGTGCGGATGAACGCAGCGGAAACCGACCGTCCATTACCGTCGTCGGGAATAAACCGCACCGATCTCCGGAAGAAGAATTATCCGCGACGACGCTAATTTCGGGGTATGGCTATGACACTCGAGGGACGACTCGACGCGGATGTCTCGTCGGACGGTTCGAAGTCGGCGATGGTCACGTTCGAATTTACCGTTACCAACGCGGGCTCGGAGACCGTCACGCTCCAGTTTACGGACGGCTGCAAGGCGGACTTCGTCGTCCGAGAGGACGGCCGCGAGGTCTGGCGGTTCAGCGAGGGCCGGATGTTCACGCAGGCGCTCAGCTCGGAGACGCTCGAGCCGGACGAAACGGCGACGTACAAGGCCGAATGGACGGCCCCACAACCGGGTGGCTACATCGGCCGCGCCGAGTTGCAAGCGCGGGAGACGGCGTGTGAGGTGCAAACCGACTTCGCGATCACGGAGTGATCCGAGACTGCGGCGATGAAAGCCGCCAGCGAAGTCACTAAACCCGCCCCATCCTAACGGCGAGCCATGCAAGCGCTGGTTATCGCGGCGCACGGCTCACACCTGAATCCGAACGCCTCGGATCCGACCTACGCCCACGCGGATACCGTCCGCGAGACGGGGGCCTTCGACGAGGTCCGCGAGGCGTTCTGGAAGGAAGAACCGCACTTCCGCGAGGTGATTCGCACCCTCGAGTCCGACGAGGTCTTCGTCGTTCCGCTGTTTATCAGCGAGGGGTACTTCACCGAACAGGTCATTCCGCGAGAGCTGCGACTCGAGGGATGGGAGCCGGAAAAGTGGGGCTCGGACGGAACGAACGCCTCGCAGGTGACGCTCGAGGTCGGCGACGCGGCGAAGACGGTCCACTACTGCGGCCCGGTCGGGACCCACGACGCGATGACGGACGTGATCGTCCAGCGGGCCCAGTCGGTCACCGGGGACCCCGACGTGGGCGAGGGGGTCGGCCTCGCGGTCGTCGGCCACGGCACCGAACGCAACGAGAACTCGGCGAAGGCGATCGAGTATCACACCGAGCGCATCCGCCAACGGGGTCGCTTCGAGAAGGTCAAGGCGCTGTTCATGGACGAGGAACCCGAGGTTGACGATGTCACGGAGTTCTTCGGGAACGAGGCGCGTATCGCCTCCGACCGCTCGAACGGACAGCGCCAATGTGATGATATCGTCGTCGTCCCGCTCTTTATCGCCGACGGCTACCACACGCAGGAGGACATTCCCGAAGACATGGGCCTGACCGAGGACTACCGCCTCGGCTGGGAGGTTCCAGCCGACGTCGACGGTCACTGGATCTGGTACGCCGGTGCGGTCGGCACCGAGGGGCTGATGGCCGACGTCATCCTCGAGCGAGCGGCGGATGCGGGTGCCGATATCGGCGGCGCGCTCGAGACGGACGTGACGTCGTCCGACGACCGGGGTCATCGTTCCGAGACCGAGACCGAACCCGGCACGGACACAGGTACAGGGATGGGGGACTGACGCGTGACGATCGCGACGGCGACGTTCGAGTCGCTGCTGGCCGCTGCCGACGCCGAGTCCGGAATCGAATTCGACGGACTCCGCATCGAACAGACGGGCAAAAACGAATACGCCCTCGAGACGCCCGAGACAGAGCGGACCGGACTCGAGGCTGACGCGCTCCGGCAAGCGCTCGAGCCGCTGGCGGCGTACGTCACGAACTGGTGGTACTGGCGGGAGTCGGTCGGCGGCGAGGGCACCGCTCGCCGAGCGTTTCTCCGCTGGTGTGAACGAGCGCCCCTCGCCCTCGAGGAACGAGACGCCGAGACGGGGGCAACCGACGAAGACGCCCTCACAGTCTCCGAACGGTACACCGCACTCCGGGACGGGATCGACCGCAAATGGGGCCAGTTGTGCGTTACCGCTCGTCTCGACGACGACGGCGACGACGGCGACAACGGTGACGAACCCACGGGCGAGCGCGTCTACGACTGCTGGCACGTCGACGACGCGGACACCGATCTCACCGACCTCAAGGTGTACGACGACCCGCGGGACGCCCGGAAGCTCTCGACACACGACGAGGACGGTCGCTACCGGCCGCTGAAGACCGCACCCACGCTGCGGTCGGGTTGGGCCTTTACGGGGCTCTCCGGGGACGAACTCGTCGAGACGGTCGGTTTCTTCTACCCGGCCACGGTCGCCAACTGGCACCGGGAGCGACGGGGAACGCTGGACGTTGACCACTGGCTCGAGACCGCCGAGCGCCAGACCGGGATCTACGACGTGGTCGAGGACCTGCCCCGCGAGGCCGTCGCGTGGATGGCCGACGCCTGCTGTGTGGACTCCCAGTGTCTCCGGCGGCGAGAGTGGCAGTACGAGGAGGGCGACGACCTCGACGTCGACGGCGGCGACGGAGCGTTCACCTGTCGCGAGCCGTGTTCGCTGGTCATCGCGGCCGCTCGCAAGTGGACTATCCTCGAGTCCGAAGCCGAACACACCTACGAACTCGAGTTGACGACGAGCGAGCGAAACCAACTGGAGGAACTGATTGACGCCGTCGCGGAGGGCCGCACCGACGAGATCCGTGAAGCGGACGTCAACGACGGTGCGAACCGCTTTCGAGCGCGCTACCTTCGGGCGAAGCGGTTCGACGAGGACGGGAACCTCGAGGCGACGCGAGTCGACGAGTGATCGGTATCCGGTCGACAGCGGCTCCGTTATCGAACCGCGTCTCCGCTCCGTTAGTGGGTCAGCAAGAACAGCGCCACGGCGAGGCCCACCACGACGATTGCTATTCCGAGCGTGGCGACCGGGCCGCCGATCGTCGCCGCCGTCAGCGCTCCGATCCCGACCGCGAACAGTCCGAGCGCAACGACAGCAAGCGTCCCCGGCTCGAGCCCGGTCGCCGCGAGTCCCCGTTCGACGACGGACGGCTCCGGGCCCGACGCGGCGGGTTCGGCGAGCGATTCGTCGATATCGACCGCAGCCGGAGCCGGGTTGGCGACGACGGGAATCGAGAGCGATTCCGATCCGTAGCCGGTCAACACCTCGAGTTCGCCCTCGATGGGAGCGTCGATCGCCTCGGTGGCGAGGCGGACAGGTACGATCGTTTCGCCGTCCGCTTCGACGTAGTAGTTCGACGTCTCGAGCGTCGCGATTCGTTCGAGGTCGCCGTGAAGCCGACAGTGGACGTGTGCGGGCGCGCCGTGACTCCGGAGAACGAGGGTAAACGAGTCTCGCGTCTCGAGGGTACCGACGGCTGTCTCGAGTGAGTCGGCGGACCCGCGGTTGACGTGGACGGTGACCTCCGGAGACACGGGTATCAGGCGGTTAGGCCGGTGTTCCCTCGCGCATGTCCGGTGGCAGCAGGTTCGGGATGCCGTCTTCGATCGGATACCGTTCGCCACACTCGGTACAGACGAGGGTGCCCCCGACGATCTCCTCGCTATCGTCGTCGGCGTATTCGGCGTCCTCGAGTTCCAGGTCGTGTTTGTCCAGCGGACAACAGAGGATTTCCAGCAACGACTCCTTCATACTACGTAGGCTTGCCGCCTCCAGCAAAAGGTTTCGGGAACGCGCCGGGCCGAGAGTGATCGGGAACGGTTCGGGTCGGCGCGGTGAAAACGCACGAGGGTGCCGCGAGGCCCCCTCGCTACTGCGATTCGTAGGGGTTCTCGGCGATGACGGTCTCCTCGCGGCCCGGACCGACGCCGACCGCGTAGATCGGTGCATCGAGTTCGTCGCTGATGTACTCGAGGTAGGTCCGTGCGTTTTCCGGAATCGCGTCGTAGCCCTCCGCGGCTACGTCGGCCCAGTCGACCTCCGGCCAGCCGTCGAACGTCCGGAAGGTAGCCTCACAGCGGCCCCACTGTTCGGTCGTCGGGGGCATGGTGTAGACCTCGTCACCGTCGAACTCGTAGGAGTGACCGACTTTCACTTCGTCCAGTCCCGCGAGAACGTCGATGTGGTTGATCGCGAGGCCCGTAAAGCCGTTCGCGCGGGCCGCGTGACGCAGCATCGGCATGTCGAGCCAGCCGACGCGTCGCGGACGGCCGGTGACGGTGCCGTACTCGCCGCCCTCGTCGCGGATAGTGGTCGCGAGGGCTTCCTCGTCCCCACCGGCACCCGCATCAGCGTCGTAGTCGGGCGTTTGGCCCTCGACGCCGCCGAGTTCGGTCGGGAGCGGACCGGTGCCGACCCGCGAGAGGTAGGCCTTGACGATGCCGATAACCTCGCCGTCGCCGACGACCGTTGGACCGAGTCCGGTGCCGACGGTCGCGCCACCCGCGGTCGGGTTCGAGGACGTGACGTAGGGGTAGACACCGTGGTCGATGTCGAGTGAAGTCCCCTGTGCACCCTCGAGCATGACGTTGTCGCCGTCGTCGATACGCTCCTGAAGGAACGTGCCGCAGTCGACGGTCATCTCCTCCTCCGCGAGTCGTTCGCCGTACTCGCGGTAGGTTTCGTAGAGGTGATCGATATCGAACTCCTCGCCGGTCTCTTTGCCGAAAACGTCCTCCGCGAGGGCTTTCTTCTGGGGGACGACGTACTCGAGGCGCTCGCGGAGGACCTCGGGATCGAGCAAGTCGCCGATTCGGACGCCGCGGCGGCCCGCCTTGTCCTCGTAGGTCGGTCCGATGCCGCGTTTGGTCGTCCCAGCGGCGAGGTCTTCTTTCTCTTCTTCCTCGATTCCGTCGAGTGCGCGGTGGTAGGGGAGGATAACGTGTGCGCGCTCGGCCACGCGAACGTCCGGCTCCAGCCCGCGCTCTCGAAGCGTGTCGATCTCGTCGAACAGCGTCTCGGGATTGACGACGCAGCCGTTGCCGAGGACGCCGACTTTCCCGCGGACCGCGCCCGACGGAACGAGTGATAGCTTGTACTTCTCACCGTCGTGAACGACGGTATGTCCTGCGTTGTCGCCACCCTGATAGCGGGCGACGACGTCGGCAGCGTCGCCGTACAGATCGACGACGCCACCTTTGCCTTCGTCGCCGAGTTGCGACCCGACGATTGTGACGGTCATAACAGCGGCGGGTTCTTGCCGGGCCGATAAACAGATTACGGTATGAGCGGCTGATCCGCAGTGAAATATACACGGACGTGGATAGTCGCGGGCCAGAAGCGCACGCTAATCGATACTGTTTTTCCCGGGACATTCGTCCGTCTCGAGGTGTGAATTTGTCCTTCAGTCTCTCCGGGAACGGAAACGTTAACTACTGACAGGAACGAGCATCTAGTTGAGAGTGGACGCGTCGGTCTGCGAGAGTAACGTTTAAAAGGTACAAAGACAAGTTAACAAATGCCATGATAGACCGACTTGAGAAAGAAGTCGATATGTTGGAACGACATCTGCAGGTCCTGAAGATGGTTATCGAAAACGAACCGATCGGGATCGTCAAGATGTCGAACGAGACCGGCTACCCACACCACAAGGTCCGCTATTCGCTCCGCGTCCTTGAAGAGGAGAACCTCATCGAGCCCTCCAGTCAGGGTGCGATCAAGACCGAACGAACCGCCGAATTCGTCGACGAACTCGACGGCAAACTCGACGACATCATCGACAAACTCGACGGCATGAAGATCGAAGACGTCGCCGAGATCGAAGGCTAATCTGTCTCCCCACCGGCCGACCTGAAATCCGACATCTGTCTTCAGGCCGCTCGGGTCCCCGGGGAACGGTGTCCTCGACTGCGAGCTGTACCGTCCACTGATCGTCACCGCCTGCCCCGCGCGATACCCGCAGGCCAACGGCGATCGGATGCGATCTCACGCTCCGTTTTCTGACTGTTCTGCCGACCCGTTGAGCGCCGACAGCGACTCGACAGCCATCGCAAAATCGTCCGACTGTAGCGTATCGACCGGGAATCTCTCAGGCGACGACCAACGACCGATGATCGACGACCGACGACACCCGACTCGAGTCGATACGAAACCGCGAACCCCCGATTACAGCTCAGGGACGTTCATGTGGAACCCTTCGGAACGCGACTCGACCAGACAGAGGTGGTACCCCTGTTTCCGCGAGAGGTTGACGTAACTGAGCTTCGAGCCGCGACTGAGGAAGCCGCTACTCGTCGCCTGCTCGGTCACCTCGAGTGCGCCCGGTTCGAAGTAACTGGAGGTGACGGCGATCGCCGCCGCCAGCTCGGGATAGTTCGCTTTGACCGCCGAAGCGGCCTCTTCCATCTCCTCGAGCATCGTCTGTGAGGCGGGCTCTCGCGAGTCGTTCAGGTTCGCAACGACGAGCGGGTCGCCCATCTTGTCGAACGCGACCACGTCGAAGCTCACGTGATCGGGAACCTCGTCGGTGTCGTCGTCCTCGAGCGAGATCGTCGCGTCCAGTTCGGCGCGGTCGATTCGCGGAATCGCATCGTAGAGATCAGTCAGCGCACCGGCGTTTCCGGTATCGCGGATCTCGTAGAGCACCATCTCGGTGAGCCAGTCGACGAATCGGAACTCCATGGTCTCCGTGAGAAACGCATCGTAGGGCTCGCCGTTGACGGCGACGTCGGCCGCGTCGAACCCCGTGTGGTGCTCGAGTCGCAGGTTAGAGGCGACTTCGTTACGGTCGGCCTCGCCGTCGTGGGCCGTCTCGAGCGTCGGCTGGCTCTTCGAGAGGTAGCGCACGAAGAGGTTCGTATCGGCGAGCGCCTGCTGGGGCGAGAGTTGCCTGCTTGCGTCCAGAGTCTGGGACTGCGTACCCGAACCACCGTCGTCACCCGACTCGCGAGCGCGCTCGAGTTCGCGTTCCAACTCTTCGATCCGCGACTGGTACCGATCGACCGTGGCGGTGAGTTCCTCGTTCTCCGAACGAAGCCGATCGCGTTCGGCCTCGAGTTCTTCGGCCGCGGCCACGAGTTCGTCGCGTTGGGTTTCGAGGGTCTCGATTCGCTGTGCGAGTTCGGCGACTCGCTTATCGGACCGCTGACTCGAGTCGGCGTCGTCCGTCGTTGCCGACCCACTCCGAGCGTCCGAATCGGCCTGCTCCGCCTGTCGTGCGTCTTGCTGGCGCTGACTGCGATTGCTGGAGTTGGTCTGTCGCGTTTGGGTGGATCGTTCCTGCGTCGACGTCGACCCCGCAGACGAGTCGGCGGCCGACTCGGTCGCGTTTTTGGAGCGTTGACGACCCTGCTCCGCGGCCACAGCCGAACCGTTTCGTTCCGACTCGACCGTCTCGCTGTGGTCTGGATCGATCGACGGGATACGGCGCGTTTCGCGCCACTGCTCTTCCTCCTGGAATCGCTCTTCGTTTTCGCCCTCGGACTCGTCGGGGTCGGGTTGGGCTGCTCGTTCCGGCCGGTCCGATCCCGTGGCTTGCGAATCCCGTTGTGGCACCGATTCCGCGCTCGCGTCCGGCTTGTCGCTCCGCGAATTGGTTTCGTCCTGCGGGTGTGCACCGTCGGCCGTCCAGGAGATGTCGTTCTGCCCGAGTTGTTCTGCTGCCGCTTCAACTTCGGCCGGATCGGGACCCGACCCCTCGACGTTCTCGGTGTCGGTCTCGTCGGCGGTAATCTCGTCAGCAACCGCCGACTCGGCGGTTGGTTCCGCCGTTTCGTTCGACGTCTCCGGTTTACGTGCAGTCGAATCCGAGTCGGTCACAGCGGTCTCGTCGCCGGTAGCGGGTTCCGACCCATCGGTGGCGGATTCGCCGGTCGCTTCTCCGGCAGTGGCTCGTTCGTCAGCCGACGACGCCGACTCGGTATCGGACTCAGCCGTCGATCCCGCGTCTGTAATGCCGCTCGAGGCGGGCTCCGTCCCGACATCGTCGGTTGTAGTGATTCCGGATTGCCCGTTCCTGTCCTGGCCGTCGGTCTCGGACGACGCCGTCGACTCGATAGTGACGTCTTCGATCGGCGCGTCCGTCGTTACGCCGTCGCCGGAGGGGTCGGGCTCGTCCCCGGAGATATCGATCGACTCGAGTGCCGACTCCGTCGGGTCGACACTCGGCTCGGCTCGTGTACCCGTATCGGTGCTCGTCGAGGGCGACGCCGTCCCCGTTTCGGTCTCGGTCTTGGTCTCGGTCTCCCTCTCGGTTTCGACACCGGAACCGTCGTCCGACTCGGCAGACTGCTCGTCGCTTTCGCCCGTCCCGGGAACGTCCGTCACGTCGATCTCGACGTCGGTGACTTCGTAGATCCCGACCTCGTCGTCGGCTCGCTCGAACGCCTCGTCACCGGTAAGGAGTCGATCGGCATTGCCGATATAGGCAGCCGCCATCCGACGACCGCCGTAGTAGACGGCGTAGTAGTCGCCGCTGAGTACGTTTTCACTCAGTTCGATATAGCCGGTAAACGACCCGTTCTGGAGCGTCCCGTCGACCTCCCGGAGCGGGGTTTCGTTCGTGTAATATTTCGCCCTCGTTTCACCGCCGCGCTCTTCCATCGTACAGAGCAGCGGTAGCGAGGGGTGTGGTGCCTCGTAGACGGTCCCCGAGGCGCTCTCGAAATCCTCGATCGCGCCGTCGATAACGCCGACGATGCGACCGTTAAGCATGAATAGCCACGTCCCAGCGCCGGAGACAGCCCCCGAGAAGTCAGCAGCAGCGAGATCAGCAAGGCCATCGTAACCGCCGCTGAACGGGCGAGAATCCCATTGTTCGACGCGCTCTTGCGTGCGCGGGTCCATAGTTCAACAAGCGGGAACCGCAACAAATACGTTTCGCCTAGATTTTCGATTCTGCGTCGTCCGCGAGTTCTTTCATCCGTTTGCCGATTCGGCCGGCGCTCGAGAACTCGTCTTCGCTCATTCCCTTTGCGAGAGCGTTGCCGAGGACGAAAACAGCGTGTTTGTGTTCACTCTTGGACTTGTGAACGTGTGATGGATCGACGTCGAGCTGGTGGTACGGATCGAAGAGCGCCTCGTCGACATCTTCGCGCTGCGAGAAATACTCCATGATGACGACGAGTTCTTCGTGCAGCTCGAGGAGTTCGTCTTTATGCATGATCGCGTGTAAGGACGGTCTCGGCTTAAGCGTTGTGTGGAAGGGGAATGCAAACCCGATCCCGCGGGAGCAGTCGGTCAGTTCGACGGATCGGGTTCGGTTCGCCGGTCGACGGCCAAGACGAGAATCCAACTCCCGAACGCGAGAGCAGCGACGAATTCGGGAACGGCAAACCACGCCATCGGGTCGGCCGCCACGGTCCGATACAACAACCAGCCCACCCAGGCGAGCGGATGGACGATTCCGAGCCAGATCGAGACGAGGCCCAGACGCGGCTCGTCCGCGAGGACCAGTCCGGAGCCGTAGACCCACTGCGCGAACGGCGCGATACCGAAGTACAGCAACGCGGCCGGCCCGTGCAGACTGGTCTCGAGATACACGGCCGTGTGTCCGAGGAAAAAGACGCCGACGCCGATCAGGCCGATCGTGGCCGCCCACAGGAGGGCGACCCCCAGCCGCTCGAGAGCGGTCCGACTCTCGATCCAGAGTTGCCAGCCGAAGGGGATACCGAGCAGTCCCCCGAGGATCAATCCGCCGTTGAACAGGGGGAAGGTCACCGCGTCGGTACGACCCATATCCGAGAGTGCGCGTCCGCGCCAGGTGAACGTCTCCGGGGCGGCGAGCAGGGTCGCGAGGACGATCGCGCCCAGTGCGACGATCGGTGCGGCGAGCCCGCAGATCGTCGCGCGTCGGTGCCAGTCTCCGTCGGTCGCGGTCATTGCGTTCGCTCGAGCGCGGGAGTCAATCAAACTGTATATTCGTGTCTCCGTTACTCGAGGGAGGGCCGACAGCGAAAACGCGAAGGTCGGAAGCGCCAGGGGGCACGGCGGTGCGGTAGTGTGGCCTGCGGCAGGCTACGGTGGTGTGGAGCTGAGAGAGGGAAGCCACGGTGAGCGAGATGGGGACGGAGTAGAACTGAGAGCGGGATAATAATGAGTACGGAAACGACCATCCGACCATCGAACGGCCGACTCAATCCGCAGCAACCGACGTTTTCCCGTCGCGCTGTTCGGCCGGGAACCACGCGAGGTCGTGATCGGCCGTGACACGAACGGCGACCCGTTCGTCCAGTTCGATCTGATCGGAGTGGTTGTGCATACACTCGATCGTTTCGCCGGAGTCGAGTTCGACGCGGTAAAGCACGGTCGGGCCGAGATACCGGCGGTAGACGACGCGACCGTTGGTTTCGGTTTCGTCGCCGGGGAAGGCCGTCACGTCGTCGGGGCGGACGAGAATATCGATGTTTGTGCCGTCGTACTGGTGGGCGAGACCGTTGACGTCGTCGCGGAGCACGCGCCCGAGGGAGGTGTCGACGCTGTCGCCGTGGACCTCCCCCGAGAGGAAGCTGGCGTGACCGAGAAAGCCCGCGACGAAGCGCGACTCGGGCTGCTGGAACACCTGCTGGGGCGTATCGATCTGCTCGATGTCGCCCTCGTTCATCACGGCGACGCGATCGGAAATCGACAGCGCCTCCTCCTGATCGTGGGTCACCGAGATCGCCGTCACACCGGCCTCTTTGATGATTCGACGGACTTCCTCGCGCATCTCGACGCGCAGGTCGACGTCCAGATTGGAGAACGGTTCGTCGAGCAACAGCATCTCGGGTTCGGGAGCCAGCGACCGGGCGAGGGCGATCCGCTGTTGCTGGCCGCCGGATAGCTCGTCCGGATAGGCCTCGTCCTGGTCCTCGAGTCCGACGAGTTCGAGCAGTTCGTCGACGCGGGCGTCGCGTTCCTCGTCGACCCACTCCTGCAGGCCGAAGGCGACGTTCTCGCGGGCGGTCAGATGAGGAAAGAGCGCGAACTCCTGAAAGACGACGCCGACGCCGCGTTCCTCCGGGGGAACGAAGCGACCGTTGCCCGCAACATCATCGTCTCGAAGTTGAATCCGGCCGTTATTTGGCTTCTCGAGGCCGGCGATCAAACGAAGCGTCGTCGTCTTGCCACAGCCCGATGGACCGAGTAGGGTGAGAATTTCGCCGTCACGAACGGACAGCGAAAGCTCGGGGATAACCTCCTCGGTGCCGTACTGTTTCGCGACACTGTCGAGTTCCAGTACCACGTTCTCCGTGGCGGACTCGGGTGTTGGTTCCGTCGTGGCCGTCGAGAGTAGTTGTCCGTTCGCCATTGATCGACTCCGGCGTCTGCTGCCGTTCGTTTTGTTTAGGCGTGCCTAAAACACTTATAGCTGCCGGTCGATTCCAAGAGCGTAGGAAGACCGATGGCATCCGCGCAGTCGATCGGCACCCACTCCGAGACCCGATTCGCAGGGAAACGGTCACGAATCGGACGGGACGAACGCGGTTAGAGTTCGACGCCGCTCGGGATCAGGCTGTGCTGGCGAAGCAGGTTCCCTTCGTCGTCGTAGACCAGGAACGTCCGTTTGTCGTAGGTGACGAAGTGATCGCCGTCGAGCGTGATTTCGACCTCGTACCGTCCGTCGTCCTCCGTTGCGTCCTCGCCGTAGCTGCGAGCGGCCCGAATAAACGTCAGTACGTCGTCGGCCTCCTCGTTGAGTTCGAGGATGAACTCGCCGGTAACCCGATTCGTCACGCTGACGACGCCCGCCGCGTCGTTACCCAGCGGTTCCTGGAGTCTGAGGGCGACGTCCGTTCCGCCCGCCTCGAGAATGTCTCCGTCGGGTCCGGTAAGGCGCTCGCGGAGCATCGTTTCCGGGCCGGTAAAGTTGATCGATACCGAGGGTTGGCTCGGTTCGCCGTCGGTCTCGACCCAGTCGACATTGTTGACATCTAACGTGAAGTGCTCGCGCCTCATTCCGTATCCGACACTTCGCACTCACACCGTATCAACGTAACGCACGACCTCCCACATTCGATACATATCAACTGGCAGTCTCGGCGCGGACGACAGTGGGACGGTGTGGACTGATCTGTACCGTTCACCGCGACTCGGCCGGACCTGGCAGGCGCGAAGAGAGACGGCACGGGTCGCGGCGAACTGGACCGAATCGCGTCCTCGCCGCAGTTCGGCGGTCCTGGTTCCAGTTCCGATTGGTCGCGCCACTCACGACCGTCGTCTACCGCGTTTGCGAACGCTTTTTGCACATCCCCGGACGAAGGCAGACAATGGCCGAGGAGCAGGACGGGGACCCAGCACGACGAGCCGCCGTTCGCGACACCTACGACCGGATCGCCACCCACTTCGCGTCCACTAGGGAGTACGCCTGGCCCGAAGTCGAAGCGTTCGTCGAAGCGACTGCGAATACACGCCCCACCGACACGACCGCCCGTTCCGTCGGCCTCGATCTCGGCTGTGGCAACTGCCGCCACGCCGAACTGCTCGCCGAGACCTGCGATCCAGTCGTCGGCCTCGACGTGAGTCGGGGGCTGCTCGAGACCGGGCGCGAGCGCGCACGAGAGCGCGCGTTCGACGTCGAACTCTGTCAGGGCGACGCGTCCGAACTGCCGCTCGCCGACGATACCGTCGACGTCGCCGTCTACGTCGCGACGCTACACCATCTGCCGACCCAACGTGCTCGGCGAGACAGCCTCGACGAACTCGCGCGGGTCCTCGCCCCCGGCGGTCGTGCGCTCGTCAGCGCGTGGTCGACCGCCCACGACAACTTCGACGAGACCGACGGGTTCGACACGACGGTCGAGTGGACGCTTCCCGGGGGCGAAGCGGTCGACCGATTCTACCATATCTACGCCCCCGACGAGTTCGAGGCCGCCCTTGAGGCGAGCGACCTCGAGACGCTCGAGTGGGAGCTCTCGAGCGGGAACTGTTACGCCGAGGTGACGGTTCCGGATCGGGAGCCGACTTCGTGAGCCGGTAGTCATACTGTTGGACAGAACGACGTGAAGCCGACCGTGAATTCGGGGTTGTCGCCCACGGTGACGACTCCAGCAGAACGATCGGCTTCGTATTGACCACTGTCCGACAGTATCAATCACTGTTCTCCATCGGGATCGGTTGCGCGCTCGAGTCGCAGTATCGATCCCGCGCTCGAGTTAGTTCGGGTCGAAGTCCGTCTTCCGTCTCTCGGTTCGACGTGAAAAACGACCCGCGGATCGCCGGTCCGAAAAGCAAGAGCCTTAATGGTGGAGTGAAAACCAGAGGATGAGCGCGGATGGTCTAGTGGTAGGACCTGAGCCTTCCAAGCTCATGGCCCGGGTTCAAATCCCGGTCCGCGCATTTCTGCTGCGAACAACACCGTGAGCAGCGGCAATCGCGTACGAACCGCATCAAGTGTCACATTCTCGAGTTCGTCGTCGATCGAGTGCCGGATCGGCGATCACCGGGCGTTCTCCGTGCAATCCCGTTTTCTGGCTCACTCGGCCGCTGGCAAGGTAAACGAGAACGTCGATCCGTTGCCGGGTTCACTCTCGACCCATATTTCACCATCGTGCCGTTCGACGATGCGTTCACAGAGTGCGAGGCCGATGCCCGCCCCTTCGTACTCCTCGTTGCTGTGAAGCCGGTCAAAGACGGTAAATATCCGATCTTGATCTTCGGGAGGGATTCCGATACCGTCGTCGTGAACGGAGAAGACCCATTCTCGGCCCCGTTGCTCCGCATCGATGTGGATGTGCGGTGGATCCTCCCCGCTGTACGTGATCGCGTTTGAGAGCAGATTCTGAAAGACCTGCCGCAACTGACTGTCATCACCTTTCACCGTGGGGAGTTCCGCGTTCGTGATTTCAGCGTTGCTCTCCTGGATCTGTAGCTGCAAGTCCTCAACTGCACTGTTCAGTACCGCATCCATCTCTATCGGTTCGAACGGATCCCCCCGCGTCTCGACGCGGGAGTACTCGAGGAGTCCGTCGATCATCTCGCGCATCCGGTCGGCTCCGTCGACGGCGAACTCGATGAACTCCGTGCCGTCCTCGTCGAGGGCGTCCGCGTACCGGCGTTCGATCAACTGCAGGTAGCTGGTAACCATCCGAAGCGGTTCCTGTAAGTCGTGGCTGGCCGCGTAGGCGAACTGTTCGAGGCGCTCGTTCGACTCTTTGAGTTCGGTCTCCAGGCGCTTTCGTTCGGTGATATCGGAGATGATGCCCTCGAGCGTTACGAGAGTCCCATCGTCAAAGTGACCGCGCCCCTCCGAACGGACCCAACGAAGGTCGCCGTCAGCGGTCTCGATGCGGTAAGTAAGCGAGAACGTCTCCCCGTCGTCGACCGTTCGTTGGATCTCTTCCCACACCTCCTCTCGGTCGTCTTCGACCATGATGTCGCCACCGTAGGAGACCGCTCCAGTCTCCAGGGCGTCGGGTTCGTACCCCGTAATCTCGCGACAGGCGTCGCTAACGAACTCCATCTGCCACTCGCGGTCGTTGTGACACCGATAGACCATGCCGGGGACGTTGTCCATCAGCGTCGAGAGTTGGCGTTCGTACTCGCGGCGTTCGGTGACGTCGCGGTCGGAGACGATGATCGAGACGACATCGCCCTCGTCGTTGGTGACCGGCCTGAAGACGCCGTCGAGCGTGTATTGCTCGCCGTTCGGTCGAGTCAGATCCGTCTCGAACTCGACGTACTCGCCGTCCGCCGCGCGTTGGGTCCATCGCTTCACGTCGGACTGGACGCCGTCGCCCTCGCCCCACCACGGCGTCTCCCAGAAGGGGACGCCGGTGACGTCCTCGAGGTCGGCGTGGATATACTCCATCGCCGTCTGGTTGATATCCAGCGTCGTTCCGTCCGGTTCGAGCAGTCCGACGAGGATGTTCGGATCGTTAAAGATCGCTTCGAACCGTCGCTCTTTTCGCCGGAGTTCCCGCTCGCGCTCCTTGCGCTCGGTGATGTCGCGGAAGTACACCGAGAGGCCCGTCTCCGACGGATAGACGTTGACCTCGAGCCAGGTGTCGATCGGGGGGTAGTACGCTTCGAACGAGTTCGACTCCTGGGTCTCCATCGCTTCCCGATATCGCTTCTCGAACGGAGTCCCCTCGAGTTCGGGGAGGGTCGTCCAGACGCACGTTCCGAGCACTTCCTCCCGTTCGAGGCCGAGAATTTGCTCGGCGCGGTCGTTGACGTGCGTGAACCGACAGTCCTCGTCGAGCGCGTAGAACGCGTCGGAAATCCGGCCAAAAATACGCTGGAGTTCGCTCTCGAGTTCCTGTTCGCGTTCGTACCGATCGGTCATATCACGCGTGACCTTGAGATAGCCACGGTGCGTGCCGTCGTCGTCGAACACTGCGGTTATCGTGACGTTCGCCCAGAATCGAGTGCCGTCGTTTCTAACGCGCCAGCCCTCGTCTTCGACCGATCCGTTTGCAGTAGCCCGCTCGAGGTTTCGTTCGGGAACGCCCGCCGCCCGATCCGAGGACGTATAGAACGTCGAGAAGTGTTCGCCGAGTATTGCTTCGGCGTCGTAGCCTTTGATTTCCCGTGCACCTTCGTTCCAGCTGATAACGTCGCCGTCTGCGTCCAACCGGAAGATTGCATATTCTTCGACGGCGTCAGCCAGGGATCGGAACCGCTCTTCGGTTTCTCGGAGGACGCCCTCGGATCGCTTTCGGTCCGTGATATCGTAGTAGAGTTCGATCCGACCGCCGGCGTACTGACCCGATTCGATGGGCTTGCTGTAGTGTTCGAGCCATCGTTCCTCGTGGTCATCGTCGCCCGGCATCCGGCATTCGAACCGCTCGACGTAGCTGTTGTCCTCGTAGGTGCTCAAAACGGTATCCGCGAACTGGTCCGGGTTATCGAATTTGTGTTTCACCGCTTGGTTCAGTATCTGCCGTTTGTCGCGTCCGATAACCTCGCGCCGGTCGAGGTCGAAATAGTCCCCGATCGTCGCGTCGATCCACGCGACGTCGAACTCCTGATCGAGTACGAAGACGCCGATATTGGCTTCGTCTAACACGTTCGTGATTGAGTCGGTCGATGCCCGTGCCGACTCGAACGTGTCCAGTCGCTGCGTCCGTTCGGATAGCTCTCGAACGACGCCGATCGTCCCCTCGAACTCACCCTCGTCCTCGTTTACGAGAAGGTTGATCCGAAGTTCGCAGGGGGCGATTTCGCCGCCGGCAGTGTGGATTCCAAGTTCGAACCTGACGACATCGTCGGCCCCTGCTTTCAGTTGAGTGCGGATCTCGCGGCGGATTTCAGTGAGATCGTCATCGGCAAGAACGAGTGAGATGTGTTCGCCGAGGAGTTCGTCCCGATCGTATCCGGTCGCCTCGAGGAAACCCTCGTTGACCGCAACGAAGTGTCCGTCGGCATCGAGCTGGTAGATTCCGTCGTCGATCGTCGTAATGAGCGTCTGATATCGCTGTAGTGCCACTTTCTCGTCGGTATTCCCCCAAAATACCTCCCCAGTGGCATCCGCTCTTGAACTCATGTTCTGTGTGTAGCTATTCTAACGGATAAACCCCCCGGCGGTCGCAACAGTTCGTTCGATATTCTGTGGCCGTCGTCTTCCACGAGAATTGCGCGTCCGATCGATGTGCGATACGGATTGCTGTAACTATGTACCGCCGATCACCGACCCCGTCCCTGGTGATCGGCGGTAAGTGACTACAGTAAACCGTATGACACGGACGGAGCGATCGCTCGAGCCTACCGGGGGCCGTCCTCGAGAACGCGGATCGATCCGCTCGAGAAAACGACGATTCGATAGTCGAGCCAGTGGAACTCGACGCGGCCATCGGTCGCTCGGTCGCCGAAGAGCGAATCCAGCGCTTCGGGATTGATCGCGTCGTACAGCGGCGGGTGTAGTGCCGTCGGATCGGCGCCTTCGCGCTCGGCAACGGCACGAACTACTTTTTCGGAAACCGGCTGGTGGCAAGTAGTTACCCCCTCTCCCAGAACGTTAGCAGTTGAGTTGTTGTTGGTCATGTCCCAGCCTCTATATATGCTACTGATCAACAGGCCCTAATTAAAATCTATTGGTTCTCTTTCGACGCGCAAGCACCGAATAACTCGTCATTTTGATAATCAGTACCTTCCGTTTCGGAAGTACGCCCGGGCCTATGTTCGATTTGCCATTCTCGCGCCACTTCATTTGATATGGCAACTACTTACCGCATATCGTGTCGCGAGGACGGGGCTGAGACGGTCTGCCGGAAGCCAGTGCCGGCCGACCGCAAGACGTCTCGCGGTCGCCCTGATACACGGGTACAGCAAACCGCACGGTTGACCGCTCTCATACGGATTGCTGTAACTATGTACCGCCGATCACCAGGGACGGGGTCGGTGATCGGCGGTAAGTGACTACAGTAAACCGTATCAGACGCTCTGCTGGAGGGATCGATCTAACAGGGCGACGAGTCGACTCTCGTCGACCCAGACGCCTTCGAACCCACCACCGTCGTGCTCTTTTGCTAACAGGCCGCCGCTCCAGAGTTCGTCGCCGTCGCCGTCGAAGACGAGAACCCAGACCGAACCGATCTCCGCTCCGGCATCGGCGTGAATCGTGACTCCCGGAATCGATGGCCGGGCCCAGTCGTCGTCGATGTAGACGTGAATGTCGAGGGCCGTCTCCGCCGCGAGGCGGTCGTAGACCGGCGCCATCGCCTCGAGTGCACCCGATCGCTGGAAGCCCACCCGAAGGGTACCGCTGCCGACTTGCCAGGCGCGGTTCTCTATCTCCCGGCTGGCCGCGAGCAGTTGCCGACGGTCGAGCGTGTGCCAGACGGTCGACTCGAAGACGTCGATCACGTGCCGATACGGAACCTCGTCGAGCTCTTCTGCCCACGGGTCATAGATCGGTGGTTCGAGGAACTCTCGGACGGCGTCGAGGCCGATAGCGGCGACGAACTCGCCGCCTTCGTGGACGACGAGAAAGGCCCGACTGGCCGCCGTCATCTCCGGGAGCGAGCGATAGTCGACGGATCTGACGCCCGTCTCCCGCCGCAGTCGATCGACGAGAGCGGGCCGTGGAGCGGGTGCGTAAACGGTAATCGTCCGCGACGCCGACTCGATTCGATCGATGTAATCGGAGAGTGTCATCGGTTTCGATTTGCAGTTCGGTTTCGGTCTCGACTTCGACCCTCGAGTGGTGACCGGTAACTGATGAGGTGGTGGGAGTAGCGGTGAGGCAAACGAGAACGGATACTCACGTCCCCGTTTCCGCCGCACACGCTCGCGTTGCGAATTCTCGAACCGGCGCTGGGCAGGGTGCCAACGAGAGGGTTCCATCGTCCTCGTCGTGACGTACGACGCCAGCCTCTACCAGGTTCGGAATTTGGGTGTGTAAAAGGTTCAGATACTGCGTATTCCGACATCGTGGCTCGATCACGCCACAGTCCGGCGTGTGCAGCCAACCGGTAACGACGTCGGCTACTTCCGACAGCGACGCCGTCTCGTGCTCGAGGAGGAAGTAGACCACGAACCGACGGGTCCGGTCTCGAAGCGCCAGAAACGCAGCGTCGATCGTACTCGGACTCGCGTTCGGCCCGTTCGACGACTGACGTTCCGGATCCATAGTGAAGACCCTAGGGACTACCGGCGTGTTAGTTACCCGCTTACATTTGCCATTAGTGATCACCGAGAGGAGAGCGAACGCAACCGAAATCGATCGCGACGGCGGGCCGGAACCGCACCGCTTAGTGACTCCCGCGCCAACGGGTACGGACGTGAACTACGAAATCCTCGGATGGCCGCCGGACGGGCCCCAGCTCCGGCTCGATCACGAGCGATTCAGTTACGCCGGCAAGTTCGTTATGACGAACACCGGCAAAGCCGTGGCTCGAGACGAGGCCCGCGGCGAGGCTTCCGACGGCGAGCCGGACCCGTCGATCGTCGCCGCGGTGGCGTTCAACGAGGATCGCACCGACGAGGGAACGCTGTGGCTGCGCTACGTCACGGTCGAACGCGGACGACGGGGCGACGGGATCGGTCCGGAACTCCTCACGCTCGTCCGCGATCGCGCGCTCGAGCGAGGGTACGAGCGACTTCGCATCGCGGTCAACAACCCGTTCGCGTACGAGGCGCTGTATCGGGCCGGGTTCGACTACACCGGCGAAACGACGGGGATCGCCGAGTTGGTGCTCGAGCACTCCGGATCCGACGCCGACGGGCGGCCCGACCGCGAGCGGTATCAGGCAGGTCTCGACGAATTTCGCGACCGCGACCTCTCCGACGACGAGGAGGCGTTTCTCGCGGATCGACGGGGCCGAGAGCCGCCCGGGCTCGAGTCGCGAAACTAACGCGTTTAACTGAAATCCTGCCGTTTTGATGGCGAGCAGTGTCGCGGCGAGGTCCGCAACCGGGAAGCCAACAATTCAAATCCCGGACCTCCGAAGGAGTCGGTAATGGGAAACGCTGCACTACGCGATATCGCCGCCATCGAGGAGATTCCCTTCGACGATATCGAGGGCGTCGTCGCCGTCGACGCGCACAACTGGCTGTACCGATATCTGACCACGACGGTCAAGTGGACTAACAGCGGGAAGTACACCACGAGCGACGGCACGGAGGTCGCCAACCTCATCGGCATCGTCCAGGGCCTGCCCAAGTTCTTCGAGAACGACGTCGTTCCGGTGATGGTCTTCGACGGCGGCCCCTCCGAACTCAAAGACGACGAGATCCAATCCCGTCGGGAGCAACGCGAGACCTACGAGGAGCAACTCGAGGTCGCCCGCGAGGAAGGCGACGAGGTTGCGATCGCGCAACTCGAGTCCAGAACCCAGCGACTGACGCCGACGATCCAGGAGACCAGCCGGGAGCTGCTGCGGTTGCTGGACGTGCCGATCGTCGAGGCACCCGCCGAGGGCGAGGCGCAAGCGGCTCACATGGCCCGCCGGGGCGATGCCGACTATGTCGGCTCGGAGGACTACGACGCGCTCCTCTTCGGCGCGCCGCTGACGCTGCGCCAACTGACGAGCAAGGGCAATCCAGAACTGATGGATCTCGAGGCCACGCTCGACCGTCACGACCTCACGCTGGAACAGCTGATCGACGCGGCGATCCTCATCGGGACGGACTTCAACGACGGCGTGACCGGGATCGGCCCCAAGACCGCGCTTTCGGAGATCGCCGAACACGGGGACCTCTGGAGCGTCCTCGAGGCGCGGGGCGATACCATCGAGTACGGCGACCGCGTGCGACAGCTGTTCCGCGACCCGAACGTGACCGACGACTACGAGTTCGACGCGTCGCTGGACCCCGATCTCGTGGCCGCGAAGGCGTACGTCACCGACGAGTGGGCGGTCGACGCGGACGAGGTTGCACGCGGCTTCGAGCGGATCGAAGAGAGCGCGACGCAGACGGGGCTGGATCGCTGGACCTGACGCCGCGGCGATTGAGGTCCGCTCTCCATCATTCTCTCATCGCCGGAGTCGAGGACTCGAGGACTCGAGAGTAAGACAACGGAAAACGACGACAGGGAGGGAGAGGACTGGGCGTCCGTCAAAGCAACCAGAGGCCGATTACCGCTACCAGTATCGCCGCGCCGACGAGCGGTTTCAAGAGAATTTCTGCTGTCCGACTCATCATCGACGCCTTCGGTTTCACAGCGCTAATTAATTCGGACAGTTGCCTCCGACAGGCTCACTGAGACCGGTTCGACGCGAACTCCCGAGAGACGCGTTCGGCGGCGTTGCGAACCGCCCCGACCGACGAGAGGTAGCCGACGCCGACGGTCGACTTCAACGCTTTCGCGGCCCGACCGGTCAGGACCGCCGGCCCGACCTGCGCCACCGCGTCGTCGCCGACGCTGACCAGCCACCCCGGCGACTCGAAGGTAAACGACTCGAGGTGGGGATCGAAGGGGTCGGCACCGTCGCGTTCGGCCTCGACGAGTCGGCCGATGTTCTCGGCGACCGTCCGCGCTTCGCGAACCGCCGACTGCGCACTCGGCGGCACCGCGTCGCCGGTGGCGTCGACGACGCGTGCGGCGTCGCCGAGCGCGAACGCGCGGTCGTCGAGGCGCAGGTCGCTCTTGACCGAGGGCCGGTCGCCGTCGAACGCGTCCGGGCCGCGGATCCCGCCGGTCCAGACGAACTGCTCGTACGGTAGCCGTTCGCCCGACTCGAGGTGGATGTGGGTCTCGTCGGCCGCCGTCACGGCCGTCCCCGTCCGAACGTCGACGCCGGCGTCTTCGAGCGCGCGCTCGACCGCCCGCTGGAAGTTCTCCGGGAACCCCGGCGCGACCGCCTCGAGTTGCTCGAGGATCGTGATCGTAGCCGCGCCTCGTTCCTCGCGGGCGAGCGCGGCGAGTTCGCCCGCGACCTGTACGCCCGAGAGGCCGGCCCCGCCGACGACGATCCGCCCGTTCTCACCTCGAGACTGACACACCTCGAGCGCTCGCGACCGAATTTTGCGAGCGTGTGACAGCCGTTTGAGCGCGGTTCCGTGTTCGGGAACGCCCTCGAGGCCGTAGTAGGCGGTCCGCGCGCCGAGACAGATCGCCGCCAGATCGTACTCGAGTTCGCCGGTCGACAGGGTGACCGTCCGTTCCTCGCGGTTGATCTCTTCGACGCGAGCGACGTGAACCGTCGCTCGATCGAGAACCTCCGGGAGCGACACCCTGATCTCGTCTGCCAGTTCCGGGCGGCGAATCACGCGGTGGAGTTCGTGCTGGACCAGGTGGTCCGGCGACTCGTCGACCACTGTGATGTCGACGTCGGGGGGTAGGTCGGACTCGAGCAAGCGCGTCAGTGTGAGACCCGCATAGCCCGCGCCGAGGACGACGACGTGCATGTACGTCTCTAGTGGCTCGAGTCCCATATACTGCGAGGCAACGTCGGACTCGAACGACCACGACGTACTCATGGGGACTTAAGTCGGGCAGAAATGTACTAGCTACCCGTGTATGTCGGATCATTCGACCGAAGAAAGTAGCGTGGAGGGAGTGCTCGATGACGCCCACATCGGAGATCTGGTTTCGAATCATCTCGATGAAATCGATTACAAAATCTACCGGATTCTGAACGAAGACGGCCGCATTTCGGATACTGACCTCGGTGAGCGGGTCGACCTCTCGCGAACGGCGGTTCGCCGGCGACGAAAGAAGTTGCAGGAGGAGAACATGATCAAAATCATCGGCGTGCTGGTCCTTCAGGAGGCCGAACTGAGTTACGCGGACGTCCGGGTGACGGTCAGTTCCGACGCGACGAGAGACGCCATCGACGAGTTCATCGCCTTTCTCATCGACCAGGAACTCGTCTACGAGGTCGACGAATACCTGGGCCAGTCGGACATCCTCGTTCGGGTCTGGCACGGCTCCTTACAGGACGTCAAGACCTACGTGATCCAACTCATGCAACGCGATATCGTCGAGGACTTCGAGATAACGCCGGTTACCAAGACGCACAAAGCCTGGCACAGTGAGATCGAGGACGACTAAGACGATCTGGTGAAACTTCTCCCCGTTTCCCGGGGCGACTGTGAGCGGTCGTCTTGCGGTCGCGCCGGCACTGACGGACAGCAATCAGTCTACTTGGGGCAGGTCGATCTCCCGGTTTTCTATCCTCTCGTACGAGGGAGTGTCGTCGGAGGCAGTCGCTTACCTCGAGCAGTAACACAGCGGAGCGCCGGTTCGCCGGTGCGTCGAAGAACCGGGTCACCGGAACGACTGTACCGGCCGAAGCTGTCAAATACGGTCGAACTGGCCGACAGCTACATTTCCGACTCGTCTTCGTCGTGGAGGAGACAGCGACTGACGTGATCGGTGCCGACGTCGACGAGTTCGGGTTCGACTCGAGAACAGTCGTCGACGGCTCGGTGACACCGGGGGTGGAACGGACAGCCCGAGGGCGGATCGGACGGATCAGGCGTCTCGCCGCGGATCGAGATTCGCTCCGGCTTGAACGCCGCTTCCGACTCCTCGACGATCGGAATCGCCGACAGTAACTGTTCGGTGTATGGGTTCTGCGGGGCGTCGAACAGCGTCTCCGCGGGCGCTTTCTCCATGAGTTTGCCCAGGTACATTACGCCGATGCGGTCGGCGATGTTTTTCGTGAGGCTCAGATCGTGCGTGATCATGAGATACGAGAGGTCGAGTTCCGCCTGTAACTCCTCGAGGAGCGCGATCACCTTGGCCTGGACGCTCACGTCCAGCGCGCTCGTCGGTTCGTCGAGAACGAGCAACGATGGATTCAGCGTCAACGCGCGAGCGATCGCGACCCGCTGTTTCTGGCCGCCGGAAAGCTCGTTCGGGTACCGGTACAGGAAGTCCTCCGGCAGATCGACGCGCTCGAGCAGTTCCGCGACGCGTTCTCGCCGCTCGGCTTTCGTGCCGATATCGTGGACGACCAGCGGTTCGGCGACGATGTCTTTGATCCGCTTTCGCGGATTCAACGACGAGGTCGGATCCTGATAGACGACCTGAATCTCGCGTCGGACCGGCTTGAGGTCCCGCTCGGACAGCGCCGAAATATCCCGTCCGTCGAACCTGATCGATCCGCCGGTCGGCGCGTGAAGCCGAGCGATCGTCTTCCCGAGTGTCGTTTTACCACAGCCGGACTCGCCGACGATGGCGAACGTTTCCCCGCGTCTGACGTCGAAGGAGACGCCGTCTACGGCCTTCACTTCGCCGATCTGTTTCTTGAGCAGTCCGCCCGTGATCGGGTAGTACTTCTCGAGATCCCGAACTTGAAGAAGCGGTTCGTCGGTGTCGTCGATGCTATCGGTTTCATCGGCTCTGGTGTGGTCGCTACTCATCGGTATCCTCCGCGCTTCGAGGCGTCTGTGCGTCGATCGAAGCCGTTGTTCCGGCACTCTCACCCTTCACGCTCGACCGGTCCTGGGCCGGTTCCGAGGTCGGTCGATCCTCGAACGCGGCCCCGCTGTCGAACTCGATCTCCTCGGCCGCGATTTCCGCCGCTTCCGCTCGGGACAGACCGTCCTCGTAGAGGTGGCAGGCGACTTCCTGGCCCGACGACAGTTCGTACCGCGGCGGTCGTTCGACGTCGCACGTGCCGGACATAGCGGCCGGACAGCGCGGGTGGAATCGACAGCCCGACGGCGGATCGGTGTAGTCCGGGAGGAGCCCCTCGATGCCGTCGCGATCGAACTCGGTGAGCTTCGGCACGCTGTCGACCAGCCCCCGGCTGTAAGGGTGTAAGGGTTCGTCGAGGATCTCGTCTCGAGTGCCGACCTCGGCGATCTCACCGGCGTACATGACGTAGATCCGGTCGGCGATCCGACGGGCGACGCCGAGGTTGTGCGTGATGTACAGCATCGAGAGGTTCTCGCGTTCGATCTGTTCGGTCAGCAGGTCGAGGATCTGATCCTGGACGGTGACGTCGAGCGCCGTCGTCGGCTCGTCCGCGATGAGGAATTCGGGTTCGCCGAGCATCGCCATCGCGATCAGGACCCGCTGGCGCATCCCGCCGGAGAGCTCGATCGGATACCGATCGAGAACGCCTTCCGGATCCGGAATCTGGAGCTGATCGAGCAGTTCGACGCTTCGATCGCGCATCTCCGCCTCGTCTGCGTCGCGTCGGCCGAGCACGTTGCGAACGATCTCGAGCCAGCCGACGTTCGTTTTGCCCTGGTAGGTCAGGACGTCGCGCATCATCTCGCCGACGGTAAACACCGGCGAGAGACTCGTCATCGGATCCTGGAAGATCATCCCCATCGACTCGCTTTTGACCCGTTCGTGGGCTGTCTGATCGCCGAGGAGTTCCTCACCCTTGTAGTAGAGTTCGCCGTCGACGATCTCACCGGGTGGCTGGGGGAGCATCCCCATGATCGTTTCCGCCGTGACGCTCTTGCCGCAGCCGGATTCGCCGACGATGGCGACGGTTTCGCCCTCGTCGACGGTGATATCGACGTCGTTGATGACGCGAGCGCGGCCGTCGAACGTGTCGAAGTGAACTTCGAGGTCACGAAGTTCGAGGATCGGATCGGTCCTACTCATCTTAGTCTACCTCCACGTCGAGGACGTCGCGGAGCCCGTCGCCGAGCAGGTTGAACCCGAGAACGGCGATGAAGATCGCCACGCCGGGGAACGTCGAGTACCACCACTGTGCGGGGAGGTATGCGCGTCCCTCGGCGATCATCGTCCCCCACTCGGGCGTGGGCGGTTGGGCGCCGAGTCCGAGGAAGCCGAGGCTGGCTCCGATCAGGATGGCGTAGCCCATGTCGAGGCTGAACTTGACCGTGATCGGTGCCAACACGTTGGGGAGAATCTCTCGGAACATGATTCGAATTCGACTCGCGCCGATGCCGCGGCTGGCTTCGACGAACTGCTCTTCGCGGACCGAGATCACTTCGCCGTAGACCAGCCTGGCGTACCACGGCCACCAGACGACGGCGATGGCGATCATCGCGTTTCGCAGGCTCGGCTGGAGCGGTACCGCCACCGCGAGCGCGAGCACGAGCGGCGGGACCGACAGGAAGATATCGGTGATTCGCATGAGCACCTGTCCGGTGAATCCGCCGACGTACCCGGCGACGAGGCCGACCGGAACGCCGATCCCGATCGCGAAGGTGAGGACGAACAATCCGAGCGCGAGCGAGTACCGCGTGCCGAATATCACCCGCGAGAGGATGTCCCGCCCGGCCTGGTCCGTCCCGAACGGATGCGCGAGGCTCGGTTCGGCGAACCGGTTCGCGAAATCGACCGCGGGTTCGCCCATGTAGCCGGCGTCTTGGGGATGGCGAGCGATGTACGGAGCGAAGATAGCGATGAAGACGAGTCCGACGATGATTCCGAGTCCCACCAGCGACAGCGGGTTCTGCCGGAACCGGTAGGCGATCCGTCGGGCGCTTTCTTTGCGGTTCTCCATCGACTCCGAGTGGTACCAGTTTTCGATCGCGCTCATTCGCCGTCACCTCCGTATCTGACTCGCGGATCGAAGTAGCCGTAGAGAATGTCGACCACCAGATTCGCGACGATGAACACGATGCCGACGACCAGCGTCACGCCGACGATCGCGTTGATGTCGTTGGCCAGAATCGCGTCGACGCCGTAGCGGGCCATCCCTGGCCAGGCGAAGACGATCTCGATGAGAAACGCCGACCCGATGAGAAAGCCGTAGTCGAGCGCGATGATCGTCAACGTCGCCGCGAACGACGACTTCAGCACGTACTTGTACGCGATGAGCTTTCCGGGAATGCCCGAGGAGTGCAACGCGTGGACGTAGTCCTTGTTCAACTCCTCGATGAAACTCGAGCGGGTCATTCTGGCGATATCGGCCATCGGCGCGAGCGCGAGCGTAAACGCTGGCAGTGCGATGTGGGCGACCGCGCTCCGGAACGCGCGGAAGTCCATCGCGATCAGGCTATCGACGAGCATCATTCCGGTCAACCGGGGCGGCGCTTCTACGCCGATTCGGCCGGTCGCCGGGAGCAGCCCCAGGTGGAACGCGAAGACCAGTTGGAGCAGGATCGCGGCCCAGAAGGCGGGCATCGACACGCCGAAGAACGCAAACAGTCGGCTGGCGTTGTCCTCGGCCTCGTCCTTGTTTCGGCCGGCGATAATGCCGAGCGGAACACCGATCGCGATGGCGATCAGCATCCCGACCGTGATCAGCTCGAACGTCGCCGGGAAGAAGTAAACGAGATCCGCCGCGACGTTCCGGTTCGTAATGAGCGAGATCCCCATATCGCCTTGCAACAACCCGGCCATGTAATCGAAATACTGAACGACGACTGGATCGTCGAGTCCCATCTCGTCTCGGAGCGATTGAACGGCTTCGTCCGTCGCCCGCGGGCCGAGCGCGAGCCGTGCCGGATCACCGGGAAGCACACGGGCGAGCGTGAAGATGAGAATCGAGAGCCCGATGAAAACGGGAATGCCGGCTAGCGTCCGTCGTATCACGTAGCTTTTGAAGCCCATATAGTGTTAATCGTAATCGTAATATCGCGCGAGACGTGCGATCAGCGATCTTCGTAGAGGCGCCAGAACGCCTTCGAGTACCCGACGAGACCGTTATCGACGTAGCCGCCGACGCGTTCGTTGACCCCGTACAGCTCCGCCTCGTTGACGACGAACAGCGCCGGTGCGTCGTCGGCGATGATCTCCTGTACCTCCTCGTAGTACTCGGTTCGCTGGTCAACGTCGATCTCGGTTCGGGCGTCGTCCAGTAACTGATCGACCTCCTCGTTCTCGTACCAGGCCGGACTCTCCCAACTGCCGTGGGAATCCGAGTGCCACGCGGGGTAGAGGAACGTGTCCGGGTCAACGTAGGAAAACGAGAGGTAGATGGCGTGCATGTCCGAGGTCGTGTCCTGGCTCGTTACCATATCCGTGATGCGAGTCCACGGCGCCCCCTCGAGTTCGAGATCGATGCCCAGTTCGTTGAGGTTCGTCTGCAGCAACAGCCCGATATTCTCGGTGACCGTCAGGCCGGTCACGTAGGTGTAGGTGAGTTCGATGTCTTCGGCGTCGTAATCGGACTCGTCGAGGTACTCCTGAGCGCGCTCGAGGTCCTGTTCGTACTGGATCACGTCGTCGTTGTGCCCCCACATCTCCGAGGGGAGCGGCCCCTGCATCTGGTCGGCGTTCCCGAGCAGGATGTCGTCGACGATCTGCTGGTAGTCGACGGCGTAGGAGATGGCCCTGCGGACGTTGACGTCGTCCAGCGGCTCGCGCTGGGTGTGCATGAAGACGTACAGCGGCGAGAACGTGACCTCGTCGCTGACGAACACGTGATCGAGGTCGGCCAGTTCCTGGTAGGATTCAACGGACAGCCACTCGTCGGTGATGTCCGCGGACTCGTCACCCATCATCCCCGTGACCGTCCCTTCTTCGGGAACGATCTCGAGGACGACTTCGTCGAAGAGGTCGTCGCTGGGCCAGTCGCCCCACCAGTCCTCGGAACGCTGCAGGACGAGTCGTTCTTCGCGCTCGTGTTCGACGAGTTCGTAGGGGCCGCTGCCGGCGTCGTTCTGTTCGAGCCAGTCCTCGTCGTTGGCGTCGATCTCCGATTCGTTGACGATCGGCATGTAGGGCAGCGTAAAGAGGAACGGTGCGAACGTCCGTTCGGTTTCGATTTCGACGGTGGTTTCGTCCGCGGCGGTGACGCTGTCGGGTCCGATCGTATCCGCCCACATCCAGGAGAGTCCGTCCTGTAGCTCGAGCATCCGTTCGAACGAGTAAACGACGTCGTCGGCGGTCACGGGATCGCCGTTGTGGAACGTCGCGTCGTCGCGCAGGAAGAACTCGTAGGTCTGGTCGTCGTCGCCCACCTCCCAGTCTTCCGCAAGCCCCGGTGCAAGTTCCGGCGGCGATTCGTCGGTGTAGTTGAGCAACGAATCGTAGACGTTGACGGTGTAAATGTTCTCGAAGTTATCCGACGCTCGCATCGGATCGATCGTCGACGGGGAAATCGTCGTTGCGTACACGAGCGACTCGTCTTCGTCGGTCTCTTCGGGCTCCTCGCCCGCACAGCCTGCGAGTACGGTGGTCAGTCCGCCGGCGCCGACACACTGCAGCAGCCGTCGCCGTCCGATCTGGTGTGGAGTTACGTGGTCTTTGCCATCGAGACTCATGGTATGGGTACCCGAGGCAAGAGTAATATACCTTTCGCATGATGTCATCTTCTGTGCCCGAATTGGCTCCTTATAGAATATATACTCCACAAAACGTGAACAAATTAGTTCGAAACGTGATTACTAGTTCTCGGACGACGAGTGGTCCCAGACGCCTCGCGTCGAGAAGTCCTCGGGGACGTCCCAGTCGTGAATCTCTGCGGGGCGGGGCGATTCGTACCCGCCGATGTTGCTGTGTGACCAGCCGAGCGAGGCCAGTTCCGCCTGGAGTTCGGCGAACTTGAACGGGGCGACGACGGCGTCGAGGACGGGGCCCCCGAGTTCGTCCTGCAGCGTTTCGTGGAAGCCGTATTCTGCGGTACAGCCGAGAATGATCACCTCGGCGTGATCCTCCTCGATCGCGCTCTGTGCGGCCGTCGTGAGCCGTTCTCGCGTTCGCTCGGGATCGGCCTGAAAGTCGAGTACGCCCAGATCGACGGGACGGAACGACGCCAGGCGGTCGTCGAACCCGTATCGTGCGATCGTCGAGCGCATCTGGGGGACCCACTTCCGACGGCCAACGATCACCGAGAACGTATCCCCCATCGTCGACGCGAGATGTGTCGTCGCCTGTGCCGGCCCCATCACCGGCATCGAGTCGGAGACCTCGCGAGCCTCCTCGAGTCCGAGATCGTAGAAGCAGCCGATGACGGTGGCGTCGACACCGTCGTTTTCGGCTTCCTTGACGCGGTGAAGAACGTCCGGTAACACCAGCGATTCGTAGTAGTGAAACTCGACGTGGTGTGGGCCGCGGTCGAGGCTTACGACCTCGACCTCCGTCGTTTCACGTTTCGTTTCGTTCAACAGCGCTTCGATGTCGTCGCTGAAATCGTCGTGGCCGACCGGATCGATCCACCTGATTCGGGTTGCATTCGTGCTCATGGGTTGATAGTGGGTTATTCTGCCGTTAGCTCTCGCCGTCGCCGTTCGGTCGCTTCCGCATCGAGTTCCCCGCCGTCGGTGATGACGACGCCGTACACCGTTTCGGCGGTGTCGGTCGTGATGTAGTCGTCACGGTAGTCCTCGAGGACCCGTTCGGGGTCCCGCTCGAGGGGGCTCCCCCAGCCGCCGCCGGCACTCGTGACGAGGCGGGCGACGTCGCCGTCCTCGAGTTCGTAGTTGGTCAGTTTCCGGTGGCGCTCGGTCGTCCCGTCGGTTTTCACGATATCGATGTAGTTGCCGTCGCCGGGCTGGCCGTCCCCGACGCCCCACGGCGGATACTCCGAGCGACCGAACGACGCGGTGATGAACGCGCCGCTTTCGTTGTAGACCCTGTAGTCTTGGACGAGGCCGGTGCCGCCGCGGAATTCCCCGTGGCCGGCTTCCTGTGGCGTGTCCAGTGCGAACTTGTCGAACAGCAGCGGGAACCGCGTCTCCATCACTTCGACCGGCATCTCGAGGGTGTCCCCGTCGCCGCTGCAGACGAGCACGTCGGCTCCGTCGCGGTCCCGACAGGCGCCCCACCCGCCGGGTTGTGGCTCGATAACGAGGAAGTCGTCGTCGGTTCGGTCGTCCGTGCCGCCGACGATCGTCGCACAGACGCTCGTGAAGTGTCCCGCGGACAGCTTCTCGGGGAGGTGCGGAGCGAGCGCCTTCCAGGGAAGATCCGCCGCCATCGCCGACGACTCCCAGTCGGTCCCGATCGGTGCCGGCTTCGTCGCGTTCAACACCGTCTCCTCGGGAATGACTAACTCGAGCGGCTCGAAGAAGCCGCCGTTGGTCGGGGCTTCCGGCAGCGTGATCGCCTGGAACAGCGCCCGGGCGTCGCTGACGGACGCGGCGTACGGCGAGTTGATCGGCCCCTCGGTCTCGGGATCGGTTCCCGTGTAGTCGAACCGGACCGCGTCGTCGGTGATCGTCACTTCGACGGTAACGTACACGGGCTCGTCGGTGACGCCGTCGTCGTCGAGGAAGTCTTCGGCGTGGTAGGTCCCGTTGGGAAGCGTTTCGATCTCGTCGAGTACGAGCTGTTCGCCGTAGGCGAGCCACTCGTCGACGGCGCGCTCGAGGGTTTCGGTCCCGTACCTGTCGGCAATGTCCTGGACCCGTTCGACGGCGACTTCCATCGACGCCTCCTGAGCTTGCATGTCGCCGAGGGTCATCTCCGGCATCCGCGTGTTGGCCTCGACGATGTCGCGAACCGCACGGTTGAGCTTCCCCTCTTCGTAGAGTTTGACCATCGGGTACTGGATTCCCTCCTGAAACACGCTCGTGGCGTCGGTGGTCCACGAGCCGGGATCCTTGCCGCCGACGTCGGTCCAGTGGGCCTTCGACGCGGCGAACATGACGATTTCGTCGTCGACAAACACCGGTGCGACCATCGCGACGTCGTTGAGGTGAGTGCCGCCGTGGTAATCGTTGAGGAGGACGACGTCGCCGGGATAGAACCCGTCGAGTCCGTACTTTTCGATGGTATCCTCGACACAGAACTTTAGCGTCCCGAGAAAGCCCGGCACACCGTTGGCCTGCGCGACGACCTTCCCGTCGGTATCGATCAGTCCGCAGGCGTAGTCGAGCGTCTCGTAGATCACGCTCGATTTGGCCGTCCGCCCGAGGTTGATAAACGACTCTTCGGCCGCGCTCTGGAGCGCGTTCGTGATGACCTCCCGCGTGAACGGGTCCAGGTCGGATTCGATTTCGGTGCTCATTGCTGGCTGATTCGTAAGTTTCCGTATTCGTCGACGCGACACGTCTGATCCGGATGAACGAGCGTCGTACACGCCGGCTCCTCGACGATGGCCGGCCCGTCGAAGCGAGCCTCGGTCGGCAGGGACGACCGCGCGTAGATCGCCGTCTCGTGGCTTCCTTCCGCGCCGAAGTCGACGAGTCGGACGTCCCGCCGAGCGTCCGACGGCCGCCCGCTGCGATCGAGGACGTCGATAGTCGGTTTCGGCACGTCCGCGGTCGCCGTGAGTCGGAGGTTCACCACTTCGACGGGATCCTCGAGTCGGAAGTTGTACGCCTGCTCGTGAAGCCGGTGGAACCGCTCGATCGTCCGCTCGATCGCGTCGGCGGTGAGCCGCGAGCCGTTGGCCCGAATCGGCGTCTGCACCGTGTGCTCCTGACCGTCGTACCGGAGATCGACGCTGCGTTCGACGTCGATGTCGTCGGCCGGGACGTCTTCCGCGGCGAACGCCTCGCGGGCGCGATCGGCCATCGTCGCGAAGGCGTCGTCGACCGTTTCGGCCGCGGCGGCTTCGAACGGTCGGACGAGCGTCCGGACGTAATCCCGACGCAGATCCGTCAACAGCATTCCCCACGCCGAGAACTGTCCCGGTGCGCGGGGAACGATCGTCTCTTTGACGCCCAGTTCGCGCCCGAGCGTGGCCGCGTGGAGCCCGCCCGCCCCGCCGCTGGCGACGAGGACGAACTCCCGCGGATCGTACCCTCGTCTGAGACTCACCTGCTTCAGGGCGTGTGCCATGTTCGAGTTGACGACCCGGAGGATGCCGTGAGCGGCCTCGCGAGGGCTCGTTCCGAAGGCGTCGGCGACGGACTCGAGGGACGCCTCGGCCCGATCGACCTCGAGTTCCATCTCGCCGCCGAGGAAGTAATCCGGGTTGAGTCGGCCGGTGACGAGGTTCGCGTCGGTGACCGTCGGCTCGGTGCCGCCGCGACCGTAGCAGGCCGGCCCCGGATCCGCACCCGCGCTCTTGGGGCCGACGTTGATCGAGTCGCCCTTGTCGACCCACGCGATCGAGCCGCCGCCGGCCCCGATTTCGACGATATCGACCACCGGTATCTGGACCGGATACCCCTCCTCGCGGGCGGAACTCTCGAGCCAATACTCGGTGTCGATATCGACCTCGCCGTCCTCGACGAGCGACGTCTTCGCGGTCGTCCCGCCCATGTCGAAGCTGATCACGTCGGGTTCGCCGACGTGCTCGCCGACTCGGGCGGCACCGAAGACGCCGCCGACCGGGCCGCTTTCGACCATCTCGATCGGGCTCTGTCGGGCCTGTTCGAAACTGCTCGTGCCGGCGTTGCTCTGCATCACGTACCGGTTCCCGTCGACGCCGTTCTCGTCGAGATGCGCCTCGAGGGTCGTCAGGTAGTCGTCGGCGATCGGTCGGACGTAGGAGTTGAGCACCGCGGTGTTGGTGCGCTCGTACTCCCGGTACTCCTCCGTGAGTTCGTGGGAAAGCGTGACGTAGGCGTCCGAGAATTCCTCGGCGATGAGGGCCCGCGTTCGGCGCTCGTGTTCCGGATTCGCGTAGGCGTTGAGGTACGCGACGGCGATCGTCTCGATCCCTCGGTCGCGAATCTCGGCTACGGCGTCGCGAACGTCGTCCGGTTCGAGGGACGTGACGACGCTTCCGGACTGGTCGACCCGTTCTCGGACTTCGAAGCGGTCGCGTCGAGGGACGAACGGTTCCGGTTTCTCGTACCGGAAGTTGAACATGTCCGGTCTGTTCGCCCGGGTGATATCGAGGACGTCGCGGAATCCGTCGGTCGTGATAAGCGCACAGGGCTCGCCCTCGCGCTCCGTAATCGCGTTGATCACCACGGTCGTGCCGTGGACGAACTGTTCGATGTCGGGCAACGACAGGTCGCTCTTCGAGAGTGCATCGATGACGCCATCGGCGTAGTTCGCCGGCGTCGTCGAGGCCTTCTCGAGCGATAACGTTCCGTCGCGGACGGCGACGAGGTCGGTAAACGTGCCCCCGATGTCGACCGCGACGCGTGTGTTATTACCACTCACAATGAGCACACAATTCGGAGAGTGTATTAAACTTTCTGTCACCGAATTTTCCCAATTGTATTTATTTCGTCTATAACAGTCCAGTTTAGAACCGAATGGGGGGATGAAAGAGCACATCACGAAACGACACATCGACGATTCGTCTACTAATATGATTACGACCCGGTCGCTTCTCTCGCTGGAATCGCTGGCGACGGCCCATTGGAACGAGAGCGCGAGACGTCCGCGGGTCGCTGTGACCGTGACTCGAGTGAGAATCTTGTATACGGCCGCTGGACACCATTTCCAGGGCAGTCACGACCCGTTCTGCGGTCCCCCGGTACACAGACACAGCAGACCGTCTCAGAGATCACCGAGAACCGCGTAGACGAGTCGAACCAGTTCGTCCGTCGTATTTTCGCTGTAGTGGTCGACCCCCGCGGGGATGACCGTCACTGATTCCGGACCGACGGTGATGCGTTCCCCGTCCGCGACGAGATCGATCTCGCCCGACAGGATAACCGAGATTTCGTCCCCGGCGTGGCTCGTCGTCCCGTTTTCCGGGACGCGTTCACCGGGTTCGATGACGTAACTGCCGACCTCCGCGTTCGGATCGTCGCTTTCGAACAGTGCGAACGGCTCGTCGCGGCTTTCGTCCCAGCGCTCCTCGAGTCGGTGAACGGTAACGTCGCTCATGCCGAAGCCGATGGTGGCTATCAAAGTAAACTCTTCGGGCACCGCAGTTGACGATAAGTACTCAAAGAACGTGTTATGTCTCCGCTTCGTTACTACCTCTTTTCGATACGGGTAGAATGAGAAGATTTCAGCACAAATTATATTACGATACCCTCCCTCGGTCAGCGTACTGAGGTGCGATAACACGTGACAGAACGACTTGCAGTTGACATCGGTGGCACGTTCGTCGACGCGATCACGTTCGATCGATCGACCCGCGACGTCACCGTCGAGAAAGCATCGACGACCCCGGACGAGCCCGAATCCGGCGTCCTCTCCTCGATCGAAAAGGTCGGCGCGACCCTCGAGGACACCGAGGCGTTCGTCCACGGGACGACGCTGGGTCTCAACGCCGTCCTCGAGCGGGAGGGGGCGGCGACCGGCATCATCACGAACGAGGGGTTCGAGGACGTCTACGAGATCGGTCGGACGAACGTCGAACGGGAATCGATGTACGATATCCGGTACCAGAAACCCGAGTCGATCGTCGCCCGACGACGGCGCGTCGGCGTCCCCGGACGGTTAGACGCCAACGGCGAGGAGGTCGAGCCCCTCGACGAAGACGCCATCAGGGACGCCGCGGCGCAGCTCGTCGAAGAGCAAGACGTCGACGGGATCGCCATCTGTTTCCTCCACTCCTACCGGAACCCCGCTCACGAACGAGCGGCGGCGCGGATCGTCCGCGAGGCCTACCCCGACGTCAGCGTCTCCATCTCGAGCGACATCACCCGCGAGTACCGCGAGTACGAGCGCACGAGCACGGCCGTGATGGACGCGTATATCAAACCGATCTTCGAGACGTACATCGATAATTTGGACTCGGAACTGACCGACGAGGGGTTCGACGCGCCGTTTTTCGTCACCCGGTCCGGCGGCGGCACGCTCACCGCGGACAGCGCGACCGACGCGCCGGTCCACACCATCCTCTCGGGACCCGCCGGCGGCCTCATCGGGGCGTCGAACGTCGGCCGCGAAACCGGCCGGGACGATCTCATCACCGTTGACATGGGCGGGACTAGCCTCGACGCTTGCGTCATCGAAGACGGCACGCCGGCCGTCAAGTACGACTCTCGGCTCGAGCACCAGCCGCTGATGATCCCTGTCTACGACATTCGAACCATCGGCGCGGGCGGCGGCTCGATCGCGTGGCTCGACGGCGAACTCCTCAAGGTCGGACCCCAGAGCGCGGGCGCGGACCCTGGACCCGTCGCGTACGGTCACGGCGGCACCGAACCGACGGTCACCGACGCAGCCGTCGCGCTGGGCTACATCGATCCCGACGACTTCCTCGGCGGCGATATGGAACTCGACGCCGACGGCGCGAAAGCGGCGATCGACGAGACGCTCGCCGACCCCCTCGACTCGAGCGTGACGGACGTCTCTCGAGGCGTCTTCGACGTGACGCTCGCGAACACCGTCGGCGCGATCCGCGAGATCACCATCGAGAAGGGACTCGATCCGCGGGAGTTCTCGATGATGGCCTTCGGCGGCGCGGGACCGATGTTCGTGCCGCTTTTGGCTCGCGAGATGGGCGTCGAAGAGGTCGTCGTCCCCAAGGCTCCCTCGGTCTTCTCGGCGCTCGGCATGCTCATGGCCGACGTCGTCTACGACTTCGCGCGGACGAACATCGAAGCCCTGACCGACCTCGAACTCTCGGATCTGGAGACGACGTTCGACGACCTCGACGCCGAGGCGCTCGAGACCCTCACCGACGAGGGCTTCGAGGAGGACGAGATCGATCTCGAGCACACCCTCGAGATGCGCTATCTCGGGCAGGAACACACCGTCGAAGTGGACGCCAACGGGATCCAGACGATCGACGAAGTCAGCGATCGCTTCGAGGACAAACACGAGGATCGGTACGGCCACGCGATGGACGATCCGCCGGAGGTCGTCCACCAGCGGGTCCGCGCCATCGGCCGCAACGACAAACCGCCGCTCGAGCGCGAGGATCCCGTCGACGGGACGCCCGAGCCGATCGGGAGCAGGGACGCCTACTGCTTTGCCGTCGACGAGCGAACCGCGTTCGACGTCTACGACCGCGGCGACCTGCGTTCGGGGATGTCGATCGACGGTCCGGCGGTCGTCCGGGAGCCGACCACGACCATCGTCTTCCACTCGGATCAGACCGCGACCGTCGACGAGTACGGACAGCTCGTCATCAGCGGAGGTGACGCCCAATGAGCGACGCGACCGCCGCCGACGAGATCGACGCCGCCACGGTCGAAGTGGTGCGAAACTACCTCACGTCCGCCGCGACGGAGATGCAGCGGACGCTGATCAGAACGGCGTACAACACGATCATCTACGAGATTCTGGACTTCGGCATCTCGCTGTACGATCGCGACCGCAACCTGATCGCGGACTCGCCCGGACTCGCCCTGTTCCTCGGCGCGAACGACTACGCCTTAGAGAAGGTCGTCGAGCACGTCGGCGAGGAGAACATGAACCCGGGCGACGTGATCCTGATGAACTACCCCTACTGGAGTTCGACGCACACGCTCGACGTGGGCGTGTTCGCGCCGATCTTCCGCGAGGGCCCGGAGGTGCCACGAGAGGAGAACGAGCTCATCGGCTACGCGGCCACGCGCGCCCACTGGCTCGACCTCGGCGCGAAAGACGAGGGGTACGTCCTCGACTCGACGGACGTCCACCAGGAGGGCATGATCTTCCCGGGGACGAAAGTGTACAAAGGAGGCGAGCCTGACGAAGAGATTCTGGACCTGATCCGGTTCAACTCCCGTCTTCCGGACAAGGTCCTCGGCGATCTCAACGCCCAGATCGCCGCGATTCGAACCGGTAAACAGCGCTTACAGGAACTGCACGGAAAGTACGGCGGCGAGACCGTCGACACCTGTATCGAGCGCATCCAGGGCCACGGCGAGCGAACCGCCCGCGACGCCGTGCGAGAACTGCCCGACGGGACGTGGTCCGCGGTCGATTACGCGGACGGGACGACCGGAGATCTCATCCGGATCGAAGTCGAGGTGACCATCGACGGCGAGGAGTTCCACGTCGACTTCTCCGGGTCGTCCGACCAGGTCGACGAGCCGCTGAACATTCCGCGAGGGATGACCGAAACCGTCTGCAAGCTCTGTTTCAAATCGATTACGACGCCCGAAGAGACCTCGAACGCCGGCCAGTACGCGCCGCTTTCGGTTCACGCGCCGGAGGGCAACCTCTTCAACGCGAGCTATCCCGCGCCGACGTTTACCATCTGGACCGGTATCGTCAGCGTCGACGTCGTCTTCAAGGCGCTGGCGAAGGCGATGCCCGACCGGATCCCCGCCAGCTCCGGCGGCGACCTGAACGACGTCATGCTGTTCGGCGAGGATCCCGAAACGGGACGCCAGTTCGTCGAGGCCAACAACGACGCCGTCGGCTGGGGTGCAACGGACGAACACGACGGGGCGAACTCGGTGATGCACATCACCGAGACGATGGTTCAGAACATCCCCGTCGAAGTGTTCGAGAACAAGGCCCCGATCTCGTTCGACGAACTCTCCTTGCGCCAGGACTCCGGCGGCGCCGGCGAACAGCGGGGCGGACTGGGACTCCGACGCGACTACCGCGTCGAGCATCCGGTCGGCGCGCTCTCGATCATCCAGAAGACGCGCAAGCCCGGCTGGGGGATCGACGGCGGCGAACCCGGGGCAAAAAACGGCATCGTCCTCGATCTCGACGACGACGCCGACGACCGCGTCCAGGTCCTCGTCGACAACACCGACATCTACGACGACGACGAGCTCTGGGTCGGGATGTTCCGCGGAACGTTCCACGAGGGCGAGGTCATCTCCAACCGCACCGGCGGGGGCGGCGGCTACGGCGATCCCCACGACCGGGATCCCGAAGCCGTCCTCGAGGACGTGATCGACGGCTACGTCTCCCGCGAGTCGGCCCGGGAGGACTACGGCGTCGCGATCACCGAAGACGACGAGATCGATCGCGAAGAAACCGAACGGCTCAGGTCGGAGTGATCGAAACCACCGACACATGATCGACGAAACCGTTATCGAAACCCGACTCGAGCGAGCCCGCGAGGGGTTGGACGACGCGGGAGCCGACGCAGTCGTCTGCTTCCCGAGTTCGAACATGTACTACCTCTCGGGGTTTGACGACGAGCCGATGGAACGCCACCTGTTCCTGTTCGTCACAACCGAGACGGCGTTGTTCGTCGCACCCGAGATGTACGACGCCCAGATCAAAGACGAGTCCCCAATTACGGACGTCCGCGCGTGGGGCGACGACGAAGATCCGACGGCGCTCCTCGAGACGGTCGGCGACGAACTCGATCTCGGGGGCGGCCGCCTGCTGGTCGACGACCGCATGTGGGCCCTGTTCACTCAGGACCTCCGGGCGACGTTCCCCGAGGCCTCGTTCGGCCTCGCGAGCGAGGTTCTCGAGGGGCTCCGGATTCGAAAGGACGAGGCCGAACTCGAGCGCCTCCGCGAGGCGGCGCGGCTATCTGACGCCGTCAGCGAGGAGATTCGCGCGCTCGGCGCGGACGCGATCGGCATGACCGAACGCGAACTCGCGGCCGAGATCGAGGATCGACTCGCCGCGGTCGGCGGCGACGGCGTCTCCTTCGAAACCGTCGTCGGCTCCGGCCCGAACGGGGCTCGGCCACACCACCGCCACGGCGAACGCACGATCGAATCCGGCGACCCCGTCGTCCTCGATTTCGGAACCTGGTTCGAGGGCTATCCCGGCGACCAGACCCGAACCGTCGTGTTCGACGGCGAGCCGTCCGAGACGTTCCGCGAGGTTCACGAGGCCGTCCTCGACGCCCACAACGCCGGCGTCGAGGCCGTCGAACCGGGCGTGGAGGCCCGCGAGGTCGATCGCGCCGCCCGCGAGGTACTCGAGGACCGGGGCTACGGCGAGGCGTTCATCCACCGGACGGGCCACGGGGTCGGCCTCGACGTTCACGAGCCGCCGTACATCACGAGCGAGAACGACCGCGAACTCGAGCCGGGAATGGTCTGTAGCGTCGAACCCGGCGTCTACCTCGAGGGCGAGTTCGGCGTCCGCATCGAGGATCTGGTCGTCGTCACCGAGGACGGCTGCGAGCGGCTGAACGATTCGCCGCGAACGTGGCGGCCGCTCGACGAGTAGGAGGTGCCGGACTCGAGGCGTCCCACTGGCCGGCCGGCATTTTTTTGGCTGGGGACGGCTGTGTGATCTCTCGAGTCGCTCGAGGATGAACGCGGTGTCCGAGAGCGCCGATCAGCCGAAGACGTTGTCGAATGCGGTCGCGAGGCGACCGCATGCAGCGCAAAAGTTCGGTTCTAGAACAGGTGCTTTTCCTCGTCCAGTAACTGCGCGGGGCCACCGACGTCCCAGGTGGTCGTGGAGACGCCGCAGTCCGAGATCGCTTCTTCGACTTCTTCGGCGTGTTCCTCGGTGGTGTTGACGTAGACGCTGGCACCCGTGTCCGTCGAGAAGTAGACCGGAATGTCCTCTTCTTCGCGAAGTTTTCGCACGCGGTTGAAGATCTCGAGCGTGGCGGGCTGCCAGTAGACCCAGCCCTTCGGACCGGTCATCGTGGTCGCGGCCAGCGATAGCGAGTCCTGTTCAGCGAGTTCGAACGCGGTCTCGAACTCGTTGTTCCGCAGGGCATCGCGCATCTCGGCGATCTGGCCGTGGATGTGGGCGTTCCTGGCCTGGAACATGTGGCTGTCGGCGGCCTCATCGTGGGCGTCTTCGGTCTCCTTGTGGTAGGGGACAAGTCCGACGATGATCTTGAGGTCCTCGTGGAGATCGGTCGGAATTCGCCGAGAGCGGCAGTCCTCGTCGTTCAGTCCCGTGTGTAGCTGGGAGAACGCACCGGTGACCGCTCGAGCGGCCGAAGCCGAGCCGACGCGGGCGATAGTCGAGATTTCCTGTCGCGAGGCGTCGAGGTCGGCCGCTTCGGCGAGCGCCATCGCGGCGGCCGCAAAGCCCGAGGAAGACGATCCCAGCCCGACGTTCGAGGGGAAGCTGTTCTCGCTCTCGAGCCGAACGGGGTAGACGGTGTGTGCGGCGTCGGACTTCGAGCGCGCCTTTTCGACGACGGCTTCGACGCGCTCGTAGGCGCGGCCGTCGAGTTCCTCGCCGTCGACGACGAAGGTGTCCTCCTCGTAGTCCATCGAGAACTCGACGGTGGTACGAGTGTGGCTCGGTGCCGTACAGAGGCTGATACTGTCGTGGTACGGAAGCCGCTTGATATCGTCGCGCATTCCGTGATACTTGACCAACCCCTGAATCGGGTGGGCCATGGCGGTCGCTTTCATATCCGGATACGCGGATGAAGACCGCTTAAAGGTCACGGCATCCGAGCGACTGGTCCGACCGGCGATTCAATTCGAGTAGCCGGCACAGATGGGATTCAGCTTGCTGATAGTAGCCACTGGAAGTCGGTGCACACCCGATCGCCGACAGCTGTGCGATCGGTGTGTAAACAGTTCAGTTGTTACTATACAACGGGTCCGTCCGAGACACCTACCGAACGACCGTCACCGGAACGGGAGCGCGTTCGACGACGAGATTCGCAGTGCTTCCCAGACGCAAGCCGTCGACGCCGCGCTGTCCCCGATTCCCCATGACGATCTGGTCGATATCCGTATCCTCGCTGTAGGCGATGATCGCCTGCGGAGGGTTCCCGACCGAGGTCGCGGTCTCGAGCGCCGACTCTCCCTCGTCGACAGCGTCTCGAGCGTCCTCGAAGAGGGCGGCCGCCGCCGCTTGCTGTTCGTCGTGCCACTCGTCGGACAGCGGCGGCAGTTGGTCCTCGGCGTCGGGGACCACTGCGAACGGATCGATCGCGTGAAAGAGGACGATTCGCGCGTCGGAAAACGTCTCGAGGGCGTACTCGAGTGCGGCCTGTGCGTGAGTCGAGCCGTCGTGTGGGACGAGAATCGTATCCGCCATGGGTTTCTCGTAGGTCGGTGACGATAGTAAATCCACGCCACGAGGCGCGCGTGCTCGGGCGGCGTCGAGACGGTGTCCGTTCAATCCCGCTTCTCGCGTTGTTCGTCGTGGTTCCCGTCGAGTTCGTCGGCTGGAACGACGATGACGGTTGCAACGAGTATCGAGACCGCGATTACCGAACGACGATAACCGGGGTCGGCGCTCGACGCACGACGCTTTCCGCAACGCTGCCCAGCAGGATTCTGGAGACGCCCTCGCGGCCGTGACTGCCGACGACGATCGAGTCGAACCCGTCCGTTTCGGCGCGGTCGACGATGACGTGATCCGGCTGTCCGGTATCGACGTCGGTATCGATCTCGTGACCGAGCTCGTCGGCGATCGCCGCCGCGTCATCGAGGATGTCGCGGCCGCGCTCGGTGGCTTGTTCAGGTTCCGGGATCCTGTTTTTGGACTCCTCGAACGCCGCCGAATAGTTCTCCGGTACCGGAACGACGTACAGCGCAGTGATCTCGGCGTCCGGGAATTTTTCGATGGTGTACTCGAGTGCTTTCTTCGCTGGACCCGAACCGTCGTACGGCAGGAGGATCTTGTCACCCATGGACTACAATACGAGGTCAGTTGACATAATACACACACTCGACGGCGAGCACGGTCACACTCGAGTGCGGGCGTCACTCTGGACGGCAGCAAACGATTTCGACCGGAAACCGCCAGACGGCGGACTCGCGCGTTGCGGTAATTCGAAATCCGGCCTCGCGAAGCGTATCGCGGACGAAAATCGGGCGACAATCGGCGTACGTCGGCATCCGATCGTGGACCGATTCGTAGAGCCACGTGAGCGGACCGGCCTCGCGGCGCGAGAGCGAGACGACACAGAGTCGGCCACCGGATGTCAGGACGCGTTGCCACTCCTCGAGGACGGGTACCAGTTCGGGCGTATCGAACAGTTCGAGAACGAAGCTGGCAAAGAGCGCGTCGAACGTCGTATCCGCGAACGGCAGCGCGGCCGCATCGCCCTTGACGACGTGGCCCTCCTGAAGTCCGGCGTTCGTGAGGGCTCGTCGCGAGATGCGACACATCCCGTCCGCGAGGTCGATACCGACGCCCGAACCGTCCCGCCCGACGCGATGCGTGAGGTCAACGAGTGCGGTTCCGGTCCCACAGCCGACATCGAGGACGCGCTCTCCGGGCGTGGGGTCGAGGAGTTCGATTCCCGACGCCCGTGGCCGGGACTCGAACGGGTCGGCGACCGTGTCGTACCACTCACTTAGCGTGTCGTACCAGTCACGGGCAGCCGCTTTCGGCCGGTTGACACGCCTGATCGGACCCGGCGGCGTCTCGCCAGCGAGTTCGGTCGCCCGCTCGTCCAGCGAAGCGGTTCCAGCCGCCCTCACAGTTCCGTCAGGGCCCGTCGGTATCACGGTCGATCAGTTCGAACAGCGGCTCGTACTCGTCGGGAAGTTGGTTCCGGACTTTCTCGAGATTCCCGTGGGGAACGATTTCCGCGATAACGGCGAGGAGTTGCTGGGCGTGATAGTTCGCGTCCGATCGATCGACGCCCTCGCGCTCGGCGACTCGGTCGAGGAACTCCCCATAGTCGAAGCGCTGGCCGTGCTCGGCCTCGGTCAGATAGCGATCGATCTCCATCGGCAGCGGGCTGGCGAGATCCGTCGCTTCGCCCTCCTGAAGGCGTTCGCCGAGCGTCGTCAGGACAGCGCGACTGGCCCTGACCGCTTGCCCGAACTGCGCGTACTCGAGTCTGTGCTGGACCTGTCCGACGAACTGCTTGTAGTTCATGTGAAATCTCCGTCTGTCGATTGTGTGGTTGGTGCTGCCTCGTCGCTCGATACGTTAGAACGCCGTCCAGCCGCCATCCACCGGAATGTTTGCACCGGTGATGAACGATGCCTCGTCGGAGGCCAGAAACGCCGCCATAGGGGCGATCTCCTCGGGTTGGCCGTGGCGATCCATCGGCGTCTTCTGCTCGATGAAGTTGTAGAAGCGCTCGTCCTCGAGCAAGTCCTCGGTCATCGGCGTCTCGACGAAGCCCGGGCAGATGCTGTTGACGCGGACCCCCTGATCGGCGTAGTCGATCGCGACCTGCTGGGTGAAGTTGACGACCCCGCCTTTCGCGGCGGAGTAGGAGGCGGCACCTTGCCCGCCGACCAGTCCGTAGATCGAACCGAGGTTGATGACGCAGCCGTCGGACTCTCTGAGGTGTGGCATGGCGGCTTTGGTGCCGTGCATGACGCCGTCGAGGTTTGTCTCGAGAACCGCCTCCCACTCCTCGAGTTCCATTTCCTCGACCGACGTCACGCTCGAGATGCCGGCGTTGTTCACGATGACGTCGAGGCCGCCGAACTCCTCGACGGTGCCCTCGACGAGCGCTTCGACCTGGTCGTACTCCCGAACGTCACACCGTTCGAACCGGCAGTCGAGTTCGTCCGCGGCTGCCGCCCCGTCCTCCTCGTCGATATCGGCGATAACGACGGTCGCGCCGTCCTCGAGAAACCGCTCGGCGATTGCCTTTCCGATCCCGATTGCGCCGCCGGTGACGATTGCGATCTTGCTGTCGAGCATTCCGCGCCCCCTACACCGAAGGCCTACAAAGCCGTTTGTGTCAGTCCGTTAACTGATATATCGCGCCCGTAATGAGTCATGTTGGATGAGTAATCACTGGGGGTACTAAGAGCCGTATCGTGGTAGCGGTCGGCGCATGACCGTCCAGATCGCTGGCGTCGCCAGCACACCGTTCGGGAAACACCCCGACTCGTCGACCCGCGAGCTGTTCACCGACGCCGCACTCGAGGCCCTCGAGGACGCATCGCTTTCGGTTCACGACATCGAAACGCTGTACGTCGGCAATTTCGTCGGTGACGTCACCGACGATCAGGCCCACGTGGGTGCGATGGTCGCCGATTACCTCGGTGCGCGACAGGCGGCGTCGATGCGAATCGAGAGCGCGTGTGCCTCCGCGAGTTCGGCGGCTCGGTCGGGCGTGCAGGCGATCGAATCTGGCGACGCCGACGTCGCACTCGTTGGCGGCGTCGAGATGATGTCCGCGAGCGGTA
Source organism: Natronorubrum halalkaliphilum (assembly GCF_009834785.1). Classification (GTDB taxonomy): domain Archaea; phylum Halobacteriota; class Halobacteria; order Halobacteriales; family Natrialbaceae; genus Natronorubrum; species Natronorubrum halalkaliphilum. Next base: position 128,677 of record NZ_WUYX01000069.1, read on the forward strand.
TCGGCGAAATCACCGACGCGCTTGCAAACGCCGCGGACAACGAGTACGAGAACGAGGCCGGCCTCACGTTTCCCGGCATCTACGCGCTGATGGCACAGACGTACATGAACGAGTTCGACGCCTCGCAGGAAGACCTCGCCGCCGTCGCGGTGAAGAACTACGAAAACGGCGTCTCCAATCCCCTCGCCCAGCGCCAGGAGGAGACCGACGTCGAAAGTGTGCTTGAGTCGCCGCCGATCGCGACCCCGCTGAACCTCCAGGACTGCTGTCCGATAACCGACGGCGCGAGCGCGGCCGTCCTCGTGAGCGAGCGCTACGCCGACGAGCACGGCCTCGGGACGACCGTCGAGTTCGCCGGCAGTGGGCAATCGAGCGACTCCCTGGCCCTGCAGGATCGGCGGGATCTGTCGCGAACGCGGGCGGCCGAACGGGCCGCCGAAACTGCCTACGAACGCGCCGACGTCGGTCCTGACGATATCGACGTCGTCGAACTCCACGATTGCTTTACGATCGCGGAGATTCTGGCCGTCGAGTCGCTCGGGTTCTTCGAGCGCGGCGAAGGCACCCGCGGCGCGCTCGAGGGCGAGACGGCCGCCGACGGCCGCATTCCGGTCAACACCTCCGGCGGATTGCTGGCGAAGGGCCACCCCGTCGGCGCGACCGGCGTCGCCCAACTCGTCGAGATCACGAAACAACTCGAGGGGCGACACCCGAATCAGCTCGACGATCCGACCGTAGGTCTCACCCACACGGTCGGCGGTAGCGGCGCGAGTTGCGTCGTCAACGTGCTGCGAACGGGGGGTGCGTAACCATGCAGCCGTGGTTCATCGACTTCGCCGAGGGAATCGACGACGGCGAGCCGGTCTATCTCGCCTGCGAGGAGTGTGGCTCGACCGCGTTACCGCCGCGGACGGTCTGTCCGGAGTGTGGAACCCGAACGCTCGAGGAACGGTCGCTGTCGGAGACGGCGGCGGTGACGGCGTCGACGCGAATATTCAGTACGATCCCGGCGTACGCCGACGAGACGCCGTACACGGTCGGCATCGCGACGTTCGATGAAGGCGTCAAACTCACCGGACAGCTGCGAGATGCCGACGAAGTCGAACTCGGCGAGACGGTTACGGTCGGCGTCGAGCAACGGGGCAACGACGGGTGGTTGGTCACGTTCTCCCCGACCGGCTGACGACGCGTATCGTCGCCGATTCGGTCGATTGGCCGCGACTCCAACTGGCGGCTAACGAGAGACGGGGAGTTAGCGGCTTAGGAAGAATGGAGACAATTCCCGCAGTCCGGGGATTGCAACTATATACGACGCTATTGGCAGCAACTATACACACGTGTCACGGTCTGAGCAATACGAGCGAACCGAATCCGCAACGGAAAACGACTGGCACTCGCGCCCTCTCGAGGACGTGTACGCGGAACTCGAGAGCTCGGAGCGAGGGCTGGAAGCGAGCGACGCACGCGAGCGCCTCGAGCGCGAAGGGCCGAACGAAATCGAGGGGACGGAGGGGACATCGCCGCTCAGGATTCTCCTCGAGCAGTACTCTTCGGCGTTGATCTGGGTACTGATCGTCGCCGCCGTCGTGATGGCCGCTGTCGGCCACACGATCGATGCGGCGGTAATCGGCGGTATCGTCGTCTTCATCACGCTGTTCGGCTTCGTCCAGGACTACCGAGCCGAGCAGAGCATCCAGGCGTTAAAGGAGATGTCGACGACCTACGCGCTCGTCAGACGCGACGGCGAGAAAACCGAGATCGACGCGACGAAACTCGTTCCGGGCGACGTGATCTTCGTCGACTCGGGCGACATCGTCCCGGCGGACGCCCGGATCGTCGCGGAGTCGAACCTCAGCGTCGACGAGGCCGCGTTGACCGGCGAGAGCGTCGGCGTCTCGAAAGCGGTCGGCGAGGTCGACGCCGAGACGTCGCTGGCCGAACGGGAGAACATGCTGTACAAGGACACCGTCGTCGAGCGCGGCTCCGGGACGGCGGTCGTCGTCGAGACCGGCCCAGGCTCCGAGATCGGACAGATCGCGACGGCGCTCGAGGAGGCCGAGGACAGAGCGACGCCGTTTCAGTCGGAGATGGATCGATTGGGGAAGATCATCGCCGGCGTCGTCGTCGGGGCCGTCGCCGTCATCGCGGTCGCCGAACTCCTCATCGGCGACACCGAGCCGCTGCAGGTGTTCCTGACGGCGGTCGGCATCGCCGTCTCCGCCGTCCCCGAGGGGCTTCCGGCGGTGGTCACCCTCTCGCTGGCGCTGGGGGCCAGACGGATGGCCGACCAGAACGCGCTCGTCCGCAGACTCCCGATCGTCGAGGCGCTGGGGTCGGTCGACGTCATCTGTACGGACAAGACCGGGACGCTCACCGAGGAGGAGATGACGGTCCAGCGGATCGCTACCGGTCGCGAACTTTACGAGGTAACCGGCACCGGCTATGCCACCGACGGCGAGTTCCGCCGGGACGGCGAACCGGTCGACGAGGCGAACGTAGCCGAGATTCTGCGCTGTGGAATGCTCTGTAACAACGTCGATATCGGCACTCGAGAGCGCGACGACGGTGACGGTGATGTGGAAGGCGAGACTGGCGGCGAGGCCGAACACGGCGAGTCGGAGCAAACGTTTCTCGGTGACCCCACCGAAATCGCGCTGTTCGTCGCCGCCAAGAAGGCCGGCTTCGACCACCGCGAACTCGCCACAGCCTACCCTCGGCTCGGCGAAGTCGAGTTCACCTCCGCCCGAAAGCGGATGACGACGACTCACGAAACGCCCGACGGCGAGACGGTCGCCTATATGAAGGGGGCGCCGGAGACCGTCCTCGAGCGCTGTGACCGTGAACTCGTCGACGGCGAAATCGCCGAATTGACCGATGAGCGCCGCGGGGAGATCGAGCAACAGAACGAGGCATTCGGCGAGGACGCGCTGCGCGTGATGGGGTTTGCCTACCGGCCCGACGTCCCCGAGGCGGAGGCCAAGTCGCCGGATGAAACCCTCGAGCAGGAGATGGTCTTCCTCGGCCTCCAGGGAATGCTCGATCCGCCCCGCTCCGAAGTGCCGGGCGCGCTCGCGGGCTGTCTCGACGCCGGGATCAACGTCGTGATGATCACCGGCGACAACGCGGTAACCGCGAAGGCGGTCGGCGAGGAAGTCGGCCTCCGCTCGACGCGGGTGATTACGGGTCCCGAACTCGAGGGGATAAGCGACGAGGAACTTCGAGATATCGTCGACGACGTCGACATCTTCGCGCGGACGTCGCCGGACCACAAGACGCGCATTCTCCAGACGTTACAGGCCAAAGGCCACACGGTCGCGATGACCGGTGACGGGGTCAACGACGCCCCCGCGGTCAAGAACGCTGACGTCGGCATCGCGATGGGGATTCGCGGAACGGACGTCACCGAACAGGCCTCCGACATCGTCCTGCTGGACGACAACTTTGCGACGATCCGCGACGCGGTCAAGGGCGGCCGACGAATCTTCGACAACGTTCGGAAGTTCGTCAACTATCTGCTGTCGGGCAACGGCGGTGAGGTGACGATGGTCTTTACGGGCTCGATGGCGGGACTCGGTCTCGTCATCACGCCGATCCAGATCCTCTGGATCAACGTCGTCACCGACGGCATCCCCGCGCTCTCGATGGGCGTCGACCCACCCGCCGAGGACATCATGGAACGCGACCCGCGGCCGCCGGACGAGGGCGTCATCACCGACCGGATCGTCACGTCCATCGTCGGCATCGCCCTCTTCATGACGGTCTGTCTGCTCCCGCTGTTCACCCTCAACTATTTCGGCGAGCTGATTCCGGGCTACGACGTGACCGGTGCCCTGCTCGGCTGGAGTCCCGGCTATGATCCGAGCCGCGAACTCGCACAAACGATGGTATTTACCGGGTTCGTCGTCTTCGAAATCGTCCGAATCCAGGCGATTCGCTTCCGGTACGGGCTCGGGATCTTCACCAATCGCTGGCTCGTGCTCGCAGTCGGCGTCGCCGCTGTCCTCCAGCTGCTCGTCCTCTACACGCCGACCGGACAGCTGCTGTTCGACGTCGAGCCGCTGGGACTGGTCCACTGGGCCCAGATCGCGGCCGCCGCGCTCGTCTTCGCCCTGCTGATGGCCGTCTTCGTGAAGGTCCAGGATCGGTACTTCGACCGCTACTGATCCTCGTCTTCCAGCCTTCTCGAGATTCCTTTTCGGCTCACCTCACTGCTTCGTCTCGCATTCGAGCCCGCAGCCAGCCGGACGTCGCGAAACGGATTCTCGTCCCCTGACCGATCGACTTAGCACCCGTGCCAACGTAGGGCACGATATGGGATACCTGAACTGGCAGTGCCGGCTGTACGGCCACGATTGGCGCCATCCCTGGAACCACGAGGTCGTCGTCACGGGCGAACGAGAGCCGGTCTACCCGCTGCGGTGTCCACGCTGTGAGAGCGTTCGGTTACTGGACCGAGACGGAGTACGGTGGCGGTCGGACGACGAAAACGGCCCGTCCGTCGACGACCGGGCGCTCGAGATCGATCCGGAACGACGACGGTGACCGAGTGCGGGAGGGGCCGACCGCGTTCGAGGCCACTGTAACGTATATGTGTCGCCCGGTGGTGAGAATCCACACCGATGTACGATACGATACTGGTCGCGACGGACGGGAGTCAGCCAGCGAACCGCGCAGTCGACCACGCGATGAATCTCGCGTCGACGTTCGACGCGCCGCTCCACGCGATCTACGTCGTCGACACGCGACGGTACGGCGACTCGGTGCTCGGAGACTCGGCAGCGGCGACCGAGGAACTCGAGAGCCGTGGACGGGAACTCCTCGAGGATATCCAGCAGCGAGCGGACATCGACGTGACCATCGAAATTCGACACGGACGCCCCCATCAGGAGATCAGCGAGTACGCCGAAACGATCGACACCGACCTGGTCGTGCTCGGGAATCGCGGTCTCGGCTCCGGCGGCGAGATCGGTAGTAACGCGGAACGAGTGGTCAGAAACGTCGACCGGCCGGTGATCACGGCCTGAACCGGACCCACGGTGCGGGGAGCGGACATATCAACGAATCGAGTGTGAGCTATTTATCGAGTTTCGACGTGGATAGTTGTGTCCAATGTACGACACGATTCTGGTTCCCGCCGACGGGAGCGATCCGTCGAACCGGGCGGTAGAGCACGCACTCGAACTCGCAGACAGATACGACGCACGGGTCCACGCGATGTACTGCGTCGAGACGCATCGGTACGGAGAACCGGCCCTGAGCAGCGCGGAAATCGTCCTTACTAACCTCGAGGAGCAAGGCGAAGCGATGCTCCGAGAACTCGGAGACCGGGCGGACAACGTGGGCGTCGAGTGTACCTGGAACGTCTGTCACGGCCGACCCTGGGAGGAAGTTCAGGCGAAAGGCCAGGAATTGGACGCCGACCTGATCGTGATCGGATTTCAGGGCCAGAGCCACAAACGGACGGGGAAGATCGGTAGCGTCGCGGAACGGGTGGTTCGGACGGCGGATCGTCCGGTGTTGACCGCCTGACGGGTTACTGTAACGAGAATCGATGCAACCGCGGACGTGTCGCGGCCGGCAGGTGTTTCGCGGTTACATCAGCAACGACAGGCAGGTGTCCGTGCAGGCCACACCGATCTACCACAGGAACCGCTGAACGTCGCTGACACCTGATCGAATGACAGCGCTACGATCAAGTGTCAGCCACTTCGGCAGTTGTTCTATCAATCAGGACTGTCAACTGGAGGGTGCACATCCATTATTGTCACTGACAGAATCCGTTCACTGCGATGTTCGACAGCAACCGCTTCTCACGACGGGAAGCACTGGCAGTCGCAGGCGCCGCGGGAACGATGGCCCTCGCTGGATGTGGCGGACCCGGCGAGGAGGACGACGTGGACGAGGACGAAAACGGAAACGGAAACGACGACGAAGCGGATGTCGCCGCTGAAGACTGGGAGGACGTCGAGGCGTTCGAGTTCGAGGGGCGGGTCGAGGCGTGGACCGGCATTGAACCGGAGCAAATCGATGGCGAAGAGAACCCGACGATCACCCTCATCGAGGGCCAAGAGTACGATTTCACGTGGATCAACGCGGATGGAATCTTACACAACCTCGAGATTCGCGACGAGAACGACGAAATCGTCGACGACTACCAGAGCGACGACGCACAGGACGAGGGCGACGAGGTGACTCTCGACGGCGTCGTCGCCACTGAGGAAATGACGAGGTACATCTGTGCGTATCACGAATCGTCGCAGGTCGGTGATATCGAGGTCGAATCCGCGTAACGAACCGGAAACCGCGCCAATCGGGACACGCCACGGCAGGTGGTCCCCCGGAGTTATTGCCCAGGGTGTGAATAGAGCGGATATGACGTTCGTCGTCCCGTTCGATGGGTCAGCGCTCGCAGAAGCGGCCCTCGTCAGAGCGGTCGAGTACGGGCAGGCACTCGACGAAGATGTCACGGCGGTTGCCGTGGTCCCCGAGCGGAAACGCTATGCGAGGGAGAAAGGCTGGATCGGGGCCGAGGAGTCTTACGACGTCGAGTCGGTCGTCGAACGGTTGCGAGGGCAAGTCACGAACCTTGCACCGAACGCGTCGTTCGAGTACGAGTGTATCCGTGAATTTCCGCCGGAAGCACGACTCGCCGGCCACATCGAGCGGCTGATTCTCGAGCACGATCCCAGTACCGTCTTCCTCGGCAGCGACAACGTCGGCCGAGTCGTGACGCCGTTGACGAGCGTCGGCGTCCACCTCGCCGACGAGGAGGCCTACGACGTGATGATCATCCGCCAGCGAGCGCCGCCGAAACTCGCCGCCCTCGAGGCCCACGACGAGTTCTACGACGATACATCCGAGTGACCGGGAACGGGAGGGACTCCGCGTTCCCACTTCAGTCATCCTCCCAGCAGAACCTGGGTGCCCCTCGCTCAGTGGCTTCGATAACACGCGACGACGCTCCGGTACACAGGTACGGCAGGCCGCATCAGTCGTCGTCTCGCTCGAGCGCGGGTGGGAGTCCCTGATGCTTGATTCCCGTCTGGTCGTCGACCCGAAACTCGTACACGTCGATATCGCCGGACAACGACGCGGACTCGAGGAGTGCGGGGCGCCACACGTCTTCCAGTAACTCCTCGAGTTCATCCCAGGCCGATTCGGGGACGGCCGAAATTCGTCCTGACAGAAGGACGCTCTGCCAGTTGTACAGCGTATCGACGGCGAAGACCAGAAAGCTCGCTCCTGATGCCGTCTCGCTCAACGTCGCTTTCCGGCTGTTCGAGCCCTGAAGAAACGTAAAGTAGAGTCGCGTATCTCCGTCGTAGCCGAACGACAGCGGGAGCAGGTAGGGCGCGTCATCGGTGGGAAGCCCGAGAACGCCGGTCTTTTGGGACGCGAGGAACGATCGTATTTCCTCGTCGGTCATTTCGGCCAATCCGTACTCCTGTAGTTCGTCAACTGACATGTGCGTACCGACATCGGACGAGGCTAAAAAGTCTCACACCGTCTCTATGCGGTGACTATCACGCCTCGGAACTCGAGTGACTCGGTGGTCAACTGCGGTTCGTGACGGCAGAATCGATGACGTCGAGGACGTCCGAAACCAGCTCGCAGTGGTAGTATCGTATCATCTCGTCTTGCCGGTCGTAGTCGGCGAGTCCGACATCGTCGAGCATCGGCAGGTGGACGTGATACAGTTCCCGTCGCCAACTCTCGACTGTCGCCTCTTCGCGGGTCACCCACGAAAGGAGTTCGGGAGTCTGCACCCGGTTTCTCTCGCAGGCTTCCAGGGTGGTGACGATTCTCCGCCGTCGTGAGTCGCAGAGCAGACGGAAGATTTCGTCCACTTCACACGTACCGCGAGTGGTCCCGTTTCCGTCTGTTATTTGGCATTCGGTCATCGTTTTAGCAGGCGATACGTCGAGCAGTGAACACAAGTAGCCCGGGTCGTGTTCCCACACCGTGAAAGCATCGTCCGCACTGAACAGTCGTCTGTGAGGGACTGTGCGTGGAGACAAGGGCGTCCGAAATCGGTCGAATTATCGGACAACCGTCACCGGCATCGTCGCACGGCGAACCACCTGTTCGGCGACGCTGCCCAGAAGAACGCGTGAAACGCCCGAACGGCCGTGACTTCCGAGAACGATCTGATCGACGTCGTGCTCCTCCGCGAAGTCGACGATACCGCGAACGGGGGCACCGACGATGGTCTCCGTCTCGAGCGTGATCTCGTGGTCGTCCGCAATCGTCTGGGCCGTCTCGAACAACGCGTCGGTCTTTTCCTGCTCGATTTCGATGAACCGCTCGTAGTTGTACGCCATATCGCCGCGGTACATCGACATCGACGGGTTGATCACGTGAAGCGCCGTGATCGTGGCGTCGGGAAAGGTCGTAACGGCGTGTTCGACGGCGTCTCGGGCCGGGTCGGAGTCGTCGATTGGAACAAGAACGTGCATACTTCGTCATTCGAGGAACTGTCGTATAAGCGGGTGGGAAAATTCCATCTGCAGGGAACGGCAGTTCGTCCGGTTGTTCGACTATCTCGAGCGTTGGTCCAGTCCGAAGATTTGATGCCGTTGCCTGCTCCGGACACCCGTTCCCGTACCCGGTTCAGCCCGCGGCTCGCAGGCGGACGTACTGGCCGAGAAAGACGAGCGCGAGAAGTAGGCTCGGAATTTCGACCGGCTGGTCGTGTCCCGTCAGAACGGCAGCGGCAACGAACAGGGAGCCGGCGACGATCGCGTAGCCGACCGCCGGATCGCCCCCGCTGGTCGATTCGACCGGGTCAGTTCTCACGACGAGTTCGCCGCGCTCGAGTTGCCCGAAGACGGTGTCGAACCGGGCCGGCGCTCGAGCGAGGACGGGAGCCGACGCGCGGACGTCGGTTCGCAACTCCGCGAACAGCGCCTCGAACTCGCTCTCGATGAAGCCGTAGTCGGCGAGGAACGATCGCGTGACCGCAATGAAGTCGAACTCCGGATCGAGGCTTCGACAGACGCCCTCGCCGACCGTGCCGACCCGGATGAGTAACATCACGTTCGGCGGGATCCGGAACGGAAAGTCGTGGAGCATCGAGAGCAACTCGGTGATGATCGCGTGCCACGTGACGTCGGATCGGCCCTCGAGGTTCTCGATGACCAGTTCAAGCACCTGTCGGACGGCGACCCGATCGACCGTCGGCTCGAGGACCTCGAGTGCGATAAGCGTGTTGAGCAGGCCGTCGACGTCGCGACGGACGAGGTATCGATACAGGTCGGTGATGTCGTCTTGCTCCCGGGAGGTGAGTCGCTGGCTCATCCCGAAATCGTAGATAACCAGTTTCCCCGCGTCGGTCACCGCGAGATTACCGGGGTGTGGGTCGGCGTGAAAGACTCCGTCGACGAGCCCCATCTTCAGATACGTTCGGGCGATCAGCGTCGCCATCTCGTTCGGGTCGATCCCTCGCTCCGTGAGCGCTCGATCGTCGATGATCTTCGCCCCCTCGACGTACTCCATCGCCACCACGCGATTCGAACACAGTTTCGGATAGGCGCTGGGAATGACGACCCGGTCTTCGTCGGCGAGGTTTTCCTCGATCTCCGCCATGATCGATGCCTCCCGCTCGAAGTCCAGTTCCTCGAGGATGATCTCCTCGAAGTCGTCGGCGACGTTCTCGATGGAGTAGCGCTGGCTCTCGTTCGCGAACGTCGTGAGAACGGGAAGCAGTCCCCTGATAACCCGCAGGTCTCGTTCGACGATCGACAGAAGGTCCGGCCGTCGAACCTTCAATGCGATTCGGTCGCCCCGGTACTCGGCGGTGTAGACGAACGCGAGCGAGCCGCCGGCGACCGGCTCTATCGTATCGAGATCGAGTTCTTCGCCGAGTTCGGACTCGACGACGGTCAGCGGATCACCGCCCGCGTCCTCCGGCACCTCGTCTTGCAGCGTCGAGAGTTCGTCGACGTACACCGGCGGCACGATATCCGGCCGGGTCGACAGCACTTGCCCGATCTTGATAAACGCCGGCCCGAGATCGAGGAACGCCTCGGTGAGCCGTTCGGCGCGTCTGCGGTGGGTTGCGGTCGAGACCCGTCGGGACGGGCCGAACAGCAGGAATCGGCGTCGATCCCGGAGAAACGCCAACGCGAGGGGAAAGAACCGAACGACTACCTGCAGATAGCGGCGGGAAAAGCCCGTCATCGGTCGGCGATGCTGTGACTGGCGGTCGGCTGGTCGTCCATACCGTTCGTTCGAACACCGAGACCAAATATGTCAGTGATCCGGTGCGGCGTCCGTTATAGTAGCCACTGGAAGCCAGGTCACACCCGATCGCACGACGGAAGCGCGGTTCGGAGCCCGAAAGGTGAGAACCGCGGCAGTGCGATCGGTGTGTAAACAGTTCCAGTTGGTACTATAGACGGGGTGACGGGACGAAGGCTCGAAAGCAATCATATAGCTGGCACGCGAAGGACGGGTATCCGATGTACACCGACGTTTTGCTCGCTACCGACGGGAGCGACTGTGCTCGAACGGCGACGGAGCACGCAGTCCACCTCGCGGCGGTAACCGGTGCGACGCTGCACGCGCTGTACGTGATCGAGACGCGAACCGAATACGACAGCGCCATCGTGGATCCGGAGACGGTAGAACGGACGCTCCGGTCCGAGGGCGAAGCGATACTCGAGTCGGTCGAAGCGGCTGCCGACGCAGCCGACGTGGAGGCCGTCTGCCGCATTCAGCAGGGAGTTCCAGAACGGGAGATTTTGACGTACGCCGACGGCCACGACGTCGATCTGATCTGCCTCGGTTCGCGCGGGACGTCGACGTTCAAGACGATTCTTCTCGGGAGCACGAGCGAGGCGGTGCTCCGCGAGGCGTCCGTGCCGGTCGTGGTCCAGCCGGAAAACAGCCCTACGAGCGGTGAGTAGCTGCACAGATTGAGACATCGCTGCCCCTCTCGAACGATCAGTCCTGACGTCGAATACGCACTCGTCGACCGGTGACCGATACGCTCAAATGGCCGCTCTCGCAACGGATCTTCCATGGGAACCCCGCTCGAGAGCCGCGAGGCACAGGCCGAAGAAGTCATCGACCGCCTCGAGGAGGCGTATCCGGACTCGACGATTTCGCTGCGGTACTCGAACCGCCTCGAGTTGCTGATCGCGGTGATTCTTTCGGCCCAGTGTACGGACGAACGCGTGAACAAAGAGACGAAACACCTCTTCGAGAAGTACGACGGGGCCGAGGACTACGCGGCCGCACCCGAGGCGGAACTCGCCGAGGATCTGAACTCGATCACCTACTACAACAGCAAGGCAGGCTACATCAAGAGCTCCTGCGAGTCGATTCTCGAGGACCACGGCGGCGAGGTGCCGGACACGATGGACGAACTGACCGAACTTTCGGGCGTCGGCCGGAAGACGGCGAACGTCGTCCTCCAGCACGCCCACGACGTCGTGGAGGGGATCGTCGTCGACACGCACGTCCAGCGTCTCTCTCGCCGACTCGGGCTCGCCGAGGAGGAGTATCCGGAACCGATCGAACAGGAGCTGATGGAATTCGTCCCCGAGGGCTACTGGCAGCAGTTCACCCACCTCTGTATCGATCACGGCCGGGCGACCTGTACGGCCCGGAACCCCGACTGTGCAGACTGCGTGCTGGCCGATATCTGCCCCTCCGAGAAGGGCGACAGCGAGGTCGATCTCGCGTCGGGCGAACCGTGGTAAGTGGTCGAATTGTCCAGGAGCTACCGGAATAACCAGTTCCAGTTGTTGCTATAGCCGACCCTTGCAAGCCCAACGCCTTTTCGCGGATCGACGGTATCCGAACACGGGGATCAGTATGTCCGATACCACTGACGAGACCGGCAAAGACGAGCACGGGCGGGACGTCGAACTGGCACACGAAGACACCGACGACGAGGACGAGGACGAAGAAGGGCTCACCGAAGAGGAGATGGAAGCGCGAGAGCGCCAGGACGAAGAACAGCGGCGACAGGATATCGAGCACAAGTCCGACGACCGCGTCGACGACGCCCTCGAACAGGAGAACCCGGACAATCACCGAGACGAGGAGCCGTACAACAGCTAACTCGGGGTTCGCTCACAGCGGCCGCGACGACCCGCCGTCGACGCCGGCGCTCGCGTTTTTTCGTTCCCGACCGACTCGAGTGCCGACAGTGGTCGGATCGACTATCTACTGTCGACGAGAGCGGCAGTCGTTTGCGGCGCTGTCACGGCCCGAAAACGGCGGGAATACGTTCCGTGTTTAGCGATCGAGGAGATCCTCGTCGGAAACGGAAAGCGTCGAGAGCGTTCCGTCGACGCCGATGGTGATTCGGCAGCCGAGAGCGACCGTCCCTGCCGACCGGCCATCGACGACGAGCGTGACGTCACACTCGTCGCGTTCGACCGCGAGCGTGACGTCATCGTCGGGGAGCACCCAGCGCCGAGTCCGCGTGGCAAACGGCGCGATCGGGGCGACGGCGACGGCGTCGACGGCCGAGGAGAGGTGGGGTGTGTCGACGGCACTCGCGTAGCCGTGGCTGCCCGCGGGCGTCGCGACGACGACACCGTCGGCGCGAAACGAGGCGACCGATTCGTTCCGGCTCCGGACACTGTACTCCGAGATCCGCGCCGGTTCGTCGGTAACGAGCGAGACGTCGAACAGCGCGCGTTCGGGGCCGTCATCGGACGTCTCGAGCAGTCCAGTTGTGGTATCGACACCGGAGCCACCGTCTCCCACCTCGAGGTCGACGCCCAGAACCGGTCGGCGCTCGACAGTGACGTCTCCCTCGAGTACGGCTTCGAGCGCCGCCGGAAGCCGATCGCGATCGACCGTTTCGATGCCGGGAACGTCACCGACCGGCAAAACGGGTACGTCGAGGGTGGCTCGAGCGGCCGCCGAAAGGTCGTTCGCGCCCGCCGTCACCAGCAGCGACGGGGTGGCCGCGAGCACGTCCTCGAGGTCCCCGCGGACGGCCGTCCCGTCGTGGGCAGCCAAGACGCTCTCGAGGGCGTCGTCGGTCCTGAACGATCGCGTTCCGGACTCGTCGTCGATATCCGCCACTACTTCGGTCCCGATCCCCGTCGCCGTCTCCGAGTTGACGATTCCGACGACCGGCTCCTCGTCGACGGCCCACGCGGCGTCCATATCGATCCGTTGGCGCGGACCGGAAAAAAGGCGTGGGGTTGGGAGTCGCTCGAGAGGAAGTCGCCCGAAGGGGGCGCTGTCGACCGATCGATACCGGTTGACTCCGGCCGATCGCTACTCGTCGTAGGGCCAGTCGCCCGTAATCCGCATGCCCTCCGCGAGGTCCTGCGCCTCGAGATCGGCGGCGATCGCGTCGGGGGTTCTCGGCTCGACGATAACGTCCTCGCGTGCGAGGTGCACGACGAGATCCGTCAGCAGGACCGCCTGCTCGCGGAGGTCCCGTTGCTCGATTTTCTCGAGGGTGTCGGCGAAGGTGTGGCCCCAGCCGCGGCCGACGTCGTCCGAGGTCGACATGACGTGATAGCCCGGCACGCCCCACTGGACGAACGGCCAGTGATCGCTGTGGGGGCCGAGTTTCGGGATCGTCTCGATCGGGTGGTCGTAGCGATCGGCGACGGTTTCCGCGGCGGCCTCGAGTTCGTCGAAGCCGTGGGTCGTCAGGGAAAGCGTTCGATCCCGGACGACACCGTCGTTGTTGACGATCGCCGTGATCGTCTCGTGGTCGGTTTCCGCCGCGTGGTGGGCGGAGCCGACCAGTCCCACCTCTTCGGCACCGTAGGCGACGAACTCGACGCGGGTCTCGAGGTCGTCCTCTCGCTTTGCCAGCGCGTTCGCGAGTTCGACGACCATCGCCGTCCCGGCCCCGTTGTCGAGTGCGCCCTCGGCGATGTCGTGGGCGTCGACGTGGCTGGTCACGAGCACGCGTTCGTCGGTGTCGGGGCCGAGTTCGGCGTGGACGTTCCGGCTTTCGGCCTCGTGAACGTCGGCCTCGACGGCCACCTCGACCTCGTCACCCTCGAACCGACGGGACAGGCGCGCGCCGACCTCGCTCGAGACGCCGACGGCCGGAATCTCGCCGATCGGATCGGCTTGCGTGCCGACGCTGCCGGTCGGAGGAAGACAGCCCTCGACGTGATTGCGGTAGACGAACCCGGCGGCCCCGTTGGCGACCGCGTGGTAGTACTTCTCGCGGCGGTGGATGTAGCGGTCGGCGTACTCCGGAATGTCGCTGCGGACCATGACGATCGCGCCCTCGATATCGGTCGCCTCGAAGTCCGCGGGCAACCCGTAACCGAGATCGACCAGCGGCGCGGTGACGCGCTCGGACGGACTCCGCGGGAGCGCGATACAGTCCTGGGCGGTCTCGCCGGCCGCGATCGAACTCTCGCCGCGGGTCCACCCCTGAATGTCGAACGACTCGAGGCGGGCGTTTCTCGCGCCGACGGCCTCGAGGGCGTCCCGAGTTGCCGCCGCGGCCTCGCGCTCGCCGTCGCTACCTGCCATCCGGTTCCCGATGTCGACCAGGGTCTCGAGGTGGGTCCAGCCGACATCGCTCGTAAAGACGTCACCGATCCATGCGGTCATATCAGAAGCCGTGGGAACACGGGGTGGTAATTGTACCGTTTGCGCCGCTCGATCGTCCGCGCGGCGGCGAGAATCCGCGTGGAAGTTATTTGTGAGTGACAGGACGAACCGGGTATCTTTTTTACGCCCCTCCCTCTCGGAACGAGTATGCGGAAGACGCTTGCCGACTGGCGGCCGGCCATCGACGACGCGATCGCCGATCTGGTCCCACGCGAAATCGACACCGACTACCTCGAGTCGTTCTTTGGCGATCCGACCTACGAGTACGACCCCGACGGCATCCAGCGGGCCCTTTCGAATCCGATCTGGGACCTGCTCGATCGGGGCGGAAAACGGTGGCGCGCGGTGCTCTTTCTTGTCTTTATCGAGGGGTTCGGCGAGGATCCGGCGGAGTATCTTCCGTACGCGTGCATTCCGGAGATCCTCCACAACGGCACGATCATCGTCGACGACGTCGAGGACGGCGCGGCGATTCGTCGCGGAGAACCGGCGCTGCACCACGGCTATGGGCAGGACGTCGCGCTCAACGCCGGTAACGCGATGTACTTCCTGCCGCTGAAGGTGTTGGCCGACGATCCCGCCGACCTCCCGGCGGATCGACGGCTCGCCGCCTACGAGATGCTCACGTACGAACTCAACCGGACCCACCTCGGACAGGGGATGGACATCTGCTGGCACAACGAGAGCGAGGTTCGGGCCACACCGGAGCAGTACCTCGAGATGTGTGCGTGCAAGACCGGCTGTCTCGGCCGGATCGTCGCGCGTCTGGCTGCGATCATCGCCGATCAGCCACCCGAGGTCGAGGAAGCCGTCGCGAGGTACGCGGAGTTGACCGCGGTCGCGTTCCAGATCGGCGACGACATTTTGGACGTCGAAAACTCGCTTGGTCGGGCCGGCGACTTCGGCAAGGAGTTCGGCAACGACATCCACGAGGGCAAGACGACGCTGCTGGTTATCCACGCGATGCAACAGAGCGATTCCGAACAGGCCAAACGCCTGCAGGAGATCCTGAACGCGGACTCGAACACCGACGCGGAAGTCCGCGAGGCGCTCGAGATCATCGAGGAGACCGGCAGCCTGGCGTCCGCTCGCGAGCGGGCGCTCGACCTCGCGGCACAGGCTCGCGCGGAGATCGAGCCGCTCGAGTTCGACGACGAGACGGGTCGGAAACTCCGGGAGTTCACGGAGTTCGTCATCGATCGGGACGAGTAACGGGACCGCCGCGCTCGCACGCAGCCATTTTCGCACGACAATCCTCGCCAGCACACTTTCTCGAACTCCGACGGCGAGCCCTAGCTACTACTGGCAGGACGTGGTAGACGAGCCTATCGGATGGCAGACCACTCGAGTGCGACCGACCGCGAGCGACCGACCGCGAGCCCGTGGCCCGTCCTGATCGCCCTCGGACTCGCTCTGTCGGAGGTCGGCATCGTCGTCGATCTCTTCCCAATCGCGGTCGCCGGCCTCGTGCTGTTCGCCGTGAGCGTCACCGGGATCCTCGCGGAGTCGCGCCACATCGCGAATCCGCAGTCGCTCGCGACCGGTTTCGGTCTCGCGTTCGTGCTCCTGGGATCGGTGCTGTACGTCCTCGGAACCGGGAGTCTCTCCGTCGCCGCAGCCGACGACCTCACGGGCCTCGCGAGTCGCGGCCTCGCGATCGCGGTCGCAGGGGTAGTGACCATCGCGGGCACAGCGATCAAACGGTATCGGCAGGGCTGAGCATCGATTCGCCCGACCAAACACTCGGACCACATCACTCGATCACCCACATTATGAGCCGACGTGCATTCGACGCCGAAATCCCGCTCGATCTGGCGGTCAACCTCATCCCTCTCGCGATTATCGTCTTCTTCGTCGCGCTCTTTGCGGTGGTCAACCCGTGGGGAGTCGCGCCGTTGCAGTCGGCGGTTCAGTTCGCGATCTTACTCTCGATGATCGTCCTGCTCGGGCTCGTTACCTATCTCGCGGCTCGCGTGATCGAAGGCGACGAGCGCACGCGACATGACTGATACGGATTGCCGTAAGTCATTTCCGTCGGTCCCACCGGTAAACCGGTACAGCAAACCGTATCAGTTGACGATGAGGACGAATCCGGTCAGCCCCATCAGCAGTGCAATACCGACCAACAACAGCAGGAACAGTTCCTTCTCGGAGAGGCCTCGCCTCGAGTCGCCGGTGTCAGCATCGGCGTCGGCGTCGCCATCGGAGCCAGTCGTATCGGAGTGCACAACCGTTCTGTCTCGAGGGTACACCGAGGGTGGTGAAAAACGATGTGGCGACGGCGATGCCGGCCTCTGGGACTGCTAGGGTATCTGTGAGTTAGTAGCCGGTATCGAAAAGGCAGAGTGGGAGTGGGGGAGTGGGGTGGGTGGGGAGGCAACGGCAGAGTAGCGGTCCGGTACCGACCGTCCTGCCGTATTCATTCATACGGAGACATCGTGGATACGACTGTCT
>NZ_WUYX01000069.1:145696-274913 GCF_009834785.1 Natronorubrum halalkaliphilum
GGGGGGGGGGGGGGGGGGGGGGGGGGGGGGGGGAGGCAACGGCAGAGTAGCGGTCCGGTACCGACCGTCCTGCCGTATTCATTCATACGGAGACATCGTGGATACGACTGTCTCCAAACAAATTTGGGTTTATACCGGGCGAGAGGTCGATCGTGATACTGAGCGGTCGGTACGGCCCGAGCCAACAACACAGGCCGACACGAAAACGCAACACCCTCGTTCACGGACAGTGAACAGTTCCCTGTGATCGCTGCTCGAGAACTCGGCGGTCGACGCGTCGTCGTCGGCCTCGTCCTCGCACTGATCGTCGTGACCGCCGCCTTCGGTGCCGTCCTCGGCTTCGTCTTTCCCGCGCAGATGGGGATCGAGGAGATCAGTATTATCGATCTAACGGTACCGATTTCGCCGGTGTCGCTGGCCCTTTACGGCGGCGTGACGGTCGGCGTCTTTCTGGTGACGTTTCTGTTCGTAGTCGAGATCATTTCGCGGTTCGACGACGATGCGCTGTAGGCCGTTCGGTGCCGTTTGGAACGGCCCGAACCTCAGAATCGGTCAACAGGAATTCGGTGCCGATCCGGTCAGTCCGAGTCAGCGTCGCTGTCTTCGTCGGCGCCGTCCGAATCGGTGTCCGCGTCCTCCCCGGTCGCCTCCGAGGCCGTGCCGGACTCCGAGTCGGTATCGGCGGCCGCCGCTTCGTTCGCATCCGAAGTATCGACAGCGGCCCGCTCGGCGATTTCGTCGACGATCTCAGGATTCCGCAGCGTCGAGGTATCGCCCAACTCGTCGCCGCTCGCGATGTTCTCGAGCAGGCGGCGCATGATCTTGCCCGACCGGGTCTTCGGGAGTTCGGACGTGAAGACGACCGCTTCGGGGCGGGCGATCGGTCCGATGGCGTCTTCGACACCCTCGACGATCCGCTCGCGCATTTCGTCGGTTGGCTCGGAACCGTCCTCGAGGATGACGTAGGCGTAGACGGCTTCGCCTTTGACCTCGTGGTCGCCACCGACGACGGCGGCTTCGGCGACGCCGCCGATGCCGACGATCGCGGACTCGATCTCCATCGTGCCGAGGCGGTGGCCGGAGACGTTGAGCACGTCGTCGACGCGGCCGAGGACGGTCACGTAGCCGTCGTCGTCGATTTTCGCGCCGTCTTCAGGGAAGTAGACCCACTCGTCGGAGTCCTCGTCCGAGTACTCCTGCCAGTACTCCTGGATGAACCGTTCGTCGTTGTTGTACAGCGTTCGGAGCATCCCGGGCCACGGGTTATTGACCGTGAGATAGCCGGCGTTTCCGGGGTCGACGGTTTCGCCCTCGGAATCGACGATCCGAGCGTCGATACCCGGCAGGGGCGGCCCCGCAGAGCCGGGTTTCATCTCGTTGATCCCCGGCAGCGTGGTGATCATCATGCCACCGGTTTCGGTTTGCCACCAGGTGTCAACGATGGGACACTCCTCGTTGCCGATGTGTTTGTAGTACCACTTCCAAGCCCGCGGATTGATCGGTTCGCCGACCGTGCCGAGCAGACGCAGCGAGGAGAGGTCGTGGCGGTCCGGATACGTCTCGCCCCACTTCATGAACGAGCGAATGGCCGTCGGCGCGGTGTAGAACGTGTCGACTCTGTTGCGCTCGATGAGTTCCCAGAGTCGGTCCTTCTCGGGGTAGTCCGGCGTTCCCTCGTACATCATCGTCGTCGTCCCCAGCGCGAGCGGGCCGTAGACGATATAGGAGTGGCCGGTAATCCAGCCGATGTCGGCCGCACACCAGTAGGTGTCCTCGGGCTTGACGTCCAGAACCGCGCGGGAGGTCCAGGCCGTGTAGGCGAGGTAGCCCCCCGTCGTGTGTTTGACCCCTTTCGGTTCGCCCGTCGTTCCCGAGGTGTACATCAGGAACAACATGTCCTCGGCGTCCCGGGAAACCGGCTCGACGCTCGCCCCCTCGTGTTCCGCGACGAGTTCGCCGTAGTCGTAGGCGTCGTTGCCGAGGAAGTGCGTCAGTTCGTCGCCGAGTCGGTCGACGACGACGGTCTGAACGCCGTGCTCGACGCCGCGGAGTCCCTTGTCGGCCTTCTGTTTGTGATTCAGGGCGTCGCCGCGACGGTAGTAGCCGTCACAGGTGACCAGATACTCGCTCTCGGCCGAATTCATCCGAGTCGCGAGCGCGTCGGCCGAGAAGCCGGCGAAGACGACACTGTGTGGCGCGCCGATGCGGGCACACGCCAGCATGGCGATCGGTAACTCCGGAATCATCGGCATGTAGAGGGTGACGACGTCGTCCTCTTCGACGCCGAGATCCCGCAACGACGCGGCGAAGGCCTCGACCTCGTTGAGCAGTTCGTTGTAGGTGTAGGTCCGCGTCTCGCCGAGTTCGCCCTCCCATTTGATCGCGGCCCGATTCTTCGCCCCCTCCTCGACGTGGCGGTCGAGACAGTTGTACGACGCGTTCAGTTTTCCGTCGGGGAACCACTCGTAGAACGGCGCGTTTTCGTCATTGAGGACTGTGCCGTACGCCTCGTTCCACGAGAGCAGGTCGGCGGCGCGCTCCCAGCACTCCGGCCAGTCCTCCTCGAACTCCTCGTAGATCCCCGGATCCGTGACGTTCGCTTGCTCGACGAACGACTCGGGCGGTTCGAATGTCTCCTGCTCCTCGAGGCGCGCCTCGAGTTCGACCTCGACCTCGGGCTCGCCGGATTCGTCGCTCATAATCACCGATACTATCGGCGAAGATCGGGATAAACGTTCGGTGTGTCGGTGTTCGGTTTCGCCTCGAACCCCCGACCGTATCGACGACGGTCCGGCGGCCGAGTGTCGCGGGAATTATCCTCACCCGCACGCAACGGTTCAGCATGCCGCCAACGGACGTGATTCTCACCGGAGTCGTCGCGCTGTTCGGACTCGCGTTTCTCGGCGCCGGACTCTACGTCGCGTCTATCGGCGTCAGTCGAATTCAGGTCGCTCGAGGACTCCGTGCGGCCGGCCCGATCCCGCTGTCCGAGGTCGCCGACTCGAGCGGCCTCGTCGAATTCGAAGGCACTGCGCGGGCGACCGACGAAGGAACGCTCGAGGGACCGCTCTCCGGCGCGGACTGTCTGGCGTACACGGTGTCTGCGCGGCGTCGAGACGGCGACGGGTCTTCGGGTACGGGCGGGGATGGGGGTGCGGGTTCGAAAGGTATCAGCGGGCCCGATTCGGACGGTTCGGACGGCCCAAGCGGCCCGACCAGCCTGGAAGACACGGACGGCTCGGGCGAGTCCTGGCAACTCGACGGGCGGGCGTCGGCCAGCACCCCGTTCGCGGTCGAAGACGGGGCCGCCCGCGTCGCGGTCGACCCCACGAACGCCGTTCTGTCGCTCGACGACTGGGAGACGACACAGACGCCGTGGCTCGCTGCCGCCGACCTCGAGGCCGGCGCGCACGATCGATTGGATGCGATCGGCCTCTCCGAACTGGAGCGCGACGCGACCGCCGAGTCTTCGAACGCAACGGCTACCGTTCGTCAGTACCGCGAGCAGCGGCTCGAGCCCGGCGGCGACGTCCACGTCTTCGGCGGCTCGGTCGTCGACTCGGGCGATTCGACTCGCCCCGTCACCGTCGCCGGTGACGACTGGTTCGAGGTTTCGGTCGGCGATCGGTCGTCGGTGCTCCCGGAGCGGCGCAGATCCGGCTCCATGTACGTCGTCTTCGGCGGACTGATCGCGGTACCGGGCGCGGGGTTGACGATCGCGGGAATCGTCGGACTGGTCTCTACGCTCCTGTTGTAGGAGAGTCAACCGCCAGTACGCGCTTCAAGAGTGCAGTCGGTCCTGTTCCGTCCACTCGAGTCCGTCCAGTCGCTCGAACTCCCAGCCGACGTTGACGAGGTTTCGCGGCGTGTCAGTCAGCCCGTCGCGGCTGACGACCTCGAAGGTGCGGTTTCGCGCATCCGCGGTAAACGGTGCTGCGGCCATCAGGCGCGCGACGTCGGCTCGCGGGATCGATCCCGACACGGAGTTGCCGCCCTCGCCGACGACCGGTTCCTCGCTGGGCGGCGCGTTCGTGAGTTTTCCGGGCCGGATGATCGTGTAGTTCAGTCCCGACCGACGCAACGCGGTCTCCGCGTCTTGCTTGGCCCGCAGCGATCCTCGAATCATGAGTCGGGCCGGCAGCGAGAGTCGGGCCTTCGAACTCCCGACGCCGATCGCGCTCTCGAGAACGAAATGCGAAGCGTCAGCGCCCATCGCGGCCGTCACGAGATTGATGACGCCGGTCCGGTCAACCAGTTTGCCGCCGATCATGTGGGCCAGACCCGGCGGCGTACCGAGCGCACAGTAGACGAGATCACAGCCCTCGACGGCGGCGACCGCGTCGGCGGGTTCGAAGAAATCGGCGACGACGACCTCGTCAGCGCCGAGTCGCTCGAGGGTGTCGACGGCCGCGTACGATCGGGTGGTCGCGCGAACGGTGAGGTCGGTCGGCCGCAGGGCGGACAACAGTTCGTGTCCAGTGTCCCCGCTCGCTCCAGCGATGAGTACACGGTCGGCCGTCGACGGTCTGGATCGAGTTCCTGCCATCGACCGAGGTACCGTCCGGGTACGGATAATCTTCACCAGTATACAGCAGGCCGGACAGTCGCACTCGCCGAACGTTCGGTCCCGGACGAACGGTGCGGTCCGTCTACCCGTCCGACTGCAGCCGTTTCGTCGTCTGGACGAGCGGATGCCGTGCGTAGTCGACGACGTCGATGTCGTCGATTCGCTCTAACTCCTCTTTCGCCGCCGTGCGGGCCATCCCGAGATCGATCGTCTCGTCGATGACGATGACGTAGGCATCCATCTCGTCGATTTCCAGCCGATCCGCCGCGAGCACGCGATGGTGGCCGTCCGCGAGCAAGAGCGTTCCCGCGTTGTCGATAACCACCAGCGGTTCGGCCAGTCCGTGCTCGAGTTCGTACCGTCGCCCCTCGAGTTCGTCCGCGTAGACTCGCCCCTGCGTCGGCGTCAGCGCAGACAGCGAGACCGTGCGTCGCTCCTGTTCGAGTTCGATATCGTGAATCTGCTCGAGCGTTCGCATCAGCTTCCCCACTTTCTCGGGGGTCGCCCGCTCGATCTGGCTGCGGATGACGTCGGCGTTGGAGATGATCCCGACGAGGTTGCCGGCGTCGTCGACCACGGGAAGTTTCTGGATTCCCGACCGGAGGATAACGCGGGCCGCGTCGGTTACTTTCATATCCGGGTGTGCGACGAGCAGATCCGTCGTCATCACCTTGAAAATCGGTTCGTCGTTGTCGGCTAGCAACAGGTCGCGAGCACTGACAAAGCCTTCCACGCGCCGCCGCTCACAGACGGGAAAGCCGCTGTGTTCGTCGCTCTCGGCGATCCGGGTCGCGACGTCGCCGACGGTCGCGTCGGGGGCTACCGTCACCACGTCACGCGTCATGTACTCCTTGACCTGGGGTTTGGTTCTGTCCGACGCAACCTCCATGGCCGAGATAACGGTCTCCGCGCGCAAAAGCGTGTCCTCCTGTCCGCTCGCCTGCGAGACGGTTGTTGGTACTGGTAGTCGAGTATGTGAACTACCGAACCACCACAACTAACCGAACGCGCCTGCAGCTCCACCCCGTCAGCTGGGCAGTTCGTCGTCGTCCTCGGATTGAGCGGAACCGCTCGCGGACCGAACGGCCTCGTCATCGACGGTAAACAGCCACTCGCTGGTCTGGGTGTAAGCGCCGACGGGCACCCCCGGTCGGCTGTCGATCGCCTCGAGGAATCGGTTCGTGATCACTTCCTCGACGACACTGACGATCGATTCGACCTCGTCCTCGTCGTCGGCACTGCCCAGGATACCGATCTCGAGCTGTGCACCGGCCATGTCGGCGTGGCCGCCGGCGCTGCCGATCCGGTCGAACGCGTCCCGGAGCGTCTCGCCGAGATCGACGTCGGCCGCTCGCGACCGCGCCGAGAGAAACGCCATTTCGTCCCGGAATCCGAAGACCAGCGTCGTCTCGACGCCCTGCATCGAGAGCAGTTGATCGGCCGCCTGGGGCAACGCATCGCGGTCGTTGATCCGGCCGACGCTCGCCACGGCGACCGAGTCTCGTTGGATGCGGTTCTTGATCGCCCGAGCGATCGTCTCCAGGGTCTCCCCTTCGACCGTCGGCTGCTCGATCTGGCGCAGGACCGACGTGTCGACGTGAGGCCACAGGATCGACGCAGCGTTAAAATCGGCCGGCGACACCTCTCGAGTGAAATCGTTCGTATCGATGCGAATGCCGTACAACAGCGCCGTCGCCGTCGCCCGCCGCGGTTCCAGGCTGAACCGCTTGAGGTACTCGGTCAGGACGGTACTCGTTGCGCCCGCGTGTTCGCGCAGATCGACGAAGTCGCCGGGAACCGGACCGCGGGGCGGGTGATGGTCGATGACGATAGCGACGTGTAACTCCTCCGGCAGTTGATCGTTGACGCCGGGGCGGGAGTGATCGACCAGTGCGAACGCATCGTACCCCTCGAGCGAGTCCTCCGGCGAGAGGTTCCGGAGATCGAGATCGAGCAGATTGACCATCGCTCGGTTCTCCTGATGGGAGATATCGCCGAAGTAGCAGGCGTCGGCGTCGATACCAACCTCCGCGGCGATATCGGTTAGCGCGACGGCGCTCGCGATCGCGTCGGGGTCCGGGTTGTCGTGCATAACGACCGCCAGCCGGCCGTCGATCGCCGTGAGCCGTTTCCGAAGCCCGATCGCCGCGCCGGCAGACGCCCGCACCGACCCCTCGAGCACGTGGTCGACCATCGCGTTCTCGGCGTCGACGACGTGATCGGCAAGTTCGTCGAACCGCGTCCGATCGGCTGCCGTCGCATTCCCGCCGAGATACGCGACGATCGAGGCCAGCGGGAACCGGTCACGGGCGGACTCGAGTGCGGCCCGATTGACGTCGGTGCGATCGCTGCCGACGAAGACGACGTCCGGGGCCTCGAGGTTCGCGAGCACCGACGGATCGGTCGGGTCGGCACATCGGGCGGGGACGCTCCCGTCCCGAAGCGCCTCGACGATGCTCTCGTCGTCGGTAACGACGAGTAAACGGTCGCGTTCATCGCTGTCGCGCTCGGGGAGCTGTTCGGCGACCTGACGGCCGACAGTTCCACAGCCGAGCACGAGCCGGAAAACCATATACCGCGGTTTGCAACCCCGAGCGGGAAAAGTTACCGGGTCGTCGGTCTCGATCTCAGCCGACGATCGCTGTCGCGGCCTCGAGTGCGGTGTCGACGACCGGCCCGAAACCGGGCAGGATGACGACCGTCATCACGGCGGCGACGATGATCGCCGCGTAGAGCCCGGTTGGCTGGGCGAGTCGGTCGCGGGTCGTCGACGGCTCCTCGATCCAGAGGGCCTTGACCAGCCGCGAGTAGTAGTACAGCGAGAGCGCGCTGTTGACCACGAGCGCGGCGGCCACGGCGAGCATCGCCGTGGTCTCAGCAGAGGCCTCGATGGCGCCCATGAACAGGAAGAACTTGCTGAAGAAGCCGCCAAAGGGCGGGATGCCGGCGAGGCTGAACAGGAAGACCGCCATCGCCGCGCAGGCGACCGGCGCCTGCGTCGAGAGACCGTTGTAGTCCTCGAAGGTGCGGCCGACTTCCCAGCGTTCGGCCAGGCCGACGAACAGGAACGCACCCGTGTTCATGAAGCCGTAGACGAGCAGGTGCATCATCGCGGCACCCATGACGAACTCGCCACCGTCGGCGGTAAGCCCCGCCAGTCCGATCAGCGCGTAGCCGGCGTGGCCGATCGACGAGTAGGCGAGCATCCGCTTGACGTTGTCCTGGGTCGCCGCCGCGAAGTTCCCGACCGTCATCGTGACGATCGCGAGGATGATGAACGCGTGGGTCCACTCGACGCCGATGAGGGCGGTCGTTTCGCCAAGCGGGAAGGCGGTCGTGAACACGCGGAACGCGATCACGAAACCGGCCGCCTTCGACGCCGAGGAGAGGAACGCACTAACCGGAGCCGGTGCCCCTTCGTAGGCTTCCGGTGCCCAGAAGTGGAACGGGACGCTCGCGGTCTTGAACGCGAAGCCGCCGATCAGCATGAGGATGCCGAGTCCGAGCAGGCCGCCGTAGCCATCGACGTCGCCGCCGCTGATGACGGCCGCGATGTTCTCGAGTTGCAGGTGGCCCGTCGCACCGTAGACCAGCGAGATGCCGTAGACGAAGATCGCCGACGACAGCGCGCCGATCAGGAAGTACTTCAGGCCGGCCTCGACGCTCCCGCGGTTGTCCTTGAGGATCGCGACGAGGGCGTACGACGGCAGGCTCGCCAACTCGAGCGCGATGAAGATCGTCACGAGGCTGTTCGCGGCAGCCATCAGCGACATCCCGGTCGCGGCGAGGATAATGAGCGAGTAGTACTCTGCCTGATAGGTGTGGTCGACCAGATAGTCGTAGCTCGCGACCGTGATCAGCGCGGTAACGATCGCGACGACGATCATGAAGTACAGCGCCAACTGATCGACGACGAGTTGGCCGCCGAGGATGCTGATTTCGCCGAGACCGCCGTCGACCGTCGGCGTACCGACGCCGGCGAACGTAAACCAGACCGCGACGGCCAGCGAAACGAGCGCGCCGCCGGCCGCGGTGCCAGCGAGCAGCGAGCGGTTGGTCGAGTTCGGCGAGATGCTGTCGAAGACGAACAACACCAGCCCGGTCACCGCCAGAATCAGCGCCGGTGCAAGCGCCGTCCATCCGGGGAGTTCGAACACTGCCATTACAGCTCACCTCCGTTCTCGAGGATCGGATCGACTGCGTCAGTTATCATCTCGAAGATCAGGTCGGGAGCCACGCCGAGGGCGATAATGATCCCCAGCAACACGAACATCGGCGCGATGTCGTGAAGCGGCGCGCGGCTCACTTCGTAGTCGGTTTCGAGTCGGTACGGGCCGAAGACGGCGCGCTGGAGCGCAAACAGCAGGTAGCCGGCGACGAGCACGATGCCGAACATCGCCAGTGCGGTAAACAGCGGCGCGTAGTCGAATCCGGCGCCGAACGCGCCGAAGAAGATGAAGTACTCCGCCGCGAAGCCGGACATGAGTGGCAGTCCCATGTAGCCGAACGCGCCGGCGACCAGAATGCCCACGGCGACGGGCATCCGATCCGCCATCCCGGACATGTCGGTGACGAGCCGGGTGTGGGTCGCGTTGTAGATGACGCCGACGGCCATGAACATCAGCCCCGAAATGAGGCCGTGAGAGACCATCTGGAAGGTCGCGCCGCCGATCCCGAACTGGGTGTAAGCGACCAGTCCGAGGATGACGTAGCCCATCGACGACACTGAAGAGTAGGCGACGATCCGTTTCAGGTCGGTCTGGGCCAGCGCGAGCATCGCGCCGTAGATGACGCTGATGACCGCGATAGCCGCGATCGGCACCGCGTACGTCTCGACCTGATCCGGGAACATCGTGAAGTTGAATCGCAGCAGTGCGTAGGTCCCCATCTTCAGCAGGACGCCGGCCAGCAGCACGGAAGCGGGCGTCGGCGCTTCGACGTGGGCGTCCGGCAGCCACGTGTGGAACGGCACGACCGGCACCTTCACCGCAAAGCCGAGGAACATCGCGACGAACACCACCGAGGCGAGCGTCGTGCCCTCGAGGCCGAACAGTCCGTCCGGACCGCCGTTGAGCATCGCGTTCGCGACTTCGGGGAGTGCGAAACTCGTCACGCCGTCGCCGAGGCCGAGAACGAGCGCGATGAACGCACCGAACATCAGCAGCGACGCCACGTTCGTGTAGACGAAGAACTTGATCGCGGCGTACTTCCGGCGCGGGCCGCCCCAGATCCCGATCAACAGGTACATCGGGATCAGGACGGCCTCCCAGAAAATGAACCAGAGGAAGAAATCGAGCGCCGCGAAGACGCCGATCAGGTTCGCCTCGATGAAGAGGATGAGCCCGTAGAACTGGGACTCGCGGTTGTCGATCGGCGTCCACGAACTCATGATCGCGAGCGACGTGAGGATCGTCGTCAGGACCACGAGCGGCAGGCTGATGCCGTCGAGGCCGACGAACCACGAAATCGTGTAGCTGCCGAGGTCGATCCACTCGACCTGGGACTCGAAGGCGAGCGTGCCGTCGAGCAAGGCGTTACCGCTGCCGTCGAAGGCCGCGAACATCCACAGGCTGAGCGCGGCGGGCACCAGACTGATGGCGAACGCCAGTTTGCCGGCGATGCGATTCGGCGCGACGAACGTGACCAGTGCGCCGACCAGTGCGACTGCGAGCAGTGCTTCGATCATCATAGGAACCACCCTCCGTAGAGTCCGAGGACGAGTAGTAAGCCGATGAACCCGGCCACCAACAGCGCCGCGTAGTTCGTCACGATCCCCGTCTGGAGACGTTTCATCCAGCTACTGCCGAACAGGCTGGCGGTCGAGACGCCGTTGACGGTGCCGTCGATGACCGTCTGATCGAACCGGTCGGCTGCGCGTGCAACCGGTCGCGTGAGGCCGTTCGCGAGCCAGACCTGATACTCGTCCTGATAGTAGTTGGCTTCGGCGGCGTCGCCGACGGTTCCGAGGCGGTCCTTGTACGGAACCGGCTCCGGAACGTTGTACAGTTTCCAGGCCAATCCGGCACCGGAGAACGCGAGCAGCAAGGACAGGCCGGCCGCGATCAGGACGGTCAGCTGTTCGGAGCCGATGACGCCGGTCTCGTAGGCTACGAGTTCACCGTAGGCGCTGTAGGTCAGCCCCTCCACGGCCCCGTACTCGCCGTCGAGCCAGTGCTCGAGGAACGTGATGTCTGCACCCACGATCTTGGCGACCGGCGCGAGATTCGCGACGCCGGCGACGAGCGCGAGAACCCCCAGCGTAATCAGCGGAGCCTTGACGGCCCAGCCGATCGAGTGTGGGTCCTCGGCCGCTTCCGAGCGCGGTTCACCGTGGAAGGTCAGGAAGACCATCCGGAAGGTGTAGAAGCCGGTAAAGAAGACGGCCGCGAGCCCCATCGCGTAGGCCGCGAGAATGACGGGCTCCTCGAGGCCGACGATCATGGCGTCGTACAGGATTTCGTCCTTGGACCAGAAGCCCGAGAACGGAATGATGCCGGCGAGCGCGAGCGCGCCCGCGAGGAACGTGTAGTAGGTGACGGGAGCCTTGTCCTTGAGCCCGCCCATCTTCCACATGTCCTGTTCGTGGTGCATGAGGATGATGACGGCACCGGCACCCAGGAACAACAGCGCCTTGAAGAAGGCGTGGTTCATCAGGTGGAAGACCCCGGCGACGTAGCCGCCGACGCCGAGCCCGAGCATCATGTAGCCGTACTGGCTGATCGTCGAGTACGCCAGGACCTGCTTGATGTCGTCTTTGACGACGCCCATCGTCGCGGCGAACAGTGCGGTAAAGCCGCCGACGAACGCGATGATCGCGAGCGTCGTCGGCGAGAGCGCGTAGTAACCGAACATCCGCGCCACGAGGTAGACGCCCGCCGCGACCATCGTCGCCGCGTGAATAAGCGCGGAGACGGTGGTCGGACCTTCCATCGCGTCCGGCAGCCAGGTGTGGAACGGGAACTGGGCGGATTTACCCAGCACGCCGCCCAGCACGAGCAAGCCGGTGATCGTCACCCACGTCTGAGCGTCGAAGCCGAACAGGGTGTCGCCGTCGTTGATCGCGGTCTCCGCTGCGGCGACAAACGAGTCGTCGCCCGCGAACGCGACTGTCCCGAACGTGGCCGCGATTGCGACGACCCCGATCAGGAAGAAGTAGTCGCCGAATCGGGTGACCAGAAACGCCTTCTTCGCGGCCGAGGGTGCCGAGCGCGTGCGGAACCAGAACCCGATCAGCAGGTACGAACACAGGCCGACGAGTTCGAAGAAGATGAACGCCATCAGCAGGTTGTCCGCGTAGACGAAGGCGAGCATACTGAACGTAAAGAGCCCGAGTCCGGCGTAGTACCGCGGCAGACCGGTCTCGCCCTCGGCGTTCATGTAGCCGAGACTGAACACGTGGACGAGGAACGCGACGAGCGAGACGATGACCAACATCAGCGCCGCGAGCGGGTCGATCAGGATCCCGAAGGTAAAGTCGATGCCCTCGGTACCGACCTCGCTTGCGGCCGCGCCGGCCGTCCACTCGTACAGCGTCTCGTGATACACTTCGCCGCTCGCGACCGCCGCCAGCATCCACAGCGAGAACAGCAGGGAGCCTGCCGTCGCCGCGATGCCCGGAATCGCGCCTTTCTTCGGCAACCACTTGCCGAAGGTAAGCGCGACTACGAAGGCCACGAGGGGGAACGCCGCTATCGCCGGTGCGTAGGAGAATGCCCCTTCCATCTTACCACCTCATCGTCGTCGGTACCGTGACGTCGACGTCACGGAAGTTGCGGTACAACACCAGAATGATCCCGAGCCCGACGGCGACCTCCGCGGCGGCGAGCGCCATGGTAAACAGCGCGAACACCTGCCCCGTGAGATTGCCGTGATAGAACGCGAAGGCGATCAGGTTGATGTTCGCCGCGTTCAGCATGAGTTCGACGGACATCAGGAACATCAGTGCGTTACGACGCGTCAGTACGCCGAACAGGCCGATACAGAACAGGCCCATCGACAGCAACACGTAGTACTCGATTCCGATACTCATCGATCGTCACCTCCCGCCGTCTCGGTTTCGGTGTCGGTGTCGGTATCGGCTGGTCCGTCGTCGGACCCCGTCGACTCTGCGTCGACACCGGAACCAGCGTCACCGTCACTGCCACCGCCACTGCTACTGCCATTACCACCGCCACCGTCCGTCACCGTCGGCTCGGAGTGACCGAAACCGCTCGAGTCGGGTGCCGGACCGGCACCGACACCGGGACCGGAGTCGCCGGGCCCCGTACTCGAGAGCGCGGCGACCGGTTCGCCCTCCTCCTCGCGCTTTGCGAGGACGAGCGAGGCGTCGAGTGCGGCGTCGAGCGTGACCGCGATCAGCAAGAACGCGGCGAGGAACGGCTCGGTTGCACCCATGTTGCCGTCAGTCGAACTCAGCGCATCGAGATCGAACATCGCGTAGCCGATTTCGGACGTGATCGAAATCCCGTCCGGAAAGCCGGCGTCCGCCATCGTGGTCGTGAACGACGTATTCAGGACGACGAGCGCCATTATTCCGAACAGGGCGACGGCCAGAAGCCCGGGCAGTAGCGTCTTCCCGAGCCGGAGCTGTGGGCCGCTCGTCATGCCTGTACCACCTCTTCGGACGCCTCTTCTTCACGCTGGGTGAGCATCACGGCGAAGGTGATGAGGATGAGTACCCCGCCGACGTAGACGAGGATCTGCATCATGGCGACGAACTCGGCCGCCAACATCACGAAGTGTACCGCGATGCTCATCAGCGCCACGCCGAGCATGAGCGCCGAGTGCCACGGATCCTTCAGCAGGACCACGCACAGCCCGCTGGCGAGCGTCACGAACGCAAACAGCGCGAACGCGATCGTGTACATCATTGTTACTGGTAGTCGACCTCCCCCTCTCCCTCGCCGATCCACGCGCCGCGGTCGGGTTCGCGTGACTCGAGCGGGTCGATATCCTTGTACCACGGTACTGCCTTCAGCTGCTCTTTGTTGTAGACGAAGTCGTGTTTCGTGTCAGCAGTAAATTCGAAGTTCTGCGTGAGCAGGATGGCGTCGACGGGACAGACTTCCTCACAGAGCCGACAGTAGATGCACTGTCCGATGTGGAGGTTGTACTGTTCGCCGTTTCGCTGGTCGTCCATCACGATCTGGATCGTATCGTTCGGACAGACGTTCTCACACTGTCGACACCAGATACACCGCTCCTGGCTGAACTTGTGGACGCCCCTGAACCGCGGCGAAACGTCGGGTGCGGTCTCCGGATACTCGACGGTAAACGTCGAACCGTCCAGTGCGTGTTTCATCGTCGTGGCCATGGATTTGAGTATGCCGATCATGTTATCAGCCCCACAATTGCTGCGGTGAGGAGAAGGTTAGCAAACGAAAGAACGAGCAGTCCTTTCCAGCCGATTTCGATCATCTGGTCGATTCTGACACGCGGCACCGCCGAGCGGAGCCACTGAGTCAGCAGGAACACCGCCCAGATCTTGATGAGGAACCAGACGATACCGAGTTCCGCCGGTCCCGGTCCTGCCGGACCGCCGAGGAAGATCGTCGCGATAATCGCGCCGCCGAGGAAGATATGGAGGAACTCCCCGAGGTAGATCAACACGAAGTACACGCTCGAATACTCGGTCTGATAGCCGGCGACGATCTCGGTCGGCGCCTCCGGCATGTCGAACGGATTCCGCCCGACTTCGGCGAAGTTCGCGACGAGGAAGAGCACGAACGCGAACGGGTTGACCAGCGCGTACCAGGCGGGAATGTCGATCGGGCCAAGCGGCACGAGCGTCGCGGCCTGGGCCTCGACGATCGTACTCATCTGCAGGGAGCCGGCGAAAATGACGACTGACAACCCGGTGACGACCAGCGGAATTTCGTAGGCGATGTTCTGTGCCACCGCGCGCAGGCCGCCAAGGAGCGAGTACTTGTTCGACGATGCGTAGCCGGCCATCATCAGTCCGATGCTCGCGATGCCGGCGATCGCGAAGACGTACGCCAATCCGACCTCGGGATCGGCGAGATGGATCCCGCTGCCCATCGGGATCACGGCGAACCCGAGTAGCGCCGACGCGGCGACGACGATCGGTGCGAGATCGTAGGCTGGCCGGTCGGCCTGTTCGGGAATGACCAGTTCCTTCGAAAGCAGTCGTACGGAGTCGGCGACGATGATGAACAGTCCCGCCGGACCGAGCCGATTGACCGCGATCCGGTCGGTAAACGCGGCGGTGATCTTTCGTTTCGCCCACGGACCAGCGACGCCGGTCATCGCCAGCATCAGGTTCCCGACGATAAACGCGGCCAGAAACGCCGCGAGCAGTTCGCCGCCGACGCCGAACTGATCGAGCCCCGTCAGGTCGCCGATACGCTCGGGGAGGAGGATGGTCTCGTCGTTCTGGAGTGCGATCGGTGTGATTGCCTCGACCATACTTACCGATCCACCTCTCCGAGAACGATGTCCAAGCTACCGAGCGACGCGATCAGATCGGGGATGTACTCCCCTTCGCACATTTCTTCGAGCGCCGAGAGGTTGTGGTAACACGGGCTCCGGATCTTGAACCGGGCGGGCTTGTCCGTTCCGTCCGATCGAATGTAGATCCCGAGTTCGCCTTTCGCACCTTCGACGGCACGGTAGATCTCCGCGTCGGCGTCCGGTTTCAGCGTCCGCGGCACGTTGGCCTGGACGGTCCGGTCGTCTTCGGGCCAGTCCTCGAGCAAGTCGAGACACTGCTCGATGATCTTCGCGGACTCCTCGACCTCCTGCATCCGACAGAGGACTCGAGCGTAGTTGTCACAACCGTCCTTGGTGATGACGTCCCAGTCGAGGTTCTCGTAGTAGCCGTACGGATCGTCGCGTCGGAGGTCGTAGTCGACACCCGAGCCGCGGGCAACGGGCCCCGTACAGCCGTAATCTTTGGCGGTTTCGGGCTCGAGAACGCCGGTGTTGGTACAGCGGACCTGGAAGATCTCGTTGCCGGTGATGAGGTCGTTGTACTCGTCGACCTTCGCCGGCAGTTCGTCGAGGAAGTCCCGCGTCTTCGCGATGAATTCCTCGCGGGGTTCCGGCAGATCCCAGGCGACCCCGCCGAGCCGGAAGTAGTTAAACATCAGTCGCTGGCCGGTGAGGTCCTCCAGAATGTCCTGGACGACCTCGCGGTCGCGGAAGGCGTACTGGAAGACCGCGGTGAAGTCGCCGTAGACGTCCAGTGCGAACGTCCCCAGCGCGAGCATGTGAGAGGCGATCCGACACAGCTCGGCGCCCATGGTTCGGATGATCTGGGCGTACTCGGGAACCTCGATATCCGCCAGATCTTCGGCCGCGCGGGCGTAGGCCCACTCGTTTAACAGCCCCGCGGAGACGTAGTCCCAGCGGTCGGGGTAGGGCATGATCTGGTGGCGGTAGGTGCCCTGCTGACACATCTGCTCTTCACAGCGGTGGAGGTAGCCGATGTCGGGATCGATATCGACGACCGTCTCGCCGTCGAGGACGGTCTTTACGTGGAGGACGCCGTGTGTCGCGGGATGGTGTGGCCCGATGTTGAGAAACATCGTATCCGACTCGGCGTCGTGGTGGTCGGGCTGAATCGGATTGGCGTGCTCGGAAAGCGTGACGATCTGTGGCTTCTCCTGATCGTAGTCGAGCGAGAGCGGATGGCCCTGCCAGGTCTCCGGCAGGAGGATCCGCCGCGGATCCGGATGGCCCTCGTAGTCGATCCCGACGAGGTCGAAGGCTTCGCGTTCGTGCCAGTCTGCGGTCCGAAACACGGGCTCTGCGGACTGGCTGACGGGGTCGTCGATCGACGTCGGGACGACGATGGAAACCTCCTGGGTCGGATCGGCGTACTTCTTCATGTGGTAGATCGATTCGTACCGATCCTCGTACTGCTGGGCGGTCAGACAGGACAGGTGATCGAACCCCGCCTGCTCTTTGAGATCGGTGAGGACCGCCTGGACGTCGTCCGGCCGAACGACGAAGCCGGGGGCGTTCAGGTGGTCGTCGCGTGCGAGCGCGCGATCGCCGATCAGCGCCTCGAGTTCGCCTTCGGTGACTTCGACCGGTCGTTGTTGGCGCTCGAGTTCCGTGCTCATGGTGAATCAGCCCAGTTGTAGCGCATGACGAGGTCGTCCTCGTCGATGTCGTTTGCGAGTTTCTGGACGAGTTCGTCTTTCGGCAGGTCGCCGAACTGCTCGAGTTCGTACGGTTTGACGACGACGGGCGACGATTCGCCGTTCTGGATCCGCTCCTGTAGCTTTGCGACGCCGTAGATCAGCGCCTCCGGTCGCGGCGGACAGCCCGGAACGTGGATATCGATCGGAATGATCTCCTCGGCGCCTTTGACGACGTTGTAGCCCTCCTGGAAGGGGCCGCCGGAGATCGTACACGATCCCATCCCGACGACGAACTTCGGCTCGGGCATCTGGTCGTAAACGCGTTTCATTCGCGGTCCGAACTTGGAGACGATCGTCCCGGGGACGATCATCACGTCGGCCTGTCGCGGCGATGCGCGGGGGACGCCGGCACCGAAGCGATCGAGGTCGTGTTTGATCGCGTACGTGTGGATCATTTCGATGCTGCAGCAGGCGATTCCGAACTGCAGCATGAACATCGAGTTACCCCGCACCCAGTTCAAGAACTTATCGAACTTCGTAAGGATAAACGGCGACGCGCCGAACGCCTCCCGTAGTTTGGAGTTGAAGCGGTCGTCGACGCCCTCGCCGATCCGCGAGTCACGCGTATCCGTCGACGGTGCGGTGCTGTCGTGGATCGATTGCCGTGGATTGTTGCTACTCATTGTCGATCAGTGTCGGTCGCTGCCTGACGCGGTGTCTGTGCCCACTGTACTGCACCGTTGCGCCACGCCCACGCGAGTCCGACCAGAAGGATGCCGACGAACAACAGCATCGGGCCGAGAATCTCGAGCAACGAGATAGCGTCCGATTCGACGGCATCCAGGTACACGACCGCCCAGGGGAACAGGAAGACGGTCTCGATATCGAAGACGAGGAACAGAAGCGCGACCATGTAGTACTGGATGTTGAACCGAACGCGTGTCCCGCCGGTCGGAATCTCACCGCTCTCGTAGGTGGCACGTTTGCTCGTTTCGGGAACGGTCGGTCGCAGGAGGTACGATACCGCCATCATGCCGAACGGTATCAGCAATCCTACGAGCGCCAGCGCCCCGATAGCGATCCAATCATTCATCTCCGTAACGTTCGGGGATTCAGACCGCACGCATATAAGGGTTGATTGTTCGTTTTGCGGCCGCAGACGGGCTACAGCGCCGACTTCTCTCGCACCGATCCATACTGAATAATCACTGGAAACAATAGATATTGGTTTCAGGGGCCAGCGAACTGGTATCGGACGATTACTGTCGGATGAAAACCACGGGACGGCGGCGCGAAACCCGTGTCTGTGCCAAGGAAGTACTGTCTCGAAGCCGCGACTACCCACCCCGCTTCCTGTTCGGAGTGTGAGTACGCAAACTCGATCGCGGCGTCCGGCCCGCTACTGATCCGTGAATTCCATCGTCCCCCGGTCGTGAAGGTCTCTAGAGACGGTCCCAACGCCCTCGCGAAGGCCGTCGTGGTAGGCGACCAGTCGCTCGCGAACCTCATCGTGCTGGCGAGAGAGGATCTGTGCGGCCGAGAGCGCGGCGTTGAACGACTTGCCGGCGTCGACGGCGACCAGCGGCGCGCCCGCGGGCATGCCGATGACGCTATCGACGGACTTCTCCTGTACCGGGACCCCGATCACTGGCAACGGGTACGCGATCGAAGCCGTCATGTTCGGCAGGTCCGCGGACTTCCCGCCCGCACCGGCGATGACGACCTCGAGACCTCGCTCTTCGGCAGTTTCGGCGTAAGCCGTCATTAAGTCCGGCGTGCGGTGGGCCGAGGTGACGTAGGTCTCGAACGTAAACCGCTCGTCGGGCGCGCTCTCGTAGTCGGTCTGCTCGGCGAAACCGAGTTCGTCGACGAACGCGTCGTAGGCCCCCCGGCGTTTCCCGCCGGTCATCATAACCTCGAGATCCGAGTCGCTGCCCATGACGACGCCGACGTCAGGGGTCTCCTCGTCCGGCCGATCCTGGTCGGCCTCGCGGTGGAGCCGATCGATCAGGTCGCGTACGCTGTCGCTCATAGCTGTTGGTGGTCGGGCGACTGACTTCAATCCGCCCGCTTTACGCCGCGGCCGATCACTCCGTCGCGAACGTCACGGCGTCCTCGAGTTCGCGTGCGGTCTCGAGGAGGGCCTCGACGTCGGCGTTCTGATCGGCCGCCGACACCGTCACGTGCCCCATCTTCCGCCCCGGGCGCGCCTGCCGCTTGCCGTACCAGTGAAGGTTCGCGTCGGGGGTCTCGAGGACGCGGTCGATATCGTGCAATTGGGCGTCCTGCGTCTCCTCGACGTCGGCCAGGAGGTTCGTCAACGCCGTCGGCGATCGGAGGGCAGTCGACCCCAGCGGCCATCCCAGCACCGCTCGCACGTGCTGTTCGAACTGCGAGCTCTGTGCCCCTTCGATCGTCCAGTGACCCGAATTGTGCGGACGCGGGGCGATCTCGTTGAGTAGAATTTCCTCCTCTGGCGTTTCGAACAGTTCGATCCCGTAGATCCCACGCCCGTCCATAACCTCGAGGACATCGCGCGCGACCTCGTAGGCGCGCTCCGTCGCGGCCTCGCTCGAGCGGGCGGGCACGATCGTCTCCCGCAGGATCTCGTCCTCGTGGATGTTCTCCCCCAGCGGGAAGGTCGCGACCTCGTCCGCTCCCTTGACGGCGATCACCGAGACCTCGCGTTCGAACTCGACGAAGGCTTCGACCATCGCGGGGCCGGCGACCGACTCGAGGGCGGCCTCGGCGTCGACTTTCGACTCGACGGGGACGTTGCCCCGGCCGTCGTAGCCGCCGGTCCGGGCCTTGAGCATCACCGGCGCGCCGTAGTCGTCGATGGCGTCGCGAATATCGTCGGCGTCGTCGACCGCGCGGAACGGCGGGACCGGGATGCCAGCGGCCTCGAGTTCGCGTTTCTGGACGAGTTTGTCGTGGATCGTCCGCAGCGTCGACGGCTTCGGGTGGACCGGCGTGCCCGAGTCCTCGCTAATGCGCTCGAGAACGTCCTGATCGGCGAGTTCGATCTCGAACGTGAGAACGTCTGCGCGCGCGGCGAGTTCGCGGATCCCCGCCTCGTCGTCGAAATCGGCGACGATCTGGTCGCGAACGACCGGTGCAGCCGGGCAGTCCGGCGTCGGATCGAGGACGATGATTTCGACGCCGAGCGGCGAGGCCGCCTCGGCGAGCATCCGACCGAGCTGTCCGCCGCCGACGACCCCGAGCGTCGGGCCTGGCGTCCGTAGCGTTGTCATTGCGCGCCGGTTGTTCTCGCCCGCGCATAAGGATTACTTACCGAGACGTCCATCGAACTCGAGGCGAAACCAGGTGCCAGGTGCCGCCGTCGCCGCGATCGGAATCGTGACGGCGATGACGACGGCACAGCTACGAACGAACGTAACCGCTGCCGGTGAACCCGACATCAGTGACGCCGCGTTCCTCGCCGAGAACGGTACCTCTTTTACTCACCCTCTCCACCGCTGGCATATGACCACGCTCGGACTGGTGGTCGCGGAGTTCAACCGTCCGATCACCGAGCAAATGGAGCAGGAAGCACTCGAGGCAGCGCAATCAGCGGGTGCCGAGGTGTACGAGACGGTCACCGTTCCGGGCGTGTACGACGCGCCCCTCGCGGCGGACCGACTCGCCCGACTCGAGGCCGTCGACGCCGTAGCCGTCATCGGGACCGTCATCACCGGCGATACGGATCACGATCAGGTGATTACAGACGCAGCCGCACAGCGGCTGTCCGACGTCAGTCTCGAGCGTGATACACCCGTTACACTCGGCGTGACGGGTCCCGGCATGTCCGCCGCCGAATCGCGCGAACGCGTCGAGAACGCGGCGAAAGCCGTCGACGGCGCGCTCGACCTCGTCGATCAACTGCCCGACCCCGATCCGCACTCAGCGTAACAATGTCCATGGAATTCACCGACCGCTTGACCCGAGTCGAACCGTCCGCAACGCTTGCAATTTCTGCACTTGCCACTGAACTCGAGAACGACGGCGCCGACGTCGTCGACCTCTCCGTCGGCGAACCCGACTTCCCGACGCCCCAGAACATCGTCGACGCCGGCCAGGAGGCCATGGACGCCGGCCATACGGGCTACACGACCTCCGCCGGCATCCTCGATCTCCGCGAGGCGATCTCGGACAAGTTGGCCGACGACGGCCTCGATCACGGTCCCGATGAGATCATCGTCACGCCCGGCGCGAAGCAGGCGCTGTACGAGATCGTCCAAGCGCTGATCGGCGAGGGCGACGAGGTCGCGCTGCTCGACCCCGCCTGGGTCTCCTACGAAGCCATGGTGAAGATGGCCGGCGGCGACCTGACTCGCGTCGACCTCTCCGATTCCGACTTCCAGCTCGAGCCGGCTCTCGACGACCTCGAAGCCGCCGTCTCCGACGAAACGAAGCTGTTGGTCGTCAACTCCCCGTCGAACCCGACCGGCGCAGTCTACTCCGACGCGGCCCTCGAAGGCGTCCGCGACCTCGCCGTCGAGCACGACATCACCGTCATCTCCGACGAGATCTACAAGGAGATCACCTACGGCGTCGAGCCGACGAGTCTGGGCACCCTCGAGGGGATGGCCGACCGCACGATCACGGTCAACGGCTTCTCCAAGGCCTACTCGATGACCGGCTGGCGGCTGGGCTACTTCGCCGGCCCCGAGGACCTGATCGACCAGGCCGGCAAACTCCACAGCCACTCCGTCTCCTCGGCCGTCAACTTCGTCCAGCACGCCGGGATCGAGGCGCTCGAGAACACCGACGACGCGGTCGCAGAGATGACGGACGCGTTCGCCGAGCGCCGCGAGTTGGTCGTCGATCTGCTCGAGGACCACGACGTCGACGTCGCCGTCCCCGACGGGGCGTTCTACATGATGCTTCCCGTTGCAGACGACGATCAGGAATGGTGTGAGGGTGCGATCGAAGACGCCCACGTCGCCACGGTGCCGGGCAGCGCGTTCGGCACCCCCGGCTACGCGCGGATTTCCTACGCCGCAAGCGAGGAGCGACTCGAGGAAGGGATCGAGCGACTGACCGAAGAAGGGTATCTCTAAGACGGACTGCTGTAGTCAGTACCGGCGACTGCGAGCAATTGCGGCCGCTTTGACAACCACAGCAGACCGTATCCATCCCTGCACGGTAGGCGTCGCCGTCGGATGCCTTTCTAACGATTTACTCGCGATGGAACCGACACCGATAGCCTCGAGTCACACCGCTCGCAATGATCTGCCTCGAATTTATCCGGGATAGCGGGGCCACTCTCTTCATGGACTGCCCTACGTGTGGCAAAACGCTGCAGACGGAGCAGGGGATGCGACAGCATCATACGAAGGTACACGACGAGTCACTCCCGAATCGGACGTGTAAGGGGTGTGAATCCGAGTTCTACGACTCAAAAGCACGCCGAAGATTCTGTGAGGAATGCAATCCAAACGCCGGCGAGCACAACGGCAACTGGAAAGGTGGGAAAGAATCAGCGGCGTGTGAACGCTGTGGGTCGAACTTCACTTACTATCCATCGGACAAACCAGGCGTCTACTGTTCAAATTGTGTTACAGACACAGACACGTTTCTCGGAACACCCTATTATGAATACCATGACATCAATCGAGTGAAAAGGGTTTGCGAGTGGTGTGGCCGAATTTCAACCGTTCTCGAGTCCAGAGCAAAACGAGAACCTGTTCGATTCTGCAGCCAAAACTGTCTCAGCCACTGGTTATCCGATCAATGGGAGGATGCTGATAACGTATACAATGGGCGGTGGAGAGAAATAAAACGAAAAGCCTTGAAACGAGATGATCATACCTGCCAACACTGTGGTATTTCTCGTGAAGAGATCGGACACGAACCGGATGTACACCACATCAGGCCTGTACGGGAGTTCAACGACCCACAACTTGCACACACTCTCGATAATGTCATCTGTCTTTGCCGGAGTTGCCACCGGTACGCTGAAATTGAGGCAATCGACGAACTCACTCCCTCATCTTCGGCGGTAAACAATAACTCATAAGCCGTTCTATTGCCAACACGGAATTGAAGATGAAGTTCCGTGGTGTAGTGGCCAATCATATGGGCCTTTGGAGCCCATGACGGCGGTTCGAATCCGCCCGGAACTATACTATTTTTGACGCTTTCACAGCTGTGGATTACTCTGATCGGCCGATATTGGCTAAAATCGCTCGAGGTGCTTTGTTGTCGCTGGATACGAGAACGAGTGTCCGACTGATTGCTGTATACGGGGACTCGAGTAGCGACGACTGATTCTCGAGTTACAGCCGTCCCATTCCGTCTTTTCCAGAACAGCCAGTCTGTCGATATATCGGTCGTTGTTCGGTCTAACTGACCGATACTGAAGTAGGTGCTCTCGCTCGCAGGACAGAGATGGGCGACAGAACGACCACCGCTGCCGTCGGTGTTGGGCCCCTGGGAACGGTCGAACGGGACCACTGGCGACAGCCGCGGATCACCGAACCGACGACTCCGACGTGTCGCGGTGACGGCACTGCATCGACTGAAAACGCCGGAACCGAATCGGGCTTTTAGCGGGTTGGACATGCTGTGTATCGGTATCAACGCGGCGTGTCTGCCCGTCTCCGAACGGCTCTTCGAAGATAATTGGGTTCCGACGATCGGGCGGCGCAGTGACTCTCGGTACAGCACCGCTCGATCGTCGTCAACGCGCCGGTCACCCACCCGCCGGAGGAGTTCGACGGCGGACGAGCAAGCGAGGGGAAGCAACCGGCGGCGGTTGCACCGGTACTGACCGAAGCAGCTCGTGGCAGAATGTGGATGTTTTCCCGGATGCAACCGACTTAGCCGCGCGATAAGTATGGGCCGCCGAACCCGACGGCGGAGTACAACACCGATCACCAAATGGGATTTATCACAGAAATCCACCTCGTTCACGACGACCTCCCGCTCGTGCCGACGATCGAGCGCCGTTCGGACGTGACGTTCAGGTACGAATACGGAGCGACGAGCGGCGGGCGACGCCTGCAGTTCGTCTCCGCGCTCGGCGGCGACGCCGAGACGCTCGAGCGGACGATACGCGCCGATCCAACCGTCTCGAACCCGACCCGCATCGCCGCGTTCGAGAACCGAGTGATCTACCGCGTCGACATCGACACTGATCTCGAGATCGTCCCCGGTCGGTGTGTCGAGGCCGGGTTGTTCATCTTCACGCTCAGGAGCGCCGACTGGGGCTGGGTCGCACGCGTGTACGTCCCCGATCGCGACGTGTTGTCCGCGTTTCGGGCCCGCTGTCGCGACCACGACGTCTCGTTTCGCGTGACCCAGCTCTACGATTCGTCAGTGACCGACGACCGGACCGACTTCCTGACCGCACAACAACGGGAAATCCTCACGATGGCGTACTACGCGGGTTACTTCGACATTCCTCGGGCGGCTACACAGGACGATCTCGCCGAGCGACTCGACATTACGGATTCTGCGGTGTCCCAGCGGCTTCGACGGGCGATTTCGGAACTGGTGGCGGCGACGCTCGAGACCGATTGTACGCCGGATCGATACGGGTGAGCGCGGCAGACGGTCTGGCCCGTATTGGTTTACGTGATGTCTCCGGATTATCGGAAACGAAACTCTCCGCGCTGGGTCGACACCTCGAACCGCGCGATCGGCACAGCAGTGGATCCGCGGCGGTCGTCTCGACTACCGTGGGGTGGACTTTACATTTAAAAGCTTGCTATCCGAATCCGTAGTTACTGAACCCCTTCATTACTCACAAGAAACGACTTTCAATGTCGGAACGAATCGATATGCAGTGCT
This sequence comes from Natronorubrum halalkaliphilum, assembly GCF_009834785.1. Taxonomy (GTDB): domain Archaea; phylum Halobacteriota; class Halobacteria; order Halobacteriales; family Natrialbaceae; genus Natronorubrum; species Natronorubrum halalkaliphilum. The sequence continues at coordinate 170,168 of NZ_WUYX01000069.1, forward strand.
CGAATCGTCGCGGTTCTCGTCGTTCTCAGTCGACCGATAGGAGTGATGATCGATCATCTCACGACCTCGATAAATCGAACGCGGGGAGCCGTTCGAGACGCCGGTTCTTGCGGGGAACGGTGGCCGCGTGTGCCGCCGGGATGGGGGTGGCGGCGACCGCAAGCGCGTCCGCGAGCCCGTATGGACAGTACGACGACGAGTACGAGAACGTCGTCGACATCACGGACGCCGGTGCGGACAACACCGGACAGGAATCGATCACGCCGATTCTCGAGACGCTCCGTGCCGACGACACCCTCCTCGTGTTTCCCGAGGGACGATACTACATGGACGAGCAGTTCAGGTTCACTGGGTTCGAGAATGTCGGCCTCGTCGGCGAAAACGCGACGTTGGTCCCGGCGAACTTTCACGAATTCGACGGCCCGCAGTACCGACTGTTCCGTCTCGGCGTGTCGTACAACCCCGGACGAACGCTTCGCTTCGGAGGATTCGATGTCGATCAGACGGCCCCAGAGACGGGAATCCGGACGATCGAGGCGTACGTATCCGATCGACTCGAGGTTCGAGATATCACCGTCCGCGGCCAACACGACAGCGGGACGTGGGGTCCCGGACTGTTCAATATCACCGACCCCGACGGGGTGGGGATCGTCGAACGGTTCCGGGCACCAGATGGCGGTGCATGGATCGATAACACACCGAACGCCGGGAACCGGTGGCGTGGCCCTATCGGAATCGAAGCAAACCAGAACCGTGGGACGCTCGAGTTCAGACGCTGTGCGCTCGGCGGGTTCCCGAACAACGGCCTCTATGCGGCCGGGGGCGACGGAACGGTCGTCGTCCACGGAGGACTCTACAAGAACAGTAACGGTGCGAACGTCCGCGTCGGGGGACAGGACAGCGAAATCCGGTGGCCGACCGTCGTCGTCGACGAGACGCGACCGGAGGACCGCTCTCAGCGCGGGATCCGAGTCGAGTCCGGCCGCAATATCGAGATCTACGGGGCCGCCGTCGAAAACACCTCCCCGAAACCCACCAGCCACGCGATTTCGCTGATGAACTCCTGTGAAAGTGCGCGTGTCGAAAACACTCGGATCCAACTGAGCGGATCGGATGTCAACCACGGGATCGTGATCTCACCCGACTGCGGCGAAGCCGTGATCGTTGATACGTCGATCAACCACGAGACCGCGGGCGGCTACCCGCTGTGGATTCGCGACAGTGACAGACCCGACCGAGTCCTCGCCGAGCACCTCACGATTTCGGGGCGAGCGGGTGACGGCGGCGGCTTCCGTGACGGGGTTCGGTGTGAGCGAGACAACTGTCGCTTCAGCCACGTGGACATCGATCAGCCCGGTCGCGACGGCGTCGAGCGAAACGCGATCGTCAATACGGGTTCGGATCTTACCGTCTATCGGAGCGAGTTACGGGCCAGCCAGTATCCGTACGTCGACCTCGGCTCAGACGCGCTCGTTCGGGATTCGGTGCTCGAGTCGTCGGGCGGCGACGAGGCCGTCTGTCTCTATCCCGCCGCCGAAAATCCGGCGTTCAAAAAGAATCGGTTGGTTGACGGCATCCGGAATCTCGGCGCCAGCGGCGTGACGACCTGGGAGAACAGCTACCAGTAGCTCCGGTCGCCACAGAACCGGGTACCGCGGCGTTTAACACCCGTATAATAACGTCTTGCTCGCGCCACCGGTACGATACTGTGAGTCCGTCGGATGCCCTCCGAGCGGTAGCGTTGGCAGCGAGGATCGCCGACCGTTGGCTCGAGTTCGACTCCTCTCGGGTGAGACCGTGAACAGGAGCCTCGCGAGCGGGGTAGCGTCGGTCGTCAGTGCGAAGGTCGTCGTACTCGTCCTCACTCTCCTCTCGACGCCGCTTTTGTACCGGTTTCTCGGCGCGTCGGCGGTCGGCGAGTACGCGTTCTTGCTGTCGATCTTTGCCATCTACATGATCTTCGTCAGCTCCGGCATCACCGACGGGGTCCGGAAGTATCTCGCCGAGGACCGCTCTGTGGCGACCTGGAGCGAACACGTCGTCGGCTTCTATCTCCGATTGGCGATCGCACTCGCGGTCGTCGGCGGTTTGGGGCTCGTCCTCGCCGCCGAGAGTGGACTCGTCGCGCTCGCGTTCGGCGACGAGTTGACGCGCTACTTCTACGTCCTCGCCGCGCTCGTGGTCACGGCCCAGTTTCGCGACTTCGCTCGGAAGACGCTCATGGGTTTTGGCCTCGAGCGCTACTCGGAGCCGCTGAAGATCCTCGACAAGGTCGGCTTTGTCGCGGTCGCGATCCCGCTGGTCTACCTGGGTTTCGGCGTGACAGGTGCGCTCGCCGGCCACCTGATCGCGAGCGTGCTCGTGGCCGGCGTCGGACTGGCCCTCGTCCATCGAAAGCTCTCGTTAGCGTGCGTGTTCAGCCGTCCGGCGGATCGGTTCCCGCGGACGGAGATGCTTACGTTCAACACGATGAGCATCCTCCTCGTGTTCCTGCTGATGTCGCTCTATCACATCGACATCGTGATGCTCCAGCAGTTCAGGGAGAGTTCGGACGTCGGCAACTACCGAGCCGCACTCCAACTCGCCGAGTTCCTCTGGTTCGTCCCGCTGGCGATTCAGACCGTTTTCGTCCACTCGACGTCGGAGCTGTGGTCCCAGAACCGCCATCGCGAGATTTCGGAGCTCGCCTCCCGAACCACGCGGTACACGTTCCTGCTGACGGCAGTTATGGCGGTCGGTCTCGCAGCGTTGGCCGACGTCGCCGTGCCGCTGTACTTCGGCACCGAGTTCGAACCGGCGATCGAACCGTTGTTGTTGTTGCTCCCGGGAGCACTCGGGTTCGCACTCGCGCGGCCGATTCTGGCTGTTTCACAGGGTGAAGGAACGCTCCGGTATCCGGTCGCGGCTACCGGCGGCGCGGCGGCGATCAATCTCGCTCTTAACGCCGTTCTCATTCCGCGCTACGGAATGCACGGCGCCGCTATCGCGACCAGCGTCGGCTACGGAACGATGTTCGTTCTGCACTGCTGGAGTGCCAGACGCGTCGGCTTCGACCCGCTTACCGATGCGCGGATCGGTCGGACGACGCTGACCGCCCTCCTAGCTGCCGTTCCCATCTTCACGCTGGCGACCGCGGTTTCGAATCCGTGGCTCGCACTCGCCGTCGTCCCCCCACTCGGATTCGGACTCTTCCTCGCCTTCGCGCTCCTCGTCGGCGCGCTCGATCCGACGGAACCGTTCGAACTGCTGTCGCTGTTTCCGGAGCCGATCGGTTCGAGGGCTGAAGCAATTCACGGTCGGCTCGAGGGACGGCTGAACGAAGGATCGGCCTGGAACTGGTACCAGCAACTGCTGTTCGTCGCCGGCGTTTCCCTGTTCGTGTCGGGGCTTGCACTGGGTGTACTCGATCCTGGTGTGTGAATCGCCTCGGGGTCAAGCCTCAGGATTCGCCTCGGCCGCCCGTAAAGCGTTGCTCCGTGAGCAAAACGAGGCCGGGGATTCCGAGCGTCGGCCCCCGCTACTGAAAGACGGTGTCTTCTCTGTTGCGATCGGCCTCTTCGAACCGAAAATGGGTTATCCACACCGGAAACGCAATCGGTCGAGTGTACGTTGTCTCCCGTGTGACCTCCTCCTCGCCGTGAACGGAGAAGGCGGTCGGGCACAACCCGACGACGGCGAAGTGCATCTTGTGCCCGCTCTCTCGTATCCGCTCACTTGCAGCGGCGGCTTCGACGCGCTGAAGACGAAACGGTGACCGGCGTACCGACCCACGAAACCCCGTAGCTACCGAATTTGCGTCTCGAGGTGTTCGCTCTCGCCCATATCGAACACCATCGCGAACAGCAGGAACGCGAGGCCGGCGACGAGCAGAAAGAGGATCGTCGAACCCTGGGCGAGCGCGGGAACGAGACTCGAGACCGACGCGATCAGACCCGCGCCGGTGGCCAGAAGGCCCGCGCCGGCCATCCCCGCCCCGAACAGATAGAACAGCGCGAGCGGGTGGAAATCCAGGACGAGGTACTTTCTTCGCAGTCGCCACAGGAAGTTCCGTAACAGCATCGTCGAGACCTTCGGAACGTAACTCGAGTACCGGATGCTCGACTCTTCCTCGCCGTAGACGGCCGGCATCGCGACGTCGGCGACCCGCATCCCGTGGACATTCAACTTCACCAGCAGGTCGTTGCAGTAGCCGTAGTACTCGTAGAGGTTCTCGAGGTCGATCGTCTCGAGTGCGTTACGGGAGATCGCCGTGTAGCCGTTTTGGGGATCCATCGTCTTCCAGTAGCCCGACGCGATCTTCGTCAGCCCGGTAAGCGTCGCGTTCCCGAGGAAGCGAAATCGCGGCATCGACGCCCGGTACGTTCTCGACAGGAGCCGGTTGCCCTTGGCGTAGTCCGCCTCGTCTTCGACGATCGGATCGAGCAACCGCGACATCTCCGTCAGATCCATCTGGCCGTCCGCGTCGACCGTGACCGTCGCGTCCACGCCGTCGGCGAGGGCGGCGAGATAGCCGGTTTTGATCGCACCGCCGGCGCCGAGGTTCTCGCGGTGTCGAATCGGGACGACCCGCCCGATACTGTCCCGTACTGAAGCGCGCGTTGTGAGCGCAGAGGCACCGCCATCGGCGACGATCTGGGGCGCACTCACCGCATCGTCGGTCGAATCCGCGCTCGCGTCCTTCCTGGCAGCCTCGCGGATCTCGTCCCAGGTGTCGTCAGTCGATCGATCGTCGATCACGTAGATCCGATCGACGTAGTCCGGTAGCCCGCGGATCACGTCGCCGACGAACCCCGACTCGTTGTACGCCGGGATCACGACACCGACGGTCGCTTCCCGATACATCAGACAGCCTCCAGAAGGTCCGTCGGCGTGACGACCTCGACGTCGGCGTCGTCGATGTACGCGAGCAGATCCGCAAACGCCGTCTCGGAGAGGCCGTCGTCGCCGATGTGTTCGAAGTGTAAGACCGCGAGTTGGCCGTACTCGGCCGCGTGATCGACGTAGGCTCTCGTCTCGGCGCCGGCGGCACCGGAGAACGAACCCACGTTGTGGGGATCCGTCAGCGGTACCCCGTTCGGCGCCCCGCCGTAGCGAAACGCCAGTTCGTGGTGCTCTCTGACGAGGTCGATTGTGTTCGGTCCGAGCACGTTTCGCGGCGTGACGAAGTGGTTCGCGCCGGCTTCGAAGCCACGGTTCTCGAGGAACGCTTTCGTTCGCCTGATCGCCCCCGCTTGCTCTTGGGCGGAGAACTCGTGGAGAAACTGCGCGCCGGTTCGCGGTCGCGCCGCCATCTCCCAGCCGGCGTCACCGAGTCGTTGAGCCGGGCAATCGTGAGGCGGCCGCTTTCGCCGACCGCTTCGGGGATCACCGCCTCGACGCCGGGAACACCGTACGCCTCCGCGTGTTCGAGCGCGTGCGTGTAGTGACTCTCGAGGGTGCCATCGAAGAGCAATACGACCCGTCCCGTCTCGGGTCGGTCCGCGGCCCGTAGATCGTCGATTCGGCAGTCGATCGAGCCGGTCCGATCGCCGCGGCGGTGAACGGCCAGGCGAATCTCGGTGACGGCCGAGAGATCCGTCTCGGCGTCGGCATCGATCGTGCCGAAGTCGACGCGAACCCAGCGGTCGGTCGGTCCGGTGAGCGTCCGGCCGACGGTGTGAACGGCCCCCGAGTTCGGCGCGAACAACTCGAGCGTGAGTTGAAGCTGCTCACGGCCGGTAAAGGAAACCGCGAGCGAAAGGGTCCGTTCTCGCAGATCCATCCCATCGGAAAGCGTCGTGTAGATCGCCGCGCGATCAGTCCCCTCGTCCGCCGAAAGACGGGCGGACTGGGACCCGACGTACGGATCGTTCGTCTCGGCCTCGATCGTCCCCGCGTCGATCATCGACACCCAGCCGTCGAGGTCTTCGAAGCGCTCGAGCGATTCCCCGGGAAGACCCGACAGCGTGGCGGTTCCGGCTCCGTCGTCTGAACGCCCGTTGCTCGAGGGTGGCCGGGTCGTCGGTTCGTCGTCCGCTCCGCGCCGCTCGCGGACGCCCGAGAGACACCCGGCCAGCCCGAGCGTTCCGGTCGCTGCAACCGTAGTCACGAACGATCGTCTGGTTCGGTTCGTCATCGACAGCGTCGACGGATCGGTCGCTCTTTCTTATACAGCCGTTAGCGACCGTCCCGGTCGGTCGAATCGGACCGATCGACTCGTCCGCAGGTGCTTCTCGACCGGGCCGCTCATCGCGGCGTCGGACGCCAGCGCGCGGCGCTTAGCCACGCGATAATAATCCCGCCCGAGCCGCTACGACCGGGAAATGACTCGCGTCAGCGTCATTATCCCGACGTACAACAGAGCATCGACGCTCGTTCGCGCGATCGACAGTGCGCTCGAGCAGACGATCGACGACCTTGAGGTAGTCGTCGTCGACGACGGCTCGACCGACGACACCGCCTCGGTGCTGGCCGCCTACGACGAGCCACGGGTCCGACCGGTCGTTCACGCGACCAACCGCGGTGCGAACGTCGCTCGAAATACGGGGATCGACCACGCTCGCGGCGAGTACGTCGCCTTCCTCGATTCTGACGACGAGTGGCATCCCGCGAAACTCGAGCGACAGTTGGCGGCCCTCGAGGCGCGCTCGGGCGACTGGGTCGGCGCTTACTGCGATACGGCCTACGACCTGTCGGGACCGAGCGGCGGGCTCCGATCGGCCGCCGCGGCTGTGCTCGCCCGCGGGGACGAGGAACCGACGAGGAACGGCGACGAGGAACTGGTCGGCGAGATTCTGGCGGACAACGTCCAGCCGGGTGCGGGATCGACGCTGCTCGTCCGAACGGACGTCGCCAGAGAAGTCGGAGGGTTCGACGAACGGCTCGACCGATTTCAGGATCCCGAGTTCTGTCTGCGGGTGCTCGAGGAGGGAAAGCTCGCCTACGTCGACGAGAAACTCGTCGTCCGCGAGGAGACCGGACATCCGCCGGCCGACGTCGTCAGAGAGGCCGACGAGCAGTATCTGTCGATGTACGCGGACGAAGTCGACCGATTCGAAGCGGCGGGCTACCGGATTCGGGCGACTCACCGACTCCTCCTCGCGAAGCGGTACTTCGCGGAGGGGCGACTCCTTCGGGGTGCCTGGCACGTCCGTAACGCGTCGGTCTCGCCGCGACACGTTCCGGGCGTTTGCTGGGCTGTCGGGACCGGCATTCGGCGCCGACCGGTGGCGATCGTGGCGCTGGCCGTAACCCTCTTCGTCGCGACCGCTCTCGGCCGGTATTCGATTGCACGCCGCGTTCTCACCGAGTAGTCGCTTCTTCTCCGTGGGTCCGTCGCTGTAGTTGTAGTGACGACTGAAGCCGCCGACACGGCGATCACACGGCTGTCGAGCGATCACCGATACCGAACGATAACGGACCGTCTCGGTTTCAGCAGTTGCTTCGCAGACGCTCATCGAGTATACGTCCGACACCGTTCCCGTCGCTCTCGCACCTGCAACGGTCTCGGCTGATGGGTAACTAACACGATCCGAACGGCAGGGGTCGTCGTGAACTGCCGATCGCTCTATCAGACGGGCAAAGGACCGCAAGGGTTTGCTGCGGCCGAACGCGAGTCGTCGGTCTCGCGATCGATCGGTCGTCGACTCCGGCTCTGGCGTCGCGGCTTCGTCAGCGAGTCCGACGCCGTCTACGACCTCGAGGAGTACCTCGTCTGCAAGCGTCACGACGTTTGCTATAGTAGCCACTGGAAGTCAGTGCACACCTGATCGCACGACTGCTGTGTGATTATGTGCAAACAGCTCCAGTTGTTACTACAGAACGATCGGCTCATCGCGACGGTTGTCCGTACGAAACGGTCTCACAGGGGACCGACGCTATGGGAGGGACCGTTTCCGAACTGCAAGCAAACCGGCTCTCCGTTACCGTCGCGATAGTAAACACGACCGTCTCCGAAGTCGGTCGTGGAATGCAAGGCGATAGGCTTTCACGAAGATCGGTACTGACTATCACGGCCGGCTGTGCGCTCACGAGCGTCGGCGTCGCCGCGACTGGCGGCCCGGGCGGCGACGAGCCGACCGAAACCGACGCGGGAATCTCCAGGGACTCGTTTCCGATCATGGCCGGAACGGACCGAGAAACGACGGTCTACGCGGCGGTTGCGGACGCGGACGGGCCGACGGTCGTCGTCGTCGGCGGCGTCCACGGCAACGAAGTCGCGGGCTACGTGGCCGCGAACGAGATCGCCGACTGGACGATCGACGCCGGCACGCTCGTCACGATTCCCGAGGCGAACGCGGTCGCAGTCGAGCGCGGGACTCGGACCGACGACGAGGGCGTGGATCTCAATCGACAGTTTCCCGAGGGGGATGATCCGGAAACGGCGCTCGCACGAGCCATCTGGGACGTCGTCAGCGAGTACGACCCGGACGTCGTCGTCGACCTCCACGAATCGACCGGCATCTACGCAGGCGATCCCGTCGACGGCGTCGGCCAGGCAGTTTTCCACTCCGAGGGCGACGACGCGGCCGAGACCGCGGCGGACGCTACCGAGTACGCCACGCAGAACTACGTCGACGAGCCCGAGTACGCGTTTCAGACCGGGTCGTTTTCCGGCCCGGAGAACGACCCGCAGGGACTGCTCGTCCACAAGGCCGCCCGAGAGCTGGGTGCCGACGCGTTCCTCGTGGAGACGCTCTCGACCGACGTGGATCTCGAGACCCGCGTCCAGTGGCAGACGGTGCTCACCGAACAACTGACGGGCGACGAGCTGTTTCCCGAGGACGAACCCGACAACGGACACGCACCCGGGGATCCGGACGAGCCAGAAGTGCCGGACGAGCCGGACGGGGACGATCCGGACGAACCCGATGCACCCGACGAAAACGAGCCTGACGACCCCGAGTCGCCGATCGCTACGATCAGAACGATTCCCGAAGACGCCGACGAACTGGCGCTCGAGCCGGGTCAAACCGTCGACCTCGACGGCTCGTGTTCGTCCGTTCCGGACGGCGAAATCGGCCGTTACGAGTGGGGCGTGGGCGGGAACGGCTGTTTCGACGAAACTGGAGAGACGATCACCGTGACGATCGGTGCGAACGGTTCGCACTCGGTCGTCTTGCGCGTGGTCGACGACAGCGGACGAACCGGCACCGAATCGATCACGCTCTCGGCTGGCCGAAATCGAGAGCCGTAATTCGTCAGAGGGACCGGTTGCGAAACCGCTTCCCACGGGCCCGTAGCTCCACGGGCCCGCTTTCCGCTATTGCTCGCGTGCGCTCTGGACAGGTGACGCCGCGACAGAGCGCCGCCCTTTCGTACGGCTTCAGCTGGATCGTCACCCTCAGACAGCCGCTGAACGGCCACTGTCGTACGTGTCCCCACGGTCGGTACGCAGAGAACAATCCGTCGACGGATCGGCGGGGATCGACGACCGCAAAAAGCCTAGTAGTGCTGGTCGGTTCGGAGTTCCCACAGGTCGTCGAAGGTGATGACCTCGATATCGGCGTCGTCGATGTGCTTGAGCAGGTCCGCGTACTCGTCCTCGGCCATCGTATTGTCCGCGTCGAACGTGTGGAAGTTCAGGATCGTACACTGGTTGTGCGCCGCGGCGAGGTCGACGCAGCGTTTCGAGATATCGAGGTCGTGTCCGATCGTTCGGGGGAGCGCAAGCGGATCGAAGCCGTAGACGTTCGTCGTGTTGACGGTGCCGGCCTGATTGAAGCCGCCGCAGTAGTGGTAATCGGTCGTGTACTCGAGGCTGGTCCGATCGTAGCTGTTGTGGGGATAGACGATGTAATCCGCGCCCTCGAACCCGTTCTGGATGTACCACCGTTTATCCTGTCGGAGGCGGGGCTCTACGTTCTCGTCGTCATACTGGTGGATCGGGTCGTGCGTGCCATGGACGACGATCTGGTCGCCTTCGTCCTGCCGGTCGAGGAGTTCCGAGGTGGACATGATGCCGTCTCGACCCTGTTCAGTCCACTGAGGGACCGGGGCCTGGACCGTCCGAAAGCCGTACTCGTCGTGAAGCGGCGACGCCGTCTCGTAGTAGTCGCGGAACCCGTCGTCCCAGGAAAGCATGACGTACCCCTGGTCAGGCCGGTCGTGGGTCCGCAGGTCGTCGATCCAGACCTCTGCCTCGGTCATCGAGTGAAGGACCTGAATTTCGAGCCGATCGAGGGCGTCCAGTGCGGGTTCGTACTCGCTTTGCTGGAAGACGCCGGGACTCGAGCGGAACCAGCCGACGTCGGGTGCGCGGTACGTGATCTCCCGAAGCGAGTACACCGTCTCGCTGCCGAACTGATCGACGAGACGCAGGTTGACCGTGAGGTTCTGTGGCGTCGTCGTTCGGATCGCAAACGAAAGGTCCGTCTCGCGCAGGTCTTCGCCACCGAGGGGGCGCTCTGCGACGATATTCTCGCTGCTGTCCGAAGTGAGTTTGAAGCTCTGGTCGCCGTCGAAGACGACGTCCTCGTCCGCCTCTCCGGAGCCCTGAACGACCGTCCAGTCGTCGAGATCGCTGAAATCGTCGAAGGACGATCCCGGTTGGCGATACCGCTCTCGGCTGTCGTACTCGGTTTCGAGCGGTGGAACGCCGTCCGCGAGCGCCGCGGCGGTCGTCGACTCCGTTTCGGGCACCTCGGGCGAGTCGTCGTCGGAACGGTCGGTCGCCGACTCAAGTCGGTCGGCACAGCCGGCCATTCCGGCGATTCCGGTCGCACTCGAGAGAGCGAGAAACCGTCGTCGCGTCGGTCGCTGCTGTGACATTGGCGGGTCGGATCTACCGACAGCGACCCCATTATTATGCGTTTGATAGTCGAAACCGGACGCGGTTCAGATCATCACTCGAGGCCGATTTCAGGACTTACCGATGTCATAGTAATTGTCTGGTCGGCCGGAACGTCTCTGAGAGAGGCGGGCGTGAGCGCGGCTGGTCAAACGTGGAACGTGGAACGCGGAACGCAGAACGCGTGAACTCAGCCCCAATCGCCCCGCAGCCGCAATGGTCTTCGACGATGAACAGGGAACTCTTCGGTGTATTCGGCGGTATCGAGACGTTCGAACGATTTAGAGACGGTGACGAGTTCGACGAGGTCCTCGCCGGCTCGACCGTTACGGTCGGCATCAGCGACGCCGATCTCGGGACGCCCGGCTGGAGCGCTAGCTATGCCGGGGAGGACGGCTACTGCGTGCTCTGGGGGGAAGTGTACGTCCCCGCCGACACGGCAAACGCCGCACGCTGGCTCCTCGAGCGCTACGAGCGGGACGGCCGCGACGCGCTGTCGGCGCTGAACGGCTCGTACGTGGTCGTTCTCGACAGCACGGCGAGCGACGATAGCGAGACGTTCGTCGCCACGGACCCGGTTCGGTCTCGAGCGTGTTTTTACACGGACGAGCCCGGCGCTCGAGTCTTCGGAACCGACGGTGCCGCAGTCGGCCGCACGATCGCGGACCCGGCCGTGGATCGCGATGGCGTCCTCGAGTTCCTCCATCTCGGCGTGACACTCGGCGAGAAAACGGCTCTCGAAGACCTGCACCGGCTTCCGCTCGACAGTCGGCTCAGATCGACGTCGGTCGAGTCGCTCGAGCGGTTCGTCTACCGGCCCGAGACGTTCGACTACGTCGGCGAACTCGCGGAGCGACTCGAGCGCGCGCTCCGACGCCGTTCGGCGCTTCCCGGACCCAAAGGCGTGCTCCTCTCCGCGGGGTACGATTCGCGGATCATCCTCTCGCAGATCGACGATATCGAGGAGAGTTACACCGTCGGCGCGCCGGCCGCACAGGAGGTGCGCGGCGCAAAACGGATCGCCAATCAGTACGGCGCGGATCACACCGCGTTTCCGCCGGACGAGCGGTATCTCCGGGCCGACGAGTCGAAAATCCGGTACTCGCACGGGATCAAAGAGTCGCTGCACATCCACCACGCCGGTTACGCGGACGAGATCGAGGTCGGGACGATGTACCACGGCCTCCTCTGTGACACGTTCTTTCGCGGGCACTTCACCGCACAGGAGACGGTCGACGTGCTCGGTAAACGCGTTCCGACCGGCCGACTCGATCCGGATCCGGATCCCGTCGACGCGCTACTCGAGAAGTTCGGCTACGACCGAGCCGCCAGCTTCGACCTCGCCGATCGGACGTCGTTCGACGTCGCTCCGAACGCGTTCGTCGAGGGGGCGATCGACGACGAGTTCGACTCGAGGCGGTCGCGTGCGGCGTCGGTACAGAACGCTCTCACGTGCGTCGGCATCGCCAACCAGCCGTCGATGCCGTTTCACGACCACCTCTCGGACCGGTTCCTGACGTCGTTTCTGGCGACCGACCGCGAGTTGATCGACTGGCACCTCCGAACGCCGCCGAAATACCGGACGACGGACACCTTCCTCGAGGCCTGTGAGCGCCTCGACGGCGATCTGTTGCGGCACAGACCACCCGACCGGCCGTACGACACCACACTGCTCAACGAAGCCGAACGGTTCGTTCGCCGGAAAACGCCGTTTCTCTCGTCGTTTCAGCCGTCGTGGCCGGATCGCCGGACGCTCTTCGAACGCCACGACCTGGATCGGCACCTTCTGGGCGATCTCGAACACGTCCACGCGCTGCCGGCCAGACACAAACTCCGACTCGTCGATCTTCGGGGCTGGCTCGAGTGTTGTTCGGGCCCACAGGATCGACTACTCCCGTGGCTGGAGCCGCCTGCGCCCTCGATAACATAACCACCGGGAGAACGGCCACAGATACCGTTAGCTTCTGCAGGTCGTATCGTTCTCGCGGCGACTGTACTCATACGGTTTACCGTAGTCAATTACCGCCGATCGCCGACCCCGTTCTGGCGATCGGCGATACATAGTTACAGCAATCCGTACCAGTGCACAGCCGATCACACGCCGACTGTGTGAGTAGTGTATACACAGCCTCGATCAATGGGATATCTGTCACGTATTGACCGACCGATGACTCACTGAAACAGCGATAATAACCGGATATATCGGTTGCGGTAGCCGAACCGAGAGAATACTTATATGCCAAGAGGTTATAGCGCGGAATATGCGTCTGACGCCGTCCTGGGTCCGCTCGTCGTCGGCCGATTCCGAGAGGGATTGCGCCGGCGATCCCGAGACGACGTCGGGAGTGACGGTCTATCACTCGCCGGGTGAACTCTCCGACGACGGCCCCGGGTCCGACGAGCGAATAGCGGCGTTCGTGCCGGACGCCGACGCCGAACTGCTGGCGATCCTCGCAGAGATGCAGACACCGGCGACCGTCGACGAAGTTACCGATGAGTTGATCGAGCCCGAACGACCGCCGGTCGAAACCTGGGCGGCCGTCCACGAACGACTCCACGAGCACCGGCTTCCGGAACTCGACGCGTCAGACGACATCCAGTTCGACGCGAGTCAGGGTATCGTCGACTGTCCGACGCCCGCCGCGAGGATTGAAATGCAACAGTCCGCAGGTGTTCTCGGAGCGGTTTCGATTGATCTCCGGTTTGTACTCCGTGTCCTGCTCTCGGCTGTACTACTGGGTGCAGTGGCGTTCGTGGTCGCCACGACCGCGTTCGGGCTCGGATACTGAGTTCGGCTCGAGTCAATTCACACAACTGGTAGTCGCTATCAGTTGATGATCCGACTCACAGTGAGGACGGTAAAGAGAAACAGTATCAGCGCACTCAGACCGATCCCCGAAAGGAACGAGGTAAAGGGCAGTTCCATTACTGCGCCGATCAAGACGGCATAACAGACGACTGTCGCACCGATATAGTAGTCGTTCCAGGCCGGATCGGACTGCTGTTCGTCCGTCGACTCGTCCTCCGGATCCAGATTGAGGTACCGATCGATCCGGCTGGCGAGCGGTCTTCGCTCGACGATTCCCCGGTTTTTTTGATACTCGATGATCCCCGCTTCGTCGAGTTTCGAGAGGTGGGACTGATAGAGCGGGATGTAGACGCGTTGACGCTGGGTGGACGTGAGCTCTTCGACGGTGGTATCGTGTTCCCACGCAGCGACCTGTTCTGCGACATCACGCATGCGAACGGGCTCGTCGGTACCGCGAAGGTACCTGAGGACCATCCGTCGACGCTCGTTTTGCAGCAGATGGAAGATTTCGTCTTTCGAGAACGTCGTCGCTTCGGAGGGATGGTCAGACTCGTCATCTTCGTGCTGTCCATCCTGTTCTTCATATCTGATATGTTCTGCTTTCATTGCGCCAGTCTTCCCTAAACAGAAGGGGGTAATAAAGTCTCCAAACCTTACATCCGAGACGTACACAGTTTCAGTTATTTCACGAATTTCTGAATTTGTTTTTCGCGGTTTTAAAACCGCTGAAAGTGCATTCTAAGACGCTCTATCGGCAGCTTGGGAAATCGGGATCGGAAATAATTTCGCGCGATTTCGATCGATAGATACCGCCATATTGAATTCGAGTTTTCGATTATTCTATTTCCGGAACAGTGTCAAGCCGGCAGCAGCCACGGACGGGAATACCAGTGTCGAGATACACATACTTCTGCGTCAGACGGACGTCAGATCGCCCCCGAAGATCGGGCTTATCGGGGCGATAATAAACCCTCGCCGTGCCCACCGTCGAGGAAATGAGCGATACTCACTGGTGGTTTTTCGATTTAGCGGTCGTCATCGCAGTCGCTGGCGTCGTCGCATTCGGCGTATTTTCTGGAATCGACGGTGCTGTAAGAATAGTGGCGATGATTCCGCTCGTCGTCTTTCTTCCCGGGTATGCCCTCGTTTCTGCGCTGTTTCCGGACAAGCCTGACGACGACTATCAATCGTTCGACGAAGAGAAAACGGGCCTCGGAAATCCACTGCTGGTCACCGGCGGACTCGAGACGATCGAGCGGTTCGTTCTGTCAGTAGTGTGTAGCGTAGCACTCGTTTCGTCGATTGCCCTTCTGTCGTCCGCAACCCCTAGGGGTTTGACCCTCGAACCGGTGCTTTCCGGGATCTCGTTGCTCACGGTTATTCTAACACTCATTGCTATCGGTTGTCGCTATCGGTGTTCACCGGAGCGACGATACGCACCATCGTTCTCGTTCGGGTCACTGTTTTTCGGCCGGGATGGGCCGAATATCTACGCGCAAACGAATCCGCGACCGTACAACGTCGCAATCGTACTCGGCCTGGTGCTGGTGGTCGCGACCGCCGGCTTCGCGGTCGCGAACCCGCCGGAACGCAACGGGTTTACCGAATTTTCGGTCGAAACGGAGCCCGTTACTGGGGACGTAGAGACCATGTACGAGTCGACGTACACCGCTGGGGAGTCTCAGGAGCTACAGGCCGCGATCACCAATCAGGAAGGGGACGAACGCACGTACACGACCGTTGCGTTGCTCCAGGAGGTGAGTTACGAGGACGGTGTGACCGTCCGCGAGACCGCGGAGATGGATCGTCGGTCGACAACGATCGCAGACGGCGAAACACGCGAGCAGACGCTCGAGATTACGCCGACGACGGATGGACCGGAGTTCCGGTTGACACTGTTACTCTACGAGGACGAGCCGCCGACGGAGCCTACGGCGGACAGCGCATATCGCGTGATTCAGCTGCCGATCGACGTCGAGTAACCGATCTGGCGGAGCCTCCGCCACTCGAGTCCCTCGGTGATAGCGTATTGGGTTATAATGTGGGGGTCGGCCTTGCTATCGAGTGCGGTTTGTGTTATAGAGTGTCCGCTTCCTCCACGAGGTCAAGTCGTTCGAGAATCACCGATTCCTGTGCGCAGGGAAATCGCAGATTTGCGGACGGCCTCGTCACGTCCGGTTCGCAGTTCTGTGAACGGAGATCACTGATCGGCCGAGATCGAACATTGGTTGTTGGTGTTTGCGTACGCACGTGATCCGTCGATATCGGCTACCCGTCGGCCGTCTCGAGCTGGTCGAGTGCGGCCGCTACTCACCGAATCGGCGAGAGCGCCACGAGAAAGAGCGGGCGGTGAAACGACGACTACCCGGATACTGCCGAGGCCGTACACATCGTGACGTCGCCGTTCGTGTAGACGGTCGCTTGGTCCGGGGTACAGAGCCGGTCCTGTGAAACCGGCTCGAGTCGCCCGTTCCCGTCGGCGTCGGTGAAGTACGTCCCGCCGGTCGACTGCGTCGATCGGGCGACGGCGTACTCGTGATCGGCGACGCCGTCGTCCGGGACCGTTGCGGTCGTCGTCGACGGATACGCCCCGGTTCGGCTGAGCAGCGTCTGGTACGGATGGTCGGTGTGGAGTTGCTGATCGGGACGGATCTCGCCGCCGTCCGGCGAGCCGGTCAGTTCAGCGATCGACTCGGCTGCGGCGAGTTCCGATTCGTCGTACGCGAGTCGTTCGTGGCGGTCGTCGAAGACCGGATTGTCGACGTTGCTCTCGGCCGCCAAAATCATCGCACCCGGATAGACGAGCACGAACACCAGGAGGACGGAGAGGACGAGCGACGGGTTGAGTCCCCGGCTCAGCGTCCGCAAGCCGATCGCCCCGAGGATCGCCATCGGAGCGAAGAGAAACGCAAACCACCGCGTCGGGATGAAGTTTCGGATCCCGAACATCGGCAGTCCGAGGACGAATACCAGCATGAAGGCTGTCGCCAACAGGAGTGTAAACACCGACTGCTCGGCGCGGCGACGGTGGACGACGTACAGACAGCCGACGAACGTCGCGCCGAGTAAGAACAGAAAGCCGAGCGCGTCCACGTACGGAACGGCCTGCTCGAGCAGCGTCGGTGTGGCCTCGGCTCCCCCTTCGGCCGCGTCCGACGAGGAGTCACTGGCGATGTTGAGAAAGCCGGCGCTCTCCTCTAGCGTTTGGTTGAAGAAGCTCAGGACGGTTGCCAGAAACGACTGCTGGCGGTACGGCGTCAGCGACCAGACGAAGATCGTCAGCCCGAAGTTGAAGATGACGAGACCGACGAGGTTGACGGGTTTTTTCGCCCGGAAAACGCTCGTGTCGAGTCGGCTCAGGCCGAGCGGCCCGATCTCGAACAGGAGTTGGGCGATAAACGCTGCGAGCAACAGAACGAGCATGATGAACGTCGACACCTGGTGGGTCAGGATGACGGCGACGCTCAACAGGAGCAGCAGGGAGAAGTCCCGGAACGTGTACTCGATCCGCATCACGCGGATCAGTGCGTACAGCATGCCGAGGAAGAAGACCAGTCCAAGACTCGTCGGGATGAGATGCATCCCCCACATCGCGACGTGACTGGCGAGGGCGTAACAGGCCGTCGCCAGCGTCGCCCACCGCGGCGAGACCAGCAGGTTCGTCGTCGCGTAGACGAGCAAGACCGAGAGCGGCATCACGAGGCCGACGGAGAGGACCACTGCGGTGCGGATCGAAACGTCGTACAGCAACGACGACGCGGCGACTAACAGGTGGTAAAACGGCGAGGCGTAGTGTTTGTCGTCGGCGATTCCGCTCACGGACTGCTCGGCGAGAATCGCGCGTGTGAGTTCGGCGTGCGTCCAGATGTCGATTCCGATGTAGCCGGGGGTTGCATACAGCGCGGTAAACCGAAAGACGAACGCAAAGCAGACGATCTGGACCAACAGGAGTCCGACGTGAAGGTCACGGTCGTCCGCGAAGACGATCTGACCGATCACGAGCGTACCGACCATACCTGCCAGTCCGAAGAAGAGCGGCGTTCGCGTCCCCTGTGCGACGGTCAGGGCGATGAGTCCGGCGAGACCCGACAGGACGATGCTCGGGAGGGCCATCGACACCGCTGAGGGAAGCGTCGGGACCGCCCGCGACTGGTCCCGTTGATACAGGGAAACGAGATACAGCACACACGCGGTACCGAGGATCGGCGGGACCGTGTTGAGGTAGATCTGGGAGGCAAACAGCCGCAGCGGCAACAGCGCCAGCGCGATCAGGAGGCCGCCGATCGCCGCGACGGTATCGAGTCGCAACGGTCGCAGTTCCGACAGCGATCTATACTCCATGGCCAACCCCCGTTCGACGGGCCGCCGACCCGTCTCGCTCGAGCACCCGACGGTACAGTCCGTGGAGGTTCTCGCCGAGCGTCTCGAGGGCCAGTCCATCGATCGCGTCGCGGCCATCGGATCGACGACCGGGTTCGACGACGGACTCGAGGCCGTCGACCAGTTGGCTATCGTCGTCGCTGACGAGACAGTCGGTAACCCCTTCGATCGTCTCGCGGACGAACCCGACGTCTGTCGAGACGACCGGCAGGTTACACGCGGCGGCCTCCTTGACGACCATCGGCCCGCTTTCGCGTTTCGAGGTCACGAGGAGGACGTCGCTCGCGTTCATGTAGTACGGCATCGCCTCGTGGTCCACGCCGGTGATCGGCCGCAGTTCAATATCGATATCAGCCCGTTCGACCAGGCGGCGAGCCCGGGGGAAGTCCTTGACAGCACGGCTGCGATCGTACGGGAACAGCGCGACCGGCCGGTCCGTATCCCAGCCGACACGTTCGCGGGCCCGCCGGCGGGAAATCGGCCGGAACAGGTCGGTGTCGACGCCGAAGGGGATCAGTTCGTGCTCGGTCTCGAGCGCTCGTGACAAGGTCCGGTTCGGAACGACCGCGGCGTCAGCACGGCGGGCTCCGTACCGACTGATCGCTCGGAGCCAACCCAGATCGCTCATTAGATCCGTCCCCCACAGAGACACCACGACCGGTCGGGTCGGCTGGGCGAACGCGAACGGGACGACGAGCCCGTAGTTCGCGTGAATAAGGTCGTACTCCGCGGATCGGACCGCCGAGAGGACCTTCGGATAGAACCGCGCGTAATCCAGGGCCGACCGGTCCGAATTGCCGCCGTGAGAGCCGGGGACGCCGAGGACGGTGCAGTCGACGCCCTGCTCCTCGAGAGCCGCCACCTGCTGGTCGAAAAACGGCCGCGGCGAGGTAACCAACTGGAGGACCTTCATCGGTAGCTCGTTCCGGTCGCGGGCGTCGATCGGTTCGCGGCGTGCGAACGAGCGAGCGTCCCGATCCGGCGGACGACGAATGCCGCCACATCGATCCGGTCGTCGAGGAGTCGGGCCCGGCGTCGCTCCCACGTGCCGGGTGACGTCTCGACGACGGCGTCGATCTGCTCGAGCGCTCGCCCGTGTCGATCGGCCCCGTCGAACCCGAACAGCAGTCCGTATTCGTCCTCGAGTTCGGCCGTGTAGCCGAGCGACGCCGGGTTCACGTAGACCGCCGGCGTGCCGAGGACGGCCGCTTCGGCAGCGGTCGTCGCGCCCTCGCTAACGACGATATCGGCGTAGGCGAGCAGATCGTGCATGCACTCGGGCGGCGTCGTGAACTGGTACGGTTCGAGGTCGGCCGGCGGCGTTCCCTCTGCCGTCAGCAGGACCTGCAGTCCCGCCGCCTCGAGTCTGTCGATGACGTCTCGCGGGTCGTCGAACCCTCCGTTTCCGACGTCGTGTGAGGCGTCCCAACTGCTGAGTCGAACGACGGCGAACTCGTCGTCCGGCGACAGGCCGGCTTCCTCGATGACCGACGGATCGGGGTCAAACCGGTCGGGGTGGAGATAGGCGAGTTCGTGATAGCCAGGGTACCGCTCCTGTCCGGAGTCGAGCGTCTCCCGATAGCACGCCGGGGTGCAGATCACGTCCGCGAACGGGTAGGCGAGTTTCGTGATGAGCGTCGCGTGTTCGGTGTCGTAGAAGACGAGACTCTTCGTGCCCAACACCGTGGCGACGTGGGCAGCGGCGACGCCGCCGATGGCCGCGATCACGTCCGGACCGATCCGTCGGACGCGACGCAGCAGTCGCGTCTCGTAGGTCGCCTGTACGGCGGCGAGCGAGAGCAGCGAGTCGGACTCGGCGGCCAGCACCTCGTGGTCGATCCCGTAGGCCTCGAGGAGGTCGATCGCCACGTCGTTCTCGCGGGCGAAGACGTGGACCTCGTGCCCGCGGGACTCGAGTTCGTTGATCGGGTGGCGAAAGAAGTGGACGTGTCCGGGATGCTGGACCGTGATCACTATTCGCACGGTCAGCCCACCTCCGCGATGCCGTCGCCGTTTCGGCCGGTACTCGGAACGGTCGGGTGCTCCAGTCCGCTCCCCCCGTACGGATCGGTACTGCGCGGTCCCGGTGATCGCCCGAACAGGGCAGCGATCGCCGGGGCCGAACGACGACGGGCCGTACCAGTCCCGTCGTTCTCGGTATCGAACGCGTGACTCCGGCCCATCATACCCTCCGGTAGACGAACCCCGCCTCGGTGGCTGGTGCTTCCTCGAGCGCCCCCGTCACGTCGATCAGCGCCGGGTCCGCCGCGAGTTGGCTCGCCACGGCCTCGAGATCCAACTGCTCGAACTCCGCGTGGGGCGTCGCGAGCAGGACGGCGTCGAACCCTTCGAAGGAGAGTCGGTCCTGAACGTCGATGCCGAGCGATTCCCGGACCGCATCGTCGTCCGTAAACGGATCGAACCCCTTGACGTCGATATCGTACTCCCGGAGCGTGTCGACGACGTCCGTGACCTTCGAGCTTCGAATGTCGCCGACGCCGGGTTTGTAGGCTAATCCCAGGACCAGCACGCGGCTGTCTCGAAGCGTCTTGTGACACTCGTTGAGCGCCTTAATCGTCAGTTCGGCGACGTAGTCAGGCACCGACTCGTTTACCTTGCGGCTCGTCCGCATGAGTTCGGGGTCGAACCCTTCCCGGGCCGATCGATACGTCAAAAAGTACGGATCGACCGGGATACAGTGACCGCCGACCAGTCCCGGCCGGTAGTCGTGGAAGTTCCACTTCGTCCCCGCGGCCTCGAGAACCGCCTGACCGTCCACGTCCAGCCGCTCGAGGGCCATCGAGAGCTCGTTGACGAACGCGATGTTGAGGTCGCGTTGGGTGTTCTCGACGACCTTACACGCTTCGGCGACCTCGATCGACGGCGCACGGTGGACGCCCGCGTCGACGACCGACTCGTAGAGGCTTGCCACGTCCTCGAGTACCGCCTCGTTCTGTCCGCTAACGACTTTGACGACGTCCGCGAGCCCGTGTTCCTCGTCCCCGGGCGTCGCCCGCTCCGGCGAGTAGCCGACGAAGAAGTCCGATCCCGCGGCGAGATCGGACGCGTCCTCGAGCGCCGGCACGAGTACCTCGCGTGTCGATCCGGGGTAGACGGTCGACTCGAGAACGACGGTCGTTCCGGGCCCCATCTTCGAGCCGACGGTGGTCGCCGCGCTCTCGACGTAGCTGAGATCCGGCTGCTCGTCGCCGTCGATCGGCGTCGGCACGGCGATGATGACGTAGTCCGCGTCGCGAATCTCGGCCGCGTCGGTAGTGTAAGTAATGTCGTCGTCCTGTACCGCCTCGTCGGAGAGGTCGCCGGTCGTGTCCGTCCCCGCTCGAAGCCGTTCGACCGTCGATTCGTCGACGTCGTACCCGATCACGCGGTAGTTCGACCGCGCGAAGCCGACCGCGAGGGGCAGGCCGACGTAGCCGAGTCCGACGACGCAGACCGTCGCCGTCTGAGCGACCCCGTCCTCGGTGTGCTCGAAGGTCGTTCCCCGCTCGCTCGATCGCAGTGCGTACCGATCGCGCTCTCGTTCATCTGCCCGGTTCTCAGTGTCGGTGATTGTCGTGGTCATGGGTTGATACGGTGTCGTTGGGCCGCCACACAGCCGCGTGCGACGGTATCTGACCGACCGGTTCGGTTCGCGGTCGTCGATCCAGCCAAGACACGTCGGGCGGTTTACTATAGCGCGGATAAACGGTTTCAGCGCGCTCATTCGGCGACGGAAGCGGTTCACAGGATGGCTACTCGAAGATCAGTACAGACTCGTCCGATCGCCGAGACGGCAGCTTAGAACGGTGTTAAATCCGGCTATACACATCCATAATGAAGGTTCCGCGGAGCACAGGACCAGTGCGGTCGGCGACAGTGCGTTCGCAGTGCTCCGTTGACACGCCGACCGCACACACCGCAAATCCATGGCGCCCACTTCCCACCTTGGAGTCAGAACCGTGCTCGCGTCGATCCAGTCCGCCGTATCGACCGACGGGGTTCCGGCTTCGAGTCTCCAGTTCGACGGACACGTGATCGCATCGACGCTACTGCCGAGGATCAGCGATCGATCCGGTGGACCGATATCCTGGCCGTCGATCGTCCGCGGCCCGTCGTTCTGGGAGGGGGCCTTGATCGTCGCGTTGTTCCTGTTGATCAGCGGACTCGTCGGAATCCGTCTCGCCGAGTTCGTGTCGGATCGCGACCTCGAACTCGAGCGTCCGACGCTCCCGCCCGAAGCCGAGACGTCGGTCGAAACGCCCGCGACGGACGAAAGGGATCGCTCACCCACCGCGGATCACCGGCCCTACGAGCAGTACCTGTCGCCCGACACGCCGCCCGAACTCCTGAGCGACGACGGGAAGGTGGTTCGGCTGCTCGTCGAGAACGACGGCCGCATTCGTCAACACCGGATCGCCGACGAAACCGGCTGGTCGAAGTCGAAAGTCAGTCGCATCTGCTCGCAGATGCACGCCGATGGGACGATCGAGAAACGGTCTGTCGGCCGCGAAAACCTCATCACCCTGTCCGAACGGCAGGCAGACGAGACGACGGAGTCGGACGATATCGAGAACCCCGCTGCGTAACGGCCGTTCCGTCGAGAAGACGGGTATTTTCCGGGAGCGTCATCCGATTGTCACACGTCGTCGGGTCCTGCTCGGACGGCGACTCGAGCCGACGACCTGTCGACGCGGGCGCACGCGTTCTACGTTCGAGTGAGGTCAACCGAGCCGGCCGGGCGTGAGACTGACGCGACTGGCCGCCGAAACGATTGTTGTACACAGCGCAATCGAACGCGGCGTCATACGGGCGACGGCGTCGGGCTTATTCGTGGTATAGTAATGGCCCGTACCGCAGTTGGGATGGGTAGCGGCCCGCCTCCGTCGCGTCGACGGCAACGGGCCGGAGACAACAATGATACGCACCAGCACTGTTCCGCAGGCAGCCGTCTCGCACCGACCGGATACGACCGACCCGAACGTGGTCCGTCGCGTCGCACGCCGTTCGTTCGGCAGTGGGTCGTGGCCGACAGCCGTCGCCGGGACGAAGGTGACCGGCTGATGTGCGGAATCATCGCGCGTATCGGCCACGGAAACGCGACCGAAACGCTGCTTTCCGGCCTCGAGAACCTCGAGTACCGAGGCTACGACTCGGCCGGAATCGCCGTGCAAAACGGGTCCGGCGTCAAGGTCCACAAATGCTCGGGCCAGGTGTCGGACCTCAAGTCGTCGCTCGAAGGGCGTCCGCACGGAAATATGGGCATCGGCCACACCCGCTGGAGCACGCACGGTCCGCCGACCGACGAAAACGCCCACCCGCACACGGACACGGCGGGCGACGTTGCAGTCGTCCATAACGGCGTCATCGACAACTACGACGAACTCAAAGCCGAGTTGCGGGCGCTGGGTCACGAGTTCGAAAGCGATACCGACACCGAAGTCATCCCGCACCTGATCGATGAGTACCTGGGGACGTGCGACGACACCGAGCGGGCCGTCCGGCGGGCCGTCGACACCCTCGAGGGAAGCTACGCCATCGCCGCGATCGTCGACGGCGAAGAACGCGTGTACGCCGCACGGAAGGGCTCTCCACTCGTGCTGGGCCTCGACGACTCGGAGTGGTTCCTCGCCAGCGACGTCCCGGCGTTTCTCGATTACACTGACGAGGTTATCTACCTCGAGGACGGTGATATCGTCGTCCTCGAGCCGGATTCCTACTGGATTTCCGATCTCGAGGGGAACCCGGTCGACCGGTCGGTCGACACCGTCGACTGGGATCCGGAAGACGCGGGGAAAGGTGAGTACGACCACTACATGCGCAAAGAGATCGATAGTCAGCCGACGGCTCTCGCCAACACGATCGAGGGCCGGATCGACGGCGACGATGTCGTCTTCGAGAACCTCCCGCCCGGGTCGTTCGAGGAAATCGAGACGGTCCAGTTCGTCGCCTGTGGGACGTCCTATCACGCGGCGATGTACGGCGGTCAGCAGTTGCGGGAGGCCGGCGTTCGAACGGAAATCCTCCGTGCGACCGAGTACGGTGCCACGTCCGGTCCCGTCGACGAACGCACGCTCGTCGTGGCGGTTACCCAGAGCGGCGAAACGGCGGACACGCTCGATGCGGTCCGACGGGCGACCGATCAGGGTGCCCGGTCGCTCGCCGTGACCAACGTCGTCGGCTCGACGGCCGCTCGCGAAGCCGACGAGGCGGTTTACATCCGGGCCGGGCCGGAAGTCGGCGTCGCCGCGACGAAGACCTACTCCTCGCAGTCGGTGACGCTCGCCTTGCTCACTCAGCGTATCGCCGCGGACGTTCCCGACGCGACGCCCGTCGCCGATCGAGCGGAGATGCTCGAATCCCTCACGGCCCTCCCGGATCACCTCGAAACCGTCCTC
Source organism: Natronorubrum halalkaliphilum (assembly GCF_009834785.1). Classification (GTDB taxonomy): domain Archaea; phylum Halobacteriota; class Halobacteria; order Halobacteriales; family Natrialbaceae; genus Natronorubrum; species Natronorubrum halalkaliphilum. The sequence goes on from NZ_WUYX01000069.1 coordinate 194,520, forward strand.
GAGACGAGCCAGGCTGAGACGCTCGCTCGAGAGTATCTCGACAGCGAGTCGTACTTCTTCATCGGGAACGGGCTCGGCCACTCGGTGGCTCTGGAGGGTGCACTGAAGTTCAAGGAGATCACCTACGAACACGCCGAAGGCTTTTCGTCTGGTGAACTCAAACACGGCCCGCTCGCGCTCGTGACCGAGGAATCGCCGATATTTGCGGTTTCGACGGGCAGCAACGACGAGAAGACGAAAACAAACGCGATCGAGGCCCGGTCTCGTGGCGCCCCGATCGTCGCCGTCGGTCCGGAAAACGCCCCGCTAGCCGATGTCACCGAAACGCAGCTGTCGGTGCCCGATACCCATCCCGTCTGGGCGGGCCTTCTCGCGAACGTCCAGTTGCAGTTACTCTCCTATCACGCCGCGGAGCTACGCGATCGGCCGATCGATAAGCCGCGCAATCTCGCGAAGAGCGTCACGGTCGAATAATCGGGACGGCTCCGTCTCGAGGACTGATCGACGCGTCCGTTCGATAGTTCGAACCCGGTGTCGGTACGACCGTACTGGCCGTTTCTTCGATCGATTATCAACGAACCAGACGACAGCGGCGCGGCTCTCGAGCGCCCCTCGCGAATCCGCTCGAGACGGAACTCGGACCGGCGGTAGCCACCCATCGTCGCGGCGTCCCCCGAACGGCCGACGAGCGGAGACCGGCGTTCAAACGCTTCGTCCCAGAGCGTGTCGCACGGGTCGTCGAAGGGAGCGCCATCCCCTCGAGAGGGCGCAAACGATGACGAACTGTTCGAGCGAATCGCCGACACCTACGAGGACGTCGGTCACCACCAACCCGAAAGGAACGGAAGCGATTCGTCGACACCGATCGTTCGTACTCCGCAACCTCGGCTACTCTGGACGTGTCGTTTCGCGGACGGACGCCTCGGCCGGAAGGGAGCCTCGAAACCAACCGTCGACTCATCTCCATCGCCGCCGTTCTCGTCGATCGGCAGCCGGGTATCTGGAGCGGATGTAACGGTATCAGACGGGGACGGTACGGGTCGCGTGTCGGTTTCGGAACGTGTGACGTCGGGACCGAAGCGTCATCGATATTCGTCGATCGAGTCGGGAAGAACGGTGCTGAACTGACAGTCGCTCCTGAAACGCTTGACACACCAATGAGAACGCGATCCTGCGGTCGGATGTGTATTGTGGCAACCGCTACGCTAGTTTCGTTCCGGGCGTCGACGGCAGGATCGAACCAGATCGCGGGGACCGGTTCGACCCTTCCGTTCAGGCCTGGGGAGGAACGAGCGGCCTCTCGTGCGTGAACTGCTGAGCGAAGTCGTGCGACGGGTGGCGATTTCGCTCGTCAGTCGAGGCTTGGGAGGGTACTAGTCGTCCGTCTCCTCGAGCGTCAGCGTGACCGTTTCGTCTCCGCCGTCGATCTCGACCGTTTCCTCCGTCTCCTCGTAGCCGTCCGCTTCGGCGATGATCACGTAGTCGTCGTCCGCGAGGTCGAACTCGATCTCGCCGTCGTCGTCGACCGAGTCGGGCTCGCTCGAGCCGGAGTCGGCCTCGACCACGACGGTGGCTTCGTCTATCGGATCACCGTCGCCGTCTTCGACGATCGCCGTCAGCGTGTGGGTTTCGGTGCCACCATCGCCGTCGTCACTCTCGTCGTCTGCGTCCTCGAGCGTCAGCGTGACCGATTCGTCGTCGCCGTCGACTTCGACCGACGCTTCGGTATCTTCGTAGCCGTCCGCTTCGGCGATGACCGTGTACTCGTCGTCCGCGAGGTCGAACTCGACCTCGCCGTCGTCGTCGACCGAGTCGGGCTCGCTCGAGCCGGAGTCGGCCTCGACTACGACGGTGGCTTCATCTATCGGATCGCCGTCGTCGTCTTCGACGGTGGCCGTGAGCGTGTGCGTGTCGGTGTCGTTATCGGCGTCTCGAGAGTCGTCGGTGTCATCGCTTTCATCACCTGTATTCTCGTCGTCGCTCCCGGTGTCGTTCTCGTTGTCACTCTCGTTGTCGTTGTCGCCGTCTTCATCGTCGCTTCCGCCCCCGGCACCGTCCGCGTCGTCGGTGGCGTCGACATCGCCTTCGCGGGGCTCCCCCTCGCTCCAATCGTCGCTGATCGAGCCGATCGCGCCGCCGACGGACGCCCCGCTCGCCGCGAGAACCAGTCCGGCCACCAGAAACGCGATGCCACTGACGGTGAGCAAGAGCTGAACGCTGGTCTGAATCGATCGGTTCTCCGCCTGCCGTCGTCGGATGTTGGGGCCCATTGTGGTACTGAGAGTGGCTGCGGTCGTTGATCGGTTACGGACTCGCCGTTCTACCTGTTCTCGAGGCGACGGGATCCGACCCGGCGGTGGCCGAGGGGCGGGGAGTTGCCGCTCGGTCGAGGTCCGCAACCTCCAGCGTTCCGCAACCGTTTCCAGTCGTCGAGGGACGCCGATCCGGCGGTCGGTTCGGGCACCATCGCTGGCACGAGAATCGGTTCGGGCTCCACTGCCGGCGCTGTCGTCTAAATCGCAGCGGCGTGGACGGATACATTACGCGGCAGTTGTTCCGCTCGGCGGTTCACTATACGGTGGATAAAACGGTTTCACCGGCCGAAACGGTACCGAAAAGCGTACCGCTGCGTTCCGTCATCGAGACGCTGGACCGGTGGCTCGAGCATATCCCGTCGCTCGAGACCGGGTCCGTTTGAAAACCGTAACCCGATCGGACTGAGCGGTTCCAGTCAGCGCCGGCGGAGAACGCGACCAGTGTCTCCCGTCGCGGCTGACCCCCGTCGGTTACGCTCTCGGATCCAGTTTGGTCTCGGCCGATTGATCGAACTGCGAGTCGACGACGGTATCGCGGACGGAGCGAACGAAATCGAGTGCCGCCGGTCCGAGGAGCGCGAAACAACAGACCGCGAGGCTGGCGACCGACGGCCCGAATTTCGTCGCTTTCCAGCCGTATTTGAACGCGCGCTGTCGGTTGTTGCGGTCGATTTCGGTCCAGCCGTAGGAGACGTGGCGACTGTACCGCAATCGGCGTTCGATCTCCGGATACCGTTCGATCTCCTTGCGGTACTTGGACCAGAGTTGTCCCGAGATATCCATCGCCTTGTCGAGATCGAGGTGTGGCTGTTCGACCTGTTCGGCGAACCCCTGACTGACGTTCTGTTCGTGAAACTGCCGAACGACCAGCGGTTCGTCGACGTACTCGTACTCGTACTCGCGGGCGAGTCGAATCGTGTGGTCCCAGTCTTCGCCGCACTCGAAGTCGGTGTCGTAGCCGCCGACCGTCTCGAAACACTCCGCACGGATCATGTGACTCGAGTACGGTTTGAGGCTGAACCCCGCGAGTATTTCCGGGTAGATATCACCGCGCATCGACGGCGAGTAGGTGCCGACGATCCGACCGTTCTGGCGAACGAATCCGCCGGTGTAGACGACGCCGCAGTCCGGATTGGCGTCCATCACGGCCAGCTGTTTCTCGACCTTGTCCGGATCCCAACGGTCGTCGTCGTCCAGAATACAGAGATACTCGCCCCGTGCGTGCTCGATCGCGCGATTCCGGCTCGCCGCGATCCCGAGCCGCTCCTCGTTGTAGATCGGGCGCACGCGATCGTCGTCGTCGTATCGCTCGAGAACGTCCCGCGTTTCGACGGCCGGCGGATCACAGACGATCACGACTTCGAGTTCGTCGTGGGTCTGGGCGAGCGCCGTCTCGACCGCTCCCTCGATGAACGCTGGCCGATCGTAGGTGGGAACGATTACGCTGACGAGCGTCATGGCCGAAGTTCACCTGTCGGGCCGATCTGGCGAGCGAGGGTGTGATTATGCGCGACTGTACACATATCCGGAGCAATCAGTCTGAGATACTTATTCTTACAGCGGATTCTCGTTGTTTGATGACTACTATGGAGAGCTAGCCGTGTCGTTCGATCGAGAGATTTCGATCGCTCGCTCAAAACGCGATATATGGCATCCTGGCGTGTCTTACGGTAAATTAGCGGTTGGTTTCGTACCGGTTACGATCGAGATTCGGTGACCGTCGGTCGGGGAATGCGGTCGCTACTTTTCCCGATCCGTCTCGGGACCACAGGGGATGACAGCGGAAACCGAGGCCGGCGACGGGAACCGAGGCGAGGACGAGTGGCCCGTCGTCTCGGTCATCGTCCCGGTGTACAACGACCCGGAAGGACTCCGAGACACGCTCGACGCGCTGATGGCCCAAACGTATCCGGGAACAGCCCACGAGATTCTGGTCGTCGATAACGATTCGACCGACGAAACGCCGGCAGTTGCCCGAGCCTACGCCGCCGAGCACGACCAGGTCACGTTTCTGGTCGAAGCCGACCGACAGAGTTCCTATGCGGCGCGAAACACGGGTATCGAGAACGCACGCGGTGACGTGTTCGCGTTCGTCGATGCGGACATGCTCGTCGACGAGACGTGGCTCGTCGACGCGATTTCCGCGTTCGAGCGCAAGGACGCCGAATACATGGGTTGTAACGTCGAGATGGTTCCCTCGGAGGGCGGCGACTCCCTCGCAGAACGCTATAACCGGCAAACCGGCTTCCCGATCGACTACTTCATCGAGGATCTCGGCTTTGCGCCGACCTGCTGTCTGTTCGTGCGCAGGTCCGTCCTCGAGGACGTCGGTTCGTTTGATTCGCGACTGATCTCGAGCGGCGACCGAGAGTTCGGTCATCGGGTGCGCGATTCGGGACGAGAACTGCAATACGCGGCAGACGTGACGATGTACCACCCCACGAGATCGACATCCGAAGCGCTGATACGGAAGTCCCGGCGGATCGGTCGGGGGCTCTACCAGCTGCGGCGGTTCCATCCGAATCGATACGACGATCCGGTGCCGGTTGCACTCAATCCGTGGCCGTATCTCCCGCCGCGACCCGCACAGATTCGAGGCATCGACGGCTGGGATACCCTCTCGCGTCGCGAAAAGGCGGGGTTCTACCTGCTGTCGTACGCTCGCGGCGTGTCGAACGGACTCGGCCGGATCGAGGAGACGGTCCGTCGGCATTTACCGACGAGAGCCTAGCCTCGTCGTCTCTCTCCACCTCGTCGGTCGAGGACGTTCGAACTCCCGGAAGCGAACGGCCTCGATCGGGAAGTAGTACCTGTAGCTCTGCTGTTCGTCTCCGAGTACTTCCTCGAGGCGGTCGACGACGAAACGACCGAAGCACCGTTCGCCGTTCACGCCGGAACACTCCGGTCTCATTACCGAGGCGTGGCGGTGTACTCGCTGTTCGGATATCTCGTGGTCGTCGTCGGAGCGGTGCTCTGGGGATCAACGCCCGCGGTCACGGGGATGATTGTCCTGACGCTGACCCTTCCGTTGCCGGTACTCTGGGCTGCACGACGGGCGCGCTTTCGGACGGACGACTACGCGGGCGATGTCGCCGGCAGGGAGACCGTCGCTCGGACGGCGGATCGCGCGATTGAAAGGCGGATAACGGGGGAGCGGCCGTCCGCTACTTGCGCGCGATGAGTTCGATCGAGTGATCGCTCTCGACCATCGCCCGCCGCAGGTCGTCGAAATCGTCGACGTCACACTCGAGGCCGTGCCAGCGACGCTCGTCGTCGACGCCGGCCGCGGCGTCCGTTCGAACGGCCGAGACGACCTCGAAGTCGTTGTCCGCAAACCGATCCACGAGCTCCATTTTGGCGGCTGCGGAGAGCTCGAGCGGGTGGAGTTCGACGTAGACGACCGTCGGTCCGGGCGCGGCCAGGACGTCCGTCAAGCCCTCGAGTACCTCGCACTCGTAGCCCTCGACGTCGAACCGGACGACGTTGACCGACGCGGGGTCGATATCGCGGTCCGCGAGGTACTGGCTTCCGGTGGTCTGCTCGACGGCGAGCGTTTCGCGCGCGTCGCCGTCGTCGCTCGAGGACCGTCCGGTGGCCCCGGACCCCGAGGAATCGAGAACCCGGTGCTGGTTCGAGTGGGTACTCAGTTCCATCTCGACCGGCGCCGTCGCGTCGCCGATAGCGAGTCGCTCGATGTCGACGAGGTCCGCGTAGCCGTTTCGCTCGACGTTGTGCTCGAGCAGTTCGACGTTCGAGGGGATCGGTTCGACCGCGTGGATTCGAGCGCGGTCGCCGAGGATCCCCGCCTCGATCGTACAGAAGTAGCCGATGTTCGCGCCGACCTCGAGGACCCGGACGGGGCCCTCGACGACCTCGGTGAGACGCTCGAGTTCGCGCTCGAAGGCCGCCGTCGAGCAGTACTCGTGGACGCCGTAGGCGAGCAGGGTTCGGGAAATCCCGGCGTCGTCGGTGTCGACGACCAGTTCATGACCGTTGGTCTCGACCAGTTGGTAGCGTCCGTCCTCGAGCCGGTACTCGTAGTACGGGTTCCGGCCGGTCAGCAGTTCGGCGACCGAGCCGGCGACCGCACCGGGTCGACCGGCCCGCAGTAAGCGCTCGAGTTTTCGCCCCTCGAGTGCCAGATACCGGGCGACCCGCGGTGCGGTGTCGGTCGCCGAGCGGAGCCGTTTCGCGGGGATCCGTATCCGTGACGTCGTCATCGGTCGTGGAGTGAAGCGGATCGGAGACGTGTTTGAAGCGCTCGGGTACCCATATGTAAGGAGCCGATAGTTCGGGAACGGGAATAAATCCGGAGTCGTCTTTCGATTCGTGAGAGCGCGTGGGAAAGTCGTCCGTCCAAGCCCGATTCTGAATCTGCGGTCCGGACCGAGACGCGAGTAGTCCGTACGGCCTCTGCACCGGTTTTCGACGATCCGAAGACGGGACAGCGGCGAGTCCTACCGACTCGAGGAGCCCGATTCCGATGTCGATTCCGATTCGAAGTTCGATTTCGGTTTCGATCACGAGTCGGGGACGCGACGCTCGAGCAGCGACAGAACGGGCTCGCTCGCGACGATTCGAACGGCGAGCCGCGAAAGTCGATCCCGAACCGCACCCGGAACGAGCGTGCCGTACAACGAACCGAGCAGCGGGAGCGGACCCACGCGGTAGTGCGTGGACGGCTTTCGGACGGACGCGGCCCGAAGGATCGTCCCGGCGACGCGGTCGGGTTCGTTGAGCAACGGCCCGCCGCCTTCGACGGCTCGGAGGCCCCGAAGGGCGCGGTACAGATCGGCGTAGTGAGTCGGCGACGCCGTCGCCTCGGTGTCGTCGAGTTCCGCGCTAACGCGGTCGTAAAACGACGTCCGTACGACGCCGGGTTGGACGGTCACGACGTCGATATTCGTCCCGAAGAGATCCTGGCGAAGCGCGTCGGTGAGTCCGGCCATCGCCCATTTCGAGGCGTTGTACCCGCCGATCCCGGTGAGCGCGAGTCGATCCGCCGCGCTGGTTACGGTGATGATTCGGCCGCGGCCTCGCTTGCGCATGTCGGGAAGGACGGCTCGAATCAGCCGGTGGGGACCGAAGCAGTGGACGGCGAACTGTCGCTCGAGTCGGTCCGTCGGGACGTCTTCGACGGGGCCGAACTGGCCGTAGCCCGCGTTATTGACGAGACAGTCGACGCCGCCAGTTTCGGACCGAATTCGGCCGACGACGCGTTCGATAGCATCCGGATCGGCGAGATCGAGGGCGGCGAGTTCGGCCCCGCGGGCCTCGAGTTCGCGGAGTCCGTCGCAGTCTCGATCTCGAGCGGTGGCGTACACCCGCCAGTCTCGATCGGCGTCCAGAAACGCGCGAGCGGTCGCGAAGCCGATGCCGGACGAACAGCCGGTGACGAGGACGGTTTCGGTCATACGGCTTCAGACGGGGGTGACGGTGAAGAAAGTCGGGCTCGCTGGCGCGACGACGGTGCTCGAGGCGCTGCCGAGACGGATTCACGGCGGGCCGGCGTCGTCCGGCGGCCCTGCATCACTCGGCGCGCCAGCGTCGTCGGGTGGGCCGGCGTCGTCGGGTGGTCCGGGTTCCTCCTCGTCCACGTCGTCATCGGTATCGTCATCGTCGGCCGGCCCGGTATCATCCGCTGAATCAGCATCAACCGAGTCGTCAGCCTCGTCGCCGTCGAACGGATCACCGACCGATTCGCCGGCCGGGTCATCGTCGTCCGTTTCCGTCGGCGAGTCCGATGGATCGTCGTCCCCAGTCGATTCGTCGGCCGACTCAGCCGGCTGGTCATCGTCTGCGTCATCCGCTGGTGGCCCCTCGTCGTCACTCTCCTCCGACTCGGACGCAGTCGATTCGTCGTCGGTCGATTCCGCCTCGGAATCGTCCCCTGGGTCCGCGTCGTCATCAGCACCGGCCGTCGGTATTTCGTCGTTCAGGTCGTTCGCCGACGGATCGCCCTCGGCGTCCCCGGCCTGTCCGAGCGGGTCGGGACCGATGGTTGGGACGAAGACCAGCGCGAGGGCGGTGAAGGTTAGCAACACAACTACGAGCGTCACGAGCACGGTCGTCGTCGCCGGCTCCGGGTCGTCGCGTGAACGAGCCATTCGGTCGACCCGTGTTTTCGTCCCCACAGGCTTTGTTAAGCTCTGCCCACAGCCGGCGGGAGCGCTCGAGACTGATACGGGCTGCTGTCAGCCGGTGCCGGAACGACTGCGAGCAGTCTTGCCATCGCTCCGGGACACGATGGCAGTGAACGGATGCGAATTCGGGCTCGCTCGCGGCCGTCACTGCGACGAACGTATCGCGAGCAGCCGAACAATGATATAGCCGGCACACCCAGTACTCGGCAAGACCGCTCGCTACAATGACGACTCACTACGATCACGCGCAGGTCCAGGAGTTCTGGCAGTACGTCTGGGAGCGCGACGACGTCTACGCGCTGCCGGCGGACGCGACGGACCCGACCTACGTGCTGGGCATGTTCCCCTACACGTCGGGAACGCTGCATATGGGACACGTCCGTAACTACGCGATTACGGACGCCTACGCGCGGTACCGCCGGATGCAAGGTGACGACGTGTTGCATCCGATGGGATGGGACGCGTTCGGCCTGCCGGCCGAGAACGCCGCCTACGAACGGGCGAGCGATCCCGAATCCTGGACGCAGGCGTGTATTCGGCGCATGCGCGAAGAACTCGAGACCATGGGGTTTGGCTACGACTGGTCTCGAGAGATCACCACCTGCGACCCCTCCTACTACCGGTGGAACCAGTGGCTGTTTAAGCGACTCTACGAGGCGGGGCTCGTCGAGTACGAGGGAGCAACGGTCAACTGGTGTCCCGACTGCGAGACCGTCCTCGCGGCGGCTCAGGTCGAGGAACGCGAAGCCTCGGCGGGAGCGAGCGGCGACGCCCCGAGCCGCGAACCCAAACGCAGTGAGACCTCGAGTCAGGTCACCACCGACCGGGTCTGCTGGCGCTGTGAAACACCCGTCGACCGGCGCGAACTCGACCAGTGGTTCTTTTCGATCACTGACTACGCGGAGGAACTCCACGAGGGACTCGACGACCTCGAGGGGTGGCCCGACGGCGTCCGCGAGATCCAGCGAAACTGGATCGGTCGACAGGAAGGGGCCAAAATTACGTTCGAGACGGCGGACCACGGATCCGTCGACGTCTTCAGCACCCGTCCGGAGACGATCTACGGGGCGACGTCGCTCGTGGTGTCGCCCGGCCACGACCTCGCTCGCACGCTCGCGGACGACTCCGAGGCGGTCGCCGACTACATCGACGCCGTCCGCGAACAGGATCCCGACGAGGTCGGCTTTTCGGGCGTCGAGACCGACGCGACGGCGATCCATCCGCTGACCGGCGCCGAACTGCCGGTCTACGTCGCGGGCTACGTCCTCGACGACGTCGGCACCGGCGCGGTGATGGGCGTTCCCGGCCACAACGAGCGCGATCACGAGTTCGCACTCGAGCACGACGTGCCGATCGAACGGGTGATCGAACCGACGGACGGTGACGGTACCGGCGACCTGCCGTACACCGGCGACGGGACACTAACCGCGAGCGGCGAGTACGACGGCACCGCGAGCGAGGCCGCTCGAGAGCGGCTCGTCGCCGATCACGGGGCCCTTGAGGAGGACGTCACCTACCGGCTTCGGGACTGGTTGATCTCCCGACAGCGCTACTGGGGGACGCCGATTCCGGTCGTTCACTGCGACGACTGCGGCCACGTCCTCGTACCCGACGAAGAGCTCCCGGTCGAGTTGCCGGAGTTCGTTCGCACGACGGGGAACCCGCTCGAGGAACACGATTCGTTCCGCGAGACGACGTGTCCCGACTGCGGCGGGCCCGCTCGGCGCGAGACGGACACGATGGACACGTTCGTCGACTCCTCGTGGTACTACCTGCGATTCCTCTCGCCGGATCTCGAGGACGCGCCGTTCGATACGGAACTCGCCGACGAGTGGCTGCCGATCGACGTCTACGTCGGCGGCGACGAACACGCCATCCTCCACCTGCTCTACACTCGGTTCTTCACGCGCGCGCTCGCCGACCTGGGGCTGCTCGATCGCCGGGAGCCGATCGAGGAGCTCAGAAGTCAGGGGACGGTACTGTACGACGGGGAGAAAATGTCCAGTTCGAAGGGGAACGTCGTCGCGCCACAGGAGTACGGCGCGGAGACGACGCGGCTGTTCGTGCTCTCGGCGGCCCACCCCGAACAGGACTTCGAGTGGACCGCGAACAACGTTCGGGGTGCCTACGACCTCCAGCAAACCCTGTACGGCATGGCGACGGCGTTCGTCGACGAGGGCGATACGCGAGTCGAGCGGCGGAGTCACGACGAGTACGTCGCCCGGGAGATCGACCGGACGATCGCCGCGGTCACCGAAGAGTACGAGCGGTTCCGGTTCCACCGAGCCGCGACGGAGATTCGGGAACTGGCGCGACTGCTCCGTCGGTACCGAGGGTACGACCGGCCACACGGCGAACTCTACCGGCGCGGCCTGCTGGCGCTTGCGGCCATGATCTCGCCGATGGCACCCCACCTCGGCGAGGAATGCTGGAACAAGCTTCGGGGCGACGGGCTGGTCGTCGAAGCCGACTGGCCCGAACCCGAACGCGACGTGGCCGACTATCGGCGAGAGCGCCGACTCGTCGAGACGACGCTCGCCGACGTCCGCGACATCGTCGACACCGCCGCAATCGACGAACCGGAACGAATCGAACTCGTCGTCGCCCAGGAGTGGAAGTACGAGGTCGCCAGACTGCTTGGCGAGCGACTCGACGACGCGACCGACAGCGTCGAGACCGCGTCGGTCGTCGATCGGGTGCTGGAAGCCGAGCTAGCTGTTGATCTCGAGTCCAGAGCCGACGCCGAGGCCGAAGCCGAGGTCGACCGCGAAACCATCGCGGCGTTCGCCGCCGAACTGGCCGAACGAGACGGGCATCAGGATCTCGAGCACGGGCTTACGGCCCGGACCGAACTGGCGATCCTCAATCGGAGCACGTGGCTCGTCACCGACGAGTTCGACGCCGACGTCACCGTTCGGAGGGGGGCCGAGGACGACGAGCTGGGGGAGAAAGCACGGCCCGGCAAACCGGCGATCCACATCAGTTGAAAACGTGGGGTAGTGTCAGTACTGACCATCGGCCCGGAATTGCACAAATCGAAGGTTCCGCGACGTTCAATAACTGCCGTCAAATAGGTATCGGTCCTTGCTTTCGATATCGAAGGCGGCCGGGAATATTTCTCTCATATACGCGATCAGGAAGGACAGTTTTATTCTACCGGATTTGGTAGGGTGGCTATATGACGGAGGGGGACGGTGACAGTGTCGATTCGTGGTGTCAGAAACCGCCAAGTCAGGCGATTATCGAAGCCGTTGCCGAAGCAGAAGGAGTGAGTCCCGAAGACGTCCATCCACCGACGTACGACGCATTGCACACCGTCGTCGATCCGCAGGCACTCGATGCCCTCTTCGCCACCCGACCCGACGGCGCACCGCGGGCCGGCGGCGACGTCTCGTTTCTGTACTGTGGCTACGAGGTTACGGTCGAACGGGACGGCTCGATCACACTCGAGGAGTCGACCGACCACGCCGAATAGCGTGATACGAGACGGCCGAACAGCAAGACAAATACGGAGTCTCTGCTAACCTTCAATAATGGCAACCGCCGACGCGAGACGACGGCTTCGTAAACGGCCGATCGGCACCACGATTTTCCTGACGATCATCGGCTACGCGCTGGTTATCGGCACGTTCGTTCTCGACATCCCGTTGTATCCGGATCTCACGCTCGAGCAGATCAATCTGTTGACCCACGCGATTGCGGTTATCAATCTGGCCGCGACGGTGTTTCTGGTGGCCGGCTGGTACTGGATTCGGGCCGGCGAGGTCGCGAAGCATCGGTTGGCGATGCTCAGTGCGTTCGCGCTGATCCTGCTGTTTCTGGTCGTTTATCTGGTCAGGGTCGGCGGCGGCGGCGAGAAGGTGTTCGTCGGTCCCGATCTGGTCAGGTACGCCTATCTCATCATGCTCGCGATCCACATTCTGCTCTCGATCGTCTCGGTTCCGGTCGTCCTCTACGCGCTGATCCTCGGTGTGACCCACACGCCCGCTGAACTGCGAGAAACCGCTCACGCGAAGATCGGACGCATCGCGGCCGCCTCGTGGATTCTGAGTCTCGTTCTCGGCGTCGTCACCTACGCGTTGCTCAACCACATCTACAGCTACGAGTTCGGGATCCTGCTCGTGCCGCTGTGGTGACCGACCGCCCGTTTGGCAGGTCGCTTTTTTGTGCTCGCGATCGTTGCAGCAGGTATGCAACGCCGTGGTAGCCTTTCACAGTCCGAGATCGTAACGTTTCTCGAGGGGGCGACGATCCCGGTTCGGCTCGGCTGTCGGACGCCCGAGGACAACCTTTGGATGTGTTCGCTGTGGTTTCGACTCGTCGACGCCGACGGCGATCCGATCGGAGCCGAGTCGGCGACCGACCGCGAGGACTGGACGCTCCAGTGTGCCACGTCTGCGCAAGCGGACATCGTCTCCTTCCTCGAGCACGATTCGGGCGTTTCCTTCGAGGTATCGACGAACGACCCCCCGTACGCGGGCGTGAGGGGGCGTGGCTCCGTCTCGATCGATCCCGACCCCGAAAAGGAAACGCTTCGGGCACTCCTCGAGCGGTATCTCGAGGATACGGAGTCCGGACTGGCCCAGAGCCTGCTCGACGACGGGCGCGACGAGGTGACGATCACGGTCGATCCTGCCGTTGTCTACGGCTGGGACTTCTCGGATCGAATGCGTGACACGCAGTGAACGCGCGGGTTTGCAGGCCGAATTCTGTGAGCGCGTCGACACGAAGGCAGTTCGTACCGTCGGGGAAGAGAGTCCGGCGAAAGTCTTTAGCAGTGACTACGGGTTATACTGTATCAATGGATCCCCCCTTCGATAGCGCTGGCGCGAACCAAAACCACCGTCTTCGCCAGCAACGGGTCGTCGCCGACCTCGGCACCCAAGCGCTCGAGGGCACCGACCTCGACGACTTATTTCGGGAGGCGGTAACCGCTGTCGCGACGACGCTGGAGACGGATTCGTGCAAGATTCTCGAGTTGCAACCCGGGAACGACGAGTTCCTGCTTCGGGAGGGGATCGGGTGGAGCGACGGGCTCTTGGGAACGGCGACGGTTTCGACCGACCGCGACTCGCAGGCAGGCTACACGCTAGAGGTGGAGGATACAGTCGTCGTCGACGACCTGCGAACGGAGGACAGATTCGCCGGCCCGGAGCTCCTTCGCGAGCACGACCTCGTCAGCGGAATCAGCGTCGTCATCGGATCGGCCGACGACCCGTGGGGCGTCCTCGGCACGCACGCGACCGCACAACGGGCGTACGACGAGGGTGACGCGGTCTTCCTCCGGAACGTGGCGAACGTCCTCGCCTCGGCGATCGAGCGCGACCGGGCGGACCGACGCCGCGATGCGGAGGCAATGCTCAGGCAGAAGATCGTCGACACGAGCCCGATCGGTATCACGATCGTCGGCGAGAACGGCGAGCTGCGGTTCGCCAACGACCGCGCCGAGGAAATCTTCGGCCGGAGTCGGGAGCGGATCAGTGAACTCGAGTTCGACGATCCCGCGTGGGACGAGATCGGTCCCGACGGTGATCCCCTCACCGCCGAGGAACTCCCGTTCCCGCGGATCGTCGAGTCGGGTGAGCCGCTGTTCGATCAGGTTAGCGGCGTGTTGCGGCCGAACGGGGAGCGAATCTGGATCTCCGTCAACGGTGCTCCGCTTTGGAACGACAATGGAAATATCGACGGCGTCGTCTTCGCCATCGAGGACGTCACCGACAGGTTCCACCGGGATCGCAAACTCGAGCGCTACGAGACCATCGTCGAGACGGCCCACGACGGTATCTACGTGCTCGACGAGGAGCGTCGGTTCGAACTGGTCAACGACGCGTTCGCCGAACTGACGGCGTTTTCTCGCTCGGAATTACGCGGCAGCCACGCCTCGCTCGTCTTCGGCGAGGAGTTCGCGTCGACGGAGGCCCAGCAGTTAGAAGCCGCGTCTGCACCGGAGAGCCCGACGTTCGAAGAGACGATCGAAACCGGTCCGGACGAGACGCTGGCGATCGAGAACCGATTTACCATCCTGCCGGTAGACGACGGCACGGGAACGAAGCGAGTCGGCGTCGTCCGCGACATCAGCGAACGCAAACACCTCGAGGCCGAACTGCGCGCCGAACGCGACCTGAAGGATCGGATCCTCGAGACGAGTCCGATCGGGATCACGCTCATCGACGCCGACGGGATGAACGTGTTCGCCAACGACCGAGCCGAGGAACTGTTCGGGCGCTCGCTCGAGGAACTTCGGTCGTACGTCCACGACGACGACCGGTGGAACCTCGTCGACGAGGACGGCCGGCCGCTGTCGGGCGAGGAATTGCCGTTTACGACCGTCAAGGAGACCGGGGAGCCGGTGTACGGGGACGTCCTCGGTCTCGACCAGCCCGACGGCACGCGGGTGTGGCTCTCTGCACACTGCGGCCCGCTTTTCGACGCTGACGGGACGTTCGACGGAGCCGTCTACGCGCTCCGTGACATCACCGAGCGAAAACGCCTCGAGAACGAACTCGAGCGGACGCTCGACCGGGTCAGTGACGCGTTCAATTCGATAGATACGGACTGGAACTTCACCTACGTGAACGACCACGCCAAGGAGTTGCTCGACGTCGAAGACCGCGAACTCGTCGGGACCAACGTCTGGGAGGAGTTCCCCAGCGCCGTCGGCTCGCGGTTCGAGGAGGAGTACCGGCGAGCGATGGATACCCAGGAGACGGTCAGGTTTGAGGAGTACTCGCCCGTCGCCGACGCCTGGCTCGAGGTCGCCGCCTACCCCTCTGAGTCGGGGCTCTCGGTCTACTTCCGCGATATCACCGACCGGAAGGATCGAGAACGGGCTTTAGAAGAGAGCGAACAGCGCTACCGGACGCTCATCGATCACTTCCCGAACGGGGCCGTCGCCCTGTTCGACGACGATCTGCAGTATACGATCGTGGGCGGCGAACTGATCGACGAAGGCGAGTACACTCCGGACGAAATCGTCGGCATGTCGGTCGGCGAGTGGGGCGACGAGATCGAGGCGGACTTCGAGCCGAAGTTCCGGGCCGCGCTGGCGGGCGAGGAACACACGTTCGAGGTCGACTACGAGGGCCGAGAACTGCTCGTGTACACCCTCCCCGTCCGAAACAATCGGGGCGAGGTGTTCGCCGGGATGATGATGGTACAGGATATCACCGAGCGAAACGAGTACCGGCGAAAGCTCGAGGAGTCCAACGAACGGCTCGAGCAGTTCGCCTCCGTGGCCTCACACGACCTCCAGGAGCCGCTGCGAATGGTGTCGAGTTACCTGTCGCTCATCGAGAACCGATACGGGGAGGAACTCGACGCGGACGGCCAGGAGTTCCTCGAGTACGCCGTCGACGGGGCGGAGCGAATGCGGGCGATGATCGACGGATTGCTCGAGTTCTCACGGGTCGAAACGCGGGGAGAGCCGTTGGAACCCGTCGAACTCGATGACGTATTCGAGGACGTCCGGAAAGATCTGGCCGTTCGCATCGAGGAGAGCGAAGCCGAAATCGAGGCCGACTCGCTACCTCGCGTGGTCGGCGACTCCGATCAGTTGCGGCAGGTGTTCCAGAATCTACTGAGCAACGCCATCGAGTACTCGGGCGACGCGCCACCGCGGATCGATATTTCGGCCCACAGCTACGGCGACAGGTGCGAGATCGAGATTAGCGACGACGGGATCGGGATCGATCCGGCCGACGCAGACCGTATTTTCGGCCTGTTCAACCGACTGCACACCGTCGACGAGGCCAGCGGCAGCGGTATCGGACTGGCGCTCTGTGAGCGCATCGTCGAGCGCCACGGCGGCGAGATCCGCGTCGACTCCGAGCCCGGCGAGGGATCGACGTTCTCGGTTACCCTACCGACGGCGGATAAGTCAGCCGAGCGATAATCGCGATCGCATTCGCGTCGCGGACAGTGTTCCGGGCTCGAGACGTGGAGAAGCCCCGCCCGAATACCGGTCAGTCCGTCCGCGGAATCGATCGTGCACCCAGTGCGAACGCGATCACGGCCAGAACCGCGATGATGCCGAGATTCGCCAGCGCCGGATCGACGCCGGCGACCGCGGCCGCGCCGGCGTCGGGATAGGTCGCCGCGCGAACGCCGCGAGCGAAGTACGTCAGCGGCGAGAGGTTCACGAACGGCTCGAACCAGCCGGGCAGTTGCTCGAGCGAGATGAACGTCTCGGAGAGGAACAGGAGGGGAAGCCCGATCGCGTTGCTCGCGGCGACGGCCCCGTCCTGCGAATCGGTGTAGCTGCCGAGCATCGCGCCGATCCCGCAGAACGCCACGACGCCGACGAGAATGTACGGAAGCAACAGCGGCGAGAACGCGATTTCGGCCCCCGTCAACAGAACGACGAGCGCGAGGATCAGCAGGCTCGCGAGGCCGATGATGACCGCGTTGACCACGGTCTGAGCGAGCAGCCACTCGCCGCGGGTCAACGGCGTCGTCGCGAGTTTCTCGAATCGGTTGCCCTCCCGGTGGCGCGCGACCTCGCTGCCCAGTCGCGAGAGCGGCGTAAAGAGGACGACGACGGCGAGATAGCCCGGCACGTAGTACGCCGGCGGCTCCGTGAACAGTCCCTCACCTGTCGGATCGGTTCGAACGAGCGCGCCGAAGATGACGATCAGGATCACCGGGAAGAAGAAGGTGAAAAAGACCGCCGTCCGGCGACGGATGAACGACCGCCAGCCGGCGCTGGTCTCGGCCCTGATGCGACCGAGTCCGCTCATGCAGTCTCACTCGCGCTCGCGAGGTCGTCCCGTTCGCTCGTGTCGGGGCTGGTTCGCTCGAGTTCCGTACGGTCGGCCAGTTCGAGGTATACGTCCTCGAGATCGGGTTCGGCCCACGAGAGGCCGGTGTACTCGAGGTTTCGGTCCTCGAGGTAGTCGACGACGGCTCCGATTTCGGCGGGTGCGATGTCGCGGACGACGAGCGCGCCGTCGGGGGTGCCGTGGCGACCGCGTCCGGGACGCTCGACGGGATACTCGAGGTCCTCGAACGCCTCGCTTTCGGCCGTCGTCTCGATGGTGAGGCGACTCGAGCCGCCGTGCTTGCGGACGAGCGCCGCCGGTGTGTCGCAGGCGACGAGAGAGCCGTCGGCCAGCAGGCCCACGCGGTCGGCCAGCCGCTCGGCTTCGGCCATGTCGTGGGTGGTGAGCAGAACCGTCGTCCCGCCCGCGGCGAGGTCTTCGATCAGTCGCCACACCGTCCGGCGGCCCGCGGGATCGATTCCCGTCGTCGGTTCGTCCAGAAAGAGAACGTCGGGGTCGTTGACCAGCGTCGAGCCGACGCAGACGCGCCGTTGCTGGCCGCCGGAGAGATCCTCGTACCAGGTGTCGCGGGCGTCGGCGAGACCGACGTCGGCGAGCACGGCATCGGGATCGCGCGGATCATCGTACAGCCCGGCGTAGTAGGCGAGCAGTTCGCGAGCGGAGAGGCGATCCGGCGGCGAGAAGTCCTGCGGGAGGACGCCGAGGCGGCCGCGATCGATGGCCGCCGGGGCCTCGCCCAGCACGCGGGCCGTCCCCGAATCGGGCTCGGTCGTCCCCGTCAGCGCGCGTACGAGCGTCGTCTTCCCGGCTCCGTTCGGACCGATCAGCCCGAAGACTTCGCCGGCGGTGACGGAAAGCGACGCCCCCGATAGCGCCACCGTCTCGCCGTAGGTCTTCTCGAGGTCCGTCGCTTCGACTACGGCAGTCATACGGGGCGGTTCCCGCGCGTCGGGGGTAAGGGGTTCGATTCGCATCTCGAGCACGGATGGAGTGGTGGCTGACTCGAGTACACCCAATCCCGATCAGTCGGTTGACTCCGCGGTCGGAGCGGTCTTCGATCGTTCGACGACGTGCCGATCGGGGAGATCCGGTTCTGGTTCGCGGCCGACGGTAAAGAACCGCTCGGTGCGGGTGAGTTCTTCCGAAGCGGGGCTGGGCTTCGTGACCTGTTCGTACTCGATCGCGACGCCGTCCGCTTCAGGGGCGATCCGGACCGCCGCAAGCTGATACGACGGGTAAAACACCGGCGGAAGGATCCCGATGATGCCGTCGCGGCGGTGGAGACGCTTCAGCCACGTGCCGGTGTTGACAAGCACGCCGCCGTCGACCTCGTTCAGCAGCGGTCGGTGAGTATGGCCGAAGCAGAAGATCGTCGTCTCGGGCTCCTCGGCGAAGACCTCGCGAGCCGTCTCCTCGTAGGTGGCGGTCGGATCGACCGTGAGTTCGGTCTCGAAGACGCCGAACCGATCGACCGTCTTCCTGACGTCTCGACGGATGAAGTACAACGGGATCCCGATGAGCACCAACAGCCCTGCGATGCCGATGTTCAACGCGAGAAGGGACCAGGCGATGGTGCCGGCCGTCCCGAACTGACCGAGAAACTCGGTCGTCCACTCGACGGGTGTCGACCAGATCCCCGCCAGATGGAGTCCGGACAGGACCACGAGGAGGATGCTGATGTTGAACAGCAACAGAAACGGGACCAGCGAGTACCGAATCAGGGGGTTCATCTCCCGGTAGAAGTACTTCGAGAACAGCCAGATCGGCATCCGCTCGGTCGGCGTCACCGCCTGGACGTCCTTCAGCCAGTTGTACCGGCCCCGATCGGAAAGCTGGCCCGCACGGCTCGTAACGAGGGTGTTGTAGTAGTAGCCAAGCGGCGTTGCGTGGGGGTTCCCCCAGTCCTCGATCCGGTTGTTGTCGTCCTGCTGGTGGCCGTGTTCGAAGTGGATCGCCTGGTCGCCGACCGGCCGCGTGATAGCGTCGTCCTGCACAAGATCGACGTTGTACTCGGCAAAGCGCTCGACGTACTCGTCGTAGGCCGCGAGCTCGTGGTCGTGGTTGCCCGGCAGCATCGTGATCCGGACGTTCTCGCCGGTCGCCCGGAACTGCGCGAACAGCTCCGGATACGTCTCCTCGAGGACGTCGAACTTCTCGATCCCCTCGACCGTCGTGAACTCCCAGAGGCCGAACGCGTCGCCGTTGATCACCAGTTCGGCGTTTTCGTCGGTCTCCTCGAGTCGCTCGAGGAAGGCGAGCAGTTCGTCGAGGAACGGAACCTCCTCTAACTGCTCGTCACCGCCGATGTGGAGATCGCTGATGACGTAGTAGACCCGATCGTCGTCCTCGGATTCCCTAACCATTCGTTCCCAGCCTGTCGCTCGACTACGAAAGGTGTTGCCGTCTGCTTCGCGCCGAGAGTCTCGGCCCGATGGTGGCCGCCGGGTGTCGTCCGACCCGAAACCGCGCCCTCGCAGGCTCAACCATTACTGCTGCAGTGGTGGTAGCCGGTCGGGAATGACCCGGATCGGTTACACCCTCTCGAGCGAAGAGCACGGCCCGAACGAACTCGTCGATATCGCGGTTCGCGCCGAGGAAGCCGGCTTCGACTTCCTCTCGATATCGGATCACTTCCACCCGTGGGTTTCGGCGCAGGGCGAGTCGGCGTTCGTCTGGACGACGTTAGGCGGGATCGCAAGAGCGACGGACGACATCGAGGTCGGCGTCGGCGTCACCTGTCCGACGGTCAGAATCCATCCGGCCAACGTCGCCCACGCCGTCGCGACCGTCGACGAGATGTTCGGCGATCGCTTCACGTTCGGCGTCGGCACCGGCGAGAACCTGAACGAACACGTTACGGGCGAGCGCTGGCCCGAACACGACGTGCGCCTCGAGATGTTAGACGAAGCGATGGACGTCATGCGCGCGCTCTGGACCGGCGAGACGACGAGCCATCACGGCGAGCACTACACAGTCGAGAACGCGCGACTCTACACCTGTCCCGACGAGCAGCCGACGACGATCGGAAGCGCATTCGGCCCGCAGACGGCCGAGTGGGTTGCCGAAACGACCGACGGCCTCTGGTGTTCCGGGCCGAAGGCGGAGCCGGTCGAGGCCTACGAGGACGCCGGCGGCGAGGGGCCGAAATACACGCAACTGCACGGCTGCTACGCCGAAACCGAGGAGGAGGCCGTCGAGACCGTCTACGAGTACTGGCCGAACGGCTCCATGCCTGGCGAACTCGCACAGGTACTGCCGACGCCGGCCCACTTCGAGCAGGCCGCCCAGATGGTCGAGAAGGAGGATATCGCGGAGGCCGGGACGACGACCAGTCCGGACCCCCAAGACCACATCGACAGCATCGAGCAGGCGATCGACGCCGGCTACGATCACGTCTACTTCCACCAGATCGGGCCACAGCAGGATCCGGCCATCGAATTCTACGAGGAATCGGTATTGCCGTCGTTCCAGTGAGGCGCGTACCGGACTCGAGAAAGCCCCTCACGACCGGTATTGGACTTCAATACAGCCGTCGTCGTCGATCTCGACCGTATACGTGTTGTCGGCGTCGACCGCGAACGAGACGACCGTTTCACCGTTCCCGGTTCCGTCGGCGAGGAGCGCATCGATCGCGTCCGGATCGACGTGTTCGTGCAACACGAAGCCGAGTTCGGTCGGCGCGTCGATCGGATCGACGTCCGTGAGGGCACAGATCGCGTGGATCACGGCGATACTGGCGGGCGTCTCGCCGTCGTACTCGTATTCGAGCGTGTCCGGTTCGCCGTCCGACTCGAGGTCACGAGGCAACGCGTTTTTCGAACCCATCGTCGAATGGCAACTCCGTGTTCGGAAGGGCACACGGGATGCATTTGCAAGCGCGATCCCATAAGAGGCTGCAGAAGCCGTACAAAAGACTCCACCGGCCACTGTCGGAAACTGCTGGCGAAGTGCGATAGCTCGTCGCAAACGCTCCAGAGCAGGGTTTCGAACGGGGAGTGGGAGAAACCACTCGCGGGGTCGTCGCATACTATCGGTGCAACGTGACGGGGAGTCCATCGCACCCGAGAGCTCATTCGTAGCGGGTCCCCCGCGAGTGTATGTGGTGCTATCACAGACCAAGGGAAGAGCGTGCGGCCAAATAATATTGGACCGGAACGCCGATACTGTTCGGTGGCCGTACACCCCTTGCAGAGTGATACTGTCGGACAGAAGTCAATACGAAGCCGATCGTGTATTCGGGGTCGTCGCCGACGGTGACGACTCCAGCAGACCGATCGGCTTCACGTCGTTCTGTCCAACAGTATAATAGAGCGGGTCGAAACGAGTGTGCGACGGTAGGAAGGGTGATTGTAACCCCACAGACACATTCAAGTGGGAGAGACGTGTCCGCCAAACAATGGTCAGTACGAACGACGATCCGATCGAACTCGTTCCGGCCAGGACCGAAACATGGCGCGAACAGTTCACCGAGGAACGCGACCGCATCGACGAAACGCTCGCCGATGCGTCCCTCGAGTCGACCGTCGAACGAATCGAACACGTCGGCTCGACCGCGGTTCCCGACCTCGCGGCGAAGGACATCGTCGACCTCGATATCGTCGTCGCGGACGGCGCGGTTCGCGAAGTCTCGCGAACGCTCGAGACCGAACTCGGCGGCGACCGGATCGAGAATAGCGACGAGTGGCACCCCGTATTTCGCCGCGAAAACGGCCAACGGTTCAACGATCACGTCTTCGCGGCCTCGAGCGACGGCTGGAAAATCAGCGTCGTTACGCGCGAGATACTCGCGGCCGAACCGACGCTCCGTGCGGAGTACGAAGCGCTGAAACGGGAACTGGCGGCCGAACACGACGAACTCGTCGCGTACTCGAGGGGAAAGACCGCGTTCATCAAGCGCGCGCTCGACGTTGCACGAGCGAGCGACGGACTGTCGTTCGATTTCGAGGTTCCGATCAATAATCGTGATGACCTCTCCGACGAATGAGAGGTGTTTTCCCCGGTGGCCACCGAAGCCGACTAAGTGCCGGACTCCGATCGAGATCTTCGAGAGAGCGTCGAACAGTCACGGCACGGAGCCCCGGCGGTAGGCGCGGTCGTCCGTGATCGCTTCGAAAGCAACGAAGTGTTCCAGCGGATTATCGCCGCCGCCGACGAAGAAATCGATATCGGTCTCCGCGAACTGTTCTTTAGCAGTCTCGCGGGCGGGTTCGCGATCACGCTGACGTTCTTGATCTACGCGTCGATGACCGCATCGACCGACGGCCATCCGATCCTGAGCGGGATTCTCTACCCGATCGGCTTCGTCTACATTATTCTGGGCGGCTACCAACTGTACACCGAGAACACGCTCCCGCCGGTCGCGCTCGTCCTCGAGCGACTGGCGAGTCTTCCGGCGTTGCTTCGGATCTGGGTGGTCGTGTTGATCGGCAACTTCGCCGGCGGCGGTCTCGGCGCGCTCGTTCTGGCCTACACAGGGGTGTTCTCACCCGAGGCGGCAACCGCCGCCACCGGAATCGCGATGGCCGGAATGGAAACGCCGTTCTGGGATCTGTTCTTCAAAGCCGGCTTCGCCGGACTGATCGTCGCCGGAGTCGTCTGGCTCGATTACGCCGTTCGCGATACCATCACCCGATTCTTCCTCATTTATATGGCGTTCCTGATGATCCCCTACGCCAACCTCTACCACGTCGTCGTCTCCTTCACCGAAGTGATGTATCTCGTGTTCCTGGGATCGATCGGCATTATCCCCGGCCTCACCGGATTCATTCTCCCGGTGTTACTCGGGAATACGATCGGTGGCGTCCTTCTGGTTACCGTCGTCAACTACTTCCAGACGACCGAACGTCGTCTCGAGAGCGCCCGGAAAGACGGGGCAGAGCGCCAGTTGACGATCCGGGAGTGGCTCATCGGCGGCCCCGTCGGTCGAGCGTACGTGCCGGCGAGACCCGCTGTCGAAGCGACGCCGGCCGGCGAGCAACTGGACGTCGATCCGACCGACGAGGTGGAGCCGCCGATTGCCGAACCTGACGGCGCGGACGACGGCCTCGAGTATTCCGAAGACGAGTGATCACCGAACGACGGTAACCGGACAGTTCGCGCGGCGCATGATCGTCTCTGCGATGCTGCCGAGCAGCACCCGTTTCACGCCGTCTTTGCCCCGGCTTCCGACGACGATCTGGTCGATATCGTTCTCTTCTGCGTAGGAAACCATCGCTTTGGCGGGATGGCCGAACACCAATTCTGGTTCGATAGTGCGGTCGTGCTCCGCCGCGATCGTCATCGCCGTTTCGAGGATCGCTTCCGCACGGTCTTCCGCTTCGTCGGTCATCGACGCAGTAGCGCTAGTATCGAAGGAGATGTTCTGTACCTCCGGGACGTGAGCGGCGTAAATCGTGGCCTCAGGAAACTGCTCGAGGGCGTATTTCAGCGCGTCACGGGCCTCTTGGGAGTCGTCGACGGCGACAAGTACGCGATCCATGCGTTCTCGTTAGTGACGCCTCCGTAAAACCATGGAGCCTCGGCGGTAAGCGAGAGTTCGCGGTAGCGACGTCGCCGTCTGATTCGATTCTCATCGACCACCGTGGGTATTGAGCCCCAATACGACGGAATTACCCGCGCAACGACGAACGGGCTGGTCGTTCCGTCCCGGTCGCCGCTTCCCCATCCGTTTTGCCCCTCGGATGAGAATCGGCGTCCATGGAGTACACCACCCTCGGTAACACGGGGACGACCGTCTCGAAACTCTGCTTCGGCACGTGGCGCTTTGCCAAGGAAAGCGGCGGCACCGTCGAGACCGACCGGGAGGAGGCTCACGAACTGCTCGACGCCTGTTGGGATCACGGGGTCAACTTCATCGATACGGCGAACGTCTACGGCGACCCCAACGGCACCAGCGAGGCGTGGATCGGCGAATGGCTCGAGGAACGCGACGACGTCGACCGCGAGGACCTCGTTCTCGCCTCGAAGGTCTACTTCCCCTTCAACGGCCGTGGCGAGCCCGGACCGAACGACTCCGGGCTCGGTCGCAAACACATCCGGGCTCAGATCGAAGGGACCCTCGAACGGCTGGGAACGGACTACCTCGATCTGTACTACATCCACCGCTGGGACGAGAACACGCCGATCCGCGAGACCATGCAGACGCTGACCGAACTCGTCCGCGAGGGCAAGGTCCACTACCTCGGCGCCTCGAGCATGGCCGCCTGGCAGCTTACCAAGGCGCTGTGGACCAGCGACGTCGAAGGCCTCGAGCGCTTCGACGTGACCCAGCCGATGGTCAACGCGGCCCAGTACGACGAGGTCGGGGACTACCTCGACGTCTGTGCGGATCAGGATCTGGCCGTCTGTCCGTACTCGCCGCTCGGCGGCGGGTTGCTGACCGGCAAGTACGACCGGACCGAGGACGGCGGCGTCGAGGCTCCGGACGGCTCACGAGGCAGTCTCGACGAGATGTTCGACGAGTACTACGCGACCGAGCAGGCCTGGGACGTCCTCGAGGCCGTCGAGTCGGTCGCGAACGAGGTCGACGCCACCCCCGCACAGGTCTCCCTGCAGTGGCTGATCGAACAGGATCGGTTCACCTGCGTTCCGATCGTCGGTGCGCGGACGCCGGCCCAGCTCGAGGAGAACGTCGGCGCCGTCGAAATCGAACTCAGCGACGAACAGTTCGAGCGGATCGATTCGGCGCGAACCGACGCCGAGTAATCGGACGACTGCAACCGGAAACCAGAGGGGCGTCCTTTCAGCGAATTCAACCGGCTACCGTACCGCAGGATCGATCGCCTGTCCGTACCGAAGCGACCCCGTTCGCGGAAAGAGCGACGGTCGAGGGACGGCTCAGAGCGCGTCCTCGATCGCATCGACGACCGCATCGGGATCCGTCGGGTCCTCGACAGTGTTTCCGTCGACGATGACCGTCGGCGTCCTGTCGACCCCCTCATCATCTCCGCGATTCCGGTCGGCGACGAGCGTCGGATAGTAAGTCCCGTTCTCGAGTGCGTCGGAAACGGCGTCGGGATCGACGTCGACCGTCTCCGCGAGGGTCGCGAGTTCCTCGTCGCTCCAGTCGTCGTGGTTTATGACGGCCGTTTTGTACTCGAAGAACGCGCCGGTCGGCTCCTCGTCGGTTCGCGTCTCGTCTTGGACGGCCCGCGCGGCGTTTGCCATGGCAACCGACTCGTCTGCAGCCCCAACCGGGAAATCGTAGTGTCGGTACGTGATTTCGTCGGAGTCGATAACCTCTCGCTCGAGGACCGGAAACACGGTTGCCTGAAACTCGTGACAGGCCGGACAGCCGAGATCCTCGTAGACGTCAACGGTGATTGGGCCGGACCCAAGCGTCGGTACCGGGAGTTGGTCGCTATCGGGTTCGACGTCCTCGAGGTCGTCGGGGGTGCCCCCTTCGAGGAGCGACGTACAGCCGGCGAGGGAAAGCGTTGCCCCCGCTCCGACAAGCGACAGGAACGAACGACGGTTCATCATCTGTGACTACGGCTGGAACAGTGTTAGGCGCACGGTTTCCGGAACGGGGATCTCGAAAACCGGTCAGAGCACCGCTCCGGTGAGCACGAGCGCGTCCACCAGAATTGCGACGAGGACGGCCCCGAGGAAGGCGTTCGAGGCGTGGAACGCCCGGAATGCCGCGGCTTCGGTTTGCTCGAAGTGGAGTTTGATCGCCGCCCAGAGGAAGATCCCGCCGAATATCGCGACGGTCGCCGCGTAGAGCGCGCCCAGGTCGGTGATCCAGGCGAGTGCGACCGTGCTGATGAGCGTCGCCGCGATGTAGTAGAGGATGTGTTTCCGGGTTTCCGTCTCGCCGCGGACGACGGGCATCATCGGGAAGCCGCCGCGAGCGTAGTCGTCCTGATAGGCCAGTGCGAGGTTGTAGAAGTGAGCCGGCGTCCAGAGGAAGATCACGCCCGCCAGCGCGAGCGCCGGCCACCCGATCTCGTTCGTGACGGCGGCCCAACCGATGAGTGCGGGAAGGGCACCTGCAGCGCCGCCGATGACGGTGTTCTGGACGGTGTTGGGTTTGAGCAGCAGCGTGTAGACGACGCTGTAGAAGATGATCGCGGCGAGACCGAGCGCGGCCGCGAGCCGGTTGATCGTCAGGAACGCGCCCAAGGAGGCGAGTGTCAACAGGCCGCCGAACAGCAATGCGTTCCGGACGGGAACGAGGTCCGTCGCCAGCGGCCGATCCGCCGTGCGCGACATCTGCTGGTCGACGTCGCGCTCTAACACGTGGTTGAACGTCCCCGAAGCACCGATCGCGAGGACGCCGCCGCCGAGCGTGGCGACGATCGTCTCGCGGGTGAGGTCGGGGCCGGCAGCCAGCGCCATCCCCGCGGCGGCGACGAGACAGAGCAGCCACATCAGCCGGGGCTTCATCATCTTGAAATACGCGAAAGCGGTGAGCCGGGCTCGAGCGAGCCGGCCGGCGGGAAGGGATCGGGCCGTGCCTGTAGCGTCCGCCTCAGCACCAGTCTCAGCTACGGACACGGAATCGAGTGGTTCCGGCGTGTCGATCGTGTCGTTCTCGCGGCCGGTCGCGAGTTCGAGGTCCCAGGCGAGTGCGAGGACGATGGCCGTGAAAATCACGAGCCCGAGGCCGAGGTGGAGTCCGGGAGCGATCGCTGCGGGGCCGGAAACCGCCGTTACAGCGCCGACGCCGACCTGAACGACGTAGAGGACGGAGCCGACGAGGATCGCCGTGCGAACGCGACTCGAGACATCGCCGAGGACGGCGGTGACGGCCGTCGCGGCGACGAGGACGCCGACGAGGACGGCCGCGATGCGGTGACCCCAGGCGATTACGAGTTCCGTCTGACTCAGCGGATCGGCCGGCGCGTGGCAGGTCGGCCAGGTCGAACACGCTGAGGCCGCGTTCGTCAGCGAGGTCGTTGCGCCGACGATCAATAGGAGGTAGACGCCAAGCGCAGTCACTGCCAGGAGCGCGGAGAAGCGTTGTCGAGTGCCGATCGGACGGGGAAACGGCGAGGATTCGGTTGCCACGACTATTCTCGCCTAGACCGTTCGACTCCGCGTATTTATGATTCCCGCTTTTTGTCCCCCCGTGGGTTTCAATCGCTGCAACGAAGGGGCACATCCATGGGGCGCCGACGGCATCAGTTCGGTACCGGTGTCTCCGTCCAGCCACCCGGAGGAACGCGTCGGTGTCGGGGAACAACGTCGCGACGGCCCGGTCGCCGTTCGGGGCGGCGAGCCGGCTGCTCGCTGTCCCTACTGCGACCACCCGTTCCACGACGAGCGACTCGAGACGCTCCACCGCGGACTCGAGCACCCGACCCGAATCGCCGATCGCGAACGGGCCGCCTTCGAACGCGCCTACCTCGAGGAGGAGGCGGCGATTCGTCGGTTTCGGCTGCAGGCACTCGGCGCCGTGCTCCTCTGTTACTTCTCCGTGCTGTTTCTCTACGCGGTCGTTACGTGACGTAATTTCTGGAGCCGACTCGAACTCACATCCCCAGATCTTCGGCCGCCGCCGGCACCGGAAGATCGTGTTGGGAGACGCCCAACAGCTCCGCAGCGTGGTCGAGCGCCATATCGAACCCGTAGTAGCGCTCGAGTTCGTCGCCGTCGGCCGTCGGGCGCACCTTCAGCATGGCGTACCCCTCGCGGTTCTGGGCGATCGCCGCGGTCGTACCGGGTCGGGCCGTCGCGGCGTCGTCGGTCGCTCGAAACTCGAGGACCCGCTCCGTTTCGGTCTCATCGTAGCTGGCCCTAATGCCGTTTGCTTCGGCGGTTCGGTCGTAATCGTCGCTCATGACGGATACTCGCGGATCGAGCACCGGGAAGCTATCGGTTCGGAGCCGACTCGAGTCGTGCCGGTGAAAGCGGTGTCGGAATGCGGTTTCCGGAGGTCATTCCAGAGTCGCTGGGAGGCGTGCATTCGTGCTGATAGGGAGGACACCGCCGTGAGAGAGACTCGTCCCGGTTGGCTTCGACTCCCCGGCGGCGCGTCGCTACGGAGCGCTGAATCGGTACCGATTTTTTCGTCCCGTGTGAGCGTTCGGCCGTGAGTCGCCCGTCGCCTCGAGAGAGCCCCACCCCCCAGTTGGTCGCGACGGTCCGCCGCACGCGAGCGACGGCGCTCCGGTGGCTCGTCGTCGCAGTGGTAGGGTTCGTCGCCGCCGCGTACGCGTTCGGTCACGTCCTCGCGGTGCTCCTCGGTGGCACGCTCGAGCCGATTCTCGTGCCGGTGTTCGGACCGACCGACGCGCTGGTCTGGCTCGTCGTCGCAGCGGGACTCGTCGCGCTCGTCGTCGTCCCCCACGAGTTGCTACACGGCGTGGTCATGGCCCGCTACGGCGGCACGCCGAGCTACGGCGTCGGGGTCGCCTACTTCGTGCTGCCGTACGCGTACGCCGAGACCGAACGGGTGAGCTACACGCGAAATCAGTTGCTCGTCGCCCTGCTGGCCCCGTTCGTTACGATTACGACCGTCGGACTGGCGGCGATGATCGTCTACCCGTCGCCGCTGTTGATCGTGCCGCTTGCGGCCAACGCGGCGGGTTCGATCGGCGACCTCTGGATGGCCGGCGTCCTCCTCCAGTATCCGCGGGAGGGCCGGGTCGGTCCGCTGCCTGCGGACGACGCCCAGGGGTTCGGCATCTACGCCGACGGCTCGAGCGCCGGCGACGTGCGTCGACGGCCGGGAATGCGAGCCCTCTCGCGGTTCGTTTCGGGCGCCGTCGGTACGTTCGCGGTCCTGACGATCACGCTCGTCGGCGCGGTGTTCGCCTCGCTGGCCGTCGGTTCGGGAACCGTCGTGATCGGCGACCCCGACGGCTGGCTGCTCTTTCGCCACGAACTCGATCCCCACGGCGGCACGGTTTTCCTCGAGGTCGGCGCCTCGCTGCTGGCGGGCGTCGCGGTCGTCGGCGGGGTCGCGTGGGCCCTCCTCGCCGAAGGCGCTCGAGCGCTCGTTCGGCCCTGAGATCGACGGGAAGCCGGCGACGAACCCGAACCGAAACGCTCGAGCGGCCGTCGCGCCGAAACGCGTACATGTCCAAGTGGCTCAGAAGCGGCCGTCGCCGCGACATCTGTTTCCTGCTGGCCGCCGCTGACGACGGCGAACTGCGCGGCCAACAGCTGAAATCGCGCCTCGAGTCTCACTACGACGATCACCTCGAGCCGAAGTCGTTCTACGGCTCGCTGTCGGCGCTCGTCGACGCGGGGTTTGTCGAGAAACGGACTGCGGGGATCCACGACGCGTACGCGCTCACCGAGGGCGGCGAACGGCGGGTGCGAGAGCATTACGAGTGGGTACGGAAGTGTCTCGAGGACGACGGAGAAGAGGCGTGAACAGGTCGAACGTGATCGGTTTCGGGTTCCGATTCCGATTGCGGCTGGTGATGAAACCCCGACTCAGGCTTCGTCGAGCAGCTGATCGCCGATGGTGTTTCGCAGCACCTCGCTGGTCCCCTCGTAGATCTCGTTGAGTTTGGCGTCCCGGTAGAACCGTTCGGCCGGGAAGTCCTTGGTGTAGCCGTAGCCGCCGTGGATCTGGATTCCCTCGTTTGCGACCTCGCGGCTCACTTCGGAGGCGTAGAGTTTGGCCTGCGAGGCGTCCTTGATGTAGTTCTCGCCGCGGATCTTCTTGTCCGCGGCCTTGTGCATGAGCATCCGAGCGGCCTGGATCTTCATGTCCATATCCGCCAGCTTGTGTTTGATCGACTGGAACTCGCCGATCGGCTGGCCGAACTGCTCGCGCTCGTTGGCGTAGTCACGGGCCTCATCGAAGGCTGCGCGAGCGATCCCGACGCCGCGAGCCGCGATGGTGATGCGGCCGCCGTTGAGGGTCTTCAGCGCGTGGACGAAGCCCTCGCCCTCCTCTCCCAGCAGGCGGTCCTCAGGAATTCGCATGTCGTCGAAGCGGAGTTCGGCCGTCGGACAGCCCTTGTCACCGAGTTTCTCCTCCGTCCCTTCGACGATGAACCCGTCGTCCTCCTCCGGCCGGACGACAAACGAGGAGATGCCCTTGTTGCCCGCCTCGGGGTCGGTCTTGGCGAACAGGGTGACGGTCTCCGCTTCGGAGCCGTTCGAAATCCAGAGCTTGCCGCCGTTGACGACGTATTCGTCGCCGTCTTTCTCCGCGGTGGTCTCCATCGCCGGCACGTCGCTGCCCGCTCCGGCTTCCGAAAGCGCGAACGCGCCGACGTCGCGGCCTTCCGCCAGCGGCGTCAGGTACTCCTCCTTCTGGGACTCGTCGCCGAACTCGTAGAGCATGTTCCCCGCGAGCGACGTGTGGGCGGCGACGATCGTCCCCACCCCGCCCGATCCGCGGGAGATCTCCTCGAGGCCGATCGCGTAGGAGTGATAGTCGAGCCCGGCACCGCCGTACTCCTCGGGGAAGGGCATTCCCATCAGCCCGAGTTCGGCCATCTCGTCGATGAGGTCGTGGGGGAACTCGTCGTCGTGATCGATCTCGTCCGCGACGGGAACGATTTCCTCGTCGACGAACTCCGATACCATATCCCGGATCTGCTGTTGCTCGGCCGAGAGTGCAAAGTCCATGCTCGAGCTATCGAGCCGTCGCTTCTTTATTGTTATCTCTGGCCGGCGGCGTTTCGGCGACCGGCGTCGTCCGGGTCGGGTCTCAGTCCGATCCGATCGCCGCGAGCGCCGCTTCGATCGGTTCGTCGCCGCCGAGCAGCTCGAAGGTCTCCCCGACGAGGCTATCGCGCTCGAGCGTCGCGATGAGCGTCCGTGCGACGTCCTCGCGTGGAATATCGCCGTCGCCCAGTTCGAGCGAGTCGGCGACCCGGATCCGCCCGGTCCCGGATTCGGTCGTCAACTCGCCGGGGCGGACGATCGTGTGGGCCAGGTCGCTGTCCCGAAGGTACTCGTCGGCTTCGGCCTTGGCCCTCAGGTACTCCTCGAGCGCGTCGGGCCCCGATTCGGGATCGTCGGCCCCATCGAACTGAGCATCACGAATCGGTCGACGCCGCGATCTTCCGCGGCGTCGATCAGGTTGATCGCCCCGTCGCGATCGACGCCGTAGACGTTCTCACCGCCGGAGCCGGCGGCGAAAACGATCGAATCGCAGCCCTCGACTGCGTGATCGACGGCTTCGGTGAGGTCCGCGACGACCGTTTCGTCGGCACCCAGCGACTCCATGGCCCCGACCTGGGAGTCGTCGCGGACCATCGCTCTGGCTACGTGCTCGCCGTCGCCGAGTTGTTCAGTGAGATGCTGTCCGACCTGACCGTGAGCGCCGGCAACGAGGACCGTTCGGGTCACGGATGCCGTTCGTCCCCGCCCGCTATAGCCGTGGTGTCGGAGCACGCTGGGCGTCGATTGCAAATCGAATCGACCGGCGGGTTCGAGCGCTCTCCTTTCATCACCTCGCAGGACCTAATAATTTTCCGGACTGTCGCTGTGAATTACAGGGCGGTGACGGTCGATCCGAGTACGGAAGGTACTCGACAAGCGCTCTGTGCGGAACGACCCGCCGGGACCGCGGTGTTTTTCCGGGATGGGGACAAAGTGAAATCGAGTAGATGACCACGGGCCAGACCGAACCTTCAACCGACGCCGATCTCGAGTGGTGTTACGACGCCGTTCACGGCGTTTCGCGGACTTTTTCGATCACTATCGATCGGCTCGAGGAGCCGATGGCGAAACAGATCTGTATCGGCTACCTCCTCTGTCGAGTTGCTGACACGATAGAGGACGCGGGACACATTCCGCCGGAAACGCAGACAGAACTGCTAACGACGTACGACCGATTGCTCGATCCGGAAACCGACCAGACCGCCTCGGCGTTTATGGACGACGTCGAGCCCTGGATTCCCGACGACCGAACGGACGACTGGGACGTCGTCGCCGAGACCCCCCGCGTCGTGCGGACGTTCGAATCCCTGGACGAGGAACCGCGCGAAATCATGCGCGACCCCGTCCGCGAACTCGTCGACGGGATGGCGATGTTCACCGATCGGTACGCCGACGAGGGCGGCCTCCGCCTGCAGACCTTAGAGGAACTCGAGGAGTACTGCTGGTACGCCGCCGGCACCGTCGGAACGCTCATCACCGGGCTGGTCGCCCGTGGGGCGTCCCCGGAGCGAGCCGCGGAGATGCGGGAGAACGCCCGGTCGTTCGCCCTGCTCTTGCAGTTGGTCAACATCGCCAAAGACGTCGAGTCGGACTACCACGACGAGAACAACGTCTATCTGCCCGCCGAATGGCTCGACGAGGAGGACGTCGACGTCGAGCGGGTTACCGACGAGTCCAATCACCGGGGCGTCACGAACGTCATTAAACGGGTCACCGGGCGAGCGGAGACCTACCTCGACGACGCACACCGGTATCTCGAGGTCGTCCCCGAGACCCACGGCAACAAGCTCGCGGCGTGGGCGATTCCGTACCTGCTCGCGGTGGGAACGATGCGCGAACTCCGCGAGCGTCCGGAGGACGTCATCCGCGACGGCGACGTCAAGATTTCCAGAGCGGAGGTGTACGCGCTGCTCCAGACGTTCGAAGGGGAGATTTCCCGATCGGCGCTGTCCGAACTCCGTAAGGAGATGTCGGAAAAGCCCCTGCATCAGTAGCCGATTTACGCCACCGCCGGTCTCGCTCGCCGAGCCGCTCGAGTATCGGCCACCGGCCCAATCGTCTGGCCCGCCGACTGCTGGTTTCTATCCCGTTCTCCGTCCGTACGAGTATTCGTGGTCGCCCCACCGGATAGCTACAATCATATAATCCGAGTGGAGTGTGCCGTCAGAAACTATAACAGCATTCCGGTCGACTACCCCTTCATGTGTCGGGAAACGAAGCGCGAACCGGCGTGGGTGTCGGCGATCCGACTGGCATTTCTGCAGGGCCAGGTCGACGTCGACGGCGTGATGGAAGAAGCGAATCTGATCCCCGGTCGCGAAGGAACGGTTCGAGACGTGCTCTCGACGATGGCCGATCGGGACCTTCTCACGCCGGTCGCCGGAGTGGACGACCGGTACGTTCCGGGTCCCGTGCTCGTCGAATCCGACCGATACGACCTCGATTTCACCAAGGCCTCCGACGGCGGAGCCCATCGCTGGCAGTCGAGCGGGTGACCCGCCCCCGCTCCGGGGTATAGCGTAAGCTATGTATTGACTAGGGTACTACGGCCCGACGATGGGAACGCTCACGAATACGAAGGTTTCCGAAAAGAACCTGACGACGGTGCCGAAATCAGTTCGCAACTTCCTCGACGTCGGCGCCGGAGACCGAGTCGAGTGGCACGTCGAAGACGGACAGATCATCGTCAAAAAACTCGACGACGAGTAGGCCGTCTCGTTCTTTCGCCGCCGCGTTCGTAGGCGCGCTCGGTCTCGAGACGCTCCCGACCGTGTTTCCGTGCTATCCGCTCGAGCGAAGTCCGTAACCGCGATCGATAACCGTGTGACGATGACCGTGTGAGTTCGATCATCGACTCGAGTTTCCCAGGTTCACGCCGTCGCGTGGCTTCTCGTTCGGTAGTCGCCCGAGCGGACGCTGGAATCTATCATTAAAAAGCACTAACGTTTATTTGTGTGGCACAGTATAACACATGGTGTGGTAAATAGTATGCACATAGTGCAGGGTTATAAAAGATGACGGCGAGCGTTACCGGCCTACGACGAACACGACGGCCACGGCGAACGCGGATCGGGTGGTCGTAATGGAGTTCGACGGCGAATTCGAACTCGAGGACGTCCCACCGGAACAGGCGTGGATCGTCCTCTCCGATCCGGTCGCGGTCAGGAACTCGCTGAAGGGCTGTCGGTACATCACGCCGATGGACGACGACTTCAGCTACGACGAGTACGAACCCGACGAGAACCTCGAGACGCTGCCCGAAGCCGATCCGGAGGCCGTCGCCGAGCGCGCGTTCAAAGAGGGACAGCAGTACGCCGCGTTGATGCAGGTCGGCGTCGGCAGCGTTAAACCTCGATTCGAGACGACGGTGACGATCGAAGAGCGCGACGAGGAGCAGTTCATCATGACCGCCACCGGAAGCGGGACGGCGAGCGGGAGCAGCTTCAGCATGGAGTCGGGGATGCAGATTCATCCGCTGGAAGGAAGCGAGGGCTCGCGGATCGAGTGGTGGACCGAAGCGGACATCTCGGGACGGATCGCCCAGCTCGGGTCGCGGGTCATCGAGCCCGTCGCGAACAAGATCGTGAGCAACTTCTTCGGTGATATCGAGCGCCAGATGAGCGACGTCGAAGAGACGGATTCGGGGATCACAGACCGGATCCGCGGGATGCTATGAAAGCGGCACAGTTCGAACAGCACGAACCCGAAACCGTCGAAGAGGCGGTGAGCCTCCTCGAGAGCTTGGACGACCGGGCGATCCTGGCCGGCGGCCAGAGTATGGTGCCGATGCTTCGGTTCCGACTTGCGGTTCCGGAGACCGTTATCGACATCAATCAGATCGACGCACTCGACTATCTCGAGGAGGACAACGACTGGCTCAGGATCGGCGCACTCGCGCGTCACGCGGACGTCGAGCACGCCGACGTGATCCAGGAGAAGTACGGCAGCTTCGCCGACGCGGCCCCGCTCGTCGCGGACCCGCAGATCCGCAATCGCGGCACCGTCGCCGGCGCGGTCGCGCAGGCGGACCCGAAGGGCGACTGGGGGAGCGTGCTGCTCGCCCACGAGGGCGAGGTCGTCGCGCACGGACCGGACGGCGAGCGGACCATTCCGGCGGACGAGTTCTTCCTGTT
This sequence comes from Natronorubrum halalkaliphilum, assembly GCF_009834785.1. Classification (GTDB taxonomy): domain Archaea; phylum Halobacteriota; class Halobacteria; order Halobacteriales; family Natrialbaceae; genus Natronorubrum; species Natronorubrum halalkaliphilum. Next base: position 229,463 of record NZ_WUYX01000069.1, read on the forward strand.
GCCCTACGATACGACCCTCGACGAGAACGAACTCCTCACCGAGCTTCGCGTGCCGACGCCGGCGGCCCACGAGGGGAGCGCCTACCACAAACTCAAGCGCAAGGTCGGCGACTACGCGATGGCCGGCTCCGCGGCGCGGCTCGTCCTCGACGACGACGGACGGATCGAACGCGCGGGGATCGGGCTCACCGCCGTCGACATCACGAACGTCCGAGCGACGGACGCCGAGGACCACCTCGAGGGCGAGCGGCCGGGAAGCGACCTGTTCAAACGCGCCGGCGAACTGGCGGCCGAACAGTCCAATCCCGAGTCCGACGAACACGGCGATGCGGGCTACAAGGAACGAATGGTAAACGTCCTGACCCAGCGCGCACTCGGCGACGCCGCCGAACGCGCCGGACTGGTCAAACGGAGGGTAACACAGTGACAGACACACGAGAGATCACGCTGACGGTCAACGGAACCGAACACACGATCGAGGTCGAGCCTCGGCAGCTGCTCGTCCACGCGATCAGGGAGGAACTGGACCTGACCGGAACCCACATCGGCTGTGACACCGGCAACTGCGGGGCGTGTACCGTCCTGAGGGACGGGGAGCCGATCAAGTCCTGTCTGATGTTCGCGACCCAGGCCGACGGGAGCGACCTCATGACCGTCGAGGGGATGGAAGACCTCCCCGAAGCCGGCGGCGAGTTACATCCGTTACAGGAGGGGTTCCGCGAGGAACACGGCCTGCAGTGTGGCTACTGCACGCCGGGAATGATCATGGCCGGGAAGGCGTTGCTCGACGAGAATCCGAACCCGAGCGAAGCCGACATTCGGGAAGCGATCAGCGGCAATCTCTGTCGGTGTACCGGCTACCAGAACATCGTTCGGTCGATCGAGTACGCCGCCGAGGAACTCGAGCACGGAGAGATCGCGGCCGCGGACGGCGGAGTCGCGATCGACGCCGACGCCAACGCTGACGGCGAGTTCGACTGCGGCGTCGAGAACTGCTGTGGCGGGCCGGCGGCGGAGGGGGACGGCGACGGCGACCGTGGCTCCGATCCCGCCTCGAGAGGTGAACGCCGATGAGCAGCGACTCCGAACGGTTCGCGGAAGCGGAGGACGGCGGTCCCCAACCCGAGAAACACTGCGGCCACGGCCGCGGCGGAATGGGTGAAGAAGTCAAACGCAAGGAGGACCAGCGGTTCATCACCGGCCGCGGCAACTACGTCGACGACATCAAGAAGTCGGGGATGCTCCACTGCGAACTCGTCCGCAGTCCGCACGCCCACGCTCGGATCGAGGACATCGACAAGTCCCGCGCGCTGGAGGTCGACGGCGTCGTCGCCGTGCTCACCGCGGACGACCTCCTCGAGTACGATCTCGCGACGATGCCGACGCTGATGGACGACACCCAGGACGTCCTGGTCAACGACAAGGTCAAGTTCCAGTCCCAGGAGGTCGCCGCGGTCATCGCGACCGATCGGTACACGGCGAAAGACGGCGCGCAGAAGGTCGACGTCGACTACGACGTGCTGGATCCGGTCGTCGACGCCGCGGACGCGCTCGAGGACGACGCGCCGCTGATCAGGGACGATATCGAGGGCCAGGAGGACAACCACTGTCTGGACTGGGAGACCGGCGACGAGGAAGCGACCGCCGAGGTGTTCGACGAGGCACCGGTCACCGTCACGGAGCAGATGCTCTACCAGCGACTCCACCCCGCGCCGATCGAGACCTGCGGTGCCGTCGGCGACTACGACCCCGGGAAGGACAAGCTGACGGTCCACATGACCTCGCAGGCGCCGCACATCCACCGCACGCTATTCGCGCAGGTCTCGGGGATTCCGGAACACAAGATCCGGATCGTTAGCCCGGACGTGGGCGGCGGGTTCGGCAACAAGGTGCCGATCTATCCCGGCTACGTCGTCGCCGCGGCGGCGTCGTACGTCCTCGAGCAGCCGGTGAAGTGGGTCGAGGAGCGCTCGGAAAACATCCAGTCGACCGGCTTCGCCCGCGACTACGATATGCAGGGCGAACTCGCCGCGACCGAAGACGGCGAGATTCTGGCGGTTCGAACCGACGTGCTCGCGGACCACGGCGCGTACAACGCCGTCGCCCAGCCGTCGAAGTTCCCCGCCGGGTTCTTCAACATCTTCACCGGATCCTACGACATCGACACGGCCTACGGCACGCTGACGGCCGCCTACACCAACACCGCACCCGGCGGCGTGGCCTATCGCTGCTCGTTCCGCGTGACGGAGGCTGTCTACCTCATCGAACGGATGGTGAAGGTGCTGGCCGACGAGCTCGGAATGGATCCCGCCGAAATCCGGCGGAAGAACTTCATCCAGCCCGAGCAGTTCCCCTACGAGAGTCCGACGGGGTGGAACTACGACTCCGGCGACTACGAGAAGGCGCTCGACAAGGCCCTCGAGATGGCCGACTACGACCACTACCGCGAGGAACAGCAGCGCCGGATCGAAACCGACGCCGACAAACTGCTCGGCATCGGCATCTCGTCGTTCACCGAAGTCGTCGGCGCAGGACCCGGGAAGAGCTGTGACATCGCCGGCGTCGAGATGTTCGACTCCGCGGAGATTCGGGTCCACCCGACGGGGAACGCGACGGTCCGCGTCGGCGTCCAGACGCAGGGCCAGGGCCACGAGACCACCTTCGCTCAGATCGTCGCCGAGGAACTCGGCATGGACGTCGACGACATCACGGTCGAACACGGCGACACCGATACGGACCCCTACGGCCTGGGAACGTACGGCTCGCGGAGCACGCCCGTCGCTGGGGCGGCCGCGGCCGTCGCCTCGCGGAAGGTCCGCGAGAAGGCCAAAGCCATCGCAGCCAACGAACTCGAGGCCGCCGAGGAGGACATCACGTGGGACCGCGAGAGCGGCGAGTTCCACGTCGCCGGCGCGCCGGATCGCTCGATATCGATCACCGAGATCGCGGCCGGGGCGTACATGAACAAGCCGGCCGGCGAGGATCCGGGACTCGAGGCGGTCAACTACTACGATCCGCCGGAGATGACCTACCCCTTCGGTTCCTACATCGTGGTCGTGGAAGTCGACCGCGAGACGGGCGAGGTTGAGTTCGAGAAGTTCGTCGCCGTCGACGACTGCGGCAACCGGATCAACCCGATGATCATCGAGGGCCAGATTCACGGCGGGCTGGCCCAGGGGATCGGGACGGCGATGATGGAACACGTCACCTTCGACGACAACGGCAACGTCACCGGCGGCGACTTCATGAACTACCTGCTGCCGACGTCGATGGAGATTCCGAACTTCGAAACCGGCCACACCGTGACGCCGTCGCCCCACCATCCGATCGGTGCGAAGGGCGTCGGCGAGTCGCCGACGGTGGGCTCGCCGCCGGCGATCGTCAACGCGGTCGTCGACGCCATGGCCCACGGCGGGATCAGCCACATCGAGATGCCGATGACGCCCGACGTCGTCTGGGAGAAACTCGACGAGGCGGGACTCGCCGCGGATCCCGCCGACGCGATCGCACTCGAGTTCGACGGCCAGTGGAGCGACGAAGCGGCGGACGACTGACCGATGCTCGGCCGCGAGACTGAGACGGGGGTCTCCGCCCGCAGATCACCGGCGGACCTGACGTGTGCGTCGGCAACCGCCAGCGCCGACGCGTTCGCCGCCGAATCCGATTTGATGCCACCGAAATGACACCGGACACACCACCACCAGACACCGACGATACCGAGTCACCGACCGATGCAAGCGATCGAGCCGCCGCAGTGACCGACGGCGATCTCGACCGGCGAGAGCGCGCCCTGGCAGATCGCAGGGAACCCTACGCCCGGGCGACCGTCGTCCGGCGCGAGGGGCCGATCTCGGCCAACGTCGGCGATCGAGCGCTTATCACGAGCGACGGCGACCTCACCGGGTGGGTCGGCGGAGCCGCCTGCGCACAGTCGCGGGTCCGTAGCGAGGCCCGCGCGGCCATCGAAGACGGCGATCCGCGGCTGCTCGGTCTCGCACCTGATCCCGACGAGATCGACCGCCCGGGACTCGACGCCTTTCCGATGACGTGTCACAGCGAGGGGACCCTCGAGGTGTTCGTCGAACCGATCGTCCCGTCGACGAGCCTCCTCATCGTGGGCGGTTCACAGATCGCTCGTTCGCTGGCCAGACTGGCGAGCGAGCTCGATGTCGATATTACCGTTGTTGATCCGGAGGCGGAGGCTGGGGAGGAGAGGGAAGCGGAGAAAGAAGAGAGAGATTCAGAGCCGACCCCGGCAGCCGACGGCCTCCCGAGCGAGGCCGCGGTACTCACCACGCTCGAGCCGGCGGCGATCGCCGACGCGGTCGCCGGCTCCGGCCCGTTCGTCGTCGTGGCCTCGATGGGAGAGTACGACGCTCGAGGGGTCGCCGCGGGCGTGCTCGCGGATGCGCCGTACATCGGTCTCGTGGCGAGCAACGTGCGCGCACGCACCGTCGTCGATCGCGCCGCGGGCCTCCTCGATCGAGACCCCGAGACGGTTCGGACGGCGGTGACGAACCCGGCCGGCGTCGACATCTCGGCCGCCACGGGAGCGGAGATCGCCGCGAGCGTGCTCGCCGAACTGATCGACGTGCGGGCCGGTACCGGCGCGGGTGCGGTAACCGCGTCGGCGACGCGTTGTGCCGAGGAGTCGGCCGAGTCTTCGACGGCGGTTCCGTCCGCGGACGCGGACGATGCGGTCGAGAACGGTGAGAACGGGGCGGAAACTGCCTCGCGTTGTGGGGGCACCGACGAAGGCGAGACGACGGCGACGGAAGCGACGACGGCGACCGAGCCGACGCAGGAGCCGGCTGACGAATCGGCTATCGATCCCGTCTGTGGCATGACCGTCGAGCCGGGAGACGCCCCGAGTGTGACCCACGAGGGATCCGTCTACCACTTCTGTTGTCACGGCTGCGCCGACGCGTTCCGGACCGACCCCGACGAGTATCTCGAGACCAGCGAGGACGAGGAACTGACCGCGACATGACGGGCGAGTCGCCGACCGAACCGTTCGAAGCGATCTCCGAGTCGACGCTGCGAGAGCGATTCGAGCAGCAGAATTACGTCGCGGACGATCGGCTCATCACGACCGTCTACCTTGCGATACAGCTCGGGCGGCCGCTCCTCGTCGAGGGGCCGCCCGGCAGCGGAAAGACCGAACTCGGGAAGGTCCTCGCGGAGGGGTTCGAGACGGAGCTGATCCGCCTCCAGTGTTACGAAGGGCTGACCGCCGAGAACGCCCTCTACGAGTGGAATTACACGAAACAGCTCCTCGCGGTGCAGTCGAACGAGGGGACGGTCGCCGGTGGAACGCGGGCCGACGGTCAAGTGGCCGATCCAGACGCACAGGCGGGATCCGGTACCGATCTCGATTCCGCCGTCAGCGATCCGAACGGAAGCGGGAGCGGGGACGGGACTGGGAACAGGGATCAACACCCGAACGCGAGCAGCGAGGACAGCCCCCGCTCCATCTTCGACGACGAGTATCTGCTCGAGCGCCCGCTCTTGCGCGCGCTCACCGCCGGAGACGACCGGTCGCCGGTCTTGCTGATCGACGAGATCGATCGGGCCGACGAGGCGTTCGAGGCGTTCCTGCTGGAACTCCTCTCCGATTACCAGGTCTCGATTCCGGAGTTGGGCGTGGTCAGCGCCGACAATCCGCCGGTCGTCGTCCTCACCTCGAACCGAACCCGCGGTCTCAGCGACGCGCTCAAACGGCGCTGTCTGTACCTCCACGTCGAGCCGCCGTCGTTCGAAACGGAGTACGAAATCGTCTCTCGCAAAGTGCCCGAACTCGACGCCGCGATCGCGGCCGAAGTGTGTGCCGTCGTCGAACGCCTCCGCGAGGAGTCGTTCCTCAAACGTCCGGGGGTTGCCGAGACGCTCGACTGGGCTCGAGCGGTCGCGACGCTTCGGGCGGACGGCGACGGCGAGTCGCTTTCGACGGCCGAGATCGAGCGCACGATCGGCTGTCTGCTGAAAGAAGTCGAAGACGTCAGCCGGGTCGATACCGCGTTGCTGGAACAGCTTCGCGACGCCGCGGCGACGGCCCGTGACCGGGACGAACCGACCGATACGGACACATGAGCCCGGATCCGAACCCGTCCGAAACTGCCGCGGAGTCCGATCGAATCGACGCTGAGAGCGACGCCACCGATGACTACGACGGCCTCGACCGTCCAACCGAACGCCACGGCCACGCCACGCCGGACTTCGAGGCCGCGCGCAAGCACGTCCTGACGGAGCTCGTTCGCTTCGTCGGTCGGCTCCGCCAGGAGGGGGCGAGCGTCCCGGCCTCCGGCGCGCTCGAGGGGGCGCGGGCGCTCGCGGTCGTCGGCTTCGACGACCGGGATCACGTGGCCGACGCGCTCCGAGCGTCGCTGCTCACCGGATCGGGCGACCGCGACGCGTTCGAGGCGGAGTTCCCGACGTTCTGGCACCGCCTGCGGACCGGAATCGACCGGATCTCGACGCACGACGACTCGCCGTCGCCCGACGGAACGGAGACCGACGCGGCCGATTCGCCCGCGGCACAGCTTTCGGGATCGGACCCGCTCTCCGACGCCGAGCTCCCGTCTCCCGACTCCGAGGACGGGCCCGAAACCGCCGACAGCGACGTTCGTCTCGCGACCGGGCGCAAGCACGCGACCGGCGAGCGTCCGGACGCCGACGGCGACGACGACGCGCGGCTGTACAGCGCGGTCGGGAGGCGCGAACCCGTCGCAGCCGCCGACGTGACGTTAGCCGAGACCGAGGCCGGCGCAGTCGATCGATTCGTTGATGCGCTGTCGACGATAGCCGGCCGGCGCAGCCGTCTCGCCGTCGCTGGCGACCGAATCGACGCCCGGCGAGCGCTCCGGGCCAGTCTGGGCACGGGCGGAACGGCGATGGATCTCCCGACCCGCGAAGCCGTTCCGAGCGAACTCCGCTGCTGTCTGTTGCTCGACGTCAGCGGCTCCGTCCTCGACACGATCGACCGCGAAACGCTGCTCGCCGTCGCCGAACGGGTCCAGAACGCCGCACGAAGGGGGTCCGTGTTCCTGTTCGACACGGACCTCGTCGAGGCGACCGAACAGTTCGATCGAGCGGACGGCGATCCGGCCCGCGCGCTGCGCGACGCCGAAATCCAGTGGGGCGGCGGCACGCAGATCGGCGGCGCGTTCGACACGCTCCGGCGGGACTACCCCCACGCCGTGGACCGACGCACCGTCGTCGTCATCGTCAGCGACGGGCTCGACGTCGGCGATCAGGACACGCTGGAGGACGGCATCACCTGGCTCGCCGGCCGAGCCGACGCGATCATCTGGCTCAACCCGCTCGCGGTGTCGCCGGCGTACGAACCCCGCTCTCGAGGGATGGCGACGGCGCTTCCCTACGTCGACGGGCTGTTCGGCTTCGCAGCACCGACCGATCTGGCCGAGGCGGCCCGACAGCTCGAGCGATACGGCGTGGACGGCCCCGTCGGCTACGAACACGATCCGCGCCGCGTCCGGGCCGAAGACGGTCCCGATTCACAGCGGTCCGACGGCGGTGGTCGGGAATGATCGACCCGATCCTTCCGGCCGTCGTCGACCGCCTCCGTTCCGTCGGGGCTCTCGAGCACGCCGCAGTGGAACGCGTCACGATCGGCGACTCGGTGGTTATGGTCGAACTGTCGGGCGTGAGCGGGGCGTCTCGGGTCGGCGCTGAAACGGCGGGTTCCGAAGAACGGACGCGGGCGTCCGGCCTCGCCCACCGGCCGCCCGGGGATTCGGCGTCGGTAGCGGAGACGGACCTCGAGACGCTCCTTCGGTGGGCGAGTTGCGGTCCCGGAGACACGTTCACTGATTTCGACGAGGGTGACGGTTCGAGTGGGAACGAAGACGGAGGCGAAGGTGCGGACGGAACCGACAACGGAGACGCCACCGCACTCGAGACCGCGCTGGGCGTCGCGACAGTCAACGCGCTGTCGGCGCCGTTCATCGACTGGAGCGAAGGTGATCCGATGGCGCTAGTGGAGCCGAGCGTCGATACGATCGCGACGGTCGGCGTTTTCAGACCCGCGTTTCGGAAATTCTCGGACGTCGACGTCCGCGTTATCGAACGCCGCGACGTCGGGGCCGTGTCGGCACCCGACGGGGTCCGCGTCACGACGTTCCGGCCGTCGGAAGCGACCGCGGCGATGGCCGACGCGGACGTCGTCTTCATCACCGGCTCAACGTTCGTCTACGGCGGCCTCGAGCGGTATCTCGAGGCCGCACCGGCGACGGCGACGGTTGTCCTGATCGGCGCGACGGCCTCCGTGCTCCCCGAACCGACGTTCGACGCCGGCGTGGACGTGCTCGCCGGGGCCGCGGTGACCGATCCCGAAGGCGTTCGCGAGGCCGTTCGGGCCGGCGCGTGTGGAACCGATCTGCACGACGCGGGCGTTCGGAAGGTGTACACGATGGTCGACGAGGCCGCGGGTCTCGAACGGGGTATGCAACGACGGAGAACCGACCGATCGGATCGAGACGGAGAGTCCGATGAGCAACCGAACGATACCGAAACCGAAGCCGACCAGTGACACGAACCAACTGAGCGACACCGAAACAGAACACGATCAATGACACAAAGCAACTGGAGCGTACCGGAGACCGAGGTTGTACAGCGCATTCACGAACGACTCGACGCGGACGGCACGGACGTCCTCGCGACGATCGTCGACGTCGAGGGGAACGCGTACCGGCGGCCGGGCGCGAAGATGCTCCTCGACGAAGCCGGCGACGGCGTCGGCAGCATTACGGCCGGCTGTCTCGAGGACGAATTGCTTGCGGAAGCCCAGTCGGTTCGCGAGCGCGGCCGACCGAAGCTGGTCACTTACGACCTGATGGAGGACGAAGACGACGTCTGGGGACTCGGCGTCGGCTGCAACGGCGTTATCGACGTCCTGCTCGAGCCGTTGACCGACGCCTACCGTCCCGCCGTCGAAGCCGTCGTCGACGGGCGAGACGTCGCCGTGCTCACCGTACTCGAAGGAGACGGCGACTCGTTCCGGCGCGGCGACCGGGTGTACTACCGGCCGACCGCGGCGGCTCTCGAAACGCCGGCCGGCGAACCAGCGACGGACTGGCCGGAGACGCTCGCCGAGCCCGCGGCGGACCTCGCGGAGCGCGGACGGGCCGATGTCGTCGAGATCACCCACCGCGGAGAACGGCTCACGGTGTTCATCGACGGTCTCGCGGCCCCCGACGAACTGGTCGTCTTCGGCTCCGGTCACGACGTGGGGCCGGTTACCGAACTGGCCGCGAAAAACGATTTCCGCGTCACCGTCGTCGGCTTTCGGGGGAGCGTCGATCTCGCGGATCGGTTTCCGGACGCCGACGCGACGACGACCACCGCTCCGGCAGCCGTCGACGAGGCGATCGATCTCGACGACCGAACCTACGCGGTCGTGATGACCCACAACTTCATCGACGATCGGTTAGCCGTCGAGCAGTTACTGGATTCCGGGGTCCCCTACGTCGGCTTGATGGGGCCTCGAGAGCGCTTCGAAGAGATGCTCGAGGAGTTTACAGAGGAAGGCCGATCGTTCGACGACGAGACGCTCTCGAGGCTGTACACGCCGATCGGGCTGGATCTCGGCGGCGGCTCTCCCTACCAGATCGCCCACAGTATCGTCGCGGAGGTACTGGCGGTAGCAAACGATCGAACGCCGAAGCATCTGACCGCTCGCGAGGGCCATATTCACGACCGAGTGAGCGTCGATTCGGAAGAAAATATTCCGTCGACGTAGTGGGTACTGTCGGGCGTTCGCGGACGATTCGTTTCGTATCGACACGATCACGGTTCTGCCGGCGTCTCCGCCTCGGCGAGCCGACGGCCCATGAGGCCGAGCGGATAACCGAACGCGACGATGAGGACGCCCCAGAACGCCAACAGGAGCCAGTAGAGAATCACGCCGAGCCCCGCCGGTGAGACGAGAAACGCCAGGGAGACGGCCCCGGCGATCAGTGCGAGCGCTGGGAGCACTGCGAAGAGCGCCGCAAAGGCGGGCTTCGAACGGTTCGTCGAAACGCGCCCGAGCGGCAAGAAGCACGCGGTAGCCAGTGCGAAGGGGAGCGCGATGACGGCCACTGCTCCGCCGAAGATCCACAGCAACACGCCGGTTCCCAGCGTCACGAGCCCCGCGATGCCGGCCAATCCGCGAGTGGTATGTCGGTAGGTGCTCCGCCGAGCCGCAATGCCGATCGAAGCGTACCCGATGCCGAGTGCGCTCAGCGCGCCGAGTCCGGGACTGAGCGGTCGACCGGTCGCCGCTACGCTCAGGGCGAGGAGTCCGACCGCACCGAGCGTTCCGACCGCGACGAACAGCCGCTCGAGGGTCGCCGGAGAAAGCGTCTCGCGACCCGGGTCGTAGCGACCGACCGCGACTCCCGCGAGCACGAGCAGCGTTCCGGGAAGGAGGCCGCCGAGAACGCCCCGTTCCAGCGCGGGCGGGCCGCGTTCGAGACCGATCGTCGCGTAGCCGCTTGCGGCGCCGCGGACGCTGTCTTCGCCGTAGGTGACGTACGTTTGCCGACTGAAATCACCGCCCGACGCGGACCCGTCGTCTCGCGTCCACGTCGCGGTGTTCCCGTCGACGCTGGCGTGGGCGGGATCGTTCGTGACGACCGTTCCGTCGGGTGCGTGGATCGTCACCCGCTCGGCGGTCACCGAGTAGCGGGTGTTCGACGCGACGTCCGCGAAGTAATCGACGAGCCAGGCGTCGCCGACGCCCGGCCGGGCGACGTCGTTGACGGTGTAGTTCACGACAACGGCCCCGTCATCTACGGTCGACGCCACGGTTCGAACGTCGCCGCCGGCCGCATGCGGTGTTACCCAGGCGTCGTCGACTGCGGACTCGAGTGCGGTCTCGTTGGCCCCGTAGCGATCGGCGGTCGAATCGGTGACGGGAACGCGGGCGCTCCAGAGCGAGTCGCCGGTTTCGTCGACGTAGATGTCGAGCGTGCCGGGTCCGGTCGACCCGTCGATTTCGGAGTCGTCGACGACTCCGGGGCCACAGACGCCACAGAGGGACGTCGGCGGGGGTGCGCCGACGACGACGGCGACGCCGGCCAGCGCGAGGAGGGTACAACAGAGGACGGCGAGTGGGAGTCGGGCGGGCCGCATTGTTTCGTTGTACAAACGTATATCACAAATAGGCTTTGGTGAGCTGAAATAATCGGCCGATTTCGGTACCGGATCGCTCAACGATGCACTTCGCGGGCTCGACGGCCTCAGAATCGGCCGGCGACTAGGGGCGTAGCCAGCGGTTTCGAAGGCGCGCTCGCTCGAGTCGACGCGCTGTAGTTCCACCCTGAGGACAACCTTCAAGGCAAGACAGTGTGAGCTACTGATAACCGGTGGGTCGCGTGAGCAAGAACAACGTCGTCAGGAAGCGGAATACGGAAGCGGGAAGCGACAACGAAAGTGCCGAAACCGTCGACCTCGGAATCGGAATTTCGGTCGCTCTCGACGTCGACCCTGCTGCCGTCGATGCCACCGACCTCGACCCTGATACCGACGCCGACACTGGCCCAGAACCCGACGGCAGTATCGAACTCGCGTTCGACGAACGAGAGATGATCGAGGCGGCTGACGACGGCAACGAGACCGCCGTCGACAATCGTTCGCGACTCGAGGCCGACGAACGGACGGCCCTGGAAGCGGTCGGTATCGAACCCGACGCGGTTCCGGAAAAGGAGTACTCCTATCGGATGTTGTTGGATGCGGGACTCGACGAAGCGGCCGCGGGGACGCTTCGGCGGCGGTTCTCGCTACCGTGGTCGTTCGAGACCGGCGGCGACGGGGACCTGGACCGTCGGTCGGACGAGGTTCGCGGACTCGGGGCCGCCGAACGGGAGTGGATCGCCGTCAGCGCGGACGAAGACTGGCAAGCGTTCGAGTACGAAACGTCCCCGGTCGCGGCGGTCGGCCGGGAGAAACCGTCCGAGCGACCGTGGCCGAAGCCGACGCCCGTAACCGCGGTGACCGGCGTCGGGCCCGACGACGCCGACGAGCTGGCCGAGGCCGGCATCCGATCGGCGGAACGGTTGGCGACGATCAGCGCGTTCGAAGTGGCCTCGGTTCTCGACCTAAACGTGTTGCACGTTCGGACGTGGCGACACAACGCACGGGAACTGCTGGACTGATCCAGCGTCCGCCTTGTTCGCCTGTTCTTACCGGCCTGAACTCGAGCCGATTCGAGTCCGTTTCTCGCCGGTTCGTCACTCCGAAGGACATCCATATCGACCTTACTTACTACTGTAGTACGTAATTTCGATAACTCGGACCATCAGAGATATATAGCGGCCTAGTGCACCGTCTAGCAGATGATTCCGATCGACGACTCTCCGATCGTTCGCGACGGCAAGTCACTGATTCTCGCAATGGACCACGGCCTGGAACACGGGCCGGTCGACTTCGAGGAGGTACCGGAGAAACTCGATCCGTCGACGGTCTTCGAGACGGCGACCCACGACGCAGTCACCTGCATGGCCGTCCAGAAGGGGATCGCGGAGGGGTACTACCCCAGCTACGAGGACGACGTCAACCTCCTGTTGAAGGTCAACGGAACCTCGAACCTCTGGATGGGCGAGTACGACTCGGCGGTCAACTGTTCGGTCGACTACGCGGCCGAACTCGGCGCCGACGCCGTCGGCTTCACCCTCTACGGCGGCTCGAACCACGAGGTCGAAATGGCAGAAGAGTTCCGCGACATTCAGGAGGACGCCCGCGAGCACGACCTCCCCGTCGTCATGTGGTCGTACCCGCGCGGTCAGGGGCTCAAAAACGATACCAAGCCGGAGACCATCTCCTACGCGACCCGCCTCGGCCTCGAGCTGGGTGCTGACATCGCGAAGGTCAAATACCCGGGCAGCTCCGAGGCGATGGAACACGCCTGCAAGGCCGCGGGCGACATGAAGGTCGTGATGAGCGGCGGTTCGAAGACCTCCGACTACGAGTTCCTCTCGACGGTCGAAGCCGCCGTCAACGCGGGCGCGAAAGGACTCGCCGTCGGTCGTAACGTCTGGCAGCGCGAGAACCCCACTCGCATCCTCGACGCCCTCGAGCAGGTCATCTACGAGGAGGAGACGGCCGACGCCGCACTCGAGGCGACTGAGTAGGGATGTCCGGGACCGATACGGTCGACGACGTCGTCGCGACGATCGCCCGCTCCGCGATCGAGATCCGGCAGGGGCTGGTCGGTCGCCGCGGGAAGGCCGACGTGGAAAACCCGAGCGGCGAGACCCAGGCCGAAGCGGATATCTGGGCCGACGAACTGCTCGCCGAGCGGCTGACGTCGATCGACGGCGTCGCCCAGTACGCAAGCGAGGAGCGCTCCGAGATCATCGACTGCGAGGACGAGGCCTACTGCGTCGCCGTCGACCCCCTCGACGGCTCGTCGAATCTCAAATCGAACAACACGATGGGGACGGTGTTCGGGATTTACGACGAGCCGCTTCCCGCCCCAGGATCCGCGCTGGTCGCTTCCGGCTGGATCCTCTACGGACCGATCACGACGATGGCCTACGCCCGGGACGGAACGGTCACGAAGTACGAACTCACCGGCGGCGAACCCTCTGTCGTCGAGGAAGACGTCACCCTCCCCGACGATCCGCTGGTTTACGGCTTCGGCGGCCGGGTCCCCGACTGGCCCGCGGACTTCCGCGAGTTCGCCCGCGAGATCGAATCCGACTCGAGCAACAAGCTCCGTTACGGCGGCGCGATGATCGGCGACGTCAACCAGGTGCTGACTTACGGAGGGATCTTCGCCTACCCGGCACTCGAGGACAGTCCCCGCGGAAAACTCCGCCTGCAGTTCGAGGGGAACCCGATCGCGTACCTCATCGAGGCAGCTGGCGGTCGCTCCTCCGACGGGAGTCAGTCGATCCTCGAGGTGGAGCCGACCGACCTCCACGACAGGGTCCCACTGCACGTCGGGAACGCCGAGTTGATCGATCGTCTCGAGGACGTCCTCGAGTAAACTGCACCTCACGCTCTGCATCTGGAGACTACTCCTCGATCCGTTCGTCGTTTTCGTCGCCGACTCCCGCGTCGTACGTGCTGCTGATGTCGATTCGGAACCCCTCCAGGACGTCCCGGCCGAGCAAGAGCGAATGCGCCGCCGTCGATCGGTCTTCGACCATGGCGTCGACGGTCCGTTCGGTACCGGCGATCCCGACGACGACGTCGACGATGGGGTGTCGCTTTGCCGTATCGTCCCGGTCGGGCGCCGAGTCGTCAACCCGGATGGGGCCGGCGCCGATGGCGGCGGCGAGTTGCAGGTCGATCCGCGTCCGCGAGCGTCCCGTATCGGCGCGTCCGACCACCGCTTTCGTGTTCGTCGTTCCGCTGACGATGACGCGTTCGGTGAGTCCGACGGTCGGCGCCTCGTCCTCGATCGAGAGTCCGGGTTTCGGAACGCAGAACGGAACCGAGTCGTCTAGTGTTTTCCGCAGCGTAGCGACTCGGTCCGCGTCGATCGAACCGCCGGCGCGCTCGATCGCGAGCGCTGCGATGTCTGGAGCCGGGCTCCGCCCTGTCGCCCGGAAAAGCCCCTTGAAACCGGCCGTCGGGTTGACCTCGAGGACGAACCAGCCCTCCTCGCCCTCGATGAGGTCGACGCCCGCACAGTCCAGCCCGACAGCGGCCGTCGCCCGTATAGCTATCTCGGCGACGGTTTCGGGCAGCGAATCCGTGACGTCCTCGACGGCGCCGCCGCGGGCGACGTTGGTTCGCCACTCCTCGTCGGCCGCGTAGCGGTACATCGCGCCCGCGACATCGCCGTCGACTACGTAGATCCGCAGGTCTCGCGGTCGTTCGCTCTCGGTCGCGACCAGTTCCTGGAGGAACGCTCGGCGTGATCCGACGCTCCCGGTGAGCAGGCTCGACCGGTCGACTTTCCAGGCCACGCCACCGTGGGTTCCGACGACCGTCTTGTAGACGTGTTCCTCGCCGAACTCGGGCCGAACGCGTGCGAGCGGTTCAGATCCGAGCGCGAGCGCCGTCTCGGGAACCGGGACGTCGTTTGCAACCAACGCCGCACCCGCTGCGATCTTGTGCGAGGCGAGCGCCGCGGCGTCGGGGTGGTTGACGATCGGCCGAAAGCGAGCGATCGCGTTGGCGAATCCGGCCGCTTCGGCCGGCTGTTTGGTCGTCGACAGCAGCAACCGGTTGATCACCACGTCGACGTCGGGTTCCAGGACGAATCCCTCGCCGGTGAATCGAACGAGGGCGTTCTTTTCACGGAGCCAGACGGGTTCGTGGCCGAGAGCCTCGACGGCGTTACAGATCACTTTCGATTCCTTGCTGTCGTGAAAACTCAGGACGCCGACGCGAACGGTTGATTCGTTCATCACTCCTCCCGCTCGAGCTCCGCGACGGTTAGCATCGTTTCGATGGCGACGTCCGGCGAGACGGAGATCGAATCGATCCCCGCTTCGAGAAGAAACTCGCTGTACTCCGGGATGGTCGAGGGTGCGTCGCCGCAGATACCGACTGGGAGATCCTGGCGGTGGGCCTCCTCGATCAGGGACGTTATCGAGCGCATCACTGCCTCGTCGGTCTCGTCGAACAACGAGGCGAGTCGCTCCGAGTTCCGATCGACGCCGAGGGTCAGTTGCGTGAGATCGTTCGACCCGATCGAAAAACCATCGAACAGGGCCGCAAACCGATCCGCGAGCACGATGTTCGAGGGCAGTTCAGCCATCACGTAGACGTCCATCTCGTCGCTCGAGAGGCCGTACTCGTCCATCAACTCGAGGACGCGCTCGCCTTCCTCAGGTGTCCGACAGAACGGGACCATCACGATGACGTTGTCCAGCCCCACCTCCTGGCGGACCTGGCGGAGCGCCTCGCACTCGAGGCGAAACGCCTCCCGGAACGCCTCGTCGTAGTACCGGGAGGCCCCGCGCCAGCCGAGCATCGGGTTTGCCTCGTCGGGTTCGTACTTCCAGCCGCCCTCGAGGTTGCGGTACTCGTCCGTTTTAAAATCGCTGAGCCGGAAGACGACCTCGTCGGGGTAGAATGCGGTGCCGATCTTCGCGACCCCTGTCCGGAGGGCTTCGATGAACCGGTCTTCCTCGCCGCGCCCGAGCAACTCGAGGGGATGAGAGCCAATGTGAGAGGTAACGATGAACTCCTCGCGCGCCAGGCCGACGCCGTCGACAGGGAGGCTCGCGAGCGCGAACGCTCGATCGGGATCACCGAGGATCAGCCTGACGTCAGTGTCGGTTTCGGGGAGGTCATCGACGACCTCTTCGGTGACCTCGTACTCGAGGTCTCCCCGGTAGATGCGGCCGGTATCGGTCGAACAGTCGACCGTCACGGCGTCGCCGCTGGACAACGAGTCGGTTGCCAAGCCAGTGCGAACGACGGCGGGAACGCCCAGTTCTCGAGCGACGATCGCGGCGTGGGAGGTTTTGCCCCCTCTGTCGGTGACGATGGCGCTCGCTCGCTTCATCACGGGCACCCAGTCGGGGTCGGTCATCTCCGTGACGAGCACGTCGCCGTCCTCGACGAGATCCATCCCCCGGTGGTCCTCGAGAACGCGGACGGTCCCGCCGGCGATCGCGTTCCCGATCGCGACGCCCTCAAGCAGCGGTTCGCCGGGCTCCTCGACCTCGAGACGGTACGTCCGGAGGAGGTTCCCCTCGGCTGCCCCGTGGACCGTCTCGGGTCTGGCCTGGACGATGAATAACTCGTCGAGGTCGCCGTCGACGAGCCACTCGATATCCTGTGGCGTTCCGAAGTGCTCCTCGATCCGGGTTGCGTACCGTGCCAGCTCTCGGATTCGGTCGTCCGAGATCGCGAACGCTTCACGCTGTTCTTCCGGCACCGACTCGAGTTTGGTCCCGCCGTTCCGTCGAACCATCCGCTGGGACTTCCCGCCGCATTCCTTCTCGACGATGCCGCTCGTCGGCTTGAAGACGACGTACCGGTCTGGGTCGACGATGCCCTTGACGATCGGCTCCCCGAAGCCGAAGGCGGCCTCGATCGTGACGACCTCGTCGAATCCCGTATCGGGATCGAGCGTGAACAGGACGCCCGACGAGGCCAGATCCGCCCGACCCATCTTCTGGACGGCACAGGCCAGTTTGACGTCGAAGTGGTCGAAGTCGTTGTTCTCGCGGTAGACGATCGCACGGTCGGTAAACAGCGACGCGAAACAGTGTTTGATCGACTCGAGGAGCTCCGTCTCGCCGGCGACGTTCAGGAACGTTTCCTGCTGGCCCGCGAACGACGCTTCGGGGAGGTCCTCCGCGGTCGCCGAACTTCTGACGGCGACCTCCGGATCGTCGATCCCGAGTTCGTCGCCCAGTTCGGCGTATCGATCGCGGATCGCCGACTCGAGTTCCGGCGGCATCGACGCCTCCGAAATCGTGCGCCTGATCTGCTCTCCGCGTCGCTGGAGATCTGCGACGTCGTCGACGTCCAGCCCCTCGAGTTGCGACTCGATCTCCGCGTGGATCCCGGTCTCGTCGACGTAGTAGTCGTAGGCCGATGCGGTCGTCGTGAACCCCGGCAGCACGGGCACGTCGAGGTCAGCGAGTTCGCCGAGATTCGCACTCTTGCCGCCGACTGCGTCCGTATCGTCGCCGCTCAACTCCTCCAACCACCGGGCGAACGTCTCTCGTGACATAGACCTGTCACTCGGACTACGCGGACGACAATAAGTTCGCAGGGGGCGAGCGAGGAAACGACGGACGGCACGAGCACCCCAGGATTAACCCGCTACGTCTGGGAGAGAGCCGTGCCATGCAGGACGCCCACGCCCAACTGGAAGCGGACGTCACCGCCCTCGAGGAATTGCCTGTGTTCGTCGCCTACAACGCGAACGTCGACGCGATCGTTCGGGTCGACGAGGAACTCGAGTCGTTTCTCGAGCGCCCGTCAGATCCCGGCTCCGAACAGCTCTCGAGCCCGTTGACCTCGAAACGAGAACTCGCGGCGGCGATCGCACACACGATGGCTGCCGGCCGAGGTGACGAGATCGCGATGACCGACGCGTTCGCCGCGACGCTCGAGGCGGAGTTAGCGCCCGACAACCAGCAGATGGGCGGGCAAGCAGGGATCATGACGAACCTGCTCACTGCGCTTGGAACCGCGCCGATCACCTACACGTACCTGATCTCTGACCGACAGCTTTCGATGTTCGAACACCCCGAGGAGGTGCGGTATCCGACCGTCGAGGACGGTCAGGTGAGCTATACGCCTCTCACCGAGGCCGTCAACACGGACCGAACGAAGATCAACTGGGTGTTCGAATTCAGAGAGGGGGACGAACTGTTCGGCGTAACGGCGACCGAAGGCACCCGGTTCATCGCCGCCTCGAGACCGCCGGAGTTCGACCTCTCCGCGGGAGCACTCGACGAGGCGATCGATCAGGTCGGCGAAGCCGTCGACGGCGCGCTCCTGGCAGGCTATCACAATCTTACGCCCGATCACGTCGAAGAGGGGTACGAGGAGACTCACAAACACGCACGCGACGTCCTCCGTCGACTCCGGTCGGGGAACGACGTCGACGTCCATGTCGAGTACGCCGTCACCCACGACGACGACCTCAGGGAGAGTATGTACGAGTGGATCCTGCCGGAGGCGAACGTCGTCGGCGCCGATACCCACGAGTTGACGATGCTGCACGACGACGCGGGTATCGACGTCGTCGAGGAGCCGCCGTCGGAAGCGACGCCGTTCGAACCCGAGGAGATCCTCGACCACTACCGGATGCTCGAGGCGGTTCGCGAGGAACTCGGCGTCGACTGTCTGCAGTTACACGCGATGGAGTACCACCTCGCCGTGATGGAGTCGTACCACTCGCCGGAGGCGCTCCGACGGGGCCTCGAGTTTTCCGCCGTCAACGCCGCGACGAAGGCGGCGCTGGGACACATCTCGGAACCTGAAGACCTCGAGACCGGTCTCGAGTACGAGCCCTCGGAGATGGGGCGAGAGGCGATCGAACTGCTCGCGGAGCACCTCGGCAAGACGGCCGAGGAGGGCGTACTCGCGACGCCCTCGGCCGCCGCCTGTCCGAATCGCGTCGTCGACGAGCCGGCGGGGACGGTCGGCATCGGCGACATCGTCTCCTCCTCGAGTTTCGTTCTGGAACTCGCCGTCGCGACCGATCGGTAGTACGTCACGGGACCGACGGTGATCTCCGGCGAGCGTCGTCACGGCGACTCGGCGCTAACCGGCACGCAAAGCACCGGCACCTCGGCCTGGCGGACGACGTTTTCGGTCACGCTCCCGAGGAACCACTGGCCGATCCCCGTCCGGCCGTGGGTCCCCATGACGATCAGATCGACGTCATGTTCGGTCGCGTACGTCATAATTACGGACGCAGGAGCACCGCTCGCGATCGACCCGGAAATCGAGACACCGGCGTCTCTGGCGCGGTCCCGTACCGTCTCGATCGCCTCCTCTCCCCGGCGCTCGAGCGCGTCGTGGATCTGGTCGGGCTCCTGGGCCCCGGTGAAGGGGCTTGGATCGACCGAATACAGCGTGTGTACCATCGATTCCAGTCGGGCCGCCAGTTCGATCCCCCACTCCATCGCGATCGTTGCACCGTCGCTACCGTCGGTCGGCAACAACAGGTGCTCGAACGCGACGTCACCGATCGCGGATTCGTCGGCATTCGGCGGAACCGCGAGGACGGGGGTCCGTGCCGTTCGAAGGACGTTCTCGGTCACGCTGCCGAGGAGCACCCTGTCGAGGCCCGTTCGGCCTTTCGTCCCCATGATGATAACGTCGATCTCGCGTCGGCTGGCGTACTCTCTGATCGACTGGAACGGAGTGCCCGTCCTGGTCGCCGTCGTAACGGCTATTTCCTCGTCGTGGTCCGCGGCTAGCCGGGCGATCTCCTCGACCGCGTTCTCGGCGCGCTCCTCGAGCGGCGGGAACTCGAGTTCGTCGAACTCCCCCGCACGGAGTCGGGATTCGACGACCGATAGCACGTGGACGTCGGCGTCGATCCGCGACGCGAGGGCGATCCCGCGTTTGGCTCCGGCGAGCGCCCCGTCGCTGCCGTCGGTCGGTATCAGTATCGCTTCGATGAACCGGCTCATGGGTGGGTCCCGGATTGCTTCACCGCCTCGGCGGATAACTGTGTGGGGGTGGTCGGCTGGCAGGATCCGACTGAGCCGAAACCGGCGAACGGGCCCGTATCAAGGCTCAGGCGCCAGTTCGGTGACGAAAATCTCGAGGAGGTCGACGACCTGTCGGGGTAGCAAGAACCGTTCCCGGACGTGTTCCCGGGCGTTGTCGCCGAACGATCGACGACGCTCGTCGTCCTCGAGCAGGTCGACGATCCGGTCGCCGGTACTTGGCGCGTCGTCCGGGTCGACGAGGTACCCGTTCCGGCCGTCCTCGACCTGCAGCGGAATCCCACCGACCGTCGAGCCGACGACCGGCGTGCGCTTCCAGAGTGCCTCCGAGACGACGAGACCGAACCCCTCGCGCAGGGACTTCTGGACGACGACGTCTGACAGCCGCTGGAGGGCGTTTATCGTCGCGTCCGGAAGATCGGTCAGGACGTGGACGTCCGGATCGTCGACAGCCTCGTCGGCGACCTGCTCGTACAGCTCCAGGCCCTCCGGATCGTCGCCGGCCATCCCGCCGGCCAGCGCCAGCTGTAGCTCCGGCACCTCCTCCTTGGCGGTTCGGTACGCCTTGAGCGTCCCGAACTGGTCTTTCCACGGGTCGAAGCGGGACACCTGCGTCACCACCGGCGCGTCGAACGAGAGCGGATCCAGGTGGTCCCGTTCGGTCGCCAGTTCTCCCTCATCGAGCGATCGGTTCTTTTCCGTCACCGGATCGATCGACGGGTAGACGATGCTCGTCGCCGGGGCGTCGACCGCCGCGTACGCCGAGCGGCTGAAGATCGCGTGATCGATCGGATCGGTGTACGCCGAGACGAACGCGAGATAGTCGTCGACCGGGTCGGTGAGATCGACGTGGCACCGCCAGACGATCGGTGCGTCCGGTAGCCGTTCGTCGAGTCGCTCGAGCATGCCGAGCGTCTGGGGATCGTGAGCCAGCACGAGGTCGTACTCGTCTTCGATCTCGGCCGCGTTGGCCTCGGTCACCTCGCGATAGGTCGCTCTCATCTCCTCGGTCAGCGGCTCGGCGTTTCCCTGGAGCCCGTTGTGCATCGCCTTCGTGACTTCGAAGAAGTCATCGTCGGCGTCCATGACGAGCCAGTCGGTTTCGACGCCGAGGTCGTTGCAGAGCGGCACGATCGATCGGAGCAACTCCGCGACTCCGCCGCCGGTCGCGGTCGAGTTGAGATGGAGGATCCGGGCGTCCGCGAGCGCGTCGGCGAGCGAGCGGAGGCGCTCGAGACGGTCGCGTTCCGTCACGGCGGCGTAGGCCTCGATCGATCGGTTCGAAAGAGAGGGGGGATGCATCGTCTACGCGCTACGACCACGACGACGCTCGTATCAGTTGGGGGTTGATCCGGTCGAAAACGAATTGGAAGCCTTGTATCTCCCGATATCCGACGGCTCGGCCAACAAATTTACCCGCCGAAGGTGGAGTCCACCCCCATGAACGGGAACACGAACGACGGCTCCGAAACCGACGAAACGCTTCGCATCGGACTCAACGGCTTCGGACGGGTCGGACGGTGTCTCCTCCGTGCGTCGCTGACCCACGACGACGTCGACATCGTGGCGATCAACGACGTGATGGACGACGACGACATGGAGTATCTGCTCACGTACGACTCGGTCCACGGCCGGCTCGACGGCGTCTCTCGCCGCGGCGACACGCTCTTCGTGGACGACCAGGAGTTCCGGTTGTTCTCCGAGCGCGAGCCGTCGGAACTCCCGTGGGACGAACTGGACGTCGACGTCGCCTTCGAAGCGACGGGCTTGTTCCGGACTCGCGACGAGGCTGGCCAGCATCTCGAGGCCGGCGCGAACAAGGTGATCATCTCGGCGCCGCCGAAGGGCGAACCGGAGGTCCCGATGTTCGTCTACGGCGTCAGCCACCAGGAGTACGACGGCGCCGACGTCCTCTCGAATGCTTCCTGTACGACGAACTCGGTCGCGCCGGTTCTCCAGGTTCTCAACGAGGATTTCGAGATCGTCTCCGGATTCCTGACGACCGTCCACGCCTACACCGGCAGTCAGGGGCTCGTGGACGGACCCATGGAGAAGCGACGGCGCGGCCGCGCCGCCGCCGAGAACATCGTTCCGACGACGACCGGTGCCGCCGGTTCGACCAGCGACGTGCTCCCCGAATTCGAGGGCAAACTCGAGGGGATGGCGATGCGGGTCCCGGTCCCGAACGGGTCGGTCACCGACATCACTGTCAACATCGAGGAGGACATCGAGCGCGTGGAGGTAATAGACGCAATCCAGGCAGCAGCCGACGACAGGCTGGCCGGCGTTCTCGGCTACACCGACGACGAAATCGTCTCGCGGGACATCGTCGGGCTGCCGTTCGCCTCGTACGTCGACCTCGAGTCGCTGATGGTCGCGGCCAGAGACACGGTAAAAGTGCTGGCCTGGTACGACAACGAGTACGGCTTCTCGAATCAGATGATTAAACTCGCGACACACGTCGCGAGCGAATCGGAGAGCATCGACGCCGGCCGAACCGTCGCCAACTGACGGGCGGAAACCCCGTACGCACTAATCACCAACCATGACTACGTTTCAGACGATCGATGATCTCGAGTCCGGTCGACGGCTGCTGGTCCGCATCGACGTCAACGCGGCCGTCGAGGACGGAACCGTCCAGGACGATAGGCGGTTCGCCCGCCACGCCGAGACGATCCGGGAACTGCTCGCGGACGATCATGCGGTCGCCCTGCTGGCCCACCAGGGACGGCCCGGCCGCGAGACGTTCGTCTCGCTCGAGGGCCACGCCGACATTCTCGCCGACCACCTCGATCACCCCGTCGCATTCGTCGCCGACACCTGCGGGGACGAGGCGCTCGCGGCGATCGATGACCTCGAGTTGGGCGATGTCATCCTTCTCGAGAACGTCCGCATGTGCGACGGCGAGTTACCCGAGGAGGAACCCGACGTCAAAGCCGAGACGGACCTCGTCCGAACCCTCGCGCGGGAGTTCGACGCCTACATCGGCGACGCCTACCCCGCCGCCCACCGATCACACGCCTCGATTGTCGGTTTTCCGCAGGTCATGGACGCCTACGCAGGCCGGGTGATGGAACAGGAGTACACGGCGATCAGGGCCGTCCGCGAACGGACGTTCGACGGCCCCGTTACGATGGTGCTGGGAGGCACGAAGGCCGAGGATACCATCCCGATCCTCGAACGGCTCGACGACACCGTCGATCGGTTCTGTCTCGGCGGCGTCGTCGGCGAACTCTTCCTCCGGGCCGGCGGCCACGACGTGGGCTACGACGTTGCCGGGACCGCACTCTTCGATCATCAGTGGGAGGACCATCGGACCGATCTCGAGCGCATCCTCGAGACCAGCCGTGACCGGCTGTTCCTCCCGACTGATCTCGCCTACGAGGATGACGCCGGTAAGCGCACAGAGGTGTCGCTGGAGGGGACGAGCAAGGAACGGCCGTTCCTCGACGTCGGCTCCGAGACGGCCGACCGGTACGCTGATCTCGCCGCTGATTCCGCCGCGGTGTTCGTCAAAGGCGCTCTCGGCGTCTTCGAGGACGACAGGTTTGCCGATGGAACCGTCACTGTGTTGTCGGCGATCGCAGACACCGACTGTTTCTCGGTCATCGGCGGCGGCGACACCGCCCGGGTGATCGAACTGTACGAGTTCGACGAGGACGACTTCTCACAGGTCTCGATCGCCGGCGGCGCGTACGTCCGCGCGCTCGCCGGCGAATCCCTGGTCGGGATCGGGGCACTCGCCGACAACCCGTGAATAGACATGAGCGAAACCACCACTGCCGTCGTTCTGGCCGGCGGCTACGCGACGCGACTGTGGCCGATCACGAAGCATCGACCGAAGATGTTTCTCCCGCTGGGCGAGACGACCGTCGTCGATCGGATCTACGCCGAACTCGAGGACGTCAGCCGGATCGACGAGGTCTACGTCAGTACGAACGAACGGTTCGCCCCAGACTTCGAGGCCCACCTCGCGGACAGTCCCTACGAGAAGCCGCGCCTGTCAGTCGAGGAGACGAAGGCCGAAGACGAGAAGTTCGGCGTCGTCGCTGCGCTCGAGCAACTGATCGACCGCGAGGGGATCGACGACGACCTGCTGGTGATCGCGGGCGATAACCTGTTCGACTTCGAGGTCGCGGACTTCCTCGCGTTCGCCGACCGAGTGGATGGGCCCACGATCGCCGCTCACGACGTTGACTCGCCAGATCGGGCGTCGTCCTACGGCGTGCTCGAACTAGACGGCGACCGGATCGTTCGCTTTCAGGAGAAACCGGCCGAACCGGAGAGTACGCTCGTCTCGGCCGGCTGTTATGCGTTCCCCCGTGAGACGCTGTCGCTGTTCTCGTCGTATCTCGAGATGGGAAACGATCCGGACGAACCCGGCTGGTTCGTCCAGTGGCTCCAGAACCAGGAACCGACCTACGCATTCACCTTCGAGGACGCGTGGTTCGACATCGGCACCCGGGCGAGTTACCTCGACGCCGTCGACTGGTACCTCGATGGCGAGTCGCGAGTCAGCGAGTCGACGACGATCCGACGCAGCAAGATCCACGAAGGCGTCCACGTGATGTCGGGTGCCACACTCGTCGACGCCGAGGTCGAACGATCGGTAGTTTTCCCCGAGGCGGACCTCGAATCGACGACCATACGGCGATCTATCGTCGACGAAGGCGCGAAAATCAGCGGCTACGACCTCAATCGTGCGCTGATCGGGGCGCACACGCGGTTGCCGGACGAACCGTGACGTCGTCTTCGTCCCCGTTCATCCGCTACGCCACGCGGCCGTGAAGGTGACGTACAGGCCGACGCCGAGTATCAACAGCAGGTAAAACGCCCACTGGGGCCACCCGGTCCCGAGAAAGATCAGCGTCAAGAAGACGACCCAGCAGGTGAGGATGAGTAGATCACCGACAAGTCGGGCGATGGATCTCACGATCCCAGGTTGGTCGGAACGATCGGAGCCGGTGTGGGTATCGGTTGCCATGAGTTAGTGGAGATGTGTTGGGAGGGAGGTGGGTGTGAAGCCTGTTTACAGTTCGGTGCAGTTAGAAGTGATAGCCGTACATCTCGGTCATTCGATAGGCACCGACGCCCCAGACGTAGCTCTGTCCCGGCCACCAGGTTCGAGCGTTGTTGAAGCCCGCGACGAGGACGTCCTCGTCGGCACCCACCGGATCGTCATAGTAGCTGACCGAGCCGCTGTCGCCGTCGGTGAGATCCATCTCGCCGCCCCAACGAATCTGCCCGCGTCGGCAGAAATCGTCAGTAAAGCAGGTGACGGCGTCGATTCCCTGTATCTTCCCAGTCGTGTGTCCGGTTACGGCCCCGACTTTCTCGAGGTTTTCGCCGCGAGCGATGAGGTCGGCGAGCCCGTATCGGGTGAGCTGACCGCGGACGCGAGTCGGCGACGGCGTGTCGAGCGCGGTCGATGGCTCGATCTGCCCGCCGGGAGCGACGGTAACGATGTCCTCGACAGGGTGGGAGTGCTCGACCGTTCCCAGCTCCACGGTGTCCGCTTCTTGCAGCGGAAGACTTAGCTGATCGCTGTCCGGCTCGGCTCCACCTTCGAAGGCGTGTTCGGCTGTCACGAAGAGTTGCTGGTCGCCGTCGGGATCGTACAATACGGGTCCGAGTGTCGCAATACTTCCGGAGGTTTCACAGGCGACACCGCCCGGAACGGAGCCACCCGAGATGGACCCGAGGATCCGCGGATCGAAGTCGTCGGGTCCTTCTTCCAGATCTTCGATATCGACGATCGTTTCGATATTGAAGGACACGCCGTCGAGAAGTCCGTCGAACGTCTCTCGCAACGAGTCGGCCCCGCTGTCGATGCCGACGGAGATCGATGCGGAGCCGCTTTCGTACGAGCCGGGCACGACCGCGCTGCCGAGATAGCCCGTAAACGCCCGCTGTGCCAACAGTTCGTTTATTTCGAGCGCCTTCTCGACCGCGGCGTACCACTCCGCCGGGACATATCGCGTGCGCTCCTCGAGCGACAACGGATCCTCGGGATCGGATCTGACGAACGCAGTGACGATCGGCACCTCGCCGTCGTCGGCTGCGAGGAAGTCGTCGACCCCAAGAAACTGGGCGACGCCGAGTGCGTAGCCGCCGGTAGCGAGGGTCCGGAGAAATTCGCGACGGTCCATACCTGCGTCGAGCCGGTCACGAAGTGTCGCGATCCGGTGGACGAGATGCTCTGTGTGTGTGCCTTCCATACCGCGGTGCTGAAACTCAGCTGTGCGTTCGCCCCGTGACGCCTAAGCTAATGTTCACGTACACGGGCATCGTTCACCTAGCGTGTATGACGCCGAAAGCGGCGAAACCGATTGTGCCTGCAATTGCTGCTCGCGGTTCAGCCCCTGCTCGTACTCCGTCCGATATCCGCGCCGGCTCCGGTGTATCACACGAGCGCGATCCGTAGCGCGGTCCGTGATCAAAGGTTCATCTCCGGACGGCTCACCGGCGGTTCGAGTCTCGAGCGGACGTGAAACGGCGATGATATATCTGCCCCAATATAATAGCTGAACGACTGAACGCAAGCGTTGGTGTCGAGAGCCCGTCGACCACTATCTGTCTCCGTGTTGGTGACCACGGAGGCAGCGACTCACTCCCGATCGGTTCGCGTCTCCACGACACGCGATCCTCCTCATCCCCTCGTGGCGAGCTCTGAACGATCAGTGGCGGTCGGAGACCGGACCATTTTCTCCTCTTCGCCGTACCGCTTCCCTATAGTAACAACTGGAGCTATATAGACACTGATCGCACTGTCCACGGTTCTCACCCTTCGGACTCCAAACCGCGCCCCCGTCGTGCGATCAGGTGTGGGTTGACTTTCAGTGGCTACTGTAGCCTCCGTAGTAGTCACGCCCGTTGCTGGTGGTGTTCGGGGCGGTGACTGAGGCGTTCGTCGACGCTATTGATACAGGTCTTTGTCACCGCTACTGGTACAGGTGTTCGTCACCGCTACTGACGCTGTCAAGCGAACCCGTCGACAGTATGCACGGATTACGCCGTGAGAAGGGTCCCGTTCGAGCCGCTCAGTCCAGTTCTCCCGAACAGCTCGCTCTTTGCGCCGGTGTGAGTGTTCCGCCTGCGCGGAACCGGCCACCGCAGGTCGCGGGACAGACGGTGTGGTCAACCACTCCTTACACCCTCGTAATCGTGGTCTCCAGCCGGGCGACTGATTCGTTGGTCAGCTGACTGACACGGACTGCTATACCGAGTTACTGGTGCAACTACGGCAACTGTGGGTGTCCCGGTACCGACAGACAGGAGGCCGTCCGCGCTACGAGGGCTGAAGGACGCTGTCGCTCGAGTGAACCGCGTCCGAGACCTTTTCAGACCGTTTCACGGTCGTTACCGGTGTTTTACGATCGCTGTGGATCGGCTACGCCTGCCATAACAATACCACCAGTGGTGAAACCGTCACGTGCTGCATTCCCGACGGTCAACCGCAGTGGTCACCGGTTCGACTCCGGTGGGGAGGCTATGAGTTCGGACAGCGCGCATCTGCGCTATCAGTTACCAGGTGATATTACGCCGGCCGCCCTCGAGCGGTTTTGTTGGGTACTTGTGGGACTCTCACTCGTTGGCGACATCGTCACGACGTTCGTCGGGCTTCACCTCGGACTGGCGGAATCCAACCCCGTCGCTCGCAGTGCGATCGAAGGGTACGGTCTGGCAGGGATGCTCGCACTGAAGGCGCTCGCTATCGGCGTCGGACTGGTCTGTCGGCCCATGCTTCCTAAAGCCTATCGCCCGATCGTTCCGGCAGGGCTCGCGATTCCCTGGACGATTGCCGTCTTCATCAATCTCTACATGATCTCACTGACGATCTGAGACGGTTTACTGTAATCAATTACCACCGATCACCGACCCCGTCCCTGGTGGTCGGCGGTACATAGTCACAGCCATCCGTATGAGTGCACTCGAGCGTCAGTCTGGTGACTCGTGCTCGAGGGTGACATCCTCGTCCGTGGAGGCATTCGACTGAGACCCGGTCGGAGATCCAGATTGCGATTCGGATTCGAGTCCGGGTTCGGGTTTGGATCCGGCTCGAGAGCGGACAGTTCCCTCCCTCCGTCCCTCGGATTCACCCTTCAGCGAGGATCGGATCGCTCGCAGTTCCGTGAGGATTTCCTCGAGTATCTCGTCGGTCGATCGCTCCGCTGGCGGCGTTGTCGGCCGATCGCTGTTCCGGTCGCGAGAAACGCGACTGCTAATCAGTTGTTGGATTTCGCGGGGGTTCGGGACGGAGTTGAACCGCATCTCGACGCCGGAGCCCCCGGCGGAACTGACCTCGACGTGACCGTAGCCAAAGCGTGCCCCAAGCGCACTCTGGCTGTAGGACGTGTTCTGAACCTTCTCGAAGTCGATTCGCTTGACATCGCGCGAAAGGACGCCGTGTTTCGCGTAGAGCCCGCTGGAGGTGACGACGTAGTCCGTGTTGCGAACCCGGAGGACGGCCCAGGCGACGACCGGCACGGTGAGCAGCCCCAGGAAACCCGCGATAGCCAATCCGGCAATCGTATTAAACGGGACGACGCCGAGTGCGAGTACCGGCAGGATGAGCAGAATCGCCGTCGGCGCAATCGTCCGCCGGTCCGGCCCGCCAGCCCAGAGGACCGATTCGCCGTCCAGTGAGAGCCACTCGAGGTTCCGGTCGTGCTCGTCGGGAGCCGTTGATTCGGTCATTGGTTCGGAATCGCCCGGCCACCACAAAAGCGTCGTGTTCGCGCCGACTCGCTTATCGCACTCGAGCGCCTCAGTCTAGTTGCGTCCCACCGAAACGGCACGGTTCACCCTCAACCACGTCCCGTTACTCTGTCCGCGGTGTCCGAAGCACCGGCGCGGATCCGGGTTCGATCGAGTATGCAAATATTGCACGAACCTAATCGAATTAGCAAGGGTTATCCTTTCGGCTGGGAAATCCGTTTCATCAGTACCCGAAGTGACTCGCTATTGGGGCGGTGCCGTCGAGAGACGCACCGACGATCCCCGCTTTGGGCAACCCACTACAATGACATCAGCGCCACCCACATCGGAATCGGAACCGGAAGAGGAGAGTGCCGTCGAGACAGCCCGCCGCCAACTCGAGCGCGCAGCCGCACACCTCGACGTCGACGACGGGATCGTCGAACGGCTTCGGCATCCGACGAGCGTCTACCGCATGACGATCCCCCTCGAGCGCGACGACGGAACGCGGGAGATGTTCACGGGGTATCGAGCCCACCACGACGGCGTCCGTGGACCGTACAAGGGTGGAATCCGCTACCATCCGGACGTCACCGAGGAGGAGTCCGTCGGCCTGTCGATGTGGATGACCTGGAAGTGCGCCGTGATGGACCTCCCCTTCGGCGGTGCGAAGGGGGGTGTCGTCGTCAACCCGAAGGAGCTCAGCAACAAGGAGAAAGAGCGCCTTACCCGTCGCTTTGCCGAGGAACTGCGGCCGATGATCGGCCCGATGAAGGATATCCCCGCGCCGGATATGGGTACGGATCCCGAGACGATGGCGTGGTTCATGGACGCCTACTCGATGCAGGAAGGCCAAACCGAACCCGGCGTCGTCACCGGCAAGCCGCCCGTCGTCGGCGGCTCCTACGGCCGCGAGGAAGCGCCCGGACGGAGCGTCGGCATCATCACGCGAGAGGCGATCGACTACTACGACTGGGATCGCGAGGACACGACTGTCGCCGTCCAGGGATTCGGCAGCGTCGGCGCGAACGCCGCTCGCTACCTCGACGACCTCGGTGCCTCCGTCGTCGCCGTCTCGGACGTCAACGGCGCGATCTACGACCCCGACGGACTCGATACGAACGACGTGGAAGACCACGACGAGACGCCGGGAATGGTCTCGGGCTACGACGCGCCCCAGTCGCTCACGAACGAGGAACTCCTCGAACTCGACGTCGATGTGCTTATCCCGGCCGCGATCGGCAACGTTCTGACCGCCGAAAACGCCAACAACGTCAATGCAGAGATGATCGTCGAAGGCGCCAACGGACCGACGACCTCGGCCGCCGATCAGATCTTCGAAGAGCGCGGGATCAACGTCATTCCGGACATCATCGCCAACGCCGGCGGGGTGACGGTCAGTTACTTCGAGTGGCTCCAGGACATCAACCGTCGCAAGTGGCGTCTCGAGCGCGTCAACGAGGAACTCGAGACCGAGATGCTCCGGGCCTGGAACGCCGTTCGCTCGGAGTACGAAGCGCGGGACGTAACCTGGCGCGACGCGACCTACATCGTCGCCCTCGAGCGGATCGCTGAGGCACACGAGACGCGCGGGCTCTGGCCGTAGTCGGGTCGGTTTCGAGAATCGACTTCGTGGCTGAACGCTTCGAGTCGCCGGGCAAACGACTCGCATCCCACACCCCTCGTTCAGACTGAAACGGCGCTGTTCATCCCCGTCCACGGTGGGGCGGGGCATCCGCCTTGTTTCCGTTTTGAAATCCTTGGGGAGTCACCACCGTGGCAGGCCAGTAACTGAACGGTGACCCTTTCGAAGTCACGATCGACCGATTTGTCGAACTGCTGATCAAGTCGCATCGTGATGTCCGAGTGTCCCGTGTTCGATCCGCGAGTCCTCGCTCGAGCCACTGACACTCGCATCCAGTGCGTACACGTTGTGGTTATAGCTCCCGACAAAGAGGGTATCATCTACCACTGTCGGCGATGATTCGATCTTCCCAAGGTTTCTGGCGACCCACCGTTCCGAGCCGTCTTGCAGATCCAGTGCGTGGATTTGACCGCCGAGGCTACCGACGATGGCTGTGCTATCGACTACCGTCGGCGACGACCAGACTCCGGCATCGGTCTCAACCGTCCACATCTCCGCCCCCGTAGCCGCATCCAGCGCGTACAGGGTCGTATCCTCGGGCTCACGATACTCTCCGCTGCCGATGAAAACGGTCCCATCGGCCACCGTCGGCGACGACCAGATACCGCCTCCGGTCTCAACCGTCCAGATTTCCACCCCCGTAGCCGCATCCAAGGCGTAGACAGTCCGGTCCCAGCTTCCGACGAAGACCGTCCCGTCTACCACCGTGGGCGACGACTGGACCCAGCTACCGGTTTCGAACGCCCAGCGTTCGGAGCCCTCTTCGGCAGTTACCGCGTAGACGTGGTTGTCGTGACTCCCGACGTAGACGGTACCGTCAACTACCACGGGCGACGATCGGACCCAGCTACCGGTTTCGAACGCCCAGCGTTCGGAGCCGTCTTCGGCGTTTAACGCGTACACACAGTGGTCAGTGCCGCCGACGAAGACGGTCCCATTGGCCACTGCCGGCGACGAATAGAACGACCAACTGCCGATATCGAACGCCCACCGTTCCGTGCCGTCCTCGACATCCAGTGCGTACAGTTTGTCGCTCCCGACGAAGACGGTGTCATCTACGACTCTCGGAGACGCCCAGATCTGATCGCCGGTGTCGAACGTCCACTGCTCCTCGCCATCGTTCGCGTTCAGTGCGTACAGCGACCGATCCGAACTGCCCACGAAGACCGTTCCATCCACTACTGTCGGTGATGATCTGATCCGAAAGTCGGTTCCGAACCACCAGCGTTTGCGATTCGCTTCGGATGAGCGTAAACACCCACCGAGAGCCGCGGAAACACCAATTCCGAGCGTAGTCAGGTAGGCTCGGCGAGAGGAGGTCGGTCTTTTCGGTCGCACGGTACGGATCGTGTTGGGACCATTATAAACACACGGGTCCAGAATGAATATTTCTTCGCATTCGGTTTCATACTCGCGAGAATACCCTAAAAAATAGTTCGGCAGAGCCAGTGAAACGGATCTGGAGCCACTCGTCGGTGAGCGGCCGGACGAAAGCGCCGAAAGACACCAACAATCGCGGTCGGAGTCACCGTCAGTTCAGGTACCTTCCTCGCGAAACCCCGGCCTCAGGAAAACGAGGAGAGATCGACATCGCGGTCTCTCGGTTGGCTGCCGGAGTCGGCGAGTTGGTCGTACGTCGGAAGCTCCTCGAGCGAACTGTCCCGACGAACCGCTTTGATGATGTGTTTCGGATCGGTGACGAGTCGGTGCAGGAGGTAACTCCCCTGGGAACGGCCGCCGCCGGTCTTTTCGGATTCGATAACCCCGAGGAAGGCCTGCTCTTTGAGCTGTCGATAGAGCCCGTTTTCGGTGATCGGATCGGTCGCGACCATCTCGCAGATACCGACGTACCGTTCGTAGATCTCCCGCGTCTTGTGGGTCTCGCGGTCGCCGGTGATGATCCGACTCGCCAGCGCGTACAGGGCGAGTTTCGCGTGGACGGTCGCGCCGCTCGTGAGTTCTTCGATCCGGTTGATCTCGGCGACCTCCTGGGCCTGCTGGATGTGGCTTTCGGAGACGTGTTCCGACCCCGCGCGGCGAGCGAGTTCGCCGGCTTCCTTGAGGATCTCGATCGCCTTGCGGGCGTCGCCGTGTTTCTTGGCGGCAAGCGCCGCACAGAGCTCGATCGTTCCGTTCTCGAGGACGTCCCGCTGGAACGCATCTTCGCGGTTGCGCATGATCTCCCGAAGCTGTGAGGCGTCGTAGGGGTGAAAGAACAGCTCTCGGTGACCGAAGCTGCTGTCGATGCGCTCGTCGAGGGTCTCCCGATACTTGACCTTGTTACTGATGCCGATGACGCCGATGTAGGCGTCCGTCTTCTGGGCTTCGCGGGCTCGCGAAAGCTGCATCAGGATGTTGCTGTTATCCAGCTTGTCGATCTCGTCTAAAATGACGATGATCGCGTCGAAACACTCCTCGAGAATCCCCCAGATGTGCTGGTAGTACTCCATCGTTCCGACACCGCGGAGCGGGATATTCCCCTGAAAGGCCGTCTGTTCTTTCAGGCTCAGCGCCAACTGACGCGTCGCACGGGTCTCCGTGTTCGCTTCGGAGCAGTCGACGTAGAGCACCCCGCAGTCGATATCGTTGCTTTTCGCGGCGGTCTGTGCTCGCGTGGCGACGTGTCGAGAGATGAGGCTCTTTCCGGTGCCGGTCTTGCCGTAGATCATCACGTTGTTCGGCGGATCACCTCGCGTGATCGCACCGACTTCGGCGGCGACGGATTCGATCTCGTCGTCCCGACCGACGATTCGGTCTTCGTCGGGGACGTGACCGACGTGGAGGAGTTCCTTCCGGTTAAAAATGGGGTCGTGGGATTGGAAGAGCGGGTCCCCAGCCTGTTCAGCCATGTCTCCGTTCTCGAAGACGCACATAATAAATCTATGGAAGGTAGTTCAGACTGATAATAGCTGGATAGACGTTTTGATACGCAGTGTTTCGGCTGACTCTTCTCGAGTTCGATCTCTGCCGCATGCAGACTGTACCGTCGCTTCGGCGGTGATCGGTGGCCGACCCCCGCACCCCTCGTTCAGAGTGAAAGGCTGGTCACGGGTGGGAGGGGTGATGCAGGGGAGAGTCGGATTCCAGAAGAGACCACTCGGATTCGAGTAGAGCGGTGGCAGCGGCGACATTGCGGAAAAGCGATCCGAGGAACTGAATTGATCACCGAGCGACGTGGCTCGTGCTGTATCCGTAAGTTCAGTATCCTTTCTTTCTTCTTTCTAGAACCACTAGCCTAGTATAGTAGTATTATATTTTACGGAACAAGCAACAAATTCCTGCTAGTGCCGCTGCTACACCACAAAAGCCGAGTGTTTGACAGTTTATCAAGACAAGTGCGGAACAGCATGCCCTCGCTCGAGAGGGCTCCCATACCTTCTCCCGTTTTCACTCTGAACGAGGGGTGTGGGTATCGTCGTTCCGGCAACGAGTGCTTCCCGCAGGAGGTATCGTCCGATTCGCTCCGGTCGACTCTCACTCCGCTGTCAGAGTGACCGACACTCAACCGCTGAGATCGCGGGGCCTCACCGCCCCGTTTCACTCTGAACGACGGGTCTCTCCGCTCACGTATTCACGAATTGGTCGAAGGTGGTCGTACCGATCGCAGTCGGCGACGCGAGGATCGGAGCAAACAGATTTAGCCCAATATTGCTGATTGCCGCCCGCATAACCGCGCTATTCCCGTCCGATCAATTTCGGAGACCCATGCCAGCACAGCCACACTGATCCCGCCGGACCAGCCAACGCGTATCGAACCACTTTTCACTCTGAACGAGGGGTGTCCGTCGACATCGAACCGACGCTGTACGCGCGCTGAGAAGCGTACTCCTTTACTCGTGGCTCCCGGACACGGCGTATGGGACGCAGAAGCGTCATGTTCACGCCGGGGGATCGACCCGAAATGCTTCGGAAGGCACCTGCCGCAGGGGCGGACGTCATCGTTTTCGATCTCGAGGACGCCGTTGCTCCCAAGCGAAAGGCCGATGCCCGACAAACCGTCCGCGAGGTGCTCGTCGACCCCGATTTCGATCCGGACTGTGAGGTTTGCGTTCGCATCAACGCAGCCCAATCGACCGCAGCAGCGGATCTCGAGGCGCTCTTCGGGCCCGCAGAGAGCGACAACGGCAACGGCAGCGACAGCAACGATGACGACCCTCTGCGGCTCGATAGCGTGATGCTCCCGAAAGTCGATTCGCCGAGCGACGTCCGTGACCTCGTCGACGAACTCGCGACGTACGACGTTTCGCTGCCCGTCTTCGCGGTCATCGAGAACGCCGCCGGCGTCCTCGCGGCGCCGGAAATCGCCGCCGTCCCGGCGACCGACGCGCTCGTCTTCGGGGCCGAAGACCTCTCGGCGGACCTCGGCGCGACCCGCACCGCCGAGGGCCTCGAGGTGCTCTACGCTCGCGAACGGGTCGTCCTCGCGGCGTCGGCACACGACTGTACGGCCATCGACACCCTCGTAACGGACTTCGGAGACGAGACGCAACTGCACGAGGACACCGAGTTTTCGATCCAGCTCGGCTACGACGGGAAGCTGGCGATCCATCCCGCGCAGGTCGAACCGATCAACGCGGCGTTTACGCCGTCGGACGAGGAACTCGAGTGGGCCGAACGCGTCCTCGAAGCCGAGCGGGAAGCCGACGCCGACGGTCGGGGCGTTTTCGAAGTCGACGGCGAAATGATCGATGCGCCGCTGATCGCGCAGGCCGAACGGATCCGCTCGCGCGCCGGGAGAACAGACGGAGAACGGAACGGCGAGTAACGTTCGGTAACTGTATTAACACATCAGAACACCTTATATTGAGATTAATGTACTATGTAGGGCATTCGTCACGCTTATTTCGGTTTCCTTCGGTAGCTATACGTAATGTCTGGCGAAGCCAACCCATTCGAAAGCCTACAGTCCCAGATCGACGAGGCTGCAACCCACCTCGACATCGGTGCTGACGTGATCGAGCGGCTCAAGTATCCGGAACGGGTCCTCGAGACCAACCTCACGATCGAACGGGACGACGGCGAACTCGAGCGGTTCAAAGCCTTCCGTTCGCAGTTCAACGGCGACCGGGGTCCCTACAAGGGCGGCATTCGCTACCACCCGCAAGTCTCTCGCGACGAAGTGAAAGCGCTGTCGGGCTGGATGGTCTACAAGTGTGCAACTGTCGGGATCCCCTACGGTGGCGGGAAAGGCGGTATCATCATCGACCCCAACGAGTATTCGGAAGCCGAACTCGAGCGCGTCACGCGTGCGTTCGCGACGGAACTGCGGCCGCTGATCGGTGAGGATCGCGACATCCCCGCGCCCGACGTGAACACGGGCCAGCGGGAGATGAACTGGATCAAAGACACCTACGAAACGCTCGAGAATACGACCGAACCGGGCGTCATCACCGGGAAGAACATCGCCAGCGGCGGCAGCGAGGGTCGCGTCGAAGCGACCGGCCGGTCGACAGTGATCACCGCACGGGAAGCGTTCGACTACCTCGGCAAAGATCTCGACGGCGCGACCGTCGCCGTCCAGGGATACGGTAACGCCGGCTGGATCGCCGCGAAGCTGATCGACGAAATGGGGGCGACCGTCGTCGCCGTCAGCGACTCGAGCGGCGGCGTCTACAACGCCGACGGCATCGACCCGGTTACGGTCAAAAATCACAAGAACGAGACCGGCAGCGTCGTCGGTTTCGAC
This sequence comes from Natronorubrum halalkaliphilum, assembly GCF_009834785.1. Taxonomy (GTDB): domain Archaea; phylum Halobacteriota; class Halobacteria; order Halobacteriales; family Natrialbaceae; genus Natronorubrum; species Natronorubrum halalkaliphilum. The sequence continues at coordinate 265,599 of NZ_WUYX01000069.1, forward strand.
GGGAGCGAGACGGAACTCACGAACGAGGACGTCCTGACGCTGGACGTCGATCTCCTGATTCCCGCCGCCCTCGAGAACGCCATCGACGGCGACCTCGCCGAGCAAGTCGAGGCAGACGTCATCTCCGAGGCCGCAAACGGACCGCTGACGCCCGAGGCCGACGCGGTTCTCGAGGAGAAAGACGTTTTCGTGATTCCGGATATCCTCGCCAACGCCGGCGGCGTCACGGTCAGCTACTTCGAGTGGGTTCAGAATCGCCAGCGCTTCTACTGGACCGAGGAGAAGGTCAACAACGAACTCGAGGAGCTTATCGTCGACGCCTTCGATGCGCTTGTCGAAACGATCGACGAACACGATCTCGATAACGCACGGACCGCGGCGTACGTGGTCGCGATACGGCGCGTTGCCAATTCGTTCGAAGAGTCGGGTTCGTTCCCGTGATACGCTGAACCGGTTGGCTTCGCCCGTTTTGCTGTTTCTCTATCCTCGCTTCGGGAGCTGACATGGTCAGTTGGATCTGTGTCCCGGGGCGACCGCGAGGAGTCTTCCGGTCGCGCCGGCACCGACGGACGGCAGTCCGTACGGAGGCGAGCACTCAGGAAACCTGACGCTCGCCACAGGCGAGATGATGCGATCGTTTCCGCTTGTGTGTGCCTTTTGCGGCCCAGTCGTGAAGGCCGAGATCACCACGATGGCTGGGTCCAATCCCCACGGCAGCTTCGACGAGATTCGCGAGAAGATCGACGGCAATCCGATGGCGAAGTTGATCCACTACGCGCTTCCGTACTGGGTGCCGCTGTGCATCGGATTCGTCTCGACGATGATCAACCGCGCCGCGCGGCTGTTCCCGGCGTTGATGCTCGCGGCCGCGATCGACCTCGTCATCACGCAATCGGGCGGCGTCGATCAGTTGCTCGCGGCGACGGGGCTCGTCCCCACGGAACCGGTGCCCGCCGAACAGACCGGCGAGCGCCTCTCCCTCCTGTACTACCTGGGCGCGCTCACGGTGGCGTCCTACGTCATCCAGGCGATTACCCACTACCTGTCGCGGTACTTCTTCCAGACGACCGCTCAGCACATCCAACACGACCTGCGCCTGGACACGTACGACCACATGCAGCGGCTGTCCCTGTCCTTTTTCAACAACCACCAGACCGGCGGGATGATGGCGATCCTGAACAGCGACGTCAATCGCTTAGAGGAGTTCTTCAACAACGAGATCCGTCAGATCACGGAGGCGGTGATGATCTTCTCGCTGGTCGGAGGGTACATGCTCTACACGGCTCCGTGGCTGGGCGCGCTGGTCTTGCTCCCGGTGCCGATCATCGCCTTCGCGACGGCGAAGTTCATCGTCTGGATCGAGCCGAAGTACAAGCGGATCCGCGAACTCGTCGCCCGCCTGAACACGCGGCTGTCGAACAACCTTGGCGGCGCGGCGATTGTGAAGTCCTTCGATCGCTACGACGTCGAGAACCACCGCGTCGAGGAACAGAGCAAGGGGTATCGCGACGAGAAGATCAGCGCCATCACGGTCCGGAAGGCGTTCTTCGCGTCGCTTCGCCTGCTCGTCGGCGCGATGTTCGTCTCGATTCTCGTCGCCGGCGGCTACTCCGTCGTCACCGCGGGCGGCCTGACCGCCGGGACGTTCGTCGTCTTCTTCATGTATCTCCGGGAACTCGACGGCCCGATGACCCGGATCGGCAAGACCGCGAACAACTACCAGAAGGCCAAATCCAGCGCCGAGCGCGTCTTCGGGATCCTGGCGACCGACGCGGACATCCAGTCGCCATCGGACGCCGACGCCCCCGACACGGTCGAGGGGAACGTCACGTTCGAAGACGTCGCGTTCAGCTACAGCGAGGACGGCGAACGAATCCTCGACGGCATCGACCTCGAGGTCGAGTCCGGCGAAACGGTCGGATTCGCGGGGACCAGCGGCTCCGGCAAGTCGACGCTGTTGAAGCTGGTGCCGCGTTTCTACGACGTCGACAGTACCCACCCGCGAGCGGACGGTGGGGTTGACGTGGACGTCGGACCTGCTTCCGGCGGTGCCGACGCCGATACCGACGCCGGGACCGGACCCGGTACCGACGCCGACTCCTTGACCGAAAGCGGCTGGGACGACCGGCGCCACGACGGGGCCGACCACGAGACTCGAGGGGACACCGCAGTACGAATCGACGGTGTCGACGTCCGGGAGTACGACCTCCAGACGCTACGGGACCGGATCGGCGTCGTCGAACAGGATCCGTACATGTTCTCGGGGACGATTCGGGAGAACATCGCTTACGGCGACGGCGAGACGTTCCGGACGGTCCTCGAGGCCGACCGCGGGACCGACGTGTCGGACGCTGTCGAAGAGCGTATCCGCGAGTCGGCGATCGCCGCCGGTGCGCACACGTTCATCGAAGAGCTTCCCGACGGCTACGATACGATGGTCGGCGAGCGGGGCGTCAAGCTCTCGGGCGGGCAGCGCCAGCGAGTGTCGATCGCGCGGACGATCCTCAACGATCCGGACGTCATCGTCCTGGACGAGGCGACCAGCGACGTCGACACCGAGACGGAGCAGGTGATCCAGCGGAATCTCGACGAACTCACCGCGGATCGGACCGCGTTCGTCATCGCTCACCGACTCTCGACGATCCGAGACGCCGATCGGATCGTCGTCATGGACGACGGCGAAGTGATCGAGACCGGCACGCACGAAGAACTGGTCGAGTCGGACGGGACGTACGCCGATCTCTGGGACTCACAGACGAGCAACGGAGCCGACGACGGCGCTCTCGAGGGCGATTGACTCGACTGGTGTGTGTCGTCCCGCCCCCGTCTTCGGGATGCTCGGAGCACTCGTCGCGATAATCGTCTCAACGCCTCCGTTCGACGGGCTAGTGCCGAATTACCGCGCTTGCGGGAGCGAAACGAGCGATCGTCGTGGCGGTTTGCTGTCCTATCTCTTGTCTCGGTAGCTTTTTGCCGGTTGCTGGCTACCGACGGGTAGAGTGAATGGTACGGGAACGACTCGCTCGGTATCGTGATGCGGCTCGCCAGCAACTCGTCGCAGCCTTCCGCGAAGAACACACGCCACATCAGGTTGCTGCGAGCTTCGCTATAGGCATCTTCATTACCGCGCTTCCGACGGGGGGGCTCGGGATCGGTCTGTTTTTCGTCTTCATCTCGCTGTGGTCGTCGATCAGCAAACCCGCTATCTTCGCCTCCGTGGCCGTTCTCAATCCGTTCGTGAAACCGGCAGTGTACCTCGCGAGCTTTCAGGTCGGCGCTTTCTTGCTCGGATCCGAGTCGGTCCGATCGCGCGATGCGACGACGACCGAGTCAGCGTGGGTCGCGATCCAGCAACTGCTTCTCGGAAACGCCATCATCGCCGTCGTCCTCTCGGCGCTGAGTTACGTCACCGTCTTGCACCTGACTCGCCTTCACCGACGGCGAGGCCCGCCGCGGTCCGGGCTCTCACTGACGTCGTTCCTTCTGGGTCCGTTCCGCCGACAATGACGGTCTCGTCGCCGTTCACGTCGGCGTGGTCCGCAAACGAGCGTTCGGTCGTCTCGAGCACGAACACTTACCAAAACCAACAGACAGTCTCCGATCCAATAAACACTTATGAACCGAACTTCCATTGAGGAGGTAATGAATCGCAGAACGCTTCTCGGCGGTCTCGGCGTCGCGGGTCTCGCGAGTCTCTCCGGCTGTCTAGGCATGCTCGGAATGGCCGAACACGAGTCGTCGCCTGCGGGCGTCGATGCGAGCGTTCGGTCGGATACGGGGTACGAACAGACCGGCATCGACGACGTGGTCGTCGAAGAGGACGTCGGCGTCAGCGCCGCTTCGGAGACCGTCGTCGTCACGAACTATCTCACCGAACACGAGAAAGCAGTCGATATGGAACCGCTCGGCAGCCAGCGCGGCGCCGTATTCATGGTCCTCACCACGCCACAGATCGGCGTGGCAGGTCGGAACTTCAACCCGGTCGAGGACATGTCCGCCGGCGAACTCGTCGATCTCGTCGGGGATAACTACGACGAAATGGGAAATATCTCTCACGAGGCGGACGACGAGATCACGATTCTCGGCGAAACGACGACCCGATCGCGGTTCAGCGCCGACGCGATGTTCAGCGGTCAAGAGGTCGAGGTCGACCTCCACGTCAGCGAAGCCGTCGAGGGCGGCGACGATCTGCTCGTAACCATCGGCGTCTACCCGCAGCGACTCCGGAGCCGGGAGGAGGACAACATCATCGCGCTCATGGAGGCCATCTCTCTGGATATTGACGCGAACGGAGACGAAACGGGCGACAACGACGACGAGAACGACGATGCCAACGGCGGTGATGAAGCGGACGACAGCGACGACAGCGAGACTGACGACAGTGACGGCGGTACCGACGACGACAGCACCGAAGACGATGGCGGGGACGGAGAAGAGGACGACGGGGACGACGAAGACGATGACGGCGTCCTCGGTATTCTCGAGTAGCCCTCGCTACTCAGACGGATTGCTGTCAGTCAGTGGCGGAGCCCGCGAGCGGTCGTGCGGTCGCTCCGGTAAACAGGTACAACAGACCGTATCAGAGGACGCCGGAGCCGTAGACGAGGAGGGCGAATCCGACGACGACGAAGACGACGCCCGTTCCTTTCGTGACCCGAATTCTGTCCGCGGCATCGATCGCAGTATTTTCTCCCTCTCGATCCTCGAACGGTGCCATCCCCTGTCGGTGCTGGGCTGCGACGATTGCTGGTGCGTACTGGATCCCGGCGACGCCGAGCGCAACGAACGCGAGACCGGCAACGAGTGCGATCATGATTGGCCGAGGGTGGACGGTAGCGCCCCTTCGCCGAACCCGCCGTTCGTTTCGGTAACGGGAGCGCCCAGCGTTTCGAGGCCGGCGAACTGCTCGAAGATGTCCGACGGAAATCGGTACTCGGCCTCGACAAACTGAGCGATCGGTTCGATCTCGGTTTCACAGAACTCGTTGACGGGGTCCCGGATCGCCCGGTGTTCGTCGGGCAACGCCGTGTCCATGCCGACTAGTTTCCGAGACGCAAAATAAACGCACCGCCGCGATCGGCCGCGATCCGTCGTTCTCGCCTCGCGTGGGTCCTGTTTCGAGACCTCTCTTTCGAAAATCGGTCCGGACTCGAGTCGCTACCAGCCTCGGTTCTCGTCGTCTTCGTCGTCGTCGTCGGCCTCGGTCAAGTCGTCCCACGCACTCGAGTTATCGTCCCACGTGCTCGACGTATCGTCTCGGGAGTCGCGGTCGTCGGGCCGGCGGTCGTCTCGGTCGGCGTCCGTGGCGGAGTCGGACGGCTGGCGATCGTCGTACTCGTCGCGACCGTCGCGATCCCAGCGGCCGTCGTCAGTCGGCTCACCGCCGTCGGACCGAACCGCGGCCCGCTGGTCGGGGATGAGGTCGAATTCGGCGTTCGTATCGCCCAGGAGCAACAGCGCGTAGTACCGGAAGTAGGTGGTGATCGGGGTCCAGACGAGCGCCACGAACAGCAACATGACGACGAACGCGATCACGCCGACGAGGACGGCCAGCAACACGCCGATGTCGCCGAGCATGATCAGCAGGAAGATCACGATGCCGAAGGGGATGGCCAGCGCGAGCATGCCGAACATCACGACGAACACCGCAGCGATCGAAATCGCGAGCGAGAGGATCCAGACCAGGATCAGATAGACCGCGTATTCCGCCCAGTTGCCCGTCCCCGTCGACCAGAACCGCTTCCAGGAACCGATGACGCCACGGTTCTCGAGGAGCATGATCGGTGCGACGAAATCGGTGGTAAAGCGCCGGACGATCGAATAGACCAGATAGAGGCCGATTCCATACAGCGCGTACAGCCCGATCAATCCGCCCGAGAGATCACCGAGGCCCCCCTGCAGGTAGATGGCTGCTGCGGGGGCCGTCCCGAGGACCCCCGCGACGAGCATAATCCCGAGTCGGAACCCGAACAGGCGGACCCCGTTCCCGAGGTTCCCCGAGAAATACCGTCGCACGTGCACCTCGCTCTCCCGTAGCGACTCGAGGAAGACGAACTCCATGATCCCGGCAATGATGGCGTACAACAGCCAGAAGACGAGGATGATCCCACCGATGATGAGCAGTCCGAGGATGAGCTCCTCGAGCGGGAACTCCTCACCGAACTCGTCTTCGAACTCCTCGGCCTGGCCGTCCTCGAACGCCGGATCGTCGGCGAAGGTCCCGAAATCGCCGCCGGGAATCGTCGGGCCGCCGAATCCGAGCGAGCTCACGAAGAAGACGACGATCGCGAGCTTGAGCCACATTCCCAATCGTATCGGCGTCAGGAAGTTCCGCGTCGTGTCGATCGCATCACTGAGATTATCGATCGCATCCATAATTACCAGGTTGTTCAGTCGCAATGTTGATAACAATACTGCTCTGACTCTCGATTGGGACGGGGAGAGGCATCGAACAGGTTTGGCTCCCTCGAGCCGACGGACGTCCGGCGAGAACACGTTTCGATAGCGACAGTTCGGGAGGCATTTAACCCCCAAGCCCGCACACCCGACGTATGGACATCCGCCGGCTCGCCCGAGGGACTGTCGAGTGGGACCGCCTCGAGCGCGTTGTCCAGACGCTGGCGGATCGCTACGGACGCGAGGAAGTCCGCGTGGAGTTCCTCGAGGCTGATAACTGGCTGTCGACACCCTGCGTGATCGACGAGGAGTGGTTCGTCAAGATCGTCTCGAGGCAGAACGCACTCGTTCACGCCGTGTTGACGACCGGACGGAACGTCGGTGCAGTGTCGGCGGGAACCGACGGCTTCTTCGGCCGATTCGACACCCCGCGGGAGATGGTCGAACACGAGTACGAGGCGACCGAGCGGATGCGGGAAATCGGTATCAACGCCCCGCGGCCGATCGACGCGTTCGAGGTCAACGGACTGGGGGTGCTCGTCCTCGAGTACCTGCCGGAGTTTCGCTCGCTCGATCAGTCGCCCGACTGGCTCGTCACCGAGCGCGCACCGGAACTGTTCGAGATGCTGGCCATCTTGCACGACCACGACATGGCCCACGGCGACCTGCGAGCCGAGAACATCCTGATCTGTGACGGCGAGTTCTACTTTATCGACGCGACCAACGTCCACGAAGACCGCGTCGCCGAGACCACCGCCTACGATCTCGCCTGTGCGCTCGCCGTCCTCGAACCGCGGATCGGCGCTCGCGAGGCCGTCCGTTCGGCTGCGATGGTCTACGATTCCGAAGAACTGCTCTCTGCCCGGCGATTTCTGGACTTCGTTCGGCTCCGCCCCGACCACGAGTTCGACTCGACCACGCTTCGGTCCGAACTCGAGACGGCGGCCGATCTGGGTGACCGATAGCTCGGCTTCCCGGCCACTGCAGGCACCACAGGCTTTCTCCGGATCGCGTTAACCACCGCCATGAGCCCCACGTTTACCGACGACGACGTCGGCAAGCGCCTCGAGACGGCATCGGGTGAGACGGTCGGTGTCGTCACGATGACCGAACCGGAGACGGCCTACGTCGACCTCGAGTCCGGCGCGGTCGACTCGATCAAAGCGACGCTCGGCTGGGACGGCGACACCGACGAGGTCGTGCCGATCGACCGAAACGACGTCCGCGACGTGACGACGGACGCCGTCGTTCTCGAGAGCGGTTCCGCTCTGCACGGTCAAGCTACCGAGGATGGCAGCGATCCCGTCGCCGAGCGAACCGAGACTACCGTCCACGAAGACGAGGGGAGCGAGCGACGAGCGGTCGGCACGTCGACCGGCGAACCGGACGATACGGACGAGACGTCGGCGGCGGGCGAGGGACGGTCCGGTAAGGGCACCGAACCGGAAACGGAGGCCATGACCGAGTCGGGTGCGGAGCGCCACCCCGAGAGCGAGGAGCAGCCACCGCAGGGCGAACGGACCGTGACGAAAGATCCCGGTGAGGAAGACGACCGGTGAGAGCCGCCCGGTAGCGACCGTCGGTCTCCTGCCTCGGCTTTTTTTATCAGCGGCGTCATTGGTGTATCCGTGTCGCGCGGTATCGGCGAGTTCGACCTGATTCAGGAGCAGATCCCCGAGTGGCTGGCCGTCGGTATCGCTCTGGCTACGCAACTCGGCGACGTCTGGTTTCTGGTCCTCGTGCTCACCGTCCTCTATTGGGTCGACACGCCGGATCGAGACGATATCGCCGTGGTCGCGGGCGTCACGTTGGCCGGAATGGGGCTGTACAAGGGACTCAAGGAAGTGTTCGGCTTCCCGCGCCCCGAAGAACCGTTACTCGATCCGGCGTTGCTTCCGTGGCTCGTCGAGCCGCTGTACGAGGCGACGGCGACCGCCGGAGGGTACGGCTTTCCGAGCGGCCACGCGGTCAACACCACGGTCGTCTACTTCGGACTGGCGAGCGTACTCTCGCTCGGCACGAAGCGACTGCGGTTCGGCGTCGCCGCGGCGCTCGTCTCGCTGGTCTGTTTCACCCGAGTCGCCCTCGGCGTCCACTACGTCGTCGACGTCGTTGTCGGCGTTGCCGTCGGACTGACGCTGTTGGTCGGCGCTCGAGTGCTCCTCCACCGCGAGTTCGCCGATCGGGCGACGATCGCGTTCGCGCTCGGGATCGGGCTCAGCGCGTTCTTCCTCGTCGCGGGCGAGTGGACCACCGACGCCGTCTACTTGCTCGCCGGCTCGCTAGGTGCCTTCAGCGGCTGGCAACTGGTCATGCTCGGCCGCGGACTGGTCGGCGTCCCGTCGGTCACGAGCGCGCTTCGCCCGGTCCTATTTCGAGGGGGTGCAGCGGCCGTTGCATCGGGTCCGCTCGTCGCCGCCCTCGACGACGGACCGCTGCTGTCGCTGTACACCACTGCGGGCATCGTCGGGCTCGTCACGGCCGTCGTCGTCGTTCTCCCCGTCGTCCGCCACTCCGACCACGCTCGAGCGCTGTACGCTCGTGTTCGACACCCGCGGTCCGAGTAGTCGCCGGCCGCTCGCTCGGGCCGCATCTCGGCTACTTCGATCGTGGGTGTGTGACTCACCATCAGGGTTTTTACGTCGCTCGTCGTCTGTCCGGATATGAGCCAGCAAGCCACAGAGCAGGCGTACAGCCACTACATCGGCGGCGAGTGGACGGACGACGGCGAGGGCGACACGTTCGAGAGTCGGAACCCGGCGACCGGCGAGACGCTGGCGACGTTCCAGCGCGGAACGGCCGACGACGTCGACGCCGCGCTCGAGGCCGCGGAGGACGCACAGGAAGAGTGGCGCGAACTGTCCTACATCGACCGCGCGGAGTACCTCTGGGACATCTACCACGAACTGCGCGAGCGCA
>NZ_WUYX01000069.1:274923-291861 GCF_009834785.1 Natronorubrum halalkaliphilum
TGCGGACGTCGTCGAGGCCTACCACATGGTCGAGTGGGCGGCGGGCAACGCCCGCCACCCTCACGGCGACGTCGTCCCCTCCGAAGTCGGGGCGAAAGACGCCTACATGCGCCGGAAACCGCGGGGCGTTATCGGCTGTATCACGCCGTGGAACTTCCCCGTCGCCATCCCGTTCTGGCACATGGCCATCGCTCTGGTCGAGGGCAACACCGTCGTCTGGAAGCCCGCCGAGCAGACGCCGTGGTGCGGCCAGATCATCGCCGAGATGATGGACGACGCCGGCATCCCAGACGGCGTCTTCAACATGGTGCAAGGCTTCGGCGACGCCGGCGCGGCGATCACGGACGACGGTCGCGTAGATACGGTTCTGTTCACCGGCTCCGCCGAAGTCGGCCACGAGATTTCGGGCAAGGTCGGCGCCGAACCCGGCAAACTCGCCGCCTGCGAGATGGGCGGCAAAAACGGCATCATCGTCACCGAGGAGGCCGATCTGGATATTGCCGTCCACTCGGCGATCATGTCGAGTTTCAAGACGACCGGCCAGCGCTGCGTCTCGAGCGAGCGCCTGATCGTCCACACGGACGTCTACGACGAGTTCAAAGAACGGTTCGTCGATATCGCCGAAGACATCGCGGTCGGCGACCCGCTCGAGGAGGACACGTTCATGGGGCCCGCGATCGAGGCCGACCACGTCGAGAAGATCCGCAAACACAACGAGTTGGCGGTACAGGAGGATGCCGAGGTTCTGGTCGACCGATTCGAACTCGACGATGGAGAAATCCCGGACGGCCACGATGAGGGCCACTGGGTCGGCCCCTTCGTCTACGAAATCGACTACGATACCGATCTCCGGTGTCTCAAAGAGGAGTGTTTCGGCCCGCACGTCGCCCTTCTCGAGTACGACGGCGACATCGATCGCGCCCTCGAGATCCACAACGACACGCCCTACGGCCTCGCGGGAGCGATCATCTCCGAGGATTACCGCCAGCTGAACGCCTTCCGTGACCGTGCCGATCTCGGGCTCGCGTACGCGAACCTGCCGTGTATCGGCGCAGAAGTCCAGCTTCCATTCGGCGGCGTGAAGAAGTCCGGCAACGGCTACCCGAGTGCGCGCGAGGCCATCGAGGCCGTCACGGAGCGGACCGCCTGGACGATGAACAACTCGAAAGATATTCAGATGGCCCAGGGGCTGTCGGCGGATATCACGACGAGCGAGGACTGAAACGGATTGTTGTCCCCGCATTCCGGTGTCCTCCCCATTTGCAGTCTAACCGGAACTGGCGAGAGTAATTCGTCTGAACTGCTCCTCGAGCCATGTTTCACGGAGTCGAGCCACAGCAGAAAATCGTTCAGCGAAGGAAACTGAGACTGAGGACCGATTACTCGACGATCGAGAGGGCAATTTCGACCAGTTCTTCTCTCTCGAGATCTCCGCTGACGGTGTAGCTCAGTCCGTCATCCTCCCACTCGAGTGCCATCATATCCGTGCCGAACTCGCGAAGGATCGCGTCGGTGTCTCCGACTTCGATCGGGTCGCCGTCGGGGTCAAGGATCGGTTCGGATTCGTCCTCGGCGACGGTGACGGTCAGGAACGTGTCCGACTCGTCCGTGTACTGCAGCGACGCGCTCCAGCCGACCATGTTCTCGGACACCGAGACCTGCTCGAGTCCGTACTCCGCGGGCACTGCGGGCTCGGGGAGGTCGAACGGAGCGGCCGCTTCGGCGTCGTCGATCTCGTCGAACTGCTCGAACGTGAAGTCGTCGGCGTCGATAACCTCGGCGTCTGCGGGCGGTTCGAACGCGAACCGGTCGTCGTCGATCGGTTCGTCGAAGGTGACCTCCTCGAACTCGACGGTGATCGTCATCTCCGCACCCATCGACATCGTACTGTCCTGTTTCAGCGGATAGTGGGTTTCCTGATCAATCCAGAGCGTCGCATCGTCGTACATCGCATCCGATCCGTCGGCGGCGAGATCGACGACGTAGACGTCTCGGTCCGCGACGGTGTCGGTTCCGTCGACCGTCGCGCTCATGTCGGCGTAGACGGAATCGACCAGGTCGTCGTTCAGGGCATCCAGCTCCGCCTGGTCGATATCGAGCTCCGTTTTCACGGCCTCGTTGTCGGCTTCGTCGTACAGCCAGGTCGTCGTCCCGCTCGAGACCATCACATCGATTTGCTCGGGCTCGTCGCTTTCGAGGAGTTCCATTCGGTACTCATTGGCCCCTCGCTGCCAGACTTCGTGGGTCGACGAGACGAGTTCGTCGTCGTCCGCCCACGTTATCGTCTGGACGCCGTGAAGGGTCTCGACGCTCGATTCGGCCTGTATCGAGCGCTCGACCAGTTCGTCCGCGTCCGGCAGTTCGTCTTCGGTCCCGTTCTCGTCGGTGTCGTCGCCGCTTTCGTCCCCGAAGCCGACCGCGCCGAGACAGCCGGCGGTGACCAGCAACAGCGCGACGGCGGCGACAGCGAGGGGTCGTCTGATAGTCATCTCTCGTACTGTTCGACGAACCTGTTATGGATAAACCGTGGATCGGGTTTTCTCGACGAGAAAAGGCGATGAATTCGGCTCAAAAGGAAGACTCGAGTGACTTCTGACGGAGTTCCGGTTCGGCGGGACGCAGCCTCGACGTCAGAGGTGCTCGAGCGGCGGCGTTCGACTGACCCGCCAGCCGGCCAGCGCCGCGGCGATCGTGCCGATCACGATGGCGACCGCGAGCGCGGCCGCGAGAATCTCCGGTGCGGTCTGAACGAGCCCGTCGAAGCCGACGACGGCCGCGGCGATCCGGTTCAATAACTCGACTGCGGGCGGTGTGAGGACGAGCCCGACGAGCCCGCCGATGAGCCCGATCGCGAGTCCCTGGCCGACGACGGACGCGACCAGCAGCGACGACGAGATTCCCTGCGCTGAAAGCGCCGCAAACGCCGCCCGCTGCTGGAAGATAACGAGCGTGAGCAGGGTGTGCGTTAGCGCGACGCCGGCCACGAGCGCGAGCACGATCAGCGCGCCGCCGGCCGCGAGGACGAGAATCTGCTCTTCGAGGACCGCCTCAAGTTGCTCCTGGTTCGACCGAATCTCGTACTCGGGGTGGCTCTCGGAGAGCGCCGTCTGGACGGCGTCGGTGTCCGCGCCGTCCTCGACGGTGATCGTGATGAACGTCGCCGGCTCGGTCTGAGTGGTACCCGTCGCCTGATGGAGTTCCGAAAGCGGCATCACGACCGTGGGGGCACCGAGCATCCGTTCGAACGTCGGCGAGACCCCGACGACGGTGAACTCGTTGTTTCGGGCGGCCGCGAGCGAGCCGCCGGCGTGGATCGTGTCGCCGATCTCGATATCGAGTGCGCGGGCGGTCTCCTCGTCGATGAGCACCTCGTTCGTTCGCTCGCCGTCGTAGCTGCCTTCCGCGTAGTGTGGATCCCCGCTCAGTCTCTCGCCCTCCGAAACTTGGACGATGCTGCCGGTGCCGGGAACGCCCGTGCCGATGAACGTCTGGAAATCGCCGTCGCTGTCGGTGCCGACATACACCGTCTCGAACGCGAGGGGCACCGCGTTCGCCACGCCGTCCTGACCCTCCATTTCGGCGGCGACGCTTCGGGAGTCGGTCAACGAGTTCTCGAAACCGCCACCGCCCGCCGGCGTGAGTCGCGTCTCGCCCGCGGTCACCCACAGATCCCGATCGGCCGCCTCGAACTGTTGCTCGCCCGTCTCGAGGACGCCCATGCCGACGCCGGCGAGCAGCGTCATCGCGAGGACGGCGAGTCCGACGCCGATGATCGCGAGACCGAGTCGCAGCCGGTGGTGGCGAAGCTGGCCGACCGTGATCCCGCCGGCGACGCGGAGGCGGCCGAGCGCGGCGCGGAGCCCTCCCATCAGGGGACACCTCCGGTGACGCGTCGCGTCAACACCAGCAGGACCGGCAGCGAGAGGAGCCCGATCAGCAGCGCCGCCGCCAGTCCGTACGGGACGAAGAGGAGGTGCGAGGTCGCGATCGGCTCGCTCGTCACCGTCGCGGTCGCGACGTAGTTAACCAGCCGAATGCCGCCGAGACCGGCGATCGCTCCCAGCAGACCGCCGATACCGGTGATGACGAGCGTCTGGGTCCCGACCAGCCCGAGCTGGCTCCGCGTCGAGACGCCGAGTGCGGACAGCGTCGCCAGCTGCCGCCTGTCGGCGACCACCTCGAGGCCGTTCGTCGTCAGGACGAACAGAGTGCCGACCGAGACGGACACGATGAGCGCGGTCAGCGCGAGCGCGAGCGGGAGTCCGGAGTCCGCAGCCTCGCTGACGGTCAACTCGCCGCGCGTGAGCACCTCCGACTGGGGGTAGATCCCCGCGAGTTCGTCCTCGACGGCCGGCGAGTTCGTTCCGACGACGAACTGGTCGGCCTGATCGTGTTCGTCGCCGCCGGTCAGCGTCTGCAGTTCGCTGAGCTGTACCAGCGCGATGGGCATGTCGCCGACGGAGTCCGTCCCCTCGTCCGTCGCGGCGACGGTAAAGGAGTCCTCGCCGTTGATCGTCGCTCCGTCGCCGGGATCGGCCTCGAGCAGGCTAGCGGCGCTGCGGGAGAGGACGACCTCGCCGGTCCACTCGTCGTCGTCGCTGCCGCTTTGGTGATAGGGATCGTCGTGTGACAGCCCGTCGGTCGACACGTCGGTGACGCTGTCGAGGTCGGGCGAGTTGATGACGCCGACCGCCAGCACGTACTCGCTCGTGCCGTCGATTTCGATGCGGACCACCTCCGAGAGGACGGGCGAGGCGAACGCGACGTCGTCGATCCCCCGGATGCGGTCGTTCGTCTCGTGGACCGAGCCGAACTGGGGTTGATCCGTCGAGAGGAGCGTCGAGCGCTCGCCGTCGCTCTCGGGGACGATCCAGTAGTCGACGTCGTCGTCGTACACCGTCGTCCCGGCCGCGAGGCCGATTCCGATCCCCGTAACGACGACGAGCAACGCGATCACGACGGCGACGCCGGCGACGCTGAACTGGACGCGTTTCGTGGCCGTCCGCGTGGCCCGGGAGATCGTTCGGCGGATCCCGACGCTTCCGACGCCGAGCCAGCGCACGAGCAGTTCTCGGGGACTCATGTCTCGTCGTCACCGCGGATCGTGCCGTCCGTGAGCCGCACGATACGGTCGGCGATTTCCAGCGTCGGCCGATCGTGGGAGGCGAGCACGACGGCGCGGTCGTCCGCGATGCGTTCGAACTCGTCTAAGACTCGCCGGCCCGTCTCGGTGTCGAGTTCCCCCGTCGGCTCGTCGGCGATCACCAGCGTCGGATCGGTCACGAGCGCGCGGGCGATGGCCACCCGCTGTTGTTCGCCGCCGCTCAACTCGCCCGGCCGGTGGCCGGTGCGGTCGCCGAGTCCGACCCGCTCGAGCAGGCGTTCGGCCCGCTCGCGGCGGTCGCGTTTCCTGACGCCGAGTTCGACCAGCGGCAGGGCGACGTTCGCCCGCGCGGACAGCGACTCGAGCAGGTGAAAGTGCTGGAAGACGATGCCGACGTGCTCGAGCCGAAGGCGCGTGCGCTGTCGGGTCGAGAGGCTCTCGAGGTCCGTCTCCTGGAACGTCACCGTCCCCTCCGTCGGGAGTTCGAGTCCGGCGAGGAGGTGCAACAGCGTCGACTTGCCGCTCCCGCTCGGCCCCGCGAGACCGACGATTTCACCGGGTTCGATCGCGACGGAGGCCGACTCGAGAGCGCGGACTTTCGGCGCGTCGGGCCGACCGAGCAGCCTGCCGATTCGGCCCGGGTCCGACCCTCGCGTGTAGATTTTCGTCACGTCGGTCGCGCGAACGACCGGCGGCGGATCAGTCGCGTGCTCGCGAGCGTCGGTCGCAGCGCCGTCGTCGGACGGCGCGGGGGCGGCGGACGAAGGAGGGGTCATACCGATGACAGTCGGCTAAACACAATTAACTGTCCCGGTTTGTGAGGTCTCGCGGACAGTTTTCCCCTTTTCTCACACCTCACGAAATTGATTGTACCCGTCCGCGAGCGAATCGCTTATCCGACGGTTCATGGAACTGTGCACGTACATGAAAGCAGTCGTTCTCGCGGCGGGCCAGGGCACGCGTATTCGACCACTCTCCGATTCGGTCCCGAAGCCGATGCTGCCGGTCGCCGACCGACCGCTCGTCGCCCACACCATCGACGCGGCCATCGACGCCGGCGCGGACGAAGTCGTCCTCGTAATCGGGTACGAGGCGGAGACCGTCCGCGAGTACTTCGGCTCGAGCTATCGCGGGACGCCCGTTTCCTACGCCGTCCAGTCCGAACAGGCCGGGACGGCTGACGCCGTCAACACCGCTCGGGATCACATCGAGGGTCCGTTCGCCGTCCTGAACGGCGACAACCTGTACGATCCGGCGGCGATCGAGCGTCTTTTCGACAACTGTCCCGCCGTCTGCGCCATCGAAGTCGATGACCCGACGAGTTACGGCGTGCTCAGCACCGAGGGCGACGCCGTCAGCGGCATCGTCGAAAAACCGGCCGATCCGCCGACGAACCTCGCCAACGCCGGCGCGTACGCCTTCCCCGAGGAAGCCCGCGAGTGGCTCGAGGTGCCGGCGAGCGAACGCGGCGAACACGAAATTACGGACGTCCTGGCGACCGTGATCGACGAGTTCGAAGTAACTCCGGTCACGCTCGAGCGCTGGCTCGACGTCGGCCGCCCCTGGGAACTGCTCGAGGCCAACGAGTGGAAGCTCTCGGAGTTGGAACGGCGGGTCGACGGCGACGTCAGCGCGGACGCGACGCTCGAGGGCGACGTCGTCGTCGAAGCCGGCGCGACGGTGAAGTCGGGCGTCGTCATCGAGGGTCCGGCGCTGATCCGGTCGGGTGCGACGGTCGGGCCGAACGCCTACGTTCGCGGGGCGACGCTGGTTGCGGCGGACGCGAAGGTCGGTCACGCCGCCGAAGTGAAAAACAGCGTCCTCTCTCGCGGCGCGTCGGTCAGCCACCTTTCGTACGTCGGCGACAGCGTTCTCGGCCGCGACGTCAACTTCGGTGCCGGCACGAACGTCGCGAACCTCCGCCACGACGACGCGGATATCGAGTTCACCGTGAAGGGCGACCGCGTCTCGACGGGGCGGCGAAAGTTCGGTGTGGTTGCGGGCGACGGCGTGAAGACCGGCATCAACTCGAGTCTGAGTCCCGGACTGAAACTCTCTGCCGGCGCGACTACGCGACCCGGTGAGACCGTCGAACGAGATCGGTAGCGCTCGAGCGCTCTTTTGGTGGTACAAAAACGGTTACGCAGTCACTCGAGCGAGGAGCAGTGCGAGACAGAGGGCGACGACCGCGGCGGGAATGCCGAATCCGGGTTGGCCGTCGTCGTCACCGCTGTCATCGCTCGGTTCTTGCGATACCGTGTCGTCGGAATCCGTCGATTCGGATTCGTTCGTCGTCGGATCGACGACCGTCAGATCGGTCGCGTACTGGTCGCTTTCCGTTTCGACGGTCAACTCGTACTCGCCCGGCGTGTCGGGTGCGACGACGTCGAACGAAAGCGACTCCGACGCCAGTTCGGGGACGGTGACGATGGTCGATCCGGCGGTTGTGCCGTCGATCGAGACGGTAACGATGCCGCTGGTGGTCCGCTCGCTGGGATTTTTGACGGCCGCGTCGACTGAGAACTCGGCACCGGCGTCGACTTCGGCCGGCGCGTCGACGACGCCGAGATAGAACGGCGTGGGGCCGCTCCCTTCGGGCGGTCGTGGAGGGAGGCTGATCCCGCCGCCACCGCCGCTGTCGTCGTCTTCGGTAACGACAATCGGATCGGCGTCCGCGCCCCCGATTCCGAGAATTCGGTCGATTGGGGTCTGGTTTTTCGCCAGTGTCAGTTCCCAGCCATAGTCGCCCGCCTCGAGGTCCGAGGCGTCGAGACTGAACGCGAACTCGTCAGTGTCGGCGTCGTTTGAGACGTTCGTTGTCGTCCATTCGCCTACTGGACTTCCGTCTTCGCCGAGTTCCGCGTATTTGAACTGAGCCGTCCAGGACTCGTCGACCGACTCGTCTCGCGGAACGGTGATGTTGATCTCCCCTGTCGTTCCGTCTTGCTCGAGGCGCGCCTCGTATCCGATTCCGACGAGTCGGTCGTCGGTTTCGGCGACCGTCATCTCGTCCCCACGGTCGACGAGGGAGACGGTGTACCTCGAGAAGGTCTCGTTCGCGAACAGCGCTTCGTCACCCTCGACCATCACGTCGAGATCGTTTCCGTCGGTACCGGAAACGGAGACCGACGGATCTGCGGTGATAGTCCCGTTTTCGTCGTAGACGTCAAACCGGAGTTCGTCACCCGTCACCGGCGACGGGGCGTCGGCCAGCGAGAGCGTCACCGACTCGCCCGTTTCCGGATCGTCGATGCGAATATCGAGTTCCGCGTCCGCCCCTAACTCGACGGGGTCAGTTGCTTTGACCGCGAGACGCTCCGCGACGGCGTCCGGGGACGAGACCGTTCCGCCGACCGCGTGCTCGAGGTCGACGTTCGGATGAATTCTGACCTTCTCGCTCGCTTCGTCTCCGTCGATGGTGAGGACCGCCTCGTACTCGCCGGCGTCGACGCCGTCCGTCTCCCACGTCAGGGAGACCTCGGTCGACGATCCGGGGTCGATATCGACCTGCATGTCCGCTTCTTGCTCGCCGTCGACCTCGAGAGCGACGTCCGTCGCTGCGTGTTCGTCGCGAGTGTTCGTTACCGTCGCGTCGACCGTCACTGAATCGCCGGTGATCACCGGCGTATCTACGGCATCGATCTCGACGAACAGCGTTTTCGGCTCGAGCGAGAGATCGACCGGTTTCGTTTCGCCCGACTCGAGGGACGTAGAGTTGGTTGCCGGCAGATAGTCGGCAGCGTCGGCCTCGATCGCGTATTCCGCGCCGGTTCCGGGGACGGTGTCGACAGCGTACGCTCCCTGGTCGTCGGTCGTTGCTGTGTACGGCCCGTAGTGACCGGTTACGGTGACGGTTGCATCCACCAAAGCGTCACCTGTCTCAGCGTCAGTAACCGTCCCTTCGAACCCGGCATCGCCCGCAAGCGAGGCGTTCTCGACTACCGGGCCATCGTCGGGCCCGCCGCTGACCGCAATGTCTGGTTTTGTGTCGTCTTCGAACCCGTGTGCGTGAACCTCGAGGTCGTAGTTGTCTGGTGGGAGCGTCTCGAACCGATAGTCACCGGATCCGTCGGTATGTGCGTCTGTGACAAACGCATCGTCACCGTCGTACAACTGTAGTGTCGCGTCCTCGATCGGGTCACCGGTGACCGTCTCGGTGATCGTTCCCTCGAGAGTGCCGTCGGAGACGGTGAGATTCAGCAGTTCGGGGCCGTCGGTGGTCACAGTGGCCGTCTGGTCCGCCGGCAGCCCCTCGAGACCGAACGTTACGGTTTCTCCCTCGTCTACGGTTTCCTCGAGGAGCAGCGGATCGGTGGTCGTGGCGTATCGACCCTCGGCATCGACGTCCGTGCTCCCCCGCGGCTCGCCGTCGACGTACGCGGTCACGGTGTCGCCCTCCGACGCCGGTTCGCTGTCGATATCGACGCTGCCGTAGAACGCCGCCGAGTCGAACTCGGGCTCCTCGGCGACGTACATCGCGGCAGTGGCGAGGATTTCGTTCGCTTCGGGAGTGAACTCGTCCCCTCTGACGTACTGCGTTCGTCCCAGCGATGCGGCGAGGACGGTGTTCGTCGTCTCGTCGACGGCGAGTGCGCTGCCGGCAGGTCCGTCGGTTCCGTCGCCAACTGCGGCGAGTTCGTCGAACGAGGAGGTTTCGTTGAGTTCGAACCAGGCGTGGTCACTGTACTCCGTATCAGAAATGTTGACCGCTTCGTCGACCGTCCACTGATCCGTTATCCGATGGTCGTCTCGAATCTCGTAGTACACCGGCGGCTCGTCGTTGTCTTTCGCTGAAACGGACTCGAGTTCGTCGGAAATACCCCCGTATTCCGAGATTCCGTTCGATTCCGACCCCGCCTGCTCGAGATAGACGGCACCGACCCCCGCCGACTCCGTCGCCGTGACGAACTCCTCGATGGGGCTCTCGATGTACTGGACGACGAACGCGTCGTACTGCTCGATCGTCTCGAGCACGTCCGTCGACGAGCGGACGACGACCGCCGCGTCCTCCGGTAGCCGTTCCGCCAGCGTGTCCGCGAGAAGCGCTCCGTGGGTGTCGTCATCGTCGATAACGGCGATTTGGGTCTCCACGTCAAACACCGTCGTCGGACCGGTTTCGACGGACTCCGTCCGCTCTCCCGCCGAGACGGTGTGATTCAGCCCGAGTTCGCCGGTCGTTCCCGGCGTCGTCTCGACGGAGACTGCGATCTCGTTGCGGTCCTCGACGTTCAGGTCGGCTCCGAACTCGTGCTCGTCGCCGTCGACAAACAGCGTCGCATTCGATGGGTCGTAGTCACCGACGAGTTCGACGGCGAGCGTCTCAGCGTTTGCGGTCCGCAGCTGTGTCGAGATATTCGCGCCGCTTTTGGCTTTCGCCGGCTGCGCTTCGAGCACGTCGACAGCGAGGGCGTCCTCGAGTGTCACGTCGTGCGTCGTGAACTCGTTTTCATCGATTTCGACCACCGCCGAGTGCTCTTCGTACCCGAACGCACTCGCCGTGACTGTGTATCCCCCCGACGCAGCAAGAAGACGATACGAGCCGTCGTCGTCGGTCGTTTCCGTTCGGTCGCCGAGCGTTACGGTCGCGCCTTCGATCGGCTGTCCTTCGCTGTCAGTGATCGTCCCTTCGACGCCACTCGCGACGAGGTCCGTCGCCGCTTTGATATCGATAATCCCGTGACCGTACCGTGTGTCTTGCTCGTCCGGTTCGCTCTCGGGTTTCCAGGCGGTCGTCTCGAGACTGTCCAGTACCGTCTCCGGATCCGGCTCGCTTTCGGTGGCACTGAGCAGCAGCGCCATCGCACCCGAGACGTGCGGTGCGGCCATTGAAGTGCCAGATATGGAGTCATACCCGTCACCCGGAATAGCACTCTTTACGCCGACACCGGGCGCGGCCACGTTCGGAACGATATATTCATCCGGCCAGTGATCTGGTGCGTCCGTTCCCCACGCGTCTTCAGTGACGATTTCTTCGCCGCTCGAGAAGCCCGCGATATCTCCGTTTTCGTTTGCTGCCCCAACGGCGAACGAATCGTAGACGTTTCCGGGAGAGCCACTCGTCCGTTCTCCGTTGTTCCCCGAAGACCCAACGACGATGACGCCGGCCTCTCTGGCGTTCCGGACAGCATTCAGATATCCCGAAGCGTAGCCTTCGACCCCGAGACTCATGCTGAGAATATCCGCCTCTTCCTCGACAGCCCATTCCATTCCGGCAAGTACCTGCGGACCAGTCCCGGACCCACCGTTAAGTACCAGTCCGTGCATCAGCGTTGCCTCGGGTGCGACGCCGATGTACTCGCCGGAATCATCACCGCCAACAACGGTCCCTGAGACGTGAGTTCCGTGATCCCCCGTGTCGTGTGGATCGCTGTTCGAGACTCGATTTCCATCACTATCGAATTCGGCCCAGTTCTCCGCGGCGATATCGATATCCGGATGGTCTGGATCGACGCCTGTATCGAGTACAGCGACCTTCACACCCTCACCTTTCGTCCCGTACTCTTCCCACACGTCGGGGGCGTTGATCTGATCGAGTCCGTACGTCGTGTCGACGGTGCTCGAGGCTGTGATTTCAGCATCCGAATGTGAACTCGAGTCGGCTGCCCCCACGGCTGTGTCCTCGTCCGAATCGAATGGAGCGACAGGTTCGGGAAGCGTCACTTCGTAGTTCTCGTGAACGTCGGTCACGCCCTCGAGCCGAGCCAACTGTTCGACGGGAACCTGCTCGGTGTCGACGGTCAACAAGACCGCGTTGGTAATCCAGAACGTTCGCTCGAGTTCCACGCCGTCAGTCGCTTCCGCGTATCGCTCGAGCGGATCCTGTGCGGCCGCGGCGTGGGCCTGGAGGGTCCCGACTTTGTCGTGACTCTGTGCGAGAACGAGGTCGTCGACGTCCTCGAGTTGGAGGATTACCTCGACGGTGCCGTCCGCGGCGTGCAGTTCCTCGTCGATCGTCGCCGGGTCCGCGTCGGCGTCGATGAACGCGTCGGCGGATCCGGACGGTGCCGTCTCAGCAGCCTGCCTATCGGCTCCGGCTACCCCGAGCGGAGCGAAGAGGGACAGAACCATCGCTGCCGTAAGCAGGATCGTCAGGAGCGGTCGGTCAGGGCGCGTGCTTCTCCCCATTGACTACGACTCTCATATTAGCGGGTCAAAGAAAGTCTTTCGACCGTGATATATTATTCTCCGTACGTGAACTTAAATGAGTTAGAGAGCGTCAATGTACCGATGAATTCGCGGCTCACGTGGCCGTTCGTGACAAAATATCGCACATTAGGATATCACGAGTGAGAACGTTTCGGAACGAAGCAATCAATTATTCATCATGTATGATCGACCGATCGTCACCTCGAGCGAACCCCGAGGCTTTACGGTGACTGGAGTCCCCTACTGCAGTAGATGCCGACGCACCGACGAATGCGGTTCATCCGCTGGCAACTCGCCTGGATGCTCGCGGCCGTGCTCGTTCTCGCCGCGCTCGGCTCGTTTTCCTACGAACTGTACTTCGTCCTCTCGCTGATCGGGCTGTTGATCGTCACCGAGCTAACGGCCCCGTTTACGGTGACGCCGGAGTGGCGACGACGGCTCCGGTGGCTCATCCTGTTCGGACTTGTGGGGTTTGCCGTCGTGGTCGTTCGCCGGATCCTCGAGATTCTGCCGCCGGAGGTGCTGCCGTGGTGACCGCTTCAGTCGCTCGCGCTACGGTGACTGCTTCAGCCGCTCGGGATAGAACGTATACGCACACGCACGCAGCCCGCATGTCCGTCACTCGCTCGCCGTCCATCAGTCCCCCCACAGCCCCGTCGACCACTCCCTCCACAACCCGCTCGGAGGTGACGCGATGCTGAACCCGCTCGAGTGGGTTCGCGACGGGTCGGGGCCGGGGTCGGGATTCGATTGGCCTCGCGTCCTGCTCGTCGCGCTCGTGGCGACCGTCCTGGCGTCGCTGCTCGTCGTCGCCGCGACGTCGACGGCCGCGTTCGGACCGTACAACCCCTCGTGGGATGGCACCTCCGAACTCCGACAACAGATCGAGTCGGAGCCGGGCGTCGAGAGCGAACTGATCCGCGATACGGCGCGCTACGAGGCCCACGAACCGAACGAGACGGTCGCGTTCGTCGTCGCGCCGGACGAACAGTACACCGACGAAGACGCGGCGCGCGTCCAGCAGTTCGTCAACGCCGGCGGGACGCTGGTCGTCTTCGAGAACTTCGGGGCGAACGGGAACGACCTCCTAGAGGCCGCCGGGGCGGAGGCGCGGGCCGACGGCGTCTTGCTCAGGGACGAACAGGAGTTCTTCCGCGGGCCGACGATGCCCGTCGCCACCGGCGTCGAGAACCACACGTTCACCGAGGACGTCGATCAGCTCACGCTCAACTACGCCTCGGCGGTCGAACCGGGTGAGGCGACGGTGCTGGTCCGAACCAGCGACTACGCCTATCGCGACATCGACGGGGACGGCCAACTCAGTGCGGGAGAAGAGCCCGCCGCCTACCCCGTCGCCACCGTCGAGAGCGTCTCCGCCGGGCAAGTGGTCGTCGTCGGCGATCCGAGTATCGCGGTCAACGCGATGATCGACGAACCGGACAACACCGCGTTCCTGCGGGGGCTGTACACCGATGCGGACCACGTTCTGATCGACCTCTCACACGGCGAAGAGCTGCCGCCGCTGACCGGCGTAACCCTCACGCTGCGGGAAACGCCGCTGTTGCAGATTCTCGTCGGCGCGGTCGGAATCGGAGCTATCGCCGCCGCCTCGAGACGCCGGCGGTGGCCGACACTCGAACGGGCCCGAGCGGCGATCGGCGATCGCGTCGGCGATCGACCGGCCGTCGACGAAGCGGCGGTCGCGCCGGTGCTCGAACTCGACGACGAGCGGCGGGCGGCAGTGTTGCGGCGTCGCCACCCCGACTGGGACGAACAGCGGATCCAGCGCGTGATAGCAGCGCTTAACCGTCACGGAACGAAACAGGACGACGAATGAGCGGCGAGCACCCGGCTGACGGCGATCCGTCGACCACCCCCGAGGCGGCCTACGAAGCGCTGCGTGACGAAATCGGCCGCGTGTTGATCGGCAACGAACCGGCAATCGAACACCTCACGATCGCGCTCTTGACCCGCGGCCACGTCCTGCTCGAGGGCGTTCCGGGGGTCGCGAAGACGACGCTGGCGAATCTGTTCGCCCGCGTCACGGGGCTCGATTATCACCGCATCCAGATGACGCCGGATATTCTGCCGGCGGATATCACCGGCACGCACATCTACCGGGAGAACATCGGCGAGTTCGAACTGCAGCGAGGACCGATCTTCGCCAACATGGTCGTCGCCGACGAGATCAACCGGGCGACGCCGAAGACCCAGAGCGCGCTGCTCGAGGCGATGCAGGAACGGCGCGTGACGATCGAAGGAGACACCCTCGAGCTACCGACGCCGTTTATGGTCGTTGCGACGCAGAACCCGATCGAAATGGAAGGGGTCTTCGAACTTCCGGAAGCTCAACGGGACCGCTTCCAGTTCAAGCTCTCCATCGACGTTCCCGAGCGCGACGTCGAACGGGAACTGCTCGATAAGTTCGACGACGCGCCGGATCTCGGCCCGGAGGACGCCGAACAGGTCGTCGAGGTGTCGGATCTGCTCGAGGCCCGCGAAATCGCCTCCACGGTTCACGTCGCCCCGCCGATCAAGGAGTACGTCCTCGACCTCGTCGAGGCGACTCGAACCCATCCCGACGTCACCCACGGCGCCTCACCTCGAGCGACGCTCGCCTTCCTCGACGGCGCGAAGGCTCGAGCGGCGATCCGCGGCCGCGATTACGTCATCCCCGACGACGTGAAGGGGCTTGCGGAGCCGATTCTGGTCCACCGACTCGTCCTGAGCACCGACGCCGACCTGAGCGACGTCTCTCCGAACGAGGTTATCTCGGAGGTCGTCGGCTCGGTCGAGCCGCCGGGAGCCGATGCGGTGGAGCCGCCGGCAGCGAGCGACGGCGGCGAGTGATCCCGTTTTCGGAGCCTCGTGCTCGAGTTCTTGATTCGACTCGCGAGCATCGATTTGGGTTAACTCGAGAGATCGCGTTATGGAGTGTACAGGCGCAAAACCTCGCCCTTCAGGACGGAGGATGTCAATTGGTCGCTGTGGTACCGTGGAACAGTTGTTAGTGTCATAACTTAAATAGTGGTTCACACGGCTGGAGGCACGTTTTGATTGCGTTGGAAAACGTTCTCCGGATCGTACTCGGTTTTCAGTTCGCCGAGACGACCGTAGTTCTCACGGTAGGCGAACTCCTCTTCACCGGTCGTTTCGGTGATAAAGTTCACGTACGTCCCGGCGGTTGATTGCTCGGTCAGTGCGGCGTGGGCCTTCCGTGCCCACTCGATACACTCGTCATCTCGTTCCGGCTCGGTCCACCGGGGGGTGATGTTCATGACGAACTCAGCGTCGCGGTGAGGGTATGCGGTCGCGTCTCTCGGGACACGGCCTGTGGCCCCGCCGAGGTGAGCCACGCCGATCTTCGATTCGGGTGTCGGAAGGTCCAGACCGTACTCCAGGAACGTGTCGATCGCGTCGTCGCCGAAATCGGCGAAGTTCAGCGACTTCCAATAGTTCCGTGCTCCCGACGTGTTCGCCGGGTCGAAGTACTGTTGCCAGGCTGCATACGGGCGCGGCGCTACGTTGTCCGCGACCGGTTCACCGAACTCGCGAAGCGGTTCGACCAGCGCCATCCCCTCCTCCACAGCACCGGTATAGACGGGAACGACAGCGAAAACCGTGCTTCCGTGGTACTCCTCGGGGATGAATGGAAAGGGCGGTGCCGTTGCAGCGAGCACCCAGACGGTGAGCTCGTCGGGGGCGTCGGCCACGAAGTCACGCCAGTGACGGGCTACGGCTTTTGCTTCCGCAGCCGGATAGACGAGCAATCCCGCCAGGATCTCTGGACCGACCTCGTGGAGGTCGAACTCGAACGAAGTGGCGATACCGAAGTTACCGCCTCCGCCCCGGAGACCCCAGAACAGGTCCGGGTTCTCGTCGTCACTCGCGCGGACCAACTCGCCGTCGGCGGTGACGACGTCCGCAGATCGGAGGTTGTCGATCGTCATCCCGTACTTCCGCGAGAGCCAGCCGAAGCCACCGCCGAGCGTGAGACCGGAAACGCCGGTTTCGGAGACGAACCCCAGCGGTGTGGCGAGTCCGAACGCTTGGGTCTCGTGGTCGACGTCGGCTAACGTCGCTCCGGGGCCGACACGGGCCGTTCGTGTTGCGGGATCGACGCGGACCGACGACATCGGTGAGAGGTCGATTACGAGACCATCGTCACAGACGGCGTTCCCGGCCGCATTGTGTCCCGCCCCTTTGACGGCGAGTTGTAGGCCGTGGCTCCGCGCGAACTCGACCGCCTGGATGACGTCGGCCACGCCGGTACACTGAACGATGACGGCCGGCTGTCTGTCGATCATGGCGTTCCAGACCTCACGGCCCTCGTCGTAGCCCTCGTCGTCAGGTCGGAGAACCTCGCCGCGGGTCCCCCGAGTGAGCGATTCGTATTCCGGATCGTCTACTGGAGTAGTGACTGTCATTGGCCCGTCACTAGTGACATACGATAACAAGGATTAGATAGGTGAGCGTGTCATAGAATCCAACTCATAGTTTGAGTTTCTCACGTCCTGGATCGTGTCCTCGCTCGTAGTTGGTGATCGCAATCGCAATCCGAAGACAAAGCGCAACGAACACTTCTGTTCGTGCGTGAACGCGGGCTCGGGCGCGAACGTGCCCGAGGCCGCAGTCCTTGCAGGCATCGTTGGTTCGCTCGACTCCTGTACGCTGATCGTATGTCTCGT
>NZ_WUYX01000023.1:0-111899 GCF_009834785.1 Natronorubrum halalkaliphilum
TACTCACCATCTCTCTTCACGATCAGCGGCGGTCGCTTACCGTTGAGGTTGCGGTTTCAGTACCGAACTTTGTGAGGTACTGAGCATCCGTTTTGAATTCACCAGCAACTATCTTAGAGTCGTAAAATACATATCTACCATCATCTTTCAGCTCACCTTCGATATCAACTTCACCGATGGGTACTCCCCCATAGTGCTGAATCAATGTTCCTGAGACCTCGAAAGACTCACCAACCTCAAATGGAGAACGATCTATTCGGGCTTCTCGCGCTTCATCCTCGGACTCTTCTATTTTCGAAATAACCTCATCAATATCCTCGCAATCATCCATATAGTTCGCAGTGAGACTTAATATTCTTCTCGAGAAATTCCGTAACCGAGTCAGTTGATATTCTAATTTCGGAATATTATATTCTGCATTATGCACAATCATACTTCTAGTCTCATACATATCTCTCAAAGCTCTCTCTGTTTGTGGTTTGTATTCCTCTAATACTTGTAACAATCTTACCGCCCGTGTGTTGAGTGCTGATTTTTCCTCACCTCTTCCAGAGACAAGAAGACTTTCTAAGGAAATCACCATTTTTAAAAACTCTTCTTCTGATTCCGAACTCTGGACGGCGTAACGATGCCATCTTAAACTGTTTCTGAAATTTTGTTGTAACTCAGTTTTCTTTCCTCGGTCAAAGTACGATGAAAAGAGTTGAACTTTCTCAGTGACATCCTCCCTCTCTTTCCCGGTCATATATGGAAGGGTCTTTTCAGAACCCAAAGGCCTGAGCTCTCCAGAATCTGTTTCTTTATAGAATGATCCATGGGAATCATAAAATGGAGGCTCAATTACCCCTCGATCCTCACCAAAATTGAGCACATCAAATGCCATTGATATCCTTTCCTTTGCTCGTCGTCGGCTAGCTCTACTCAAATCATATTTTACTTCAACAGAGGCAAAGATATCAATCCCTTTTTCAAAAACTTGGGAATCCTCTTTAATAGAGGGGTCTTCAAATAATGAATTGCTCAAGCGTGAATCAAAGTCGACTTCATCAGAATCCCTTTTACTAAATGTAATACCATCAATCTCTATTCCTTCTAATTCCATAGGGAATTCGGGTATTGGCACATAAATAGTTGTGTTATTTTCCTCTAATGATTCAACCTTTTCACATAGGTAGTCTATTCTATCTTCTTTCGTTTCAAACGTCCCTGTGAGAAAACCCCGTAGGAGACTTTCAAAATCCTTCTCCCGCCAACTCTCAATTGTTAGTTCAGAAGAGAGGTCCTCAATATAGCGATAAAGATCCTCGTCATTTAGACAACTTTCTTGGTGCAAATGACTTCTAAGCTGAGCTGATAAATGCTTTCGATAGTCCTCTCGTAGTTCAGGAGCAGAGAGCTTTCGGTTGAGCTCATTAATTGAGTCCTTAAGTTGATCATAGCTTACTTCGTCACGTGCAGCTTCTTGAGCCGTTTCTTCAAACACATTCAGCAGTTTGTTATATATTGCATCGGCATTTTGATCGATGGCCTCTTCTTCGAAATAGTCGCCAACTTCGCTTCTATCAAATTCAAAATTCTCACGGAGTTTTTCTCGCAGTTCATTACGTTGATTCGAATAATTCGTCGTATCTATCTCGACTCCCTCACACAATTCCGGAACATTCTCCTTGAAAAAGTCGATAGATATCAAATCATCAATTTCTGTATTTAAAGACTCGATGAAGCTTTCCGCCTCGTCAATACGGTTATCAGTAAGTAATTTTGAAATTGTATCCAATAAATTCTGGACTTCTACTCTCTCACTCGTGAACTCTTCTTCTTCATCAATCGCCAAAAGCCAAACGTCTGAGAAATCCAATAAATGATCACAATCTGTTCGGCAATTCCAATGGCGTTTTTTCGTCATATTCTACTCTCAACTGAGAAGCACCAATAGCTTCGCATAAGACATATCTCTTACAGAATTCGATCGCTAGCTTGATATCAAGATATCTTGTAGCCTTCCTTAAAATAGCAGTGTAATAAAATCAGGTAGAACCATCTATTTACTCGGATGAAACTAGTGTTAGAACTCTACTTCAGTCGGATATGCTGCTGTTCTGTCGATGCCATCGAGCTTCTTGGATCAGGTCATAGACGTATTGGCTAAGACTACAGCCCTGTTCTTCAGCTTCTTTCATCCATTCACCTTTGTGCTGACGATGACAATATACCTCGAGACTCGTCGTGTCCTCGTTTAGGTTTCTGATCTCGTCACTCGCTCGTCGTGGTGCCGGTGGGACTTCGGACATGCGAAAACACCATATAGATAGACGCTATATCAGATAATAATGATACCGACAAGTGGCTCACTGGTATCGATCCTTCTTAGATAATATCGTGGTACTGGTAAGTCGTTCCTGTTCGAGTGCCGAGGCCATCAATTTACATGCACCACTACACATTCTTATCGATAATCTATTAAGTATAGATCCGAATCCGATTTTCTCGACCGACGGGTGAACCGATTCGGTTCCATGAATCATCACTTCCGCTCGGTTATCCGAGGTATACGTTATTTCGATTTCGTCGTTCAAGAGTTACCGGAGCGTGCTATGAACGAGCATACCGATCAAAACTCAGTCGATCAGCCCGATCTCGGCGATAAGATTGGGGGCGACGTCTCCGAGACGAGTTCGGTTCTCGGCGACGCGTACCGCGGCGAACTCGACCGGGAGACGACCTGGCGCGAGCGACTCGACCAGACGACGACCTGGGCTGTCACCGTGATGGCCGCCATCCTCACGTGGGCGTTCTCGAGTGCCGACAACCCACATTACGTAATCCTCGTCGGCGTCTTAGCCGTTGCAACGTTCCTTCTGATCGAAGCTCGACGGTATCGCGACTACGACGTCTATCGATCTCGCGTGCGGCTATTTCAGGAGAATCTACTTGCGGGCGTGCTCGATCCGTCTCAAGAACGCGAGCACGAGAATTAGAGAGTCGAGCTCAGCGACGACTACCGAAACCCCACGATCAAGATTACGTTGCTCGAGGCGGTCGCGAACCGGCTGCGGCGCATCTACTTTGCGCTTCTGACCGTGCTGTTACTCGCCTGGGTGTTCAGAGTTACCGCGTTCGTAGTGAGCGACAGTGTGTTCGAGACCGCCGCCGTCGGCGGTTTCCCCGGACTCGCTGTCGTCGTCGTTATCGCGACGTTTTACGCGATCCTCCTTGCGATCATGCTGTGGCCTCGCGATCGCGAGGCAAAAGAAGAGTTCGACGACGAGGAAATCGGCGACTGGAAGGATACCAGCTGAGAGCCGATGAGCTGTCTTGATCTGTGGGTTACAGAGCCCTGATCTCTTCCAGAACTAATTCTAACTCCAAATCAGTCCGCGAGTGAGTTCGGCGGTTGATCCCGACGGGGAAGTCGATAGTCGATTCACCAGGCGTTGGGCTCACCCGCATGCTTGGCTCTAGACACCTCCCGACTCGGATTGGCCCACCGACCGACGACTGTCCCGCCGGTACGTTTTCTATTGTCCGAGTGAATGTCACTTGTAATGGACGATATCGGTCCCCAGGGGAACGACCAATCCGAAGATTTCGAGTCGATCCTGCGGTCGACAACCGCCGATCGAGTGCCGCCGTCGGGAAAGGGCGAGGTGACAGTTGTTGAGTCAGCACCCGAGTCGACGGCCGATAGCGCCGGGATTCGCGAGTCGATTGCCCGGACAGATCCCGACGTCGTCGCGGTGGAGGTCGACGATCTTCGGTACGAGGAACTCGTCGGGGAGACCGAGACTGACGTCGACCGCGAGGACGTGGTAAGCGGGACGACGTCGGCACAGTTACTCGGTCACTGGCTGCTCTCTGGAGCGCGAACGCGACTCGAGGGCCGGTCCGACGCCGATCCGGACGCCCACAGTGCAGCGGCGGTGTCGGCTGCAAACGCCCAAAATCTGCCCGTCGCGCTCGTGGATCGGCCGCTCGAGGACACCGTCGCCGATCTCTGGGAGCGACTCTCGCGACGAGCGAAGCTGGCGACTGGAGGTGCCCTCGTCGCCGAGTTCGGCGGGCCGCTGAAAGCCGGCCTCGGGCTGGGATTGTTCTGGGGACTGTTGATCGGGGCGACCGTCCGTCTCGTACAGGACCCCCTGCTCGTCCCCGTCGATGCGCTCTCGAGCGGCGGTTCGGGGGCCGTCGGATCGCTCCTGGGACCGCTGCTCTCGGTTCTCGACGCGGTTCTCCTGATCGTCCTGCTGGGCCTCGCGTTCGGCGTGCCGCTCTGGCTGTTGCTGGCGCGGGCGACCCGGCGATTCGAGAGCGGCGACACTAACCCGACGGCCGCCCAAGATGCCGTTGGAACACTGATAGCGGACCACAGCAGGTCGACGACTGACGCCGACGCGCTCGCCGAACGTCGCGATGGAGTGACTGCGCGACGGCTGCTCGCATTGCGCGAGGCGGGGTACGACGTCCTCGCGGTCGTCAGCGCCGGTCGTCGATCGCGGATCGAACGGTTTCTCGAGGAGCCGGCGTCGGTCCCGCTGACCGCCGTTGAGGAGCCGTCCGGATCCAACCGGCTTCGATCGGTCCTCTACCGCGTCGTCGGCTACGCCTTCACGCTCGGGTTCCTCTCGCTGTTCGGTCTGATGGCCCTCGGCGGCGCACAGGACTGGTTCGTGGTGCAGCTGTTTGCGGCGTGGTTCCTGGTAAACTTCGTCGCCGCGGCGGGCGTCGCCTGGCTCGCGGGCGCTCACTGGACCAGCGCTGGCGCTGGCGGCGCGGTCGCCTGGCTCACCAGCGTCAACCCCTTTATTACGCCAGGGTTGTTCATCGCCTACGTCGAACTGCAGTACACGAGGGTCAAACTCGCCGATATCTTTCAGATCAAAGACACGCTGGCGAAGCGAGAGCGAGGGTTGCTCGAGCGACTCCGCGGGCTTCACGCCGAGGTCGGGCTCTTTCGGCTGCTGGCGATTATGACGGTCGCAAACCTCGCAAGCTTCATCGCGAGCGTGCTGTTCGTCGTCGCCGTCCTCCCGTATCTCGCCGCCGACATCGGCGGCCTCGAGGGCGTCGGCGAGACGCTGCTCGAGGGAATCCATGAGGGCATCCGCATCGTCGAAACCGTTAGCCCGCTGTTCGTCCGCTGAGTTCGGGCGAGACTGACCGACACGACGGTACGGACCACCCGAAGCGACGATCGACCCTACTCGTCGCCACGAGCGGCCTCGAACATGTCGATAGCCGCCTCGCGACGCTCCGCGTGATCGACGATCGGATCCGGATACGCCGATGCGGCGTTCGCTCGCTCATCGGGGTCGAGGGAAACCCAGTCGTGGATCGTCTCGGCGGGAACATCCTCGAGTTCGGGGACGTACGTTCGGATGTACTCGGCGTCGGGGTCGTGACGCTCCCCCTGGGTCATCGGGTTGAAGATCCGGAAGTACGGTTGTGCGTCGGTGCCGGTTCCGGCCGCCCATTGCCAGCCGCCGACGTCGTTTGCGGTGTCGTGATCCGCGAGTTTCTCGCGGAACCAGGCGTACCCCTCGCGCCAGTCGAGCAGCAGGTCCTTCGTCAGGAACAACGCGACGATCATTCGCAGGCGGTTGTGCATGAACGCCTCGGCTCGAAGCTGGCGCATCCCGGCGTCGACGATCGGATACCCGGTCTTCCCGTCCTTCCAGGCCTGGAGTGCGCCAGCATCGGTTCGCCACTCAATCGGGTTCTCGTAGGACCGGTAGTTCGTCGTGACGGTGTTCGGATTCGCGGCGAGTACGTGGGCGTAGAACTCGCGCCAGGCGAGTTGGGATTCGAACTCCTCGCAGGAGTCGGCCGCTGCGTCGTCCGGCGCCTCCGATTTCGCGCGCTCGAGCGCCTCGTACACCGTGCGGATACCGATGGTTCCCCACTTGAGGTGGGCCGAGAGGCCGGAGGTGACGTCGGCCGTGGGGTCGTCTCGCCGGTCTGCGTATCGATAGATTGGCTCGGCACAGAACGTCTCGAGCCGACGACGTGCAGCCTCCATCCCGCCGTCGGAAATATCTGCTTCGGGCTCGTCGAAGCCGAGGGCGTCCTGCGACGGAAGCGAGTCCCCGGAGACCGACGCCAGTTGCTCGGTGTTCGGTTCCGGGACGGGCGACTCCTTCTCTCGGTCGCGCCATTTCTTCCAGAAGTACGAGTAGACGGCGTACGTCTCGCCTTGCTGGGTGGTAATCGAGCCGGGTTCGAACAGGAGCGCGTCGTCGACGGACGCGGCCTCGAGTCCGGCGTCAGTTAGCGCCTCGCGGACCGCCTCGTCTCGCTTGCTGGCAAGCCCGGAGTAGTCACGGTTCCACGACACGCGCTCTGCGCCGTGCTCGCGGGCGATCCGCGGCAGTTCGTCTCGGGGATTACCGATGGCGACCAGGAGGTCACTGCCGCGCTCGCGATACCAGGCCCGGAGTTCCGAGAGCGACTCGAGCATGAACGCCACTCTGGGCGGCGAGGCGAACTCGAGGACGGACGGGTCGAAGACGAACGCGGGTATCACCGACCCCGCTTTCGCCGCGGCGGAAAGCGAGCGATTGTCCGCGGCTCGGAGGTCTCGGCGGTGCCAGTGAACGTTCATAACGCGGTGAGGTCACCGTTCGGTGTCGTAGTTATCCCACTGACCGTCCCAGGAGGGCCCGACCGTGTTCCCCCAGATCGGGCTGTGTATCCGCGGCTCATAGTGTGACCCCTCCCGCTCAAACCTTATCGATTTCTCCTAACAATCCAATTTCCTAACGAGATGCCAGTTCCACAACCGGCTTCGATCGACCTTGAGGAGACCGAGCCGAAACGCGACAGGAGTGATTCACCGCCCAGTCTGACGCTCGCTCGAGGGTCACGGCTTTCTACAACCTGTTTTGAGACCGTGTTCGGCCGGTAACCAGCGTCCGAACGAACCGTATCGCGAGCCCTTTAGCGCGGGCTTCGTTTCGCGTTCGAACGCGCCACTGCAAAGCGTGAAGCCGGTCACCGACGCACAATCCTTATTCGCCGTAGTTGATGAGATGGGGTATGCAAATCGATCGGACGGAGTTACGAAAGGGACTGGCGAGGACGTGTCCGTACCTCCTTTCCCACCACCTGCCGTCCGAGCGGGATCGGTGTTACTCGCCGACGGTCTTCGGACGACGGATTCACCTCTGTGCGCGCTGTACGGGAATTTATCCGGGGATACTCGTCGCGCTCGTCGCCTCGATGTTCGCGTCCGGTCTCGCGCATTCGTCGACCGCTGCCCTGTTCGTCGTCCTCGCGTTTCCGCTGCCCGCACTCGTCGACTGGACGATCACGACGTTCACCGAGCGTTCGGGCTCGAACGGCGTTCGAACGATGACGGGTGTGTTGCTCGGATACGGATACGGTGTCGGCCTCTCCCAGCTGTTTCTTGCAGCTGACTTTCGCATCGCTGCCGTGGGTATCGTTTACGGAGTCACCGCCGGGATACTCATTTATACATCACAACGCAACCAGTCGCCGTATGAGTAACATTTTATGACTACTGTGACAACTCGAAACAGGCTCTAGAATGAAATACTGTCTCGACTGTGGGGAGCAGATCGACGCCGACGCAGAGCTCTGTCCGAGCTGTGGCGTTACCCAGACGACCACGCTCGAGGGGCAACGCAAGGATCGAGCCGAGAACGAGAAATACTGTTTCGAGTGTGGCGAGCTAATAAACAAAAAGGCGGAGATCTGTCCGGAGTGTGGCGTGAGACAGTACGGTGGTGGTAGCAGCGCCAGCTCCGATAAGATCGTCGCCGGGATTCTGGCCCTGTTGCTCGGTGGAATCGGCGCGCACAAGTTCTACCAGGGGAACATCAAGTACGGCGTCCTTTACCTGTGTTTCTTCTGGACCGGTATTCCCGCGCTCCTCGGACTCATCGAGGGGATCATCATGCTGATCGCGGACGATCTGGAGTACGAACAAAAGTACGCTGACGGGAGCATCTTCGGGAAGCTGTAGAGCCGAGAGCGTCGGATCGGATACAGTAGCCACTGGAAGTCAGTGGACACCCGATCGCACGACGGGAGCGCGGTTCGGAGCCGAGGGGTGAGAACCGCGGACAGTGCGATCGGTGTGTAAACAGTTCCAGTTGTTACTATACCGAGTATTCGAGGGTACCGAGCGTACGACTTCCGCCTCTGATCGATCACTCCGGCGGGGCGACTTCGACCGGTTCGTTGTTGCCACAGCCGTGGCCGTATATCAGCCGGATCTCCCTGTCGCGGTCGGCCGGGTCGTCGATCGTCTCGAGGGTGACGTCCTCGATGCCATAGTACATGTTGACGTGTGTTAGCTCTACGTCCCGATCTTCCTGCCAGGTCTCACAGTAGTGCGTTGCGAGCGTCGCCGAAACGAGATCGTCGGGCCCGCCGCGTCGGACGCTGTTCATGTAGAACCGTTCCCGGTACGTGTCGAACTGTTGCTGGAGTTCGTCGTGGGGCCTGTCGTAGGTGTGTTCTCTGTCGTTGTAGACGTCGATCACCTCCCCGTCTGCGGTCGCCGCCGGAAAGACGTAGTACCGATCCGAAGTCCGAGGATGGGGAGCGAAGACGCTCCAGTCCGGTTGCTGGACGGCAACGGTCGCTGCAGTGTCGTCAACCCGTTCCTTGGGGCCGCCCTCGTCGTCGACGAACCCGCCGATCGGCATGTGTGAAACCGCCGGAATCACCAGCAACGAAGTGACCGCGATGACCAGGGCGATACTGTAGAGCCCGCTGGTAATCCGCTCGTGGGTTCGAGCGTCGACTCCGAACTGGGGGAGTCGTGCCCCGAGTCGCTCGAGTCGGGCGTACGGTGGCGTCACGCGGGCTCGGTCGAGCGGAGGGGCCCGTAGCAGGGCGTTCGCGTCGTCCCAGAACTGCGTCTGGAGGAAGAGGACCAGCCCCGCAATCGCCACGTACGGGAACGCGCCGATCCGGACCGTGATCGCAAAGGAGGCGTGGCCGCCGATGAACATGGCGACGAGAAACAGACGCGCCCGACCGCGGAGGACGAGGAGGAGCCACGAGAACAGCAGCATGTAGTACCACGTCAGTCCGCCGTACTGGAGCAGCGTCGGGAACGACCGCATGAATTCGCCGAGCAGGAAGGTGGTATTGTCCAGCCCCATGATCAACGGGGTTGCTTCCCCGCCGGTCCACAGCTCGGACTCTCGCTTGTGATACCCGTTGAGAAAGTACATGTAGACGATTTGAACCAGTATTGCGGCAGAAGCGAGGCTCGTGATCCGCGCTCTCGGTTCCGAGTCGGCGTGAACGGCGTCGACCGACCATCGTTCGCCGAGCGGGAGAAAGATCGCCCAGAACAGGAGCAGTCGGAAGAGGACGTCGGCGTAGCTGAGAACCAACGGGTTGTGGTGATCCAGCGAGATGACCAGAAGGAAGGAGAGAACGGTTGCGATCGTCGTTCGGTATCCGATGAGTAACTGGAGGGCGATCAGGACTTGCACTACGAACAGCGCCGCGATCACGGTCGAATCCGTCGTGAGATAGTAGACCGAGATGGCGTTGTCCGGCGTCATTTCCATCGCCAGGGACTGCGGAACGACGCCCTCGTTGGTGTAGAAGAACCCGAAGTTCCGCGACCGGAGCAGGATATCGGCGACGATCAGCAGTGCAGCGGCGATGCGGAAGACGGCCAACGACCGGGTGTCGATACTGACGGACCGAAAATCGATGTACGTCGGATTCGTCGCTCGAGTCCGCACGTGGCGTGCGATAGTGTGGAGAGAACGCATGCGGTTCGAGTCGGCTACTACCACGGACGGCTTTGAGAAGCATATTTGTTTGTTTCAGTTATTTGTCCGACCCGAAAGCTCTATTCCAGACGGCTATAGCAGGGTACTCTCGACGCGTCGTCTCGCTTGACTAGAAACAAACCGAACCGGACTCTCTCATACGATTTACTGTAGTCAATGACCGCCGATCACCGACCCCGTCCCTGGTGATCGGCGGTACATAGTTACAGCAATCCGTATCAGTTCATGCCGTGACGGCCGGCGTCGGATCGTACTCCGAGGATGTCGACGAACTCGGGTTCGAACCCGGGCTGACTTACGCTGTAGGGCGGAACGTCCGGACGGTATCTCGCTTGCCCGACCTGACGTCGACCTCGAGAAAGCCTAATTCGGTGAACACCCGGTTCCAGTTGCGGTGGTACAGGGGAAAGTCGTCGTTGACGTAGGTTACGTCGGGTTGAGTCTGGTTGTCCTGGCTCTCGCCTTCGGGTTCGCCCTCGCTCTCACCTTCGTTCTCGGCCGTGATGAGCAATTCGTCAGTGATCCTCGCCAGATCCTCGAGGACCCACTCGACGTCCGGGTGTAGGTGCTGGAGCGTCTCCACCGAATAGACGACGTCGAACTGGCCCGTCTCGAACTGTCCGACGACGTTTTCGATGGAATCGTGGTAGAACGTTCCGGCGGCGGCAAGGTCGGGATAGGTGTCCGCCATCACCTCGAACGCGTCGTTGTTGACGTCGATTCCGGCCAGCTCTTCGAAGCCGTGTTCGTGGAGGTGGGCGAGGTGCCGACCGGAACTGCAGCCGAGTTCGAGGATGGATGCGTCTCGGGCGACGAACCGCTCGAGGATGCTGCGGATCGTCTCGCTCATCTCGTTCGGCCCGTAGTAGGCGTAATACTCGGGCGAATACTCACCGGATCGTTCCTCCCATCGTCGACGGACCGCCGTTGAATCCACGTGTCACATCCTCGGCGGACACGTAAACGCTCGTCGGACCCACCGCATTCGTTTCGAGCACCGATCCGAGCGTTCACTCGCGAAACTCGGTATCTCACTCGAGTATCCGGCTGTGATCGCTCGCGGGTCGACGACGGTCGATGTACCGTGCCCAGTGTTCGACGGCGTCGGGATCAGATCTCGACCGTTCGACCTGTACTTTATACCCGAAACCGGGACAAATCCGGATCGATGGGAAAGACCTGTCTGAACTGCGGAAAGCCGCTGGGAAGCCACACCACACTCTGTCATGGCTGCGAAGCCGACGGCGTCGATCCGGCGTCGATCACCGATGTCGAGGAGACCGTTCTCGAGCGACTCGAACGCTACTTCATCGTGTCCTCGACGAAGTGTGCCGACTGTGACGACCTCCACGGGACCGTGACGATTGACGGCGAATCGTATACGGCGGCGGATTTCGGCATCGAATCGCTCGAGGAGTGGTCCCTCGAGATGGACGCGGAAGAAGACTGGATGCGAGCGAACCGAGAGACCGTCCGCGCGGCGTTACCGCGTCTCGAAGACGACTGGCCCCGGTCGGTGGCTGCCGTTCGACAGCACGTTTTATAGTCCGCCGCCCGCTCGAGTCGACCGCACGCGAACATACATTCTTGGGGCTGGTGTATCTCTCCGCAATGATCCCGGTCGGACCACCGGACGCGGTGCTCGCACCCGCGTTCGCGGCCGCTCTCGCCCTGATACACCTCTTTGCGGGACGGCTCGGGTTCAGTGCTCGCCGACCCCGCAGTCGGTGGTTGTCCGTCGCGGGCGGCATCTCGGTCGCCTACGTCTTCGTGCACCTCCTGCCCGAGATCGGGGAGGCCGCAGCGACGCTCGAGCGCCGCGGCGGCTCATCCCTGTTCGCCGAGCAGTACGGCTATCTGATCGCGCTGTTCGGCTTCGTCGCGTTCTACGGCCTCGAGCAGCTTGCCCGACGGGGGAACGTCGAGACAAGTCGAGGGAACCGACCTGACGAAACCGCCCTGTTCTGGATTCACGTCGGCTCCTTCGCCGTCTACAACGGGATCATCGGCTACCTCCTTCTGGACCGCGAACTCGGCGGCCTGGTCACGTTTTTCGTCGCGATGGCGCTTCACTTCGTCGTCACCGACGCGGGACTTCGGGAGCACCACGGGCCGACGTACGATCGGCGGGCTCGATGGGTGCTCGCGACGGCCGTGCTCGTCGGATTCGCCGGCGGGTACGCGCTCGAGGACGCCGACTTACTCATCGCGGTCTTCGTTCCGTTTCTGGCCGGAGGCGTTATTCTCAACGTGATCAAGGAGGAACTGCCGTCCGATCGCGAAAGTCGATTCTGGGCGTTTGCGCTCGGCGGAGCGGGCTACGCCGCGTTGTTGCTGTTCGTTTGAGTTCGCTTCGGGGCGAATCTCGACGGCCGTACCGCACTCGGAACCGATCATGTCATCGAACTCGCTGACTCCGGTTTCGAAGACGAACCGCTTTTGCGGTGATTGCCCCAATCGGCGGTATGGAGAAACTCCTCGCGTCGCTCGACGATGCACCGATCATCGACAAAGACGGCTACGAGTACCTCGTCCACCCGATCAGCAACGGCGTACCGATGCTCGACCCGGCGCTGTTGCGCGAGGTCACCGTCGAGGTCATGCAGACGGCCGATCTGGACGTCGACAAGATCGTGGCTCCCGAGGCGATGGGCATTCACCTCGCGACCGCGGTCTCGCTCCAGAGCGACATTCCGCTCGTCGTGATCCGAAAACGCGCCTACGGCCTCGAGGGTGAGGTGTCGTTACACCAGCAGACGGGCTACTCCGAGTCGGAGATGTACATCAACGACGTCCATCCGGGCGATCGGGTGGTTATCGTCGACGACATGCTGTCGACCGGCGGCACGCTGGCGTCGATTTGCCAGGCCTTGGACGATATCGGTGCCGAAATCGTTGATATCGTCGTCGTCATGCGGAAGGTCGGCGACTCCGCGCTCGACGATACCGAATTCGAGGCCACGAGCCTCATCGATATCACCGTCGAGGACGGCGAAGTCACGGTTCACTGATGCGGATTGCTGTAACTATGTACCGCCGGTCACCAGGGACGGGGTCGGTGATCGGCG
This sequence comes from Natronorubrum halalkaliphilum, assembly GCF_009834785.1. Taxonomy (GTDB): domain Archaea; phylum Halobacteriota; class Halobacteria; order Halobacteriales; family Natrialbaceae; genus Natronorubrum; species Natronorubrum halalkaliphilum. The sequence continues at coordinate 12,848 of NZ_WUYX01000023.1, forward strand.
GTCATTGACTACAGTAAACCGTATGATACTGCTGGACAGAACTATTCGAAGATCGGTCGCGCTACTGCGGCCGTCATCCTCGAGAACGGCCGCGAATTCGCGACCGACTTCTCATCGACTGCTGTCCGACAGTATGAAGCGCCGACCCAGCAGGTGAACTGTTTCCCCGTGCCCACTATTATGCAAGAATGTGGTCACAAATGCCTATTTCACCCCTCGAGTTGAGCGTACTTACGAATCCTTTTGTACACCGACTCGCAACGTGGCGGCCATAGCATGTCGACTGAATCCGATGGGGGCATTCAACTCGAATACGGACTCGACGACAAACCACCGTGGCCGAAGTCACTCCTGCTCGGCCTCCAGCACGTCGCAGTGATGATCGTTCCCGCGACGGCGGTCGCGTTCGTCGTCGCGGGCGACGTGGGACTCAGCAGTGCCGACACGGCGTACATCGTCCAGATGGTTCTCCTGTTCTCCGGGCTGGCGACGATGGTTCAGGCGTACACCGTCGGCCCGGTCGGCGCGCGGCTCCCGATCGTCATGGGCTCGAGTTTCACGTTCGTCGGCGCGTCGATCACGATCGGCGTGGACTTCGGGATGGCGGCAGTGTTCGGGGCGATACTCGTCACCGGGTTCGCCGTCGAGGGGCTCATCGGCTGGCAGTTCAAGCGGATCAAACCCTTCTTCCCGCCGTTGGTGACCGGCCTCGTCGTCGTCATCATCGGGCTGTATCTCATCCCCATCGCCATGGAGTACGCCGCCGGCGGCGTCGGCGATCCGGACTTCGGCGCGGCTCACAACATCGCGCTGGCGTCGCTCGTCCTGTTCATCGCGGTCGCGCTCAACATGCTCACGCGAGGCGTCACGCGGATTCTGAGCATTCTCGTCGCACTCGCCGTCGGCTACGCCGTCGCCGTCCTCTTCGGGCTGGTCGATTTCAGTCCGATCGGCGAGGCCGCCTGGGTCGCGATCCCCGAACCGACCCGATTCGGCGTCGAGTTCGAGCCGATCGCGATCGTCATGTTTGCGTTCCTCTTTCTCGTCTCCGCCATGGAGACGGTCGGCGACATGTCCGGCGTTACGGCGGCCGAGGGTCGTAACCCGACGAACGAAGAGTTCCGTGGCGGGCTGTTCAACGACGGCCTGTTGAGTTCGATCGGGTCTATCTTCGCCGCGTTCCCGATCACATCGTTCTCGCAGAACGTCGGCATCGTCAACTTCACCGGCGTAATGAGCCGCCACGTCGTCGGAATCAGCGGTGCCATCCTCGCCGTGCTCGGCCTCAGCCCGAAAGTCGGTGCCGTCGTCACGACGATCCCCAGCGCGGTCTTCGGCGGCGCAGTCTTGCTCATGGCCGGGATGGTCGCGGCGAGCGGCGTTCGACTGATCGTAACCCGGACGGAACTCGAGCGCCGGAATACGGTCATCATCGCCGTCGCGCTCGGCCTCGGCCTCGGCGTCGCGACGACCCCCGAAGCGCTCGCGGGGCTTCCGTCTGCAGTCGAGCGGTTCGTCGGCGAACCCGTTATCATGACCGCACTGTCGGCACTGGTGCTCAACACGTTCGTTCCCGGCGAGCAGAGCCCCCTCTTTGACGCCGCTCCCGTCGACACTGCCGGCGAGTCCGCGAAGATCGAACCCAGCGACGATTGACCGCCGTCGTCGCTCTCGGCTGTCGCTTTTCGTTCGTACACACTCGAGACTCGACGCGAGTGAGAGTCGTTGAACTCGATCTCACGGATCGCGGGCCACGGGCTAATCGGACCGATACTGCCGGACGGAACTCTCGTGAGCGGTCGCCGTCCCGTCCGGCGAATCTTCTTCAGTGACTTCCGCCGGCAGTGTAAAAACGTGTGAGAGACGACCCAGCGTCAGTCGGCTGCGGAGATATCCGCGTCCGGGTCGGAATCGCTCTCGAGCGGGCCGATATCGAACGGCAGCAACGGGTCCGTCTCGGCAGTATCCTCGAGCGCGTCGACGCTCCGGATGAGGATCCCCCCGAAGCCGAGGAGGAGGATGGCTTCGACGTAGATGCCGAGGAAGAGACCGACGAAGTCGTCGGTGATACCGACGCCGTTGAGCAGGCCAGCGACGACGAGTCCGACCCAGGCGAGGACGACCAGGTTCCTGAGTTTACTGTAGAGGAGTGCTCGCTCCCCGCTGATGGTTTCAATGGCCCGCATGAACGGACCGAACAGGAGGTACACGCCGACGAACAGGGCGGCAAACGTACTTAGCGTCAGGAACAGGCCGACGGCTCCATCGACGCTCCAGCTTGCGTACGTGATCCAGAGGCGCGCAAGAACGACGCCGAGCAGTGCCAGCGTCAGCCGTCGCCCGGCGTTAGCGACCGCTCCGACGACGAAACAGATCGCGATCCACACGACAGAATAGCCAGCAAAGCGAGTGAAATCGGTCTCCATTCCGGCCAGTTCCACGGGCACCATAATCAGATACGCAACGCCCATTCCTCCGCAGGCCACGGTCGCAGCGTAGCCGTACGGCCGACAGGCAGCCGGCAGCCGGAACGTCCCCAGCAGGAATAACAGCGCACCGGTCACGAACAGTGCGCCCGAACCTGCGAGGATGTACGTCATCGAAATCACGACCACTCACCTCCCGCGGGAGCGACATCCGTCGGTGGCATCGTGGCAATCCTCGCGCCGCATCGACGCCGAATCCGCTCGAGACGTTGCCAGTCGAGTTTTACGCGGTCACTCATTGTGGTCGATACCCTTGTTCACGGCTCCGAAGTGGCTGTTCATCGTCTCTCTCACTGTCTCCTCGTCGATGTGATAATTGTTATTGCCAACCGGGTCTCGACTCGCCGCTCCGCAGTGCGTTCGGGATCCAGACGGCCCGCTGTCAGTCAGTGTCAGAGGACTGCGAGCAGGCTGGCGATCGCTCCGAGATACAGCTTCAGCGGCCCGTATCAGCCTTAGTCCAACAGATCGTCGTCGAACGGCTCCGCGGACTCCCAGTAGTCGGCGATCGCGTTCTGAGCCCACGACCGAACCACCTCGTCGTCGGTATCGATCGACGCGCGCAGAACGCCCTGCTCGTCTCTGACGAGGAGGTAGACGACGTCGTCGAGGACCATGACCGCGAGCGGAATGTCCTCGTTCCGGATCCGTACCGACGCCTCGTCGGCCGCAAGCAGCGTCTCGAGGCGCTCTCGAAGCTCCGTCTCGTCGGCGAGCGCTTCGATCGCGTTCTGGGAAAAGACGCCGCTGAACGTCTGTTCGCCGCTCGTCGCCCGCTCCTGGACGACCGTCAGGGTCTGTTCGTTGAACGCGTGCGAGACCGTCCGCACGTCGTCGGCGTCCTCGAGCAACTCGAGCAGCCGCGACAGCGGTGCGTTCGGCCGCGTCTGACTGGGAGTGGTGATCGTCGCGTCGGCCAACCGTTCCAGGTCGAATCCCATCGCTTCGGTCGGCAGGTACTCGACGACGTCGCGAAGGCGCTGTTCGGTTTCGATGATCTCCTGTAGGTCGGTAAACCCGGATGCGACGAGTTGGCCGGTGGCCGTCGCGCCGTACTCGCTCCCGCTGTGTTCGATCCACGACCGATCTTGAAAATCGCCGAGAATGCGTCCGAGCGTCGCCTGCGACGCGCCGGTCGCCGCGGCCAGTTCGTTTCTGCTGTACTCGCGCTCCGACAACAGCCGAAGCACGTCGACGCGGTTCGCCGAAAGCGCGAGGAACTCGATCTCCTCGAGTGCCGATTCCATACGGTTACTTCCGGCCGCTTCGGGAAAGTACTTTCGAACTGTGAAATAGTTTCACACCGTGATGTGGCGTGAATCGTGGTTCACAGTTTCGCGGCCCCAATCCATTTCTTGGCTATGTGTACAAACTTCGCCCTGAAATACTTTCTGAACGAAACTATATGCGCTGATGTCCTACGGTATTGTAAGATGATTCCCGCTTTCGCCACGTCGATCGGTCGTCGGTCGGCGCGGTCACTTGCTCCCCGCGGAACCGAGGTGAAACCGTAAGTGATCGACCGTCGCACGCTCGTCTTCTTCGTCCTCTCGAGCGTCTTCTTCGGCGGGACCTTCGTCGCCGCGAAAGCCGGGCTCGAGTACTTCCCGCCGCTGCTGTTCGTGGCGCTCCGGTTCGACGTCGCGGCGCTCGTCATGCTGGGCTACGTCGCGCTCACCGCCTCGCGCGAGGAACTCCGGCCCAGAACGCGAGGGGACGTCGTCGGCATCCTCGCGACCGGCGGCCTCGTGATCGGTCTCTCGAACGCACTGTTGTTCGTCGGCCAGCAGTACGCGACCAGCGCCGTCGGTGCGATCGTCTTCAGTCTCAACCCCATCCTGACGCCGGTATTTGCTGCCGTCCTTCTCTCGGACGAGCGCCTCTCACCCCGCGGCGCGGCCGGAATGGTCCTCGGGCTTCTCGGCGTCGCGCTCGTCGTCAGTCCCGATCCGGCGAACCTGCTGGGCGGCGGCGACGCCCTCGGCCGAGCGATCCTGTTCGCCGGCGCGATCAGCGCCGCCCTCGGCGCGGTCCTCATCCGCCGGGTCGCACTGGACGCGACCCTCTCGAGTACGGCCCGGATCGCCTGGGGACTGCCCGTCGCCGCGGTCCTCTGTCACGGCTTCGCCTGGTCGGCCGGCGAGTCGACGAGCGCGATCACGTGGTCAGCGGGCGCGCTCGTCGCGCTCGGCTACGTAAGCATCGTCGCCGGCGTCCTCGCGTACATCGCCTACTTCGGGCTGCTCGAGACGACGGGCGCGATTCAGGCCAACCTGATCTTCTACGTCGTGCCGGTCGTCTCGACGCTGGGCGGCTGGGCGCTGCTCGGCGAGTCCATCGCGCCGCTGGCGGTCGTCGGCTTCCTGACCATCTTTGCCGGCTTCGCGGTCCTCGGCAGCGAGTCCGTCGACGTCCGATCGCTGCTCCCCGCAGCGCTGACCGACGCGTCGGTTTCCGAGGACGGTTCGACGGTGGCCGAGGAACCCCGGGGCTACCGTTCCGACTGATCGGAGCTCAACACACGTCGTCTCCGTCTCTTTTCACCGTCACGCGCTTCTCGATACGACGAGTTCGTCGAGTGAATCGTCGACAGGGCGGACTCGTACGCCCTCGGCCCCGGGACCGACGATCCCGACATGGGGCCGCTCAACCACGCCGAGCACTTCGAGTCGGTCCTCGAATACGTCGACGTCGGCGTCTCCGGTGGAGTGTTCTCTCGAGATATCACGCAGGCGCTCAACACGGCCCGGCGGATCGACGCGGGGAGCGCCTACGTCAACGAGTGGTTCGGCGGCTCGATCGAAACGCCGTTCGGCGGGATGAAACGGAGCGGTATCGGCCGCGAGAAGGGCCTCGAGGCGCTCGACTCGCATCTGCAGACGAAGAACATCTCGGTGACCCTCGAGGAGCGAGATCGCTACTCGACCGCCGTCGGACACGCGTTCGCCCGAACGAGGCATGAGTGCGCCGGCAAGTGGCTCAACTCTCCCGTTCTCGTAACATCGGTACCCGCCGATCTCACGAGATCCCGTTCTCGCCGGTGGATCGGCACTCACAACGACGTTCACAGCTACGATATCATGTCACTCGCATCCTACGAACTCCACGAGCGCCTCGACCGACTCTCGTCCGCATCCGCCGACCGAGATATTCTCGTTACCGTCGCCGTCCCGCCCGAAGAATCGATCGGCGAAGCCCGTCAACCCGTCGAGACCGACTACGCGGAGGCGAGTCAACTCGACGAGCGATCGTTCCCCAAACCGCTCACCGATGCCCTCGAGACCGTCCGGAGCGAACTGAACGAGTACGACGAGGTTCCGGAAAACGGCCTCGCGATCTACGCCGGCGCTCCCGACGGCGACCTCATCACCTCGGTCTTCGACGACCTCCCCGTCGCCATCGACGAGTCGATCTACCGCCACGCCAACGAGTTCGACCTCGAGCCGCTCGAGGACGTAACCGAGCCCGAGTCGAACTACAGGCTGTTGGTCGTCGAACGCGGCGGTGCCGCGCTGGGTCGACTCGACGACGAGGGCGTCGATCCGGTCGAGACGTTCGAGAGTCAGGTCCCGGGCAAGTCGAGCGCGGGCGGCCAATCCGCTGAGCGGTTCGAACGCGACCGCGAACGGCAGAAACGGGAGTTCTTCGACGAGGTCGCCGAGCGGGCCGAACGAGCGTTTCTCGACGAGGATCTCGACGGGATTCTCCTCGGCGGTACGACGGGAACGATCGAGAACTTCCGCGAGGAGGCGACACTCGATCACCGCCTCGAAGAGCTGTTGATCGGCGAGTTCGCCGTCGAGTACGCGGGCGAACAGGGGCTCAGACAACTCGCGGAGAAGGGCGAGGAGGCGATCGACGAACGCGACCGCGTGGGCGCCCGCGAGACGCTCGCGACGTTCTTCGAAGCGGTCCGCGACGACGACCAGCCCGTCGCCTACGGCCGCGAGGAGGTCGACGACGCACTGGAGTTCGACGCGGTCGAGACGCTGTTGCTCTCGACGGCACTCGAGGGAACCGACCTCCAGACGTTCGGCGACCGAGCGGACGAACAGGGCGGCGAGACCGTCGTCCTGCCCGACGATTTCCCGGACGGGAACCGGTTCGTCGAGGCGTTCGACGGCGTCGGAGCGCTGTTGCGGTTCCCGATCGAGTGAGTCCGAGCGGACCCCACGGCTTCCACCGCTAGCCGCCGACGACGGGTCCGGTCCCGCGAGCGAATCAGAGGGTTTACGGGCTTTCCCGGGAACTGATGGAATTAACAATGTGTGCGAGTTTCACCGACGACGATGTCGGCAAACCCGTCGAACGCACCGACGGAAAGGTGATCGGAACCGTTGCAGCACTGGAAGAGGAGGGCGCCTACATCGAACCGGCACCCGACGTCATCGACCAGCTAAAGGCCCGCTTCGATTGGGGCGAACTCGGCAGTCCGTTTCTCCTCGATGAAAGCGATGTCCGCGAAATCTCGAAGACTCGAGTACACCTCGAAGCGGAGTTCTCGCGGACGCCCGCGGAGGGACGAGCGGGTCCGTCCGCCGCCGGAACCGGCGAGGCCGGTGCCGGAAGCGAGCAGGCAGTTTCACCGGGGAACTCGACCGCCGACGCAAGCGGTGTCGGCCGACTCGAAACCCGATTCCAGATCGGCGCCGCGGTCGTCGCGGGGATCAGCGCCCTTCTTGCGCTCGTCTTCGGCTGGTTCGGCTATCAAGGGGCGGACCTGCTCGGCTTCGGCCCGGAACTGAACATCGTTTCCGGAATGGCCGGACTCATGTTCCTCGCGTTCGCGGCCGTCGTCGCGGCCGTCGCCGCACTCTACATGGAACCCGGCTTCGATCACTGAAACCGGACCCGGACCCCGACTCTGACTCCGACCCGGCATCGATCGCGCCGTTTCGACGAGATAGCTGACGAACGAACACACTCGAGTCGCGTTCGCCGGCCCGCTGGTGTTCTGGGGTCGCGGACGCTATCGCGTTCTGCTACCGATTCCAAAATCTGTTCTCGAGACCGCACCCGGATACGGTTACGGCCACCGTATACAGCTTCGTCGCCGTCTGGGGGCTCTTTTTCGCAATGTGCTCCGCGGTCCGACGATCTGCCGCCCGCGAGTTTTGGACATCGCTGGACACCCTGACGCTTGCAGGCACCACTGGCTTGCCTCGACTACGAATAGCGTGGCCTATGTGTACATTGTTCACGGACGACGACGTCGGCAAACCCGTCGAGAACGCCGGCGGCGACGAGGTCGGCATCGTCGCGACGGTCGACGGCGACGTCGCCCGCGTCCGACCGGCTTCCGGCGTCGTCGACTCGATCAAATCTTCGATCGGCTGGGATAGCGTCGCGGAGGAGACACAGCCGCTGGCCTCCGATTCCGTTCGCGAGATCACCGAGGATGCGGTCCGTCTCGAGGGAGAGTTCCCGACGAGCGACGACGATTCCAGTGCCGTCGAGGGGGCGACCAGCGACCCCGCTCTTGAATCGACTGCCGACGATGAGGACACCCCACAGACGGAGCCGGCCGGCGGATCGGCCGGCCTCGAGGAGACCGAGGGCGCCGACGACCGACGCGAGGAACCCGACGAAGAGCGTCTCGAGATGACGGATACGGAATCGATCGACGAGCCCGCGAGGGATCGAGGACTCGAAGTCGATCCGACCGAACTGGCACGAAACGAGGCCGGAACCCGAACCGACGCGGCGGTCGAGCCGGACGACGATCGGCAGCCGACCGACGCCGCCGTCGAACTGGACGGCGAACCGCGGCGGACGGACGCGGCGGTCGATCCCGGCGAACAACCCCGTCGAACCGGCGCCGAAGTCGATCCGGACGACCTTCGTGGTGAAGCGCCGGTCGGGAGCGGGCCGACGACCGAAGATGCGGAACGGACCGACCTCGAGGGTGGCCCCGAACAGGAGCGTCGGACGGATCTCGAAGGGGCGGACGCCGATCGAGATCGAAATCGAGATCGGGACCGGGACCGAGAACGAGATCAGAATCTCGCGAGCGAAGACGGATCGGAGGACCGAGACGGAGACGCAGACCCAGGCGCAGACGCAGACAGAAATCCAGACGTAGACGGCTGACGACCCGAAATATCGACTGCGGCGAGCGGGTCTACCGGGACCCGCGGTTTGCCGGCCCGGAAACTAAGTCCCGTCTCGTGAAACGACGGCTATGGCTAAACGCGGCGGTGATCGTGGACTCGAGGGTATCGATGTCGCCGGTCCGGACGACGCCCAGTCAATCGTGTTCGTCCACGGCGCGATGTTCACGCGGAAAATGTGGCTTCCCCAGCAACGCGGACTCTCCGACGAGTATCGCGTGGTCGCTCCGGACCTGCCGGGACACGGCGTGCGTGCGGCCGAGACGTTCCGGATGGAGCCGGCGATCGACCTCCTCGAGACGGTGTTCGAACGCTACACTGACGGAAGCGCAGTACTGGTCGGTCTCTCCCTCGGCGGCTACGTCGCGACGGAGTACGCGTACCGCCGCCCGGGCGACGTCGACGGACTGGTGCTAACGGGGGCCAGCCCGAACCCGGTCCGCGGGATGGAACTCCTCACTCGAGCGACCGGCGGTATCGCTCGGCTCGCGACGAAGCCGGACGCGGGCAAGCGCGCCGTCGAACGGCTCGGCGAACGGTGGGTTCGGAACCGGGAGCTTCCCGAAGACGTCAAAGCGGCGATCATCGAATCCGGGATCTACCCGAAACAGTTCGGCGACGCGGGACCGGACATCGCGGGCGAGGATTTCCGCGCCAAACTGTCGACCTATCCGGGACCGACGCTCGTGCTCAACGGCGAGCGCGATAAGATCATGCGCCGGGGCGAACGCAAGCACGCGGCGGCGGCACAGGACGGCCGTATCGAGGTGCTCGCGGACGTCGGCCACATCTGTAATCTCCATCGGCCGAAAACGTACACGTTTCGTGTTCGAAACTTCGTGCGACAGCGAGTTGCCAGCCCGCAGTAAGAGCCAGACGGAACGCGGGTCGGTTCAGGAGCGTCGCTCGCCGATCATATTGCGGATGCGGCCGGGAATTCCGAGAACGGAGATGCCGAAGCCGAACAGTACCATCAGTCCGTAGACGCCGAGGACCGAGGTCCAGACGACGAACATCGCGAGGATGGCCCAGCCGCCCGAGAGGTAGTAGAACGCCCCGAGAGCCAGCACCGTTCCGTACAGTAAGACGAGGTACGGCCCCCAGCCGCGAGCGTGACCGCGGCGCTGCTTCCGGCGGACGTAGCGCTTGAGTTCGCTCTCGAGGGACTCCTTCCTGACGGTGCGGCGCTCGACGTTGTCTTCGAACGACTCGACCCGGTCTCGCAGGCGCTCGATCTCTTCTCGGAGCGCTTCGGGATCGTCGGACCGGTCCCGCGTTCGGGCGCTGGCGCGGGCACTCGCAGCCGTCTCTGTACCCGTCTTCGCGCGGTCCTCCGTCGCCCCCTCGTCGGCACCCGTGGCGTCGTCGGTCATCGCTTCTGTTGGAAACTGTCGAGCGCCGGGACTTTGTAGCTGCCGATCCACTTCACGGTCGGCGAGGACTGCGTTGAGGACGGCGCCGAAGACGAGGATGATCGCACCGATGTACAGCCAGATGAGCACGAGAAAGACGGCTCCGAGTGCGCCGTAGAGGACGTAATCGCCCGCAAAACTGGCGTATATCGAGAACGTACGGCTGAGAATGAACCAGCCGACGGCGGCCACGATCGTTCCGGGAATGGCCTCTCGAAGACCGACGTTTGCATCCGGAAAAACGACGTACAGCGGCAGAAACGTGGCGACCAGTCCCAACACGATGAGTGGCGGTCCAAAGACCGTGGCTCCGACGAACGGCACGGTCCGAACGACGAACTCGAGGGCACCGACAAGCGCGAGTCCGATCGTGATCACGATGAAGACGATCATCGCGTCCCAGAACGTATCGAGCAGCGACTTCGACGCCGCGGTGCCGTACACCTGCGAAAACGCTCGATCGAGGCCGCGAAGCACCCGACTCGAGCCCCACAACAGCCCGAGTGCGCCGAAGACGGTCGCCCCCTGTCGCCCGGTATCGTCGAGGACCGTCTCGGCGAGTAGCTCCTGGGCCGACTGCGTGAGAACGTCGCTGGCCGCAGCCGTGAGCTGGGCGGCGAGCGCTTCTCCACCGACCGAAGCGGCGATCCCCAGCGCGAGCAACATCAGCGGGACGAGCGAGATGAAGCCGTAAAAAGCGACGCCGGCCGCCAGCAGCGTGAGCTGTTCGTTCCGAGCGAGCTGCACGACATTGGTTGCGAACTCGAGGCCCTGTCTACGGTCGATCACGGGTCGTAGGTATCGACGGCCAGGGGGTTATGAGATACTGTGGCACAGGCTTGCAGTCGGCAGCCGAACGAGGCGAGCGATTGGTTCGAGTCCGAAGACCAACCTTGTGAACGGAGCGTATTCGCGTTATTCATACGAACGACGATGGACGGGTGTCCCTATCAGTAAGTGATGAATACGGGCGGCTGGTACGCTGTCAGCTGTCGATCGCTAATCGGTCGGCAACGGAACTGAACTCGAAAACCGAAGTTCTCTTCTAGTGTCACGAACCTCGCTTCGTATGGACCATCGACGCTGTCCCGACTGCGGTGTGACGATGGAAGAGACGACGGTTCGCTCGCAAGAAGGGTTCACACTCACCGTCGACACCGGCAAACGGACCGGACTCCTCGGCAAACTCGGCGTCGGGACGACGGCGGGTGTCGATGCGGTCTGCTGTCCCGAGTGCGGGCTGGTTCGGCTCTACGCCGACCTCGAGTGAGTCGGTGAGTCAGTTGAGGTTCTCCGCGGTCGCTTCGCGGATCTCGCCGACGCTCGCATCCGTTTTGAACGTCGTTCCGCCGTAGTGGGCTCTCGAGGCGGCATACCCCGCCTCCCGGAGATCCGCCAGAAACTCGTCCATCGCGTTCGCGGGCAGCCCCCAGTTGCGACAGAGCTTGTGCTGGTCGTAGTGTGTCGGCTCGTCGAGTTCGGCCGCGAGCGTGTCACAGAGCTCTCGAGCCTCGGGAGCGGTGTCGAACGTGTAGGGAATTTCGTCGCGGACCGACGCGACGAACGCCGGGTCCTGGATGGGACCGAGCCAGACGGGGCCGGCCGTGAGCATGCGATTCCCCTCGCAGTGATGGCAGGTCTCGAGCGGATCGGCGATCAACCCCCGATCGACTTCCCGGTACATGCAGTCCTCGCAGTGGTAGATGTGGCCCAGTTCGTCGATCGCGGCGTCGGCCGCGGTCGGCTTGTGCTCGAGTTCGAGGTACGTCCGGACGTAGTGGCTGGTCGCGTGGGTGAGAATAGGCTCGATGCCGGTGTCGAAGCGGGCTGCGCTGCGGGCGAGCGCCGAGATGAGAATTCGGACGCCCATCTCGGCGTGGTAGTCCGTATTTTGCGGGGTCGCGGAGTAGGATCGGACGCCGCTGTTGAAGTGGGCCCCGCACATCGGCGCGGTGTCGGTCGCCGTCACGCAGACGAGATCCCGACAGTTCGCGAAGGCCGCGTCGGCGAAGGGCATCGGCGTGCCGTAGGGATCGAGGTCGATCACGTCGAACGTCGAGTCGTGCATGAGCGCGTTGACGTTGCGGTGTTCGACGGTCACGGCCTCCTCGCAGCCGTTTCGCTCGAGGTTCCGTCGTGCGAGGTCGACGGCCTCCTCCTCGACGTCACAGCAGGTCACGTCCCAGTCGTCGGTCGCCGCGCGAACGCCGCGGACGCCGCTTGCCGTCATCGCGTCGAGATACGACTCGGCGCGCTCCTCGCGCTCGCGGTAGGCCCGCAACGTCGCGATCGTCAGATCCCGGTTCAACTCCTGTCGCGGGTTGTAAAAGACCGACTCCTCGACTCCCTCCGTCTGTTCGCCGGGGACCTCGAGTTCGATCCCACCCTCGGTGACGCGCATACCATCTCTCGTCGGTAGCGAGCGAAAAACGGTGTGGTCTCGTCGCCTCCGATACCGTCATCTCGCCGGTAACGACTATCGTCACCAACCGACGTTCGTGTGGTATTCTCTCAGGTGGTGACTGGTATCAATACCCGTTAGTTAAAGAAATCTGAAAGTTTATCAGTGTCTGATGGTTCGGAGGAGATATGGTTCGACGAACCCTTACCCGCCGGCGATTTGGTGCGACTCTTACAGCCCTGGCAACCGTTGGTCTTGCCGGCTGTTCTGACGACGAAACGGCAGATGATGAGAACGATGACTCGGACCCGTTCGAGCTCGACGATCCCGGTGCACTCACGATCAACTTCGAAAACGAAGACGGTGACCCCGTCTCGTCCGGCCTCGAGATAACGGTCAGAAACGAAGACGAAGGCTTCACCGCGAACTTCGGCGACGATGTCGACGAGGGAACGGTTCTGGCTGCCGGTCTCATCTACGAGGGCGAGTACGATATCACCGTCGAGAGCGCCGACGACGAGTTCGATACCGTCGAGGAAACCGTCACCCTAGACGAGGACGACGAGACAGTTACGATCGTTCTCGAGGGCGCGCCGGCCGATCCGATGGACGAGGACGACGAGTAACGCTCCGACACCCCTCTCGGTTACGATTCTGCACCAATCTTCTTTCGATGTCGACTTCGTTCAGACCAGTAGCCGCCGCTTACAACCGATTCGAAATTTAGGTTCGAGGGAGTTCCAGTCTGAATCGTTCACGCAACCGAATTAGTCACGATCCCGGGTATTCGAGCAAACCAAACCGATTTTACAGTCCGGTACAGAGACACCCACGTGAGCGAACGGACTCCGGTCGAGCGATGGCAGGCCGAACTCGAGGAAGCGGGCGAACTCACCCCCGAGATCGTCGGCCAGATCTCCCGCATCCACGGCGACCGAGGGGTCCGCGCGATCGAAGCCGTCGGCGAGAACCGGGTCAAAGCCTACCGCGATTTCACGATCGTCGTCGGCTACGACGACGAGTACATCGTCGAGGACGGCGGCTGTACCTGCAAGGACAGCGAGTACAACCTCGACGCCGACGATCCGACCGACCGCTGCTGGCACGTCCTCGCCGTCGAAATCGCCCGCCGTGTCGGACACGTCGACTACCACGATATGTGGTACTCGGAAGTCCGTGAATTACTGTAACCACCGCGTCACGAACCGACTCAAGCAACTCGAGGAGCTGTTTCAGCGTCACGAACGCGACGAATTACTTCTCTGACGACGGCTTCGTCATCCGGATGCGTTCCGTACACGATGGTCTTGGCGTGTGGCTCGAGTTGCCGTGTTAATCCGACGAGGCGGTCGGCGTCGATACCGTCCGTTGCGAGTTGGATCGTCACCGTCGCGTCGACCCCCTCGAGTTCGCGGGCGAAGCCGCGGGCCAGCGACTCGACCCAGTAGGTCGTCTCGTAGCTCACGCCGCACAGCGGAACGAGGAACTCGTCGACGGCGGAAGCGAGGGCCCGCGGATCGAGCCCGGCGCGTTCGCGGAGGTTTCCCGGGTAGGGGTCCGGATACAGCGTGGTCACCAGATCGCCCGCGACGCAGTCTGCCGCGTCCGCGACGAATTCGGTAATGACGCTCGTTCGCCACGCGTTACGATCCGCGAACTCGCTCGCGGCGAACAGCCGATCGCAGCGATCGCAGTGACAGAACGACGCCCCGGGAAAGCCGAGCGTCGTGAGTCGCACGTCGCCGGCGGCACCGACGCGACCGATCCGCTCGAGTACTTCGGCGCGGTAGTCCGGATCGGTCGGGCAGACCGTCCCCCAGTGGTGACCCTCGACGTCCGACGCCGCTCGCGTTCCGTCGGCTGCAACCGCGGCCCGATCGGGTTCGTCGGAGACCGTCGCCGTATCGCCCCAGCAGGCGACCGAACTGATCGCACCGTCGAGTGGGGGCTGGCACGTCCCGTCGACGTAATTGGTGAAATAGTAGGTTACGTCACCGATATCGGAGCGAGCGAGTTCCGGGTCGTCGGTAAGAATGCCGAACATACCGTGGCCTTCAGGACGACCGACCTTAACGATTGGTCGGGAGCGGATGGGGGAGCGGCGTATCGTTCGACCTCGACGAAAACCGCGTTCTCGAGTGTTATTTCGGCGAACGCAACGTGGACCCTGCTACTCGGATTCGTTACAGGCCGCGATAATGACCTCCGAGTCGTCGATCAGTCGGTTCTCCATGTAGTTGCCTTTCCCTTTGCCCGCCCACTTGCGTTCTTGCTCGATGATGGAAAGGAACTCGAGTTCCGAAAGGATATCCCGCACTCGGCGGAGCTTCAGGTGGTCGGACTGGTCGCGATCACAGAGTCGCTTGTAGAGATCGTACACTTCGTTCGTCTTCACGGGTGCGTCCTCGCCTTCCTTTTGCTGGGTGAGCAACGCCATCGCCTCGAGGACCAGTTTCGCGTGACTCGGACTCTTGGAGATCAGTTCGGCCAGCCGGCTGGTTTCCTCGCGTTCGTGGGCTTGGTCCACGCAGGCCTCCGTGACCGTCTCGAACCCGTTCTCCTCGGCGATCTCCCCGGCAAATCGGAGGATGTCGATCGCTTTCCGCGCGTCGCCGTGTTCGCGAGCGGCGAGTGCGGCCACGCGGGGGACGACGCTGTCCTCGAGAACGCCCCCGTGGAACGCATCCGAGCGCGACCGGAGGATTTCCCGGATCTGATTCGCGTCGTACGGTGAAAAGACGTACTCGCGCTCACAGAGACTCGACTTGATCCGTTCGTCGAGCGAGTCCTTGTATCGGACCTTGTTCGAGATGCCGATGACGCCGACCGTGCTCTCGGTGAGTTTCCCGGATTCGACCGCCCGCGAGAGCTGCATCAGGATATCGTCGTCTTCGATCTTGTCCACCTCGTCGAGAATGATCAGCGCGACGTCGTAGCGGTTATCGACGATGCGCCACAGCCGACGGTAGTATTCGGACGTGCTCAGACCCGAGTGGGGGATCGAAATACCCGTTTCTTGGTGCTCGTTGAGCTGGTAGCCGGTCGATTGGACGGCCTGTGTCTCCGTCGATTCCTGGAGACAGTCGACGTAGGCGACGCCGATCGAGACGTCGTTTCCCTTCGCGCGTTCGACGGCTTGATTCGTGATGAACTTCGAACAGAGGGATTTACCGGTGCCCGTTTTCCCGTAGACGAGCACGTTGTTCGGGGTGTTGCCGCGGGTTGCCGGTTTAATGGCGTTCGCGAGATTCGTGAGTTCGTCTTCGCGACCGATGATCCGGTCACCGTCGGGGAGATGGGAAACTTGCAGGAGTTCCTTGTTCCGGAAGATTTCGTTCTCGCTCCCGAAGTAATCCGTGGAATCCGACATTCAATCGGTGGTGACTTTCAGCGCAGTGGTCTTAAACGTTCGGAACCTGATTGCCGCTGTATAGTGAGTGCTTTTGCAGCATGAGCGGCTGCAGAACCCGATCTACACCCCTCGGTGCCGCTGTATAGTTGAAACGCGACCCCGAATTTCCGCTGTATAGCTGGCACAGGACCCCGCGGTTCCGCTGTATAGCGACCGCGGATTCCGACGCGGTATCGGCCCGATGATTCCGGTCTCAGGTTCCAACCGGGACCCCGGAGTGCCGCTGTATAGCCACCCACACGGGCTCGAATCAGCGGACGAAGTCGTTCTCGACGGTACGGTACCGTAGTTCCGCTGTATGAATTGAAAAGAATTTCTATAGGAAGTGAGCCGGCGGATCTACACCCCTCGGTGCCGCTGTATGGGGAGACACACACCCCGTATTGCCGCTGTAAGGTTGTGGTGGGGTGGGTGCAGGTGAAACGGCGGTCAGTACGGCCGGTTTGGAGAGCGTCGACACTAAGCATTGCCCGAGTTTAGGCTCCAAGAGTTGGTCGAACTGAGACGCCGGAAACGGACTCGCTCGAACTCCGAAAAACGGGCAAATTCCTGCGGAGAGGCGAACGAGACGCTGTACGGAACAGAGCCGACAAAACTGCAGGCGAAACGCTGTACAGAACAAAATCGACGAAATTCCGCTGGGGCGCTGGGTGCCTGTGCAAGCGCTCCGAAAGCATTTCAGGTAGGTTCGGATCGACTCGAGGGACGATGGTGCGTTCAATACCGATTGAACGACTTGCGTTCAATGCACTTAGTGGTCGATTACACATAACATCTATTTAATGCTACTGATGTCATTCTGAAAGGGAGCTGGAGCGAACCCCACGTTAACGAACACCTCGATATCCCGATTCAGTAGGTTTCAACGGAACTAGCCGCTCTCCCGAACCTATACAGCGGCACCGAGGGGTGTGTCCCCGTCGAAACGAAGTCTCCTACTGAAACGAATTGTAGCGAACCTCGAGTCGGCTCCGAAATCCAACTGTTCCCTCTCAAACCAACTATCCTCGAACTGGCCTCCCTCAAACCGACTCCCCTCAAACCAATCTCTCTCGAATGAACGAGTCCCCTCACTGCAAAACGGTTGCTCGAGTGCGACCGAAGCAAAGACGCACAAAACGGCACTCATTCGCGACACAGCGATACGGTCTCCTGAACGTCAGTGCCGGCACACCCACAACCGCCGTGGTTGCACCGGTCACTCGGTGTAGCAGTCGGTATCAGTCGTCGGCACAGATTCCGACGAAGTTCCGCAGGATCTGTAGTCCGGTCTCGCCGCTCTTTTCGGGGTGGAACTGTGTCCCGAAGACGTTGCCTGCGTCGTTAGCGACGATCGAGGGGAACTCGCGTTCGTAGTCGGTCGTCGCAACTGCCGCGCCCTCGTCGTCCGGCATCGCGTAGTAGGAGTGCACGAAGTACGCGTAGTTGCCGTCTACCCCCTCGACGAGCGGGTGGTCTCGCTCGACGTTCAGTTCGTTCCAGCCCATGTGAGGAACCTTCTGGCCCTCGGCGAACCGGACGTTGGTTCCGGGGATCAGATCGAGGCCCTGGACCGCAGACTCACCGTCGTTCTCGCCCTCTTCGCTTGTCGTCAACAGCATTTGCATCCCGAGACAGATGCCGAACAGTGGCGTGCCGGTTTCGGCCACCTCGAGGAGGTCTTCGCGAAGCGGATCGGCGTTTTCGACGCCTTCGCGGAACGCACCGACACCCGGCAGGACGACGCCGTCGGCCGCGGCGAAGTCGTTCGGATCGTCGGTGATCTCGACGTCGGCACCCGCGCGCTCGAGGCCGCGAGTAACGCTGCGCAGGTTTCCCAGCCCGTAGTCGACGACCACGACCGAGGCGAGAGACTGCTCCTGTGGAGACGAAACAGTGTTCATACTTACACTCGGCACGGCGCGTTGAAGTGTATTGCCTTTCGTGCAACCATCCGACGTTCACCGCCGCTGCAGCGGTCAAGAATTCGAAATCCAGCATTGCTTAGCCGTCGGCCAGCACCCGCTATTGTGCTGGTCGTCTGTGACTGTCGATCAAACCTCATCAGTTCCGTAGCCGTCGGTCGAACGAGTTTCAACCTCGGTCGTCAATCGCCAACTGCTTCTCTTCAATCGCCAAAATTGCCAACCGGTAATCGCCACTCGTCAACCTCCAACCACCGATCGTTGATTCGAATCTCCTCAGACATTGATTCGAACCCCCTCAGAATCCGTCGAGTCGCGTTTGCCCACCGTCGCTCTCCTCGACACCCGCGAGTTCGGCCGCCCGCTCGAGTGTCGCTTCGAACGTGTCTTCCTGGCTCCGATCGTACAGCGTCGCGGCCGGGTGGACGCAGATCAACAGTCGCCGCGGAGTGCCTTCGATTCGGACGTCTTCGACGGTTCCCGCCTCTTTGGTCACTGCGACGGATCGCCCCAGCAGGTGCTCGCTGGGTACCTTCCCTAGCGTGACGATCACGTCCGGGTCCAGAAGTTCGATCTCCCGCTCGAGGTAGCCTCGACAGTTCGCGAGTTCGTCTTTGTGCGGGTCGCGGTTCTCCGGTGGCCGACAGCGCACGCAGTTGGTAATCCGGATATCCTGGCGCTCGAGGCCGACGGTTCGGAGGCCGTCGTCGAGGACGGTTCCGCTGCGACCGACGAAGGGTTCGCCGCCGCTGTCTTCCTGTGCGCCGGGTCCCTCACCGACGAACAGCATATCGGCGTCCTCGGGACCGGTTCCGTTGACGATCCGGCTGCGAGAGTCGACCAGTGCCGGACAGCGCGTACACTCGGTGACACAGAGCTCCGATTCGTCCATCTCTCCCATACGGGTTGCTCAGACGGACGCCTCCTACGTCTTTCGGGTCGCAGGTGCTGGCTCAGAGATGCAGGCTCCCCGACCGAATCACTTGGGTTGGCTGGCCCCGTTCAATCCCCCGAGTCGCCCGCATCGTCTGGATCTCTCGAATCGCCCGCATCCACGTACGAATCCCCCGCTCGAGCGACCTGCTTCGCCACCCGGATCGGCTCCGGTCGACCGCCCGCCGGGGTAAAGGATCGAACGACCGCCGCAGCCTCGTCCACCGTACAGCCGACGTGTCTGACGTAGACGGTGTCGTCGTTGACCGACAGCGCCCGCCGTTCCGGCAGTGCGCGATAGTCTTCGAGACGCCGTTCGAGTTCGGCTCCGGAAAACGCCTCGCGGAGGCCGTCCTCGAGGCCGTCGCTTGCCTCGAAGGTGACGGCGATCACTGGCCGGTCGGCCGTCTCGTGAACGCGCGAAATATCGAGAAGATTGTACCACGCGGGGGCGACGGCACCGAGCAGGACGTACTGCACGTCGGGTCGGCCGAGGTCGTCGACCAGGCCGAGGACGGCGTCGGTCGCGTCGGTGCCGCCGACGGTACACGAACGGTAGGCGACTCCGTCGAGGACGCGGTCGGCGCGGACGACGGCACCGGCGAACGTGCTTCGATCGCGACCGTCGCGGTACGACTCGGCGATCCCCAGTGCCCGCACCCCGGCCTTCATCGACTCAGCTCTCGTCCTCGTCTTTGATCTCTTTCAGCCGATCGAGTAACTCGTCGCTCGAGGCACCGTTCTCGAACTCGATCGTGCCATCGTGACTGTTTTCACCGGATTGTACGGCATCGTCCTCGTCAAAATCGGCGTCGACTTCCTGCTGTTCGGATTCGTCGTAGCTCCCGAACCCCATACGGTGTTCCCTACGGACTTCCGATTGAAAAATTTCGTGGTCACCTCGCTCCGTCTGACGGGAGGCCTGTCGTCTCTCCGGTCTCGGCATCGCGTCAAAACGCTGTTTTCAAACGACTCACGGCCCCTCGCATGGTTCACGACGGTCCCGTCTCACAACCGACGCGGATCTGCCGTGGACGGCACCATTTTGGGCCCAGCCCTCGAGTCGTCGTGTATGGAGGTTCATCACGTCACCGACACAGCGGAGACGTTCACCTGTAACGCCTTTTTGGCGGTTAGCGAGGAGCACACGACGCTCGTCGACGCTGGCGCGTGGGAGGGCGTCGTCGACGAAATTCGAACGCACACCGACACCGTCGACACGGTCGTTATGACCCACCAGCACGGCGACCACGTCGCCCAACTCGAGGCCGTCTGCGACGCCTTCGATCCCGACGTGTACGCCTACGACGATCACCCGACGCGGACCCACGAATTCGAGGACGGCGATACGGTCACGATCGGCGACGAGGAATTCGACGTCGTCTACACGCCCGGGCACGCCGACGATCACGTCTCGTTCGTCTCGGAGACGTCACTGTTCTCGGGGGATGTCGTCGTCCACGACGACGGTGCGTTCGAGTACGGGAGCTTCGGTCGCACCGATATGGCCGGTCAGTCCCGCGAGCGGCTCATCGAGAGCATCGAGGAACTGCTCGAGCGCATGCCCGAGGGCGTCGAACACATGTACGCGGGCCACGGTGACGTCTTCCACGGCGACGTACTCGACGTGGTGGAGACGGCACTCGAGCGGGCGGCAAAGCGGGAGCCGAAGTATCCGGACGAGTAGTCGTGGTAGTCGTAGCAGCGTTGTAGTTGCGTTATAATTGCGACATACCAGTGTGGTAGTTGCGTCGTAGCAGAGTAGTAGCAGTAGCCACAGCGTCGCGAGCGATGAGCTGACGTCCCAGCGAAAAAGCGACTCTCGAGTCATCCATACGGACTGCTGTACGTCAGTGCCGCGTGATCCAAGACCCCTCGCGATCCCTAGGACACAGGTACAGCAGACCGCCTCAGTCGTCGCTCGGTGCAGCCTTCGAGTCGCTCGCCGCGTCTCTGGAGCGTTCCGCCCAATCGTCGAGGTTGGCCGCGACGTAGTCTTTGCCGGCCCAGCCGAAGGCGATGCCGACCGCCAGGGCGACGGCCAGGCCTCCGGCGAGCGCGAACGCTTCGGCGAACGTGTAGAGGATGGTCACGTTGACGCCCATCGTCTCGAGTCCGATGACGGCGACGACGAAGTAGAGGAACGCCTTCGTCGCGCCGGCGAGGACGGCCGAAAAGCCGGAGTCCCGTGCGGCTTCCGATCTGCGGACGACGGTGCCGGCGTAGTCGGCGACGAGGAAGCCGACGAGCAGGATCGCGAGTCCGGCGGCCAGTGCGGGCAGGTACGCGACCGCGCTCTCGATCCAGGCGCCGACGAACTGGAATCCGAGTCGGTGTGCGGCGGTCACGAGTGCGATCAGGACGACGTAGTATTTGACCAGAAGGCCGACGCCCTCCGAGACTGCTGTCGGTCCGTCGGGAAACAGCGACTCGAGCGGCGTCTGGCGGACGGTTTCGTCGAGGGAAACGCGCTGGCCCGTACGGCTGACAATCGGCTGGAGCTTCGATCCGATGAACAAACCCAGCAGGACGATCACGGCCGCCGCGATCAGCGACGGCAAGAACGCGATGAGATCGGCGATTGCGGCCTCGAACTCGGCCTCAATCGTCTCGGTGAGTAGTGTCACTGGTGCGAACTGCGCTGGTTGGTGCATACAGAGTGACGTTCAAAGATACAGTAATTAATTTCTTTGATTCGTGTCTGATGATCTAACTACCCGTCTAGAAAGAGCAACTCGTGGAACGGTTACAAACCGATTTTCGGCTATCTAATCGATTAACTGCCAGTACAGCGTCAATTGGGTACTTGTCGGTGAGCAGTATTCGGTGGGGCGACCGAAGGAATCACGAACCGATGGCTCTGTCGTCGAAACCCGGCTGAAAAGTCCGCTGTCCGCCGCGAGCGGCGGTGTCGGAGACGGAGATTATGCCGCGCGGGGCTCTTTCGCTTTCGGGCGAAGCTTCCCGTAGCCGCACTTGCGGCAGCTGTCGGCGTCTTTCGAATTGCGAGCGTTACAGCGCATGCAGATCATTTTCTCGAGCGTTCGTTTCTCGGCGGCGTCGAAACTGGCCATACCGGTCCGTTTGGCCGTGGTGCATTTAACCGCTGTGATTGTGCCCCCTGACGGGATTGACCGTGACCGAGAGAACGACCGCCGTCTCCTCGCGGCGGTCGTCGGTAGGCCAATCAGTGCTCGAGCCAGTCATACGGTTTACTGTAGTCAATTACCGCCGATCGCCAGAACGGGGTCGGAAATCGGCGGTAGATAGTTACAGCAATCAGTATCACTCCTCGTCAGCCAGATAGTCCTCCTGTACCGCGACGACCTCGCTCGAGTCCGTACACTCGCTGTACCGGCGAAGTGGCTCCTCGTTGAGCGTGAGAAACGTCTCTCCCCATCGGAACGGCTCGAGAATCGCCTCGGCGCGCCCGCGTTCGCCGAAAATACAGAGCGCACTGGCCAGCGCCTCGACGGTCGTCAGCTGGAACGGCCGACCGTAGTTAACGGGATTGGCGGCGACGAGAAAGGGGAGTGCTCGATGGACGCCGTTCATCTTGAACGACGCTTCCTCGGCGGATTCCCAAGAGCAATCCAGTGCGACGAGCGTTCCCAGCCCGTCCTCGGCGTCGGCCGGCGAGAGCGCCTGCTCGGCGTGGGGGTTGAGGACGACGCCGTAGGGGACCTGCCCCATTGTGCGATAGAGGGTCGCCTCGTCGAACTTCTCGAGGCGACGCGCGGTGCACTTGTCGGGGTCGTCGTCGCCCTCGTAGTAGATGTGACACTCCACAGCTGCCAACTGTCTCCCCCATATAAAAACAGTTCGCATATGTAGGATGTTCGACTATATCGACAATATAATAATCCGGTGTATAGGCGGGATAGAACCCTCGTTTCCAATATCTAAAGGTAATACCTAGGTGATACTGTTATTCACCAACCACAATAGATTTATATAGTGTTAGTTAGAGGTACTGGTGTACAAATGCCGGATGATATCACGACGCGGAGATCGGTGCTGAAGGGTGCAGGGGTTGCTGGAGTTACAGGACTTACCGTAAGCCTCGCTGGCTGTACTGGCGATGGAGATGATTCGGATGTTGAGGGTGCAGACGAGATAGCCGACGAAGTGCCGGAAATCCATCTCGTCGCACCGACGGCCGGAACGAATCCGTTCCGAAACGAACTCGCCTCGATCGTCGCCGAAAACTGGGAAGAGATCGGTTTCGATGTTGACCTCGAGGAACTCCAGTTCGGTGCACACGTCGATCAGGTTGTCGTCCAGCAGGATTACGACGCGTCGCTGCTCGGGTGGGGCGGAACGCCGGAGCGGATCGACCCCCACACGTTCATCTACGATATGCACCACTCCGACAACACGCAGGAGGGTGGCCGGAACACGCCGGGGTACGCGAACGACGAGTACGACGAACTGGCCGAGTTGCAGGTGACGCAGGTCGACGAAGACGAACGTCAACAGACCGTCTACGAGGCCCAGGAGATTATCGCCGAGGATCAGCCGCGTACGTACATCGCCAACGAGGGCGGGTACCATCCGTACGCAAGCGCCCGCGTCACCGACGTCGACCCGACGCTCGGTGAAGGGCTCAACTCGTTCTGGAACATGACGTCGGCGACTCCAACCGACGACGATACGGTTCGCTTTGGATATCCCTCCGAGATTATCTCGCTGAATCCGATGCAGGATCTGGCGACGCCGGATCGCCAATTCGTCCGCCTCATTTACGATCAGTTGTACCGCATCGGCCCGGACGGTTTCCCACAGCCGTGGCTCGCCACGGACGATCCGGAGATCGAAGACGACGGTATGACCTACACGGTCGAGATCCGAGACGATCTCACCTTCCACGACGGCGAAGATCTCACCATCGACGACGTCGAATTCACCTACAACCTGTACGCCGACTCGCCGACCTACAGCGGTCTCGTCGAAATCATCGACGAAATCGACACCTCGGGCAACGAGATCACGTTCCACCTCGAGGAACAGTATGCACCGTTCACGGCGAACGTTCTCGGACAGGTGTACATCTTCCCGGAACACATCTGGGGCGATGTCGGCCCGGACGAACTCGCGGACTTCGAGGACGAGAACTGGGTCGGAAGCGGTCCGTTCCAGTTCCGCGACTGGGAGCGCCAGGCCGAACTGCAACTCGAGGCGTTCGACGACCACTTCGAAACGCCAAACGCCGACAACTTCATCCGCATCCCGGGGGCCGACACCGCACAGCTGGTCAACGACCTCGAGGCCGGCCAGATCGACATGGTCGGCGCAGTCCCACAGCCGACGGCGGTCGACCGCGTCAGAGACGACGACGACCTCGACCTCGCCGAGTTCGAGGCTATCGGCTACGCGATGATCGAGTACAACATGCGCAACGAGCCACTCGACGACCGCCACATCCGGCGGGCGCTCTCCTACGGCGTGCCGAAAGAGGAGTACGTCGAGTTCATCCGCGACGGCATGGGAACGGTGACCCACACGACGATCTCCGAGCACAACGAGTTCTGGCACAACCCTGACGTCGAAGAGTTCTACGAGGACCTCGAGGCTGCACGACAGGAACTGGCCGACGGCGGCTACGGATGGGACGGCGATGGGCGCCTTCACTACGGCGCCGACCAGTAGTCAACCGACGTTCCCTCCACTAACGTGTTTAATGCAAACATATGATACTCACTAGAGACATGGGGTGTAGCGATCGATGGGGCTAAGGGCGTACGTCGTCCGACGGGTGCTCCAGCTTATCGTCACCTTCTGGGCCTTCTTTACGATTCTGTTCGTTCTGTTCCGGATGATGCCCGGTGATCCGACGTCGATGTTTATCATGGACGGCATGACGCCGGAACAACGCGAACAGCGGATTGCAGAGCTCGGATTGAACGAACCGCTGCACGTTCAGTACGTCGAGTACGCTCGACAACTGCTTCGCGGCGACTTCGGACAGTCGTTCATCTATCGCGACCCGGTTATCGACATCATCGCCGTTCGCTTTATGAACACGATCGTCCTGATGGGGACGGCGCTCCTCTTTGCCTACCTCATCGGGATCACGTTCGGTGCGATCATGGGCTGGTGGCGCGACTCGAGGTTCGAACGCGGCGGAATCATCGTCACGCTAGTCGCCCGCTCGTCGCCGGAGTTCTGGGTGGGGATCGTTCTCCTGTCGGTGTTCGTCTTCTGGCTCGGCTGGTTCCCCTCGAGTGGGATGCGCACGACCGGAGGCGAACTCGGCGGCAACTTCGCCGCCAGATACGGCTCGGTGGACTTCCTGCGACACCTGTTCCTCCCGGCGCTGACGGGAGCGATCGCCTATCTGGCGACGCCGACGCTGTTGAT
This sequence comes from Natronorubrum halalkaliphilum, assembly GCF_009834785.1. Lineage (GTDB taxonomy): Archaea > Halobacteriota > Halobacteria > Halobacteriales > Natrialbaceae > Natronorubrum > Natronorubrum halalkaliphilum. The sequence goes on from NZ_WUYX01000023.1 coordinate 37,866, forward strand.
GCGCTCGACGATGCTCGACGTGCTCAACGCCGACTTCATCGAGATCAAGAAAGCGGAGGGGCTGCCCGAGCGGACGGTGTTGTTCAAACACGCCGCTCGGAATTCGGTGCTTCCGCTCGTGACGGTTATGGCGATCGCTACCGGCTCCGCGATGGGTGGCTCGGTCGTCATCGAGACGGTTTTCAACTGGCCCGGAATGGGCCGAGAGATGGTGAATGCGGTAAACAACAACGACTATCCGCTGGCGATGGCGGCGTTCTTCCTCATGGGATCGGTCGTGATCATCATGAACTTCGTCGCTGACCTCGCGTACGTATATCTCGATCCGAGGGTGGAATACGAATGAGCACCGAACGAACGTCTCCGACCGACAGGACAGAAACCGACGGCGGTACCCTCGAGTTCATCCGCTCGAAACTCGAGATCTTCGAGGGTGACAGGCTCGGCCAGATCGGACTGGGTATCCTGTGCTCGTTCATCCTTATCGGCATCTTCGCTCGGCCGTACACGATCGACTTCCTCAACCTGACGATTCCGGGGCTGGCACCCCACGATCCGGCTGAACGAGCTGTCGGCGGCCGACTCGAATCTCCGTCGGGCGCTCACCCGCTCGGGACGACCCACATGGGTCGAGACGTGCTCTCGCAACTGATCGCCGGTACCCGCGTGACGCTGATCGTCGGCAGTCTCGCGGCGTTCATGGCCGTCTTCATCGGGACGAACGTTGGCCTTATCAGCGCCTACTTCGGCGGCTGGGTCGACGACGTGCTGATGCGGATTACTGATATCGTCTACGGTGTGCCGTTTCTCCCGTTCGCGATCGTTCTCGTGGCGATTCTGGGCAGCAGCATCGTCAACATCATCGTCGCAATCGTGTTGATCCTGTGGCGATCGACGGCACGGGTGATCCGCGCGCAAGTATTGAGCCACAAACAGCGGCCATACGTCGAGAGCGCACAGGCCATCGGGGCTAGCCACACGCGAATCATGTACCGCCACATCCTGCCGAACGTGTTGCCACTTACGTTCCTGTATGCGGCCTTCGCGGTCGCGTGGGCGGTCATCGCCGAGGCGAGTCTCTCGTTCCTCGGGTTCGGTGACCCGAACATGCTCTCGTGGGGAGAGATGATCTACAACGTCTACACCGCAAACGCCATCCGCGAGGCCTGGTGGTGGGTCTTCCCACCTGGCATCTGCATCATGCTGTTCGTGATGTCGGTGTTCTTCATCGGCCGTACCCTCGAAAAAGAGGTTAATCCCGAACTCCAACATCAATAATGACGCTACTCGATATCAACGGACTGAAGACGTACTATCGGGCCGACAACGGGTGGGTCCGAGCAACGGACGACGTTTCGCTGTCGATTGATCGCGGCGAGACCGTCGGGTTGGTCGGTGAAAGTGGCAGTGGCAAGACGACGCTTGCGAAATCGATCATTCGGCTGCTATCGGACAACGCCGAGATCGTCGACGGCTCGATTAATTTCGACGGCACTGAAGTGACCGAACTCTCCGACAAAGAACTCCGTAAACAGATCCGCTGGTCGGAGATTTCGATGATCCCACAGAACGCGATGAACGGGTTCGACCCGGTCTACACCGTCGGTCAACAGATCGTTCAGGTGATCCGTCATCACGAGGACGGCACGTCAAAGAAAGAGGCTCGAGAACGGGCCCGCTCGCTGTTCGATGAACTCGGGATCGAACCCGACCGTGTGGATGACTATCCCCATCAGTTCTCCGGGGGGATGGCCCAGCGTGCGATGATCGCGCTCGCACTCGCGCTCTCGCCGTCGCTCGTGCTCGCGGACGAGCCGACGACGGCACTCGACGTCGTGATCCAGGATCGCATTCTGGATACGATCAAAGAGATGCAAGAAGAGCTGAACAGCGCGATGATCATGATCACTCACGATATGTCGGTCGTCAGCGAAACCTGCGACCGCATCGCCGTGGTCTACGGCGGCCGAATCGTCGAAATTGCGGACACGGAGACGATCATCACCAACCCGCGTCATCCGTATACGCTCGGCCTCCGGAACGCGTTCCCGGACATCAACGATGACGATCAGGAACTCATCTCCATTCCGGGAACGCCGCCGGAACTCGTCGATCCTGGCGAGGGCTGTCGGTTTGCTCCTCGCTGTCCGTTCGCCGAACAGGAGTGTTGGGAGGAGACACCCGAGGCCGAATCGTACGGCGATGGCCACGCGGTCGAATGCCACCGCGCCGACGAGATCGACCATTTGCAGGAAGAAGCCGGAAAGAAAGAAACGTGGACCGAACAAGATCTCGGTCGACCGGAAGACTCCCAATCGGATCAGCCCGAAGAGGTGATGCTCGATGACTGACGCGCTCAAAATGGGGTCACGCACCGACCCGAACGAATCCTACAAACTGAGAGTCGAAAACCTCGAGAAACACTTCCCCGTCAACACCGGGATCATCTCGCGTATCTTGCGCGGCGAGAGCAACCAGGCGGTCAAGGCCGTCGACGGCGTCTCGCTGGGGATTCGCGAGGGCGAGGCGTTCGGCCTCGCCGGCGAGTCCGGCTGCGGAAAGACGACACTCGGCAAGAGCGCCATCAGACTACTCGAGCCGACGAACGGGGAGATCTACTTCGACGACGAAGAGATAACCAGCGCAAGCGGCAGCAAACTGAACCAGTTCCGTCGGGAAGCCCAGATCATTCACCAGGATCCGTACAAGTCGCTCAATCCGCGATTCACGGTCTACGAATGGGTCAAGGAGCCACTCGACGTTCACGATATCGGCACGGCCGAGGAGCGAGACGCGCGGGTGTACGAAACCATCGAACAGGCCGGACTGCAGCCGGCTCACGCCTACGCCCACGAGTATCCGAGCGAACTGAGCGGTGGCGAACGCCAGCGCGTCGGTATCGCCAGAGCGCTGGCGCTCGAGCCGTCGTTCTTGTTGGCCGACGAACCGGCGAGTATGCTCGACGTCTCGATCAGGGCGAGCATTCTCGACCTGTTCAAGCGTCTGCAGACGGAGTTGGGGCTGACGGCAGTGTACATCAGCCACGACCTCTCCCTGCTCAAGCACATGTGCGATCGGATCGGGATCATGTACCTCGGCGAACTGGTCGAGGTCGGTCCGGCAGACCAGATCATCAACGATCCGAAACACCCCTACACGCAGGCGCTGGTCTCCTCGGTGCCGCGGATCGATCCGACCGAAGAGCGAGAGCGAATCGAACTCGTCGGCGAGGTCCCCGACCCCGTCGACGTCCCGAGCGGCTGTCGGTTCCACCCGCGCTGTCCGAAACTCGTCCAGCCCGAGGGGTACGACATGGAACAAACTCACTGGCGGGCGGTTGCGAACTTCCGTCACGACCTGTTGCAGGATGACGTCACCCTCATCGACGAAGCGGAGGCGGAGACGCCCGATGCGATCCGCGACGCCTACGACATCCCATCGCAGCTATCGGACGGCGACGCCGAACGCGTCCTCTCGGACGCGTTGCAGACGGTAACGGGTGGCGACCGCGAGGAGGCTCGAGCGCGACTTGAGACCGAGTTCGCGACGCCGTGTGAGCGCGGCGAGATCGAGACCTATCAGGTGACGCCGGACCAGACGGCAAAGTGCGTCCGGTACGACGAAAGTTCGCGGTACGATGCCGACGGCGGCGGCACCATCGAGGGCGACTAACGCTCCGTCGCTGTTTCGTCGTTTTCGTGGATGGTTTCCCCGCGATTCAGCCGTTCGGCGATGGTAAACGTCTGTTCTGCCTCGCGGCGAGTCGGGAACTGTGCGGCCATGTAGCGAGCCGTCGCGATGAGCGGGACGCGACGCCGGGACTCGAGATCGACCGCCGACTCGGTGGGTTCGGCTCCCGAGTCACCGCCTCCGTTCATCGACTCGCCGACCGCAGTTGCCGATTCGCCGCTTTCGCTCGCACGCGCTTCGGCGAGATCGAACTGTCGGAACGCCGCCTCGAGATTCTGGAGCGTGTGGAAGCCGGCGTCCTCGCGCAGTAGTCCGTGACCCAGCGTTCGCTTCAGCGCGTCGGGATCGCCGCCGCAGTCGAGGAATTCGGTGACCAGTTGCCCGGCCTCGTCCACCTCGCCCTCGGTGTCGAACGTCTCCAGAACGTTCTCGAGGATCGACTCCGGATCGCGTCCGGTATCGTTGTCGCCGGGTTCGGGAATCGGCGCGGGCGGCGTGTTGAGGAACCGATCGAGGTAGACGTTGAGGGCGGCGTCGAAGACGCCTCGATAGAGTTCGACCGCTTCCGTCCGCCGCGTCGACTGGTGGACGGCGTTCGCGTATGTGAACGTGTGGTGGACGGTGTTCCAGTCGCTGAACTCGTTTGCGGTGCCGAACTGGGCGACGCGCGTAGCCGCGGCGTGGGTCACTTCGGCGGCGAGTGCCTCGCTCGTTGCCCCTTCGCGAACGGCGTCGGCGAGCGCGTCGACGATATCCTCGGGGTCGTCCGCGAGCAGGGTTTCCTGCAACTCGCCGGGCGGCGACCAGGAGTTCCCGGCGCCCTCGGCAGCGAGTTCCTCGAGGCCACTCGTTTCCGTGACGTCGCCGCCGTAGACGTCCTCGAGCAGGACGACGAGATCGATCGGCTGTCGCCACGACGATCGTTCGTCGCTGCGACTGGCGGTCACGAGCGGTTCGACGAGACTCGATACGGTTTCTTCGGCGTGGTCCCAACCCACGTGCTCGAGGATCTCGAAGGCCGTGTTCGCAAAGTCGAGAACGTGGCCGGTCGAGAGGTACGGGTGGTCGGTCGCGGCGGCGAACAGCAACTCCGCGACCTCGGCTTCCGAACGACCCGAGGCGATCGCGGTGCGGAGACAGCGCTCGGCCCCGTCGCGGTCGCGCACCTCGACACAGTCCCGGAACCACGATTTCAGCCGATCGAACGCGACGTCGTCCGTCGAGAACGACGGCTGCTCGAAGTTCGGCGGTTCGCCCGCACAGTCGTCGCCAACGTGGCGAACGCCGGTGTACAGCGCCCGTTTTCGGTCCTGTGGCTCGAGGTCGTCGATCACGTTCGCCAGACAGCCCAGAATCGTGAGACCGGGCCCCCATCCCGACTCCCGGTACCGGGTGCCGAACGCGAGGGCCGTCGCCATCGGCTCTCGGTAGTCGACGCCGGCGTCAAGCAACCCGCCCGTCGATTTCGCGACGACGAGTCGCAGGTTCTCCTCGAGTCCCGTCTCGAGGCGGTCGGCCCAGTGCTCGGCGGGCGGCAACTCTCGGGTCGGGGACGGGTTCACGTGGACGGTGCCGTCCCGGATTTCGGTGGGATACGTCTGCACGTCGTCGGCCCACGGATCGAACGTGTCGCCACAGGAGAGTTCGAAGCGCGCGTGGTGCCAGTGACAGGTCAGGATGCCGTCGTCGACGGTTCCCTCGACCAGCGGAAACCCCATGTGTGGACAGCGGTTGTTCACGGCCCGGACCTCGCCCTCGTGGTAGAAGACGGCCAGCGGCGTGCCGTCGACGCTCGTTAACTCCCGTCCCGATTCCTCGAGGTCGGCGAGCGGGACGACCGGTCGAAATTCGCCTTCACGTTCGCTTTCGTCTGTCGTCGACATACGCCAACTATTGTCAAACATACGTGTAAGCGTTCGCTGAACTCGATTATTGTAAAATCTATAATATGTGTTCGAGAACGGCCCTCGACACTCCCATCGAATCCCATCGAGGGTTCGAGCGGACCACAGCCGTTCGGAGTGGCACGTTTTTGCCGTTCGCGACGAAACGTCGGGTATGGACCCGGCCGTCCTCGTTCGGCGATACTACGCTGCGCTCGACGAACACGACTACGAGGTCCTCGAGGGGCTCCTCTCACCTGACTTCGTCCAGCATCGTCCCGACCGCACGTTCGAGGACCGCGAGGCGTTCGTTCGCTTCATGCGCGAGGAGCGGCCGAATCCGGACACCAGTCACGAACTCGAGGCGGTACTCGCCGACGACGGTCGCGTTGCCGCTCGTGGCCGAGTGTTCGACGGGGAGACGAAACTGTTCGAGTTCGCGGACTTTTTCGAACTCGAGGACGACCGCCTCAGCGGGCTCGAGACCTACTCGCGGTAGCGAACGGTCGTTGCGCTTCCGTTGGGGACCCCGCCTCGAGACGGACGGTGTCAATAGAAGTGAACCCAGTAGGTGTGTCCGTTCGAACACGTCACCTTCGTCTGCTCGCCGAACGCTGCGACGGAGCGGCTTGGTTCCGGTTCGCCGTCTCCGCCGGGGACTGAGATGCTCGTACGGGTGTCACAGTGGGGACATTCGACCTGACGTATCGTCGTGATCTGCATTTCGCTTCACCGTGGTTCGTATGACACGAGACTACATAACCCGTTTTCACGCAAATCGAATAGGTCCGGCAGCTGCCGATTTCACGCCGAACAGTTGTTCGGCCCTAACTCGAGTTCGACTCGGTCTTCGGGGGCGCGTTCGTCGACCCCGCGGTTCAGATCGATGATCTCCTCGTAGTTCGAGGGTTTCTCGCCGGCGTCGGCCATCCGGTCGACGAACGCTTCCTCGTCGAGTTCGAGCAGGTCGATCCCGGTGCGAGCCGCCCGAATCGTCGTCGTAATCGACTCTCCGGGTGCGCCGTACTCGAACTCGCCGTCGGCCGTGACCGTGACGTGGCCCGGACAGACGACGAGGCTCTCGGGCTCGGCCAGCAGCGTGCGGTGGAGCGTCTCGTAGAGCAGTTTCGCCCCCCGTTCGCCTTCGTCTTCGCTGAACTCGAGTTCCGTCCGTCCCACCGAGTCGACGTGTAGCGTGTCGGCCGTCAACAACGCCGCGTCGTCGACGAGCACGGTGATCATCTCGCTCGTGTGTCCCGGCGTCGCCACCGCCTTGAGTTCGCGTTCGCCGACCTCGAGTACCTCGTTTCGCTCGAGCGGCGTGAACTCGATCTCGACGCCGCGTTCGTGGGCGCGCTCGCCGAGGTAGTAGGGGACTCCGAGTCGGTCGGCGAGTTCGCGGCTGCCGGAGACGTGGTCCGCGTGGACATGCGTATCGATCACGCCCGTGATCGCGAGCTCGGCTTCTTCGGCGGCGATCTCGAACTCGTCGATATCGCCGGTCGCATCGACGACGACGGCTTCTCCCGTCTCGTCGCAGCCGACGACGTACCCCAGACAGCCCTTCGCGCGGCGCTGGACCTGAACGAGCGTGAGGGAGTCGTCGCCCGCATCGAGTTCGACGTGGTCGTAGACGCCGCTCCAACCTTTCATTCCGCCGTCGACGGTCTGGACGTCGTAGGCGTCCGTCGCCGACTCGAGTTGCGTCGCCAGATTCCCGGACGAGATCCCCTTGGCACAGGTGGTAATCACGCGCTCGGCGTCGCCGACCAGTTGTCGGAACTCCTCGAGACGGCCGTCGAGTTCCTCCTCCGGACCGAACGGGAAGTGTAGCGCTCCGGCGATGTGCCAGGACTCGAAGCTGTCTTCAGGTCGCGTATCGACGAGGGCGAATTCGGCGTTTTCGTCCTGTAGCTCGGCGAGTCGGTCGGCAGAGAGCGTGGTGACCATACTGGCTCTACGACCTCGCCCGATGTAAGTTTCGCCACGCGAGTGCCGCGATCGCCGTATATACGGCCTGTATATCGTGGGTTACAACCACGCCGTTTCCCACGGAATGAGGATTATAATTCGGACTCAAGTAAACAGATCTCCAACCAGTATTCGTAAGAGGTGACCGACGATGTCAACAACGACCAAAAACCGATTGGAAAGTCGCCTCGGTGGCGTGACCCTCGAGGGCCGACCACACCACCTGAGCGCGTGGGCGATCGTTGGCCTCCGACTCCTGATGGGGTGGGTGATGCTGTCGGCGGGCTGGGGGAAGCTGACGGGCGAATTCAGCGCCTACGGCTACCTCGCGAACGTCGATCCGGCGAGTCCGGCGAGCGGGCTCTTCGGGGCGATGGCCGAAAGCGCCGCGTTGATGGGGGCGATCGACGTGATCGTTCCGGTCACGCAGGTGCTCATCGGCGTCGCGCTGATCGCCGGCGTGTTCGTCCGACTGGCCGCGTTCGGAGCGGCGGCCCAGATGGTCATGTTCTACTTCGGCAGCTGGGAGGTCGCCGGCGGGCTGGTCAACGACCAACTCGTCTACGCCGCGGTCTTCCTGACGCTGGGGGCGCTGGCCGCCGGTCGAATCCTCGGCGTCGACCGCTACATCGAACAGCACCCGATCGTCGAGCGCGTGCCACAACTTCGGTACTTGCTCGGCTGATCGCGGCCCGCTCCCACACCCGTATCGATACCCCTTCTCGCTCCCGTTTTCATCCCGTACACCCGTACCAACACTCGCTATCGTCTCCTCTGTGAAATAGCCCCGAAACCGATGTCACAATACCTACGTTCCTCCGCCGTAAATTCAACGACAACGAATGTCATCGATTCGGTCCATTCTGAGCGGCTTGCTCGCTAGCGTCATCGGAATTCTCGTCATCGGTCTCCTCGCGACCATCGTCTTCGCCGTCGCGATCTTCGTGGTCTCGACGGGTGCCGGCCTCGCCGGCTACGAACCGAGCGCGGACTACGTCGTCCTCTCGGCGGCGCTGGTCGTCGTCGCCGTAATTCTCACCGGCGGCTTCACGCCGCGACTGTCGGGCGGTGGAACCGACGAGGACTCGACCGACCAGTTCGACGATCGGACGTTCAACTGATCGTCGCTGTCGCCGTCGACTGCCGCACGTCGCTCCTCACGGTCGGCGAGCAAGTAGGTTCACTTAACTGATACACGAGTGAAGTGTCCCTATGCGCCTCTCGGACACCGTTCGCGCCGCCGTCGCCGTGCTCCGTCGCCGCCCGAGTGACCTCCTCCCGTGGTATCTGCTCGGTGCTGCCGTCCCCGCGATCGCCCGCGTGATCCCGTTTCTGGCGATCGCGGTCGGCTTCGTTTATCTCGAGGTAACCGGCCGTCTCGCGACGATTCAGGACCACCTGACCGGGATGGACACCGAGCCCCCGGATCCGAACGCCGACCCCGACGCGTTCGAGGAGTGGGCGAGCGGGTTCGACCCGATCGTCGAGCAACTGTTTACCCTGGAACTGGTCGCCTTGCTCCTCCTGACGATCGGGGCGACAGTCCTCGTCGGCGTCGTCCTCTCTGCAGTCGTCGCTGCCGGTCAACTCACGGCCTGTGCCGCACGGCTGCGCGACGAACGCGGGCTAACCACCGGTATTGCCGGTATCCGCCGCTACTGGCTGCGATTTCTCGGGTTATATCTCCTCGAGTTCCTGCTGTGGATGGCGATCCTGCTGACGATCGGAATGGGGGCAGCGCTGGTCGGTGGTCTCGCCGTGGTCGCAACCGGGTCGGCGCTGGTCGCCATCCTCGTGGCGCTCGTGGCCGGGCTGTTCGCCGTCGCCGCCGTCGCGGTGATCCGGGCGCTGTTCGCGTTCGCGCCGGTTGCGGTCGTCGTCGACGACGCGACTGCCGTCGGGTCGCTGTCGAACGTCGTCGCGTTCGTTCGTGCTCGACCGATCGGCGCGGCGTTTTACTACGTCGTCGCCGTCGGCACGACGCTCGCAATCTCCGTGGTCTCGGGCGTGTTCGTACTCGTCGATGTGATGGCGTTCACCTCGCTGCTCACCGTCCTCCTTGTTTTCCCGGCGCTTGATCTCCTGAAGACGGCCCTCTACAGCGGCTACCGGGGTCGGCTAGCCCCGCCGGCGATGCCGGACCGATCGCTCCGCCGTCAGTTCCGCGATGGCGTCGGGCGCGGGTGGGCCGAGATGACGTCGTTCGTCCGGGCAACCCTCAGCACCCACGCGGTCGTCGTCGCCCTCGCCCTCGCCAGCTTCTGGGTCGGCTGGGAGGTCGCCGAGCCGCTGGCCGGCACCCTCGAGACGTCGATTTCGGCCCGCCTCGAGGGCCACATCCCGCCGGCCGCGGCGCTCGAGTTCTTCGGTAACAACTGGATGGTCGCGATCACGACGGCCTTTTCGGGGATCGCGCTCGTGCTTCCAGCGATCGCGTCGCTGCTGTTCAACGGGGTCTTCATGGGCGTCTACGCGCGGACCGAAGCCGCTCCCATGGAACTGCTCGCCTTCGTGATTCCCCACGGGATCTTCGAGATTCCGGCCATCTTCATCGCCACCGCGGTCGGGATCTGGCTGGGGCTCGTCGGCTGGCGGACATACCGGGGTCGGATGAGCCGAACGGCGTTTGCGGACGCCCTCGAGCGCGCCTTCTGGGTTCTCGTCGGCGTGGGCCTCCTGCTAGCCGTCGCGGCGTTCGTCGAGGGGTTCATCAGCCCGTACTACTTCCGGCTGTTCCTCTAAGCACGAGGCGAGCCTCGCCGTCGGCTCCGGGAACGGCGTCCGCCGTACGCGTCAGCTACTTTTCATCACCGGTATAGCTATGTTCGGGGCGTGTCACAGTCCAATCATGATCTCGGACACTCGCTCTCGACGGACGGTCGCGTACTGTCTGGTGGGGGGAATCGTCCACGCGATACTCGCGCTCTGGCTGGGCGCGGCGGTTCGGGGCCGTTCGATTCCGGTATCGACGCCGGACACGCCGTCGGGAGGACTGGTCGTTGCAGTGACGCTCGTCGGACTCGTTCTCCTCGGCGCGGTTCCGCTCGCGTTGCGTATCCGTAAGCGGCTCGTGACGCCGCTCGTCGCCCTCGGTGTCCTCTTTGCGTGGGCGTTCGTCAGTAGCTGGTTTCACTTCGAGACGGCACGGGACACGGGGGCGACGCCGACCGGGTTGTACGCGGACTCGCTGTTCGGCGTTCTCTGGTTCGTTCCGCTCGCCGTCGTTCTCCTTCTCGGAATCGTCGAGTACGCGGTTCGAACTCGTTTCGACAGCCACCGGTTCAGCGCCGTCCAGAACTGAGCGACCGATCGATCGAAGACGCGGTTTCTGTATCCCCTTGGCCCCTCACGAACGAGACGACAGAACCCGTCTTCCGTCCCGGTCCAATCATCGTCCCACTGAACCGGTGTTATTGGCGAACTGACGGAACGCCAGTGCCGTCCGACCCCGCCGCTGGCTGGGAGACACCGAACCAATAAAGACGGACGCCTCCGTGCTCGAATACATGACGACGACGCTCGGAACGGCGAGCGCGGGACCCGGCGAGATCGATACGGGTCGTCTCGAGGTCGGCGAAACCCGAGACGGGAGCCCGTTCGGTCTGCCGGTCGCCGTGATCAACGGCGAGCGGCCGGGAAAGACGCTTTATATGCAGGCGGCGAGCGACGGTGACGAACTCAACGGTGTGGGGGTCATCCAGCGCGTCGTTCCGCAACTCGATCCCGCCGAGATCGCCGGGACGATACTGATCGTGGGAATTGTTAACTACCACGCGTTTCAGGTCGCAGAACATCGCAACCCGATCGACGACACGAAGATGAACCGAGCCTATCCGGGCAACGAAACCGGCACCTCGAGCGAACGGATCGCGGCCGCGACGTTCGAGGCGGCCAGCCGGGCGGATCTGATCCTCGATCTCCACCAGGGGTCGACCAGCCGGATGATCGACGAGGTCCGGGTCCGCTGTGGCAAGCGCCACCGCCTTCACGACGACTGTCTCGAGCTCGCGAAGGTCTTCGGCTGCGGCCACGTCCTCGATCAGAAGGGGCCGGACGGACAACTCGCCCGCGCCGCACCCGACGAGGGCGTGCCGACCGTCGATCCCGAACTCGGCGGTGCCGTCGGCTGGGACGAGACGAGCATCGAGAAGGGTGTCGACGGCGTGTTCAACGTCCTCACCTACTACGGCTTCCTCGACGGCAGCGTGGCGGTCGAGTCCCAGACCCGTGCCCGCGGGTTCGACCAGTACGGCGCGCCGGGCGGCGGGCTCGTCTCGTTCCGGACGGAACTGGGCGAATCCGTCCGGAGCGGCGACACGCTGTTCGAGGTGACGACGCCCTTCGGCGAACCGAAAGCTGAGGTGACGGCCGACAGCAACGGGATCCTTTGGCGGACCCGCCGACTGCCACAGGTCGCATCCGGCGAGTACGTCTGCTCCGTCGCCACCGACATCGACGACTATTAACATGCCATCTGACCTCACCTGCCCGAACTGCGACATCATCTACGAGGCCGGTCCGAACGAACCGTGGCGCTGTGCGTGTGGCCACGCCCTCGAGTTCACCGAGCGACCGCACCCGAAGGGCGAGCCGCTGCCCCTGCACAGCCTCGACACCAGCGACGGCCTCTGGACGTTCTTCGAGTTCCTGCCGATCGAAAAGCACGTAACCTTCCACGAGGGGTTCACGCCGCTGGTCGACGCCCCCGAGTGGGACGCCCAGTTCAAACTCGAGTACGTCTTCCCGACCGGCTCGTTCAAGGACCGCGGCGCGACGACGACGCTCTCTCGAGCCGTCGAACTCGGCGTCGACAAGATCATCGAAGACTCCTCGGGCAACGCCGGGGCCGCGATCGCGACGTACGCGGCTCGGGCGGGCATCGAAGCGGACATCTACGTCCCGGCGAACGTCAAACAGTCCAAGCTGATGACGATCCAGCGGGCCGACGCCCGCCCGGTCCGGATCGAGGGGAGTCGGCAGGACGTGACCGACGCCTGTATCGACGCCGTCGAGGAGGGCGAGGGCTGGTACGCCAGCCACGCCTGGAACCCGGCGTTCTACGCTGGCACGATGACCGTTGCGTTCGAAATCGCCGCCCAGAAGGGGTGGACCGTCCCGGACGCCGTCGTGCTCCCGCTCGGGCACGGAACGCTCTTCCTCGGCGCCTATCGCGGCTTCTCGCTGCTCAAGGAGGCAGGGATCACCGATCGCACGCCCCGACTGCTCGGCGCGCAGGCGGCGGGCTATGCACCCATCGTCGACGAACTCGGCGGCGCGACGACGGACGAAGACGGCGAGGGGACGGACATCGCCGACGGCATCAAGATCACTGAACCCGCTCGCAAGGACGAGATTCTCACCGCCATCGACGCGACCGACGGCGACGCTATCGCGCTCGGCTCGGATCCGGTCGAGACCGCGCTCGACCGACTCCACCGCGGCGGGTTCTACGTCGAGCCAACCTGTGCCGTCGCCCCCGCGGCCCTCGAGGAGTACCGCGAGCGAGGCGTGCTCGAGGAAGGGGCCGACGTCGTCGTCCCGCTGACGGGAAGCGGATTGAAAACGCTTTGATACCCTCGGTTCGGATGAGTCGGTAGATGGTTAGCCGTCCCGCCGAGTACTGCCCGCACTGCGGCACCTCTCTCGAGACGATCACGTTCGACGCCCGCGAGCGCGAGCGCTGTCCGGCCTGCGAGGACGTGATCTGGCACAACCCGGTGCCCTGTGCCAGCGTCGCGGTCGTCGATCGGTCGGGTTCCGAACCCGCGGTGCTCTGTGTCGAACGGGCCGTCCCGCCGGGCGTCGGCGAGTGGACGATCCCCGGCGGCCACATGGAGATCGGCGAGGAGCCGGCGGTCGCCGCCGCCCGCGAACTCGAGGAAGAAACCGGCGTCGCCGTCGATCCCGGAGCGCTCGAGATTCTCGACGCGGCGTCTCTGCCGCCCCGGGAGGGAAAACACGTCGTGACGATTCACTACGTCGCACGGCGGGCCGATGCCGCGGGGGAGCCGACGGCGGGAAGCGACGCGAGCACGGCTCGGTTCTGGACGCCGAGCGAATTCGACGCGACCGACGAGACGTTTCGGCCGGTACACGAGGAACGGTTCCGCGCTGCCGCCGAGCGATTCGACTGATCGGTCCGTTACCGGATCACACGGCCCACCTACAGCTACCGACCCCTTCGAGCCAGCCAGTATCAACAGATTCAGTAGCGGCCCGACCGTGGATCGAACGATGAGTATTCCGTCGTTCGTTATCGGGATCGCCGGTGGGACGGGAGCGGGGAAGACGACCGTCGCACGCACCGTCGCGGACACCGTCGGCGAGGCCGTCACCCGCATTCCGATCGACAACTACTACGAGGACCTCTCGCATCTCGCGTTCGAGGAACGAACGGAGGTCAACTACGACCATCCGGACGCCTTCGAGTGGGAACTGCTCCGAGAGCAACTGAACGCGCTCTTGATGGGCCAGCCGATCGAGATGCCCCAGTACGATTTCGAGGCCCACAATCGCACGGACGAGCGCGTGACGGTCGAACCGACGGACGTGATCGTCCTCGAGGGAATCTTCTCGCTGTACGACGAGGACATCCTCGAGATGCTCGACCTCTGTGTGTACGTCATGACCGACGCGGACGTCCGCATTCTTCGGCGCATCGAGCGCGACGTTATCGACCGCGGACGCGGCCTCGAAGGCGTGATCGACCAGTACCTCGAGACGGTCAAACCGATGCACGAGCAGTTCGTCGAACCGACGAAGAAGAACGCGGACGTGATCATCCCCGAAGGCGCAAACCGAGTGGCCGTCGACCTGCTGATCGAGAAGATACAGGCCGAACTCGCTGCCGACGGTCCCGAGCGAACGGACGACCCGGACTCCGAACTGTCGTTTTCCGAACCCCCGCGCGACTGATACGATCTGCTGTACCGATTTACCGCGGGACCACGACCCGTCCTGCGGTCCTACCGGAAACGACTTCCAACGGTTCGTATGACACTCTCGCCCGACTCGGCAGCCAAACCCGACATTCCTTTACTCGAGCCCTGAATACGAGCGGGTATGTTCCTCTCCCTACGCGCCGAGGTCGAGGCCGCTCTCGAGGCGGCACTCGCCGAACTCGAGTTCCCGACGGACGATCTCGGGATCGAAGAACCGCCGGAAGACGTCGAGAGCGTCCTCGCCTCGAGCGTCGCCTTCCGCCTCGCGAGCGAGGCGGGCGCGCCGCCGCCGCAGGTCGCCGGCCGACTCGCCGAGTCGATCGACGCCGACGAACTGACCTACGTCGCTGAGATCCAGACCCAGGGGCCGTACCTCAACTTCCTGCCGAGCGACGCCTACTTCGCCCAGACCCTCGAGACCGCCACCGACAAGAGCTACGGCGCACTCGAGGATCGCGAGACGTCGGTCGTCGTCGAACACACCAGCGCGAACCCGACGGGGCCGGTCCACGTCGGTCGTGCACGAAACCCGATCATCGGCGATGCCGTGGCGAACCTACTGGAGTTCGCCGGCTACGACGTCGACCGTCACTACTACGTCAACGACGCCGGTCGCCAGATCGCGACGTTCACCTGGGCCTACGAGACGTTCGACGAGTCCGATCTCGAGACGGAGCCCGAACGCGACCGCATCGAGTACGACCTCGTCCGCTACTATCGCATCGGGAACGCGTTCCTCGAGGACGGCCCCGAAGACGAGGTCGAGGCCGCCGAAGCCGAAATTGAGTCGATCATGCAGGGTCTCGAGTCCGGCGACGAGGAGGCCTACGAACGGGTCAGCGAGGTTGTCGATCAGGTGCTGTCGGGGATGAAAGGCTGCCTCGAGCGCCTCCCCGCCGAGTTCGACGAGTTCGTCAAGGAGACGCGGTTCATGCGAAACGAGGCGACCGACGACGTCGTCGAGCGGCTCAAGGAACTCGACGAGGCCGTCTACGAGGACGAGGCCTGGCAGCTCGAACTGGAAGACCACGGCCTCGACAACAACCTCGTCTTCCTGCGGTCGGACGGGACCTCCCTCTACGCCACCCGCGATCTGGCCCACCACGAGTGGAAGTTCGACAACTACGACCGCGCGGTGACGATCCTCGGCGAGGACCACAAGCTGCAGGCCAAACAGATCACGACGACGCTCGAGTTGCTTGGAACCGACACCGACGACCTCCGACAGGTGCTCTACTCCTACGTCAACCTGCCGGAAGGCAAGATGAGCACGCGCCGCGGCACCGGCGTCGATCTGGACGATCTGCTCGACGAGGCGATCGACCGCGCCCGCGAGGAGGTCGAGGACCGTCTGGACGACCGCATCCGCGACGACGACTTAGACGAGGACGATATCGAGCGAATCGCCCACCAGGTCGGCATCGGCGCGGTCCGGTACGACATCGTCTCCAAACAGCCGACGAAGGCGATCACCTTCGAGTGGGAGCAGGCGCTGGACTTCGAGGCCCAGTCCGCACCGTACGTCCAGTACGTCCACGCGCGCTGTTGTGGTATCTTAGAGGAGGCCGGACTCGATCCCGAAACCGACCTCGCGGCACAGGACATCGAACTCGACGCGCTCGACGCCGATCTGCTCGAGACCCAGGCCGAACGCGACCTGCTCGAGACGATCGCTCGACTGCCGGCCGTTATCGATGAGGCGGCGGACGACTTAGAGCCACACCAGATCGCGACCTACACCCGCGAGTTCGCCGATCGGTTCAACGCCTTCTACCGGGAGTGTCCGGTGCTGGCCGACGACGTCGATACCGAGGTCAGAGCGGCCCGACTCGCGCTCGTGGCGGCGTCGAAACACACGGTTGCGAACGCGTTGTCGATCCTCGGCGTCGAACCGCCGCGCTCGATGTAAGCTGTACCGGCCTGCGATGTGCCTGTCGCGCGGGCCGGAACTCGACGACCCGGCGCGAAATTCAGCTTCGTCGAACGAGCCGCGTCGCTACTCGAGTCGTCGTCGGCCGAAAAAGTCGAAGTCTTCCGAGTCGGCTCGACAGTCACGCGGGCGACTGCGCGGTCACTCTGCTGTCTTCTTGACCTTGTCGATGAACTCGTCTTTCGAGATGTCGCCCTTGTGGTAGTCGGCGATCCACTGGACGTCGACGGACAGCGAGACCACTTGCTTGTCTTTGTGGTCGATGGTCCAGTCGATCGTCTTGATCTTGCTCATGAACCGCTCGAGATCCATGGTCGCCTTGTCGATGTCATCGGCGAGTGTCCTGAGTTCGGCGTACAGTTTTTCGAGATCGGTGATCTCGGTCGATGCGACGACGCTGACTTTGTCGTCTTTGCGTTCGATTCGCTTCACCGACACCGCATCGCTGTCGAGGTCTAATTTCTTGCCGTCGAACCCGGGGACGTCGTCGATATCGTGATCGTCGTTGTCGTGATCGCCGTTATCGTCGTGGTCGCCGTTGTCGTCACCGTTACCGTTGTCGGTGATCGATTCTTCGGAGTCGTCGGATCCGTTCTCGTCGCCGGTCTCGCTACTGGAACAACCAGCGAGTGCGGTCGCGAGCGCTGCGCCACTGCCAAGGAGGATTTTTCGTCGCTCCATGGTCGAGTCATCGATAACGGAGGTGATTAGTAATCAGATCGTTACCATTTTTCTCTCGTGACCATCGGCGATACTTCGGATATCGCGCGTTATACGCCCGCTGTAGCGTTTTGAGTGACTCTTCTCGAGGTACTTTCCGATCGAATGGAGGTCGTTACCCCAGTTGTGACAGACACTAACTACTGATACTCTTATCGCAACGACAGTTTCCGATTCGACACGGTCTGGCGCTCCGTGCCAGTAATACCCGGTATAGGGGCCGCTTACAGGCGAAAATATTCGCTCCCAGAACGGAAACTGTTGGCTCAGGGATCGGATTCGGCTTCCGTGATCGCGTTCGAAACGTCGTCGTGTGCTGCTTCCCGCTCGTCGGCTTCCTCGTCGGAGACCGGCGAATCGGAATCGGAATCGGAAACGGGTTCCGACTCGGTATCGTCACCGTCCTCCGGTGGCACATCGTCGTCTTTCGTCTCCGGCGTACTCGTCGGCGTCGGAATATCGATGCCGGCCAGGTCGGCCGCGAGCTGTCGGTAGCCGACCGCCGCGGGGCCATCTGGCTCGTAGACGACCAGCGGCGTTCCGGCGTAGACGCTCTCGCGGGCCGCGGGATCGTCGGGGATCGTCCCCAGCAGAGGGGTTCCTAACTGATCGGCGATTTCCTCGTAGGCGATATCGCTGTCCGGCCGCGTCCGGGTTACGATCAGCCCGGTCACCTCGCCGCCTGCCCGCTCGGTCAACTCGAGGGTCTTCTTCGAATCGTGAACGGCCGCGGGTTCGGGCGTCGATACGAGGAGGACGGAGTCGGCGAGTCCCAGCGGAAGCACGGTCTCGTGGCTGACGCCGGCACCGACGTCGAGAAAGACGTAATCGAACTGGGAGCGGAGATCGTCGACGACCTCGCGAAGGCCCTCGGGGGAGGTGTCGGCGTACTCGTCGAGGCTGGTCCCGCTCGGAACTGCCACGATGTTCTCTGTGATTCGATAGGTGGCGTCGTCGATCGATGCGTCACCGGACAACACGTCGTGCAGCGTCGTCGAGTCGGGGGTCAGGCTGACGAACCCGGAGAGGTTCGCCATGCCGAGGTCGACGTCGACGATGGCGACGCGCTCGCCGGCCTGGGCGAGCGCCGTCCCGAGGTTTACCGTCGTCGTCGTCTTGCCGACACCGCCTTTCCCGCTCGCGATAGCATAGACCGTCTCGTGAGACATACTGGATACTGTCCGGACAGTAGAACGGAAGCACCGTGAATCTTGCCCCCTGCGTTCGACCGGTGATAGTCATGCCAAAATAACAACAAAATGAACCCTTTTGACGTCCGCGTCGCGAGCGATCGACTCTCCGCAGCGTCCGCCGGGGCCGAACGCTCTTCGGCAGTCGTTGACACGTCGAACGGTGTGTCAAAGGATTCTTACCCACAGCCCCGATTTATACGGGTAATGAGCCAGGAGGGCGAGCAGGAGCAATCCGACCGGAAAAAGTACGAGTTCCGGAAGGTTATCGAGGATCTCAAGGACTTCGATGGCTCCGGAACGCAGCTCGTGACGATCTACGTCCCCGACGACAGACAGATCAGCGACGTTGTCCAACACGTGACCCAGGAGCACAGCGAAGCGGCTAACATCAAATCCAAGCAGACCCGAACGGCCGTTCAGGACGCGCTGACGAGCCTCAAAGACAGACTCCGGTACTACGACACTTTTCCACCGGACAACGGTCTCGTGCTGTTCTCCGGAGCCGTCGACTCCGGCGGCGGCCGGACCGACATGGTCACCAAAGTACTCGAGAGCCCGCCCCAGCCCGTCGAGTCCTTCCGCTATCACTGCGACTCGGACTTTCTCACCGAGCCGTTAGAGGAGATGCTCGCGGACAAGGGTCTCTACGGCCTGATCGTCCTCGATCGGCGCGAAGCCAACGTCGGCTGGCTGAAAGGCAAGCGCATCGAACCGGTCAAATCCGCCTCCTCGCTCGTTCCCGGCAAACAGCGTAAGGGTGGCCAGTCCGCACAGCGATTCGCCCGACTGCGCCTCGAGGCCATCGACAACTTCTATCAGGAAGTCGCGGGCATGGCTAACGATCTGTTCGTCCCCAAGCGCCACGAGATCGACGGGATCCTCGTCGGCGGTCCCTCGCCGACCAAAGACGAGTTCCTCGACGGGGACTACCTCCATCACGAACTGCAAGACGAGGTTCTGGGCAAGTTCGACGTCGCCTACACCGACGAATCCGGCCTGAAGGATCTGGTCGACAACGCCGAAGACGCGCTGGCCGACGCCGAGGTGATGAAGGACAAAAAGCAGATGGAGGAGTTCTTCGAGGAACTCAACGCGGGCGACCTCGCGACCTACGGGTTCGACCAGACCCGCAGGAACCTCGTGATGGGCGCGGTCGACCGACTCCTGATCAGCGAGGATCTGCGGAAGGACGTCATTACCTACGACTGCGGCGAGTGTGGCAACACCGACCGCGAGGTCGTAGACCGACGCAAGTCCACCTCGGCACACACCTGTACGGACTGCGGAAGCGACGTCGAAGCGAGCGACGAGGACCGCGAGGACGCGATCGACCACCTCATCGACATCGCCGAACAGCGCGGAACTGAGACCAAGTTCATCTCGACCGACTTCGAGAAGGGCGAACAGCTTCTCAACGCCTTCGGCGGGTTCGCGGGCGTGTTGCGGTACTCGACGGGCGTCTAAGGTGTTCCTGTCGCTCTCCTGTCTCTCCTCTTTCACGGTCTTTTTCGCTCTCCCCTACTCTCACCCCTTCGCGCCGTCCCCACTGCTTCCCGCGCTGCGCTCCGCTAACTGTCGATCCTGGGGATCGATCACTTCGAGAAGGTTGCTTTCCTCGAGTGACGGTCAGCCGGGTCGAATCGGTCTTACCAGCGCGCGGTAATCCGTCCGGCCGCGGGAGAACGAGTGAATTATCGGTTATTTCCCGTAACGGTGTGGTCCTTTTTCGAATACTCGATCGGGATTTCCCGCAGTATGTGGCCGAACGGACCGACGCGTAGAGGTATTCTCAAGGGTGTCGCCGGTGGGAGTATCGTTCCGATTGCGATGCGGCCCGAGACCGTTGCGACGACCGCCGCGTTCCAGGAGACGCCGATCGCCGTAACAATTCTCGAGACGAATACACCCGTCGAGACCGGGGCCGTCCTCGAGGTGACGGCCGAGGTCGAAAACGGCGGAACCGACCCCATCGACACGGCTGCTACGCTCGTCGTCGGAGACGACCCGACCGTGGTCGACAACCAGTCCGTCGAAATCGAGCCCGGAGCGACGGCGACGGTCGACCTCTCGTTCGAGACGGCGACCGTCGCTAACGATCAGGAGTTTCCGGTCTGGGTCGTCGTCGACGACGCCGTCGATCGGACGAGCGCGTTCGTCTACGTCGATGAACCGCCGGTCGACGTGACCGTCCTCGAGACGAACGACCCCGTCGTATCGGGCGAGTTCCTCGAAGTCACCGCGCGGATCGAAAACGAGAGCGGGAGCGAAACGACGCGGGACGTGTCGCTCGTCGTCGGGCACGATCCACAGGAGGTCGATTCGGAGGCAGTGACGGTCGGCGCCGACGAGGCAACGACGGTTACACTGGGGTTCCAGACGGCGGCGATCGACACTGACCAGGAGTTTCCCGTCCGGGTCGAGACGGGGACCGAGACGGCGGAACAGAGCGTCCTCGTTTACGCGGACGAACCCACGGTGCCGGTCGATATTCTCCGAACCAACGACCCCGTTGCGGCTGGCGAATTCCTCGAGGTAACGGTACAGCTCGAAAACACCGCTGAGAGCGCAGTGACCGAGGAAATCGCGCTGATCGTCGGCCACGATCCGCAGCAAGTGGATTCCGAACTCGTCACGCTGGACCCCGGACTGAGGCGATCGGTTTCACTGGGTTTCGAGACGGCCGTCGTCGAGAGCACACAGGAGTTCCCGATCCGGGTCGAAAGCGACGACGCTGCCGCCGAACGGACCGTGCAGGTTCTCGGCACCGACGACGATCCCGTCGAAACGGACGTGACGTTTCCCTCTTGTACGCGAGCCGAAGTCTCCGGCACGTTCGGGGCGGGCGATAACGTGGCGGCGAGTACGGGATTCTACGACGAGACGGGTGGTGAGCCCCTCTACGGCAACACGCGCATGGAGGACTGGATCGAGATCGGCACCCACGTCGATCCACCGTTTTCGGGAACGATCGTCTTCGAAATCGGCGAGGAACGCAGCGTCTCCGAAACGGACGGCGGGATACGGGTCGAAGTTCCGGCGTACGGCGATCTGGGGACCGTCCTGTCGGGTATCACGTTACCCGAGGATTACGCGACGGCGACGATCACCCACGGCAATCCACAGGCCGGGTCGTGTCTCGACGAGATTGCCGACGACGGCGAGGACGAAGACGAGACGGACGACGATGAGACGGATGATGACGACGAATCCGAGGAGGCGGCGCTCGACGTTTCGATCACCGGAACGAACGCACCCGTTCAGGCGGGCGAGTTCCTCGAGGTAACGGCCCAACTCACGACCACCGGTGGCGAAACGGTGACCCAGACCGTCTCACTCGTCGTCGGACACGACCCGCAGACAGTCGATTCGTCGTCGGTGACGCTCGAGCCGGGTACAAGCCAAACGGTGACGCTCGGTTACGAAACGTATGGGACCGAACGGACCACCGAGTTTCCGGCTCGAGTCGAGAGCGAGGACGATTCCGATGTTCGATCTGTCGAGGTAGTTGGGACCGGAGAAGAGCCGAACGAGGAAGTCGATGACGGCCCCGAAGCGGAGACAGACGAGGAGCCGGAAGAAGAGTCGGACGACGACTCGGATGGGGAGCCCACCGAAGAACCGGACACAGAGACGGATGACGAACCTGCCGAGGAACCACGTGAAGAGCCGGACGACGGGCCGGACACAGAACCGGACGATGGACCTACTGAGGAACCACCTGAAGAGCCGGACGACGGGCCAGATGAGGAATCGACCGAAGAACCGGACACAGAACCGGATGACGAACCTGCCGAGGAACCACCTGAAGAACCGGATGACCCCGAAACGAACGACGAGGCAACTCCCGACGCCGACGGCGGGTCGGCCGACGAGGGTGCGACAAACGACGATGCCGAAACCGGTGCTGACCCCGACGACGCCGCCGAAACGGAAGCTGAGGACGCGAACACACGTCTCGAGTTCCGGTAAAAACGACACTCTCAGACTACCGGTTCACCTGTCCTGATACGGATTGCTGTAACTATGTACCGGCGATCACCAGAGACGGGGTCGGTGATCGGCGGTAATTGACTACAGTAAACCGTATGAGACCTCCGACCGCGCGCCGCGACGATCGGCGCTGTTTTACCCGACGAAACCGTACCACCTCGAGAACTTTCGATGCCCTCGCCGCACTCGGACCGCGATGTCCTTCGAACCGTCGCCCAGCGACGCGCCCTTCTCGAGGCGCTCGCCGACGGTCCACGCCAGAAACGGGATCTCGTGGAGAGGCTCGACTGCTCACGATCGACGGTCGATCGGGGAGTTCGCGAGCTCGAGCAGGTGGAGTTCGTTCGACGCGAGGAGGGAGCGAGCGGCGGCTATCGGTTGACCGCCGCCGGACGCCTCGCCCTCGAGGCGTACCGTCGGAGCGTCGAAACATTTGAGGCGATCGGCGAGGCGACCGAAGTGCTCGGCTACGTCCCGCGGGATGCGCCGATGTCTTCCGCGTTACTCGAAGGAGCCCGCGTAACGGAACCGCCGTCACACGCACCGTACGAACCGCTCGAACGGCTGGTCGACGAAATCTCCGTCGCCAATCGAATTCGGGGTGTGATCGCCGCCGAACGGACGCCGAAGACCCGGACGCAACTCTACGATCGAACCGTCGAGGGGGATCTCGACGTCGAAGCCGTTCTTGCCGAAGACCTCGCGTCGTTTCTGATCGAACAGCACCCGGAGCAGGTCCGCGACGTCATTCTCGAGGGTGCGTTCGACATGTACGCCGTCGAGTCGGTCCCTTACGAGTTTACGATCATCGAGACGCCGACCGAATCGAAGGTGTTCGTCTTTATCCTGAACGAGACGGCGGAGATCCGCGGCGTCATCACGAACGAGACGGACGCAGCCCTCGAGTGGGCGAGCGACGTCTACGCGCAGATTCGGGCGACCGCACGCCCGCTGTCTCCGCCGTCGGACTGACTCTCGAGCACGAATCGTTGCTCCCGACCGGCCACAACCCTCAAGAAGTGACCTGGCGAACGTCACCAACGGCGACGACGGCCACAACGGTCGGGGTGGATGGCTGGGTGAAGGATGGCGTAAGGGGGCGAAGCCCCGTGAGTCGAGCCGGCGAGGGCACCGCGGACTCGATCTCACGGTCTTATCGCCGGACGGTGTTTCGTACCGCATCCCGTTTGAATCGGGAAATCACCGGTAGTTGACGCCGAGACAGTGGTGCTCTTCTACGCTTTGGCCGACCCACCTCAAAGCGTACCGCGGAGATGGACCGCATCGTCTGTGATTTTCTTGATACTGCCCTCGTCGAGCGGGTGAGACTCGTCGCTTCTCGAGGCCCAGCCGAGTTTGGCTTTTATGGTGTCTGTAATGCTCGGATCGGGTTCGACGTAGCCGTGACCGTCACGGACTTCGACGATCCGACCGATCTCGGTTCCGTCGGTGTTCAACACCCGTTTGCCTTCGTCGTCTTTCGTGATCGTGTCCTCAGTCATTGGTTGGCCATCGACCCGTTGATCATCCGGTGGGGTTCCGACAGTGCCGCTGAAAGCCTGATACGGACTGTTGTACCGAGGTCCCGGCGTACCCACGGCGGCTGTGGGTGTGCCGGTACTGCTCTCCGGTAGACCGTATGATACGTTGGCGGACGGGTCGGATATCGGGTCAAAGAATGCGCGACCAATAAAGCGGTAAAACCGTTTCCGTCACTCACGGATTAGTTACGAACCGATACGCCGACGGTGATCGATTAGTCAGTCACTACTGGCCGCCAGCCTGGTGTTGGCCGCCACCGCTCCCGATACAACAGAAGGGTTATGCCGGTAGTCACGTATTACCACTCGATCAATGGACGAATCCCCTCCCTTCGCCGCGTCGTTCGACGACCCTCGCATCACCACCCAGTTCTGTCGGCGGGTGGCCGGGTCGGACGGCGATTGTTTCCTTCTCGGCGTCGTCCACGACCACCCTGCAAGCATCGCACGCGTCGAAACCGTCCTCGAGGCGGTCGAGCCTGACACCCTCGCACTCGAACTTCCGACGGCGGCTCTCCCGCTGTATCGCGCCTACGCTCGCGACGGCACGGACGACTCTCCGCCTCGGTTCGGCGGCGAAATGAGCGCAGCGATTGACGCTGCTACCGCCGCTGACGTCGTTGGTATCGACGCCCCGAACTGGTCGTTCTTACGCCGACTCGTGACGCGACTGATCGCCGACCGCGTCTCGACGGCGACGGCCCGCCGCGTCATCTCGGGTCTCGGCGGGGCGACGCGGGAGGCCCTGACCTGTCGCGTCGCTGCGACGCTGACTCACGCGACGTCGATGACGATCGCCTGTGACGACCCGATCGAGTACGAGTGCGATCACGACGACTCGCCGGAGCGCCAGGCCGCCCACGAACGCTCGCACGTTGCCGGTGTACAGGCGTTGCTCGGGAGCGTCCAGACGGACGACAGCGCGCTCACCTACCGTGACGAAACGCGCGAACGGTGTATGATCGATCGCCTCGAGGAGCTTCGTGAGACTACCGACGGTGACGTCGTCGCCGTCGTCGGCGTCGATCACCTCGAGACGCTCGCGGATTCGCTGGCGGCGTAGCCACTCGACTTCTCGCGGCTGTCTCGACTGCACGATAGCTGTGGTCCGATAAAGGACGACACCGCCGCATTACCGCTGTACGGGCGGTTCGATCAAAATTTCGCCGTCGCTTTTGACCGTTACGTAGTGTTCGTGGATGGCAAACGAAAGCGAGCCACCGCTTCGTGGTCGGCCGTCGTGGCGCGGTCGAAAGAGTTGATCGAGCGCATCGGGATCGACGGCGTCGTACAGCGAGATGCGGCTGTCGGTAACATCGGTCCCCAGACAGTCGGCCAGCGCGTGGGCCACGGTCGTACTGAGCGTCGCCGGGCCGTCGGGATCGTGCGTAACGCGATACACCGATGGAGAGCGAGACTGGGGGGCGGGGGAACGGGGGGTCTGTCCGTACATGACTATTCGACTTCTCTCTGCTATCTTTGCTTGAAGGATAAAAGCGTAATCGTTTATTACTCCATCGAGTGGGCGTCTCGCCTGCGGTTTTCTATAATATTTTAAGATAGTATCGAATTAGTGAACGACCGACTATCGACCCGGTCGCCTCAGCGGGCATTCGAAAGCGACTCGAGCGCCAGCCCCGACTCCTACTGTCGCAGCGACGAGATGCAGTTCCAGCAGTACGTAAACGTCTGATCGGCGTCGTTTCGAACGCCGCAGTGCGGACAGCGAATCGTCTCGCCGTCGAACTCGAGTTCGTGGTCGTCCTCGAGTTCCTCGGGGTCGTCGATGTCGTCGGGTGCGCGAGGGTAATGGTCGGATCCAGGCGTCGTCCGAGGGCTCGCCCGATTGGGGTCGGCAAACGATGGCGAGCCCGCGTTTTCACCGTCATCGCCGCGGACGTAAACGTAGTACAGTATCAGGTGGAGAAGGGCGAATAACACCACGTATCCGATGAGCCAGCCCCAGAGCTCCATCGGTATGATATTCGTTCTCAAGGCACTTGGATATTCCCCGTATTGCGAAGGGCAAAGCGTAACGAAACGAAGACTGAACGGGGAGCTTATAGGATGAACGGGCGCAAAACCTCGCGCTTCAGTGCGGGGAGGATGTCAAAGGTCGCGGCCGAACTCGTCGAAGACCTCGAGATCGTCGGGGAGGTCGTACTCGATCCGTCGTTGCTCTTGTCGGTTGACGCCAGCCTCCTCGAGAGGGGTTGCGACGTCTTCCCAGCCGGGTTTGATCTTGACGCTCTTCGCCGGCATCCCGATGGCGATGTGGTGGGCGGGAATGTCGTGTTGGACGATCGCACGTGCGCCGACAATGGCGTTCTCGCCGACCTTGCAGCCGGCACGGACCATAGCGTCGTAGGTCAGCCGCACGTCGTCTTCGACGACGGTGTGATAGTTTCGGACTTCGGTCTGGTCGACGACGTCATGATCGTGGCTGTAGACGTGTACGCCGTCGGAGACCGAAACGCGATCGCCGATGGTGAGCTTCCCGCGATCGTCGAGGTGGACGTCGTCGTGGACGACCGTGTTGTCGCCGATCGTGATGTTGTGGCCGTAGGTAAACGAGATCCCTTTGAAGAACCGACAATTCTCGCCACACGATTCGAAGAGGTGGTCGGCCAGCATCCGGCGAAATCGCAGGGCGAATTCGACGTTATCCGCGATCGGTAGACTGTCGAACTGCCGCCAGAGCCACTGGAGGTGTTTCGACCGGCGGAACTGGTCCTCGTCCTTTTCGGCGTAGTACTCGCTCTCGAGGGTCGTATTACAGGGATCGTAGCTCTGCAGACGTACCTGTTCGGCCGGCGAGACCGATTCGCCGTTCTGCCAGCGATCGTAGGCCTCGCGGTCGCCCGAGAGATCGATCAGCACGTCCTCGACGACGGAACACGTATCTTCGTCGCTCGATAGCCGTCTGTCGACCTCGTCGATGAACTCGCGCATCCCCGCCTCCGCCTCGTCGGGAAGCGAGACGTACCGCTTTGTCATACCTCGAGGTATCGCCCGCGGCGTTCATAGGGGTTCGGTTGTGCGGTCGATTTGCCGGGGCACGCGCGCCGTCGGATCAACCCGACGACCGATCTCGCCCCGACCCGACGACCGATCCCGTCCTGTGCAATCAAGCGGTACTTCCGGATACGCCCCCTCGAGACCGGTATGGGCTCCGTTCGGAACGGACGGTACTACGCTCGGGAGCTCTGGCGACGGCTCGCACACTACGGCCGGAAACGCCGCGAAGGGTACCGGGACCACGGCTCGCTCGAGCGTGCGGCCGAGACGATCCTGGCCGAACGGGCCGAACGAGGCTTCGCGTCGGGCGGGCACTTTCGCGGCGTCTGGCCCCGAGACCTTTGTTTCGCCGCACGCGGGCTTACCGCTGCGGGATTCGACGACGCCGCTGGGGACGCGGGACGCTGGATCGCCGATCAGCTCTCGGACGTCTTCTACACCGACTTTCACGATCGGTTTCACGCCGCGACGCCGTCGGAAGGGGTCGACACGTTCCCCGCGCTCGTTCTCTTGCTCGCCGAAACGGGTCGGCTCCGCGAACGCGCCGAGACGATCGCCGACCTCGCCGTCCATCACCGCGAGAAGTTCGTCGCCGATTCGGGGTTGGTCACGGGCTCGGGCAGCTCCTGGTGGGACTCGGCGGCCGCGCCGCGGGAAGCGTACAACACTGCACTGTTGCTCGCCGCGGTCGAGCGTCTCGAGGAACGAGCGGTCGAGACGACGTTTACGGGCGAGTCCGAGACGATTCGGGACGCCCTGTACTCGAACCTCTGGAACGGCCGGTACTTCGACGAACACCGTCATCCGCGGCGCGGTCGCAGTCTCGGCGGCGGTCGCGGCCGACGCTCCGGCTCCGGTTCGTCGGTACTCGCCTGTGACGCCAACGTCGTCCCGCTCTATCTCGGCGTGGTCGACGACGAGCGCGCGGCCTCGATCGTCGCCTCGCTCGAGCGTCTCGAGACGCCGCATGGACTCCGCATGCGCGCCCGCCCGTTCTCGCACGCGGCGGTCCACCCGTTCTTCCTCCTGCACCGGGACTACCACTACCACATCTGGCCCTGGAACGGGTTCATGTACGCCGTCGGGCTCCGACGGTACGGGTTCGACGAGCGCGCCCGGCGGGAAGTCGCCCGGCTCGAGTCACTGCTCGCGCCGTACGGGAACTTCCTCGAGATCTGTACGCTCGAAGGAGAGCCCTACATCAAGCGCGGATACGCGAGCGCGGAGGATTTCACCGTCGCCGCGGCGCTGTGGACGGAGTACAGACGGCGGACCTGACAGGAGTACGGCTACGACGAGTACCTCGACTGCTCGAGAACTCGCCCGAAAACGATCACCCCGTCTCGAGCAACGTCCTCCGGACGTCGAAACCGGACGCGGGCACCGAGACTACCGCGTCGTCGAAATTCCGAAGGGCAAACTCGGGGATATTCATCCGCACCGACGGCTCTAACTCGCCGGTCCGGTTCACGATCCACTGCCCGTGTTTTCACAACCTCTCGGCGCTCCCGGAGATGGTCCAAGGCGAGTACGTTGTCGGCCTGCTCGCCTCGCTTGATAGTCCCCATATCGTCCGCGACAGCGTCGATCGCTGAGACGTCCCGTTCTATCCCGTCTCACCCGCGCTATTCGGGTCCCGCGTCTCTCGACTGCTCGTCGCCATCGCGTTCCTCGAGGTACTCGAGGCAATGATTTCGGGCTGCGAGGATGTAGTCGGCGGTTTCTCCCGACGCTTTTTGGGCCAACCCGTCGAGTTTCTCGGTAATCTCGGCGATTCGGTCGATCTTTGGCCCCGGATCCGACTGGGTCAGATGCCCGTCCTGCTCTTCGAACACGCCTGCAGTGATCGAGTCCAACTGTGATTTCACGGTGCGATCGGCACCGTCGGTCGCTCGCTGGAGCTGTTCACGAACTCGCTTTAGGTGTTCCTCGGGTTCGTGGCCGCGGTCGCGGTCGTTGTCGCGGTTCTGTCCGGGAGTCTCGTTCGCCATACTGGCGGACCAACGCCGAGTCGGGTAGGCCTCCGGCTTGCCGGTGACGGGGGCAAAGACGGGAACGAACGGCGTCTCGATTCAAGGGGCCTTTTGTCCCACACTCGAGCCGTTTTCCCAACCCAAATTATCAATTACTATACCTATCGATCGAAGTTCGTCACAGGAACCTGCAAAATAGTCTGGTACCAGTGACGGAATAGCGAAACATTAAGTGCGACGGTCCGCAGACACCGAACGGATGTCGATCGACCGTTGGCAGCAGGCTGTGACGGCGCTTCGCTCTTACTGGACGGCCCTCGAGCGAGATTGGCAGAGCGTCGCCGTCGGTGTGGCAACCGTCGCACTGACTACCGTGTTCGGTGTACAGATACCCTGGTAGTGATATGGCTGTCTACCGGCTGCTTCCGGGACTTCTCGTGCTCTGTCTCGGTGCAATTCTGGCACGGGCAATCGAACTGACAGCCGGATTCAATCACTTGCTCGTCGCCATCGCCCTCGGGTTCGTCCTGGCGAACGGCCTCGGTATTCCGTCCCGCCTCGAGCCGGGTCTCGCCACTCACAAGCTCTGGCTCGGTGCGGGTATCGTTCTTATGGGCGCGTCGCTGACGTTGAACACTATCCTCGAGGCCGGCGCGGTCGTCCTGTTCGTCGTCGTTCTCGTCACCGGACTGACGATCGCCCTCGTCGAACTCCTCTCGCGGAACGTCTTCGGGCTGGCCGACCGACTCGGGTCGTTGCTCGCGGCCGGAGCCGGTATCTGTGGGGTTTCGGCGGTCGTGGCAGTTGCCGGTGCGATACGTGCACGAGAGGGCCAGATCGCCTACGCGGCGGCGACGGTCCTGCTGTTCGATGCGGCCACCATCGTCGTCTATCCGATCGTCGGCGACCTACTCGGTTTATCGGACGTCGTCTTCGGAATCTGGGCCGGTGTTAGCATGTTCTCGACGGGACCGGTTGTCGCGGTCGGGTTCGCCCGTTCGGAGCTCGCCGGCCAGTGGGCGACGATGACGAAACTCGCACGGAACGCCCTGATCGGCGTCGTCGTTCTCGGCTACGCGAGCTACTACGCACGCACAGGCGAGGGGGCTCGCCCGTCCGTTCGAACCCTCTGGGACGAGTTCCCGAAGTTCGTTCTCGGGTTCCTCGCGCTCGTGGTCCTCGCGAGCGCGGGCGTTTTTTCGCCGGCCCAGCGCGCATCGATCGAAAACGCCTACAGCTGGCTGTTCGTGCTGGCGTTCGTCGGTCTCGGCACCGAAATCAGACTTGCTGGGCTTCGAAACACCGGCCTGCTACCCGTCATCGTCGTGCTGTTATCGTTGCTCGTCGGCAGCACACTGTCGCTTCTGTTGCTCGCGCTGTTGTTCTGAGCACCGAATCCGATTCAGTTCGCTTTCCACTGCGAGACGCGACCGACTATCGACAGTTCAGCAGGGTGTCCGACGACCGTCGGAGGTCGCGGCAACATTGTCCATTCCGGTCGAGGGATGGTTCCCGATCCGGTTTGCACGCTTCGACGATCTCACGTATCGACGATTCCGTCTTCCGTAACTCGAGACGGAAGCGATCAGCTCATCTTATCGTTCGTAGAGTGCAGCCACCTCGGGTCTGTGGTGCTCTATCGCCGATACTGTTAGAACGTCTCTCTTTCTGTCAGTTGTGTGTGTCTCTCACGCACCCTAACGAGAGTTTTGCTGGTTTCGAGTTATGAACCGAAGAATTGCTGCGTCGCGAGCCGATACAAGGGTGTAGTGGATAAGGGCGTACACTCATGGAACGAACCTATTCGCGTCGTTCTGCGTTGCGTCTTGCAGGAGTTGGCTCGGCAGTCTCGCTCGCCGGCTGTACGTCGCTGCTCGGCGAAAGCGCCGACGTCCGTATCTCGGGTGGAGTCGGTCCGCTGCCGATGGTTCAGGTATGGGCGGACATGTACGAAGAAGCAACCGACACCGTGTTCGATATCTCCGGTGGCGGCACCGGCGTCGGCGTTAACGACCTTCTCAACGGACAGGTAGATGTCGCGATGATGGGGCGTGACCCCGAAGAAGACGAGATCGATCAAGGACTGTTCGCCGTCCCGATGCTGATCGACACCGTCGTCGGAACTGTCAACGTCGACAACCCCGTCCTCGATGAACTCCAGGAGAACGGCCTGTCCCGGCAGGATCTCGAGGATATCTTCACGCGGGAGATCACGAACTGGGGCGAACTCGTCGACGACGATGTCGACGAGGAAATCGTGGTGTACGGTCGATCGGACACCTCGGCGGCCTACAAACAGTGGGGGGACTTCCTCGCGGGCGAAGACGACTACTACACCGAGAACGAACTCGAAAACCTCGCCGACGAGAACCACAACGGCGATCAAGCCGTCGCCGAGGCCATCGGCCGCAACGAGAACGCCGTCTCGCTGAACAACATCAACTACGTCTACGAGCTAGAGAGCGGCGAACTCGAGGGCGACGTCCGCCCGATTCCGCTCGACATCGATGGAGAAGGTCTCTCCGAGGAAGAGGACTTCTACGAGACTCGCGACGAATTCCTCGCCGCCGTCGAGGAGGGAACGTATCCCGCACCGCCGGCACGCGAGATGTATCTCGCCTCGGACGGCGGGTTCGAGGGCGACGCCGCGGACTTCGTCGAGTGGGTCCTCACGGACGGGCAGGAACACGTCCGGGACAACGGCTACGTCCCGCTCGAGGACGATCGTCTCGAGGAAGCACAGAACAACCTCGAAGCGGGGCCATAACCTGAACGATGGAGGGTTCGACGGATACGGCGGCGTCCGAAGGCCGAAGCCGTCTTGGCCGGCGGCTGCTCACCGAGCGGCTGAGTAGCTACTGGCTGCAGGGAGCCGGCTACTTCGCGATCGCGCTGTTTGCCTTCATCGTGTTGGCGCTGCTCTACCAGTCGCTGCCGCTGCTGTCGGAGTACTCGCTGGTTCAGGTGCTGGCCTCGTCGAACTGGAACCCCGCGGAAAACGAGTTCGGGTTCCTGCCGGCGATCGTGGGCACGATCTACGTGACCGCGCTCACGATGGTGATGGGCACGCCGATCGCGATTCTCGCGGCGATCTACATCGCCGAGTACGCCGAGGGTCGAACGAAGACGCTCGTCTCGTCGTTCATCGACGTGCTCGCGGCGATTCCGAGCGTCATCTTCGGACTGGTCGCCCTGATCGTCGTCGTCCCCTTCGTCGGCGACTACCTCGCGCCGGCTCTCGGCTCCGGCGCCACCGGGACCGGAATTTTCACCGTTAGTCTCGTCATGGCGATCGTCGTCACCCCGTTCATGATCTCGCTCGCCGTCGAGTCGCTCGAGGCCTTGCCGGACGAGTTGCGCGAGTCCTCGCTCGGCGTCGGAGCGACCAAGTGGGAGACGATCAGAATCGTGCTGTTGCGGGCTGCAGGCCCCGGTATCTTTTCGGCGGTGTTGCTCGGATTCGGTCGCGTCTTCGGTGCGACGATCGTTCCCGCCATGCTCATCGGCGGCCAGACGCAACTGCCGAGTTCGCCGTTTTCGACGGGCCAGACCCTACCGACGCTGATCGTCAACGACTTCGGCGAGCTGATGTCGATACCGCTCACCCAGTCGGCGCTGATCTTCGTCGGCCTCATGCTGGTCGTCATCGTCTGGCTGTTCAACTTCTCGGCGATGCTCCTCCGTCGGTGGCTCCAACAGAGGTGGCAGTACTGATGGACCGATACGCCAAACAGCGGCTTTTCGGCCTGCTCGCGCGTGGATCCGCCGCACTGGTCGTTGCCGTCATGGTCCTGGTCGTCAGCGTCACGATCTTCAGAGGCGGACGCGTGCTCCTCACCGATCCGGCTATCGCGGTTACGCCACCCGGATCCCGGTACATGCTCGAGGGCGACGGCGGGTTCCTCCACGCGGTGCTCGGGAGTCTCTTCATCGTCGTTCCGGCGACGATCGCGTCGGCGACGCTCGCCGTCTCGACGGCGATCTACCTCCAGAGCGACTACTCGAGCGAGCGGTTTTCGGACGTCGTCAACATGTTCCTGAACGTCCTCTGGGGGACGCCCCCGATCGTCTACGGCGTGTTCATCCTGACCGTGATCATCGCGGTCGGCGCACAGACGAGCCTGTTCTTCGGGATCATCGCCATCGGTATCTTCCAGTACCCGATCATGACCCGGTACACCGACGAGGCGCTACGATCCGCACCCGACACGGTGCGGGAAGCAACGTACGGTCTCGGCGGGACCCGGTTCGAGACCGCGCTGATGACGCTGCGCGCGGCGATGCCGGGCATCATCGCCGGGATCATCATGGGCTTCGCCCGCGGGATCGGCGACGCCGCGACGGTGCTGTTCACCGCCGGACGGAGTACGCGGATGCCGGCCGGGCTCTTCGAACCGTCGACGACGCTGCCGGTCCTCATCTTCGATCAGGCGATGTCGTTTAACGCCGAGGTTCGCTCCCACGCCTACGCCGCGTCGTTCGTCCTCATCGTCGCCGTGCTCGGGCTGATCATCGTCTCGAAACTGCTGGCCGGGCGGTACGCCCGGTTCGCCCCAGGAGGTCGCAACTCATGACAGACACTGCACTCACCACGGAAAATCTCGCCGTAACGTACACCGGAAACCGCGAAGTGGAGGCCCTGAAAGGCGTCAGTCTCGAGTTCCCTGCGAACCAGCTGACGGCCATCATCGGTCCCTCCGGCTGTGGCAAGTCGACGCTGCTGAAGTCGTTGAACCGCCTCCACGAGATCCAGCCGAACGTCGAGATCACCGGCGACGTGTTGCTGCGCGACCGGTCGGTCTACAACACCGACGAGCCGGTGCCGGAACTTCGAAAACGGATCGGCTACGTCCCACAGAAGCCGACGCCGCTGCCCCTGTCGATCTACGAAAACGTCGCGTACGGGCTAAAGATCCACGGACGCTGTGACTCGAAGGACGAACTCGACGAGCGCGTCGAGACCTACCTCCGGAAGGTAAACCTCTGGGACGAAGTGAAGGATCGGCTGGACGCTCCCGGCGCCGAACTCTCGACGGGACAGATCCAGCGGCTCTGTCTCGCCCGCTCGCTGGCCGTCGAACCGGAGGTGTTGCTCTGTGACGAGGTTACCTCCGCGCTCGACCCAATCTCCGCCGAGACGGTCGAAGAGACCCTCGCGGACCTCAAGGAGGAGTACACGATCATCATGGTCACCCACAGTATGGACCAGGCGAAACGGCTCGCCGACGAGGTCGTCTTCCTCTATCTCGGCGACCTCATCGAGACCAACGACACGCGGTCGTTCTTCGAGAACCCACAGCACGAGCGGACCCAGCAGTTCGTCACGGGTCACACCGCGGTCGAGTACACCGAGTCCAGCGAGGAATCCGGAGCGGACTCGGAGACGGTGCCGGCCGAACGATAACGCGCCGCGTTTCTGCTCAGTCCTGTTCTTTTCCCCTTTCGTTCCGTCACTCCTGGCCTTTCAGTCGTCGTCCTGTCCGTCGCTCCATTCGATCGCGTACTCCTCTTCCATCTCGGCCGTTCTCGAGTCGAACGCCTCGATCGATAGCGGCGGTAGATGCGGCTGCCGATCGTCGATTTCGTTCGGCAGATCCCGGTGATAGCGGACGTGCGTTTCGATATCGTACGGGAACTCACTGGTATCGACGCCGACGAATCCGTGGCCGTTCCGCGCGTTCGAGAGCACGTCTCGCCAGCGGTCCGTCGAAGCTAATCCGGCCGACTCTACGCCGTGGCCGAACAGCGTCGCCCGAATTTCGTCGTAGGGGTCCGCGTTCTCGAGGTACTCCTCGAGACAGTCGGCGTCGGACTGGGTGTTAAAGGCGGCCCAGTAGGGTATCGAGCCGGTCCGCATCGTCCACCAGGGTTCGACCAGGGCGAACGACTGGACGAGCAGCCGTTCGATCGGCCGGTCCCGCTCGGCGTAGCGCTCGCGGTACCAGTCGGCGACGAACGGGCTCAGATCCCGCGGATCGTCGAAGGCGAGTCGGCGCATATCGTACCCCCGTTCGCTCGCGAGTCGTTCGATATCGTCCCGGAGCGCCGGATCGAACCCCCACTCGGCCTCGGGAATTCGGCCGTCGGGCTCCGGCGTATCCCACTCGCGAATCCCGGCGTTCTGACGCGCGAGGAACGCCGCGACGGTCTCGCTTCCCTCGTAGTACTCTTCGGGGGCGAGTCCGCCGAGGCCGCCGACCTGGAAGCTGTGTCGGTCACCCAGATCGATCGCTGGCCAGTCGTACTCGCACTCGAGCGAGATGATCGTCCCGCCGGGTGCGAGCACCGTCTCGATGAACTCCTCGTAGGCGTCGCCCAGGGTTCGGGATTTCGTCCGGAAGTAGGCCAACTTCTGGACCATGAGCCGATCCTGGTTCGGGTCGTGCATCTGATGCAGCGAGATATCCGGGTTGGCCTCGAGAAACGGTCGTGCGTGCTCGCGACCCCAGCGGACGTCCTCGCGAATCGCGTCGGGATCCATATCCCGTCGCACGGGAACCAGAAAGGTATGGGGCAGCCACGGCACCCCGAGCATGGCCGCGAGGTGGACCGCCGCGCCGTTGCTCGAGCCGACGACGACGGCGGGATACCCCCGCGTCGGGTACTGTTCGACGACCCACTCCCGGAACCGCTCGATGTCGACGTCGCCGAGGTCGTCCGGCGAGACGCCCTCGTTTGCGCCCCCCTGTGTGTATATCGCCGTCCGCGCGCGTCGAGGGAGATAGTTGAGTCGCGCACCGAGCGGTGCCAGTTTGGGATTGATCATTCCGAGCGCCGGAAACTCCTCGCCGCGGAGGTAGCTGGCCGCGGCGCGAACGAATACCGTCGTGGAATCGAAGTTCGGCATCGCGGGCGGCGTCGATCGACTGCCCGCAAGCAGACTCGAGACCTTCATCGAGACGACACCTCGGATTCGCACGCAGCCTCGAGTGAGCGGAACGATACAACTCGCTCGTCGTGGTCCGGTCCCGAACGAACGGCGGTAGTCGACATCGGTTATTCAGCGACGAAGCGTACCACGTTCCATCGGATAATACTGTACCCGGCAGCGGGTGCGACCGACGGCTGATACTGTTGGACAGAACGACGTGAATCCGATGTTTTGCTGGGGTCGTCACCGTGGGCGACGACCCCGAATTCACGATCGGCTTCGTATTGACTGCTGTCCGACAGTATGAACGGACTCGATGCTGTTCACCGCAACCCGACAAAACATACTTGTCCGTGAACGCGCAACCGAACTGGCAGATGTCCAACGGAGAATTCGGCGAGTACGGGGGGAGACACGTGCCTGAACCACTGCTCGAGCCGCTCGAGCAACTCGCGGCCGCCTACGACGACGTCGCCGACAGCGACGCGTTCCGGTCCGACCTTCGGGACCATCTCGAGGAGTTCGCCGGTCGGCCGACGCCGCTGTACCATGCGCGCAATTTGAGCGATCGGTACGGTGCCGAAATCTACCTCAAACGCGAGGACTTGCTCCACGGCGGCGCACACAAGATCAACAACTGCCTCGGACAGGCGTTGCTCGCCAAGCGAGCCGGACGCGACCGCCTCATCGCGGAAACCGGGGCCGGCCAGCACGGCACCGCGACCGCGATGGTCGGGGCGTTGCTCGGTCTCGAGACGGAGATCTATATGGGCGCGAAAGACGTCGAGCGCCAGGAGATGAACGTCTTCCGGATGCGACTGATGGGTGCCGAGGTCAACGAGGTGACCCGCGGCAACGAGGGGCTCGCCGACGCCGTCGACGCGGCACTCGAGGACTTCGCGGAAAACGTCGACGACACCCACTATCTTGTCGGCAGCGTCGTCGGCCCAGATCCGTTCCCGCGGATGGTACGGGACTTCCAGAGCGTCATCGGTCGCGAAGCTCGCGAACAGTTCCGAGACCGAACTGGGGAACTCCCCGACGCCGCGGTCGCCTGCGTCGGCGGCGGCTCGAACGCGATCGGGCTCTTTCACGCCTTCCGAGAGGACGACGTCGACTTCTACGGAGCCGAAGGCGGCGGCGAAGGCGCCGACTCGAGCAAGCACGCGGCCCCGCTCGCGAAGGGGACGGACGACGTCATCCACGGGATGAAGACGCGGGTGATCGACGACGACGTCGACGTCCACTCGGTGTCGGCCGGCCTGGACTACCCCGGTGTCGGCCCCGAACACGCCATGTACCGGGCCGTCGGCCGCTGTGAGTATCAGGGGATCACTGACGAAGCGGCGCTCGCGGCGTTTCGGGAACTGAGCGAAACGGAGGGCATCATTCCGGCCCTCGAGTCCAGTCACGCTATCGCGCGGGCGATCCAACTGGCCGAAGCCGGTGAGCACGAGACGATCCTCGTGAATCTCTCGGGTCGCGGCGACAAGGACATGGAAACCGCGGCGTCGAAGTTCGATCTCTGATCGGCAGACACACACCGCATATCGCGCCCCGCCTTACAGCGATTCCCGCACTCGAGTCGCCAACTCGGTCGCCTCGTCGGGATCGAGTTCCGTCCGCGCAAGCGACACCGTGACGTCATCCTCGACGGAACGGGGCACGAGATGAACGTGTGCGTGGTCGACGGTCCCGACCAACGGCCCGCTTGTGTGGAAGACGCTGAATCCGTCGGGCTCGAGCGTCGCCTCCAGTGCGTTCGTGACGGTCCGGACCGTCTCGAAGACGGCCGCCGAGGTCGAGTCATCGATCAGCAGAATCTCTTCCTCGTGAACCCGTGGAACGACGAGCGTGTGGCCCGTTACAGCCGGGTTCCGATCGAGAAAGGCGACGGTTCGGTCGTCTTCATAGAGGATGTGGGCTGGCCGGTCACCGGCGATAATCCGGCAGAACTCGCAGTTGTCGTGCATATTTCACCCCTCTCCTGAACGCTCATATAGCTGTCTCCGTTTCCGTCTCCGGACTCGAGTCCGGTGGCGTCAGCCCGCCTCGACCGCCAGCAGCCCACACACTGTATCACAACAGTCCGTGCTGGTCTTGCACCGTCCGATACTGCTCGAGATACTGCTCGGCGACCGCCGACCGGTCGTACTCGGCGAACCGATCGTCGACATCGCGATACTCGAGGTCGCCCGCCTCGAGGATGGCGTCGGCGAGCTCCGCCTCGCTCGTCGTTCGGAACCCCCGATCCCACCCCTCCACGAGTTCGTGTGCACTCGAGTCGGCGTGATACTCGACGATCCCGACACACCCCGACGCCACTCCCCACAGCATCTCCGTCGGGAACACGCAGTGTTCGGCCGTCTGCGCGAAGACGTGTGCGCCCCGGTAGACGGCGATCCGCTCCTCGAGTTCCAGATCGCCGGCGAACGAGATCCGGTCGTCGATCCGAAGATCGCTCGCGAGACGTTCGTAGGCCGCTCGCTCGGGACCGTCGCCGACGACGACGGTCGACCAGTCGCGGTCTCGAAGTTCTGCCAGCGCGAGCAACAGGCTCTCGAGATTCGCCCCCTCGTCGAGTCGGCGGGCGTAGACGATATCGACCCGATCGCCCGGTGGGACGGACTGGACGCGCTCGAGATCGATCGGATTCGGGATGGTCTCGACGACGTCGCCGTCGGCACCGCGCTCTCGGATCCACGTGGCGACGAGTTCCGACGGCGTGACGAGCCGGTCGCCCCGTCCGAGCGCTCGCCTCGTCCATCGATCGGCAGCGATGCCGCCGTCGCCGTACCACTCGGCGAGCATCGGGGCCCGCGCGAGCGTTGCGCCCCAGCGTGCCGCGAGCAGGGCCGTTGGGGGCTGTGCACTCGCGTGGACGACATCGGGACTCGCTGCCAGCAGATCGAACGGGAGTCGGAGACAGAACGATCGGCGCGCCTCGGGGCTCGCTGAAACGGCGTGGTAGGTAATGTCGTCTCGCTCGAGCGTGGTCGCGTCGTCGTCCCAGAACTTGGCACAGAACAGGTGGACGTCGTGACCGTGGTCCCGGAGTAACTCGATAATCGACTGGAACCGCTGGTTCGTCTCGGTATCGCGGTGAAAAACCGTGTCGATCGAGACGAACACGACGCGCATACACCGCGGAACGTAACGATAGGATAAAAAGTCACTTCTTTCGGCCAGTTGTCCGTTGGGCGACCGATTTCGGTTCGACTCGAGGTTCCAGGGGTGATCAGTTTGTTACTGAGGTCAGCCCATTCGGATCTTCACTCGTTGCTGTCTGTGTCGCCGGTGGCGTTGTCTCCGGTGGTGTCGTTTCCGTTGGCGCTCGTGTCATCGCCATCGTTCTTCTCGTCTCACATCCGCCTGACGGGCAGCGTTGTGATCGGTGTGTAAATCGCTTCAGCACCACCGATAGTGCTGTGAGAGAAGGCAGTACCACGACGAAAATCCCGGTCGCGACCGATCAGTTAGTCGTCGCCGACGGTGAGTGCATCAGTGATGAACTCGGTGATTTGGTCGACGACACCCGCATCTTCGTCTTCGTCGTCCTCGTCGTCATCTCCGTCGTCTTCGCCATCACCTTCATCGTCGTCCCCGTCCGTATCGTCTTCGTCGTCACTGTCGTCTTCGCCATCTCCATCGTCGCTGCCGTTTTCGTCACCTGATGAGTCATCATCGTCGGCGTCGTCTTCGTCCTCTTCCTCATTACTCTCATCCGTTTCGTCGTCATCGTCCGATCCGTCTGTATCCTCCTCAGCGTCTTCATCATCGTCCGTCTCCGTGTCGTCGTCGTCATCCGACTCGTCGCCCGTTTCCGCATCGTCGTCGTCCGATGGTGGTTCGTCGCCCGCCTCACCTTCCTCATCGGTGTCGTCGTCATCGGCTGTCTCATCTACCGAGTCGTCCGTCTCGTTGTCCTCCTCCGAGTCGTTCTCGTCGTCGGTTTCGTCGGAGTCATTCGACTCAGTACCGGGGTCGTCGACGTCGACTGGTTCGTCACCGCCGTCATCAGCCGACGAACTGCCGGGCGAGAACCCGGCACCGACGGCCGCGATGGTCATACCGAACGCGACGAGCACGACCAGAATCGTCACGAGGACGGCTGCGGTCGAAACCGCGCTCTGATCGTCGCCGTTCTTCCCACCCGTATCTTGCATCGTAGGACGTAGTCTGGGACTCGAGACGCTTTGTTACGAACCACAATCAGTATCATGGTGGTCGGTGGCACACACTTCTCGACTCGAGCGGGACGAATCGCGCGTTCACTCGCCGCTCCCTGGTGCTGAATCGCACGAGTGCGTGGCGACGACCACCGGTGTAAGGTCGGACTAGACGGCCACAGTGCCGGGTCGAACTTGTGCCTTCGGCTCGGCGTGTCCTCCCTCACCAAACAGCGCCCGTCGCGTCCGCGGTTCCGCAACCAAAACGACTACCGTACCGAGTCGACACCTGCGTGTATGGGACGCTACGAGATCGAACGCTACCTCAATATTCGAAGCGCCTACGGGACGTCGTTCGGCCCCGACGGTGACCGACTCTCGTTCCTGATGGATACGACCGGAACCGCACAGGTCTGGACGCTCGAGGACCCTCGCTCGTGGCCCGAACAGCGGACGTTCTACGACGAACGAGTGACCTTCGCCTCGTGGTCGCCGGAACGACCCGAACTGATCTTCGGGATGGACGAGGGCGGCAACGAACGCGCCCAACTGTTCAAACTGGACGGCAAGACGGGTAAAATCGAGAACCTGACGGCGATGCCCGACGCCAAGCATCGCTGGGGCGGCTGGAGCCACGACGGCGAACGGTTCGCGTTCGCCTCGAACCGACGCGACGAGTCCGTCTTCGACATCTACGTTCAGGACCGCGACGAAACAGGTGATGAAGCTGAACTCGTCTACGAGGGCGACGGCTGGCTCTCGCTTTCCGGCTGGAGCCCCGACGACTCCCGACTGCTCGTCTCGCAGGCCTACTCCAACTTCGATCAGGATCTCTATGTGCTCGATCTCGCATCCGACGAGCCGGGACTCGAGCACCTCACGCCCCACGAGGGCGACGTTCGTTATCAAAGCGCGAGCTGGGCACCGGGCGGCGAGGGTATCTATCTCGTGACCGACGAGGGCGATGCGGACACGCTCTATCTGGCCTATCTCGACCTCGAGGATGGCGACCTCGAGACCGTCACGGATGGCGACGGATGGAACGTCGGTGGCATCGCGCTGGACGACGAGACGGGTCGGTTCGTCTACTCCCGAAACGTGGAGGGCTACACCGATCTGACGATCGGGGAATTCAACGCGGACGATCCCACGGCGTTCGAGACGTTTCCCGAACCCGACCTGCCGGGCGGTATCTCCGGCGGCGTGAGCTTCGACCCTGACGCCGAGCGCTTTGCACTGTCAACAACCGGCGATACGGTCAACACGAACGTCTTCGTAGTCGACATCGAGACCGGCGAGACCAAGCGCTGGACCGACGCCCCGACAGCGGGCATTCCACGGGACTCGTTTGACGAGTCCGAACTGGTCCATATCGAGAGCTTCGACGGGCTCGAGGTGCCCGGCTTTCTGACGCTTCCCGACGACGATGGGACGGCCGACAGCGACGACGGCGTTCCCGTCATCGTCGACATCCACGGCGGTCCCGAGAGCCAGCGCCGGCCGTCGTTCTCGAGTGTCAAACAGTACTTCCTCGATCAGGGCTACGGCTACTTCGAACCCAACGTCCGGGGCTCGTCGGGCTACGGTGCCGACTACGCGGCCCTCGACGACGTCGAAAAACGAATGGACTCGGTCGCCGACATCGAAGCCTGCGTCGAGTGGCTGCAAGCCCATCCGGCGGTCGATCCCGATCGAATCGTCGCCAAGGGCGGTTCCTACGGCGGGTTCATGGTCCTCGCCGCGCTGACGGAGTACCCCGACCTCTGGGCCGCCGGGATTGACATCGTCGGCATCGCCAACTTCGTCACGTTCCTCGAGAACACGGGCGACTGGCGGCGCGAACTCCGCGAGGCGGAGTACGGCAGTCTCGAGGAGGACCGCGAATTCTTGGCGGAAATTTCGCCGACGAATAACATCGAACACATCGATTCGCCGCTGTTCGTGCTCCACGGCGAAAACGACCCGCGCGTTCCCGTGGGCGAGGCCGAGCAGATCGTCGAGCAGGCCGCGGAGCAAGGCGTCCCGGTTCGGAAGCTGATCTTCGACGACGAGGGCCACGGCTTCTCGAAGCTCGAGAACCGCATCGAGGCCTACAACGCGATCGTCGACTTCCTCGACGAACACGTCTGAGCGCTAACAAACAGCTAACGTTACCGATTCACGGGCGTTAACCAACCCCCCTCGCATAGGTTCGGTATGCGCTGGCGACGCGCAGCGGCCGGGCTCACGCTGGCGATCGCGCTAGTCGGCCTGCTGGTCTACGGCGTCGGCTGGGAAGCCGTCCTCGAGCACGTCGGTCGAGCCGACCCGCTCGCGCTGATGGGTGCTGCCGTAACCGGGCTCGGCATCCTCCTTTTTCGCGGGCTGATCGTCGAGCGGTTACTCAAACCCATTCAGGGATCCGCTCGCGGGTCCACGTTTGCCACGGCGTTTCTGGCCGGCTATTTCGCCCGAAGCGCGCTTCCGTGGGGACGGTCGACCGGGACACCGATCACGGCGTATCTCCTCGCAGCGAATTCCGACTCCGAGTTCGAAGACAATCTCGCGGTCGTCGCGACCGCCGAACTGTTCGGCTTCGCCGCGAGCCTGGTGATCGCGCTCGTCGGCCTCACCGCGTACGTTATCGGCGGTTCGAACGCGCCACAGGGCCTGCTCGCGAGCGGGGCCCTCGTCGGCACCGGCGGATTGCTCGTCGCCGGAACGGTCGTCCTGACCGTCGATCGGGGCTGGGCTCGCCCGCTCCTGTTCGACTTCGCGCTGACGTGTGAGACCGCCGCCGGGAAACTCCCGCGTGTGAACGGCATCGACGGGGTCCTCACCCGTCGGCTCGAGCGGCTGTTTTCGGCGCTCGAGCGGATCGGGGCGGCTCGCCGAACGCTCGTGATCGCGTTCGGCGCGGCACTCGCGGGGTGGGTCATCAACGCGTTGCCGCTGTATTTCAGTCTGCTCGCGCTGGGGGTTTCGGCGCCGCTCTCGATCGCGCTCCTCTGTGCGCCGCTTGCGTCCTTCGGCGGCGTGCTCCCGTTACCGGGTGGGACCGGTGGGATCGAAGTCGTCCTGGCCAGCCTGCTCGTCGCCACCGTCGGACTGACCGGCGATGTGGCGACGGCGGCGGCGCTGCTGTACCGGCTGACGACCTACTGGCTCCACCTGGCTATCAGCGGTGCCGGTGCAGTGTACCTTTCCGTCTCCGGGAGGCGGGTCGTGTCGGTTTGAGTCACGCCGGGGTCGGCCTTGCCCTCCCGTGCCGTCTCCACACCGATTTTGGGTCGCTATCATCGATAATCGTTAGTCGCTTTGTTCAGCAAAACTTACATTTACTCGCGCAAGATGCACAACCGTGCCCGCTATCGAAACGACCGCCCTGACCAAACGGTACGGCGAGGACATCCTCGCCGTCGACGGCCTCGATCTGACGGTCGAGGAAGGAGAGATATTCGGCTTTCTGGGACCTAACGGTGCCGGAAAGTCGACGACGATCAACATGTTACTGGACTTCGTCCGCCCCTCCGAGGGACGCGCAACGGTGCTGGGATACGACGCCCAAGACGAAACCGGCGCGATCCGCGAGCGAATCGGCGTCCTGCCCGAGGGGGCAACCCTTTACGAGCGACTGACGGCTCGCGAACACGTCGAATGGGTCGCTGACACGAAGCGTTCGACCACGGACGTCGATGCGATTCTCGACCGGGTCGGCATCCTCGAGGACGCCGACCGAGCGGCCGGCGGGTTCTCGAAGGGAATGCGCCAGCGACTCGGCCTCGGGATGGCGCTCGTCGGCGATCCGGACCTGCTAATCCTCGACGAACCGTCTTCGGGGCTCGATCCGAACGGCATCCAGGACATGCGGCAACTGCTCCGCGAGGAGGCCGAGTCGGGAACGACCGTCTTCTTCTCGAGTCACATCCTCTCGGAGGTCGAAGCCGTCTGTGACCGGGTCGGTATCATGAACCAGGGACGGCTCGTGGCACTGGATAGCATCGCAACGCTTCGAGACGAGGCGACCGGGGAGGCGACCATCGAGGTCGAACTCGCTTCGCCGGCCGATCCCGAGTCGCTCGCGGTCGACTCGATCGACGGCGTCCGAGGGGCGACCGTCGAGGACGGCGCAGTAACCGCCGTCTGCGAGACGCCCGGCGTCAAGGTCGACGTCGTCCGCCACCTCGATCAACGGGCCACCGTAACGGACATCCTCTCGAGCGATACGTCACTCGAGGAGCTGTTCAACCAGTACACCGGAGAGACCGACGCGTTACCCGGCGACGAAGTCGGGACGCCGGACGATGCTCGCGACCGGGAGCCAGAGGTGATCGCATGAGCGTCGTTTCGGTCGCCAAGCGCGACTTCCTGGACGTCCGCCGGGCCAAACTCGTCTGGGCGCCCGTCGCGCTGTACGTCGTGTTCATGCTCCTGTTCTACTGGGGCCAGAGCAACAGTTCGAACCCGGACTTTTATGCGGTCATGTTCAGCCTCGCGACGGTCGGCGGCGTGTTGCTCGTCCCGCTCGTCGCACTCGTCGCGGCGTACCTCTCGATCGCCGGTGAGCGCGAATCGGGCAGTATCAGATACCAGTTGAGTCTCCCGGTCTCACGGACCGATGTCGTCCTCGGCAAACTGCTCGCTCGAACGGGCGTGGTGGCCGCCG
The DNA here is from genome assembly GCF_009834785.1 of Natronorubrum halalkaliphilum. Classification (GTDB taxonomy): domain Archaea; phylum Halobacteriota; class Halobacteria; order Halobacteriales; family Natrialbaceae; genus Natronorubrum; species Natronorubrum halalkaliphilum. The sequence continues at coordinate 82,401 of NZ_WUYX01000023.1, forward strand.
CGCTGCTCGCCGCGTTCGCTATCGGCATCGTCGCAGCCTGGATTCTCGTTCCGGAGATGACCGTCGAGTACGGCGATTACACCGCGTTCGTCGGTCTCACGCTACTGTACGCGTCCGCCTACGTCGCCGTCGCCGTCGCGATTTCGGCGGCGACCTCGAGTCGGTCGCGGGCGATGAGCAGCGCGATCGGCTTCTTCTTCGTGTTCAACATCGTCTGGAACTTCCTCCCGGTTGGTCCGACGTACATGGCCGAGTTCGTCTTCGAAGAACTGGGGATCGGCTACGCCGACGAGCACCTGCAGTTCATCTTCAGTCTCAGTCCGACCGGCGCGTATCTCAACGGGCTTGGACTCGCGTTCCCGGAAACGGCATTCGGTGGTCAGGTCGCGGCTGGCGTCGACCCGTTCTACGTCCAGGACTGGTTCATGCTCGTGATCCTCGCCGGCTGGGTGGTCGTTCCGCTCGCACTCGGTATCTGGCAGTTTCGACGTGCGGATCTCGGATAACCGAATGCGATCGCCGACCCCGTTCTGGCGATCGGCGGTAACTAGTTACAGCAATCCGTATCAGTCGATGACGCCCGTTTTCGTCGCCACGTCTCGAGCGGCCCGCTCGTTCATCCCGTCGCCAAGAATCGTGTAGCGATCGCGGATCGAATGACAGGTCGTCAGCGCCTCGATCACGGTTTCGTCGTCGATACCGAGTTCGTCGGCGGTCGTCGGCGCGTCGATACTCGAGAGCGCGTTCCGGATATCCCGCCAGATGCCGTCTTCGCCCCCGTGGAGGTAGGCGGTCATGATCGAGCCGACGCCGACCTGGTGGCCGTGCAACGCCGCGCCGGGAGCCAGCCGATCGAGCTGGTGGGAAAAGAGGTGTTCGGCACCGCTTGCCGGCCGCGAGGAGTCGGCGATGCTCATCGCGACGCCCGAGGACATGAGCGCCTTGCTGACGATCCAGGCCGACTCCTCGAGACCGGGCCGAACGAGATCGGCGTTGCCGACCAAAATCTCGGCGGTCATCTCCGAGAGCGCGGCGGCGTACTCGGAGTACTCCACGTCTTTGAGCCGCTTTGCGAGCCGCCAGTCCATCACCGCGGTGTAGTTCGAAATGATGTCGGCACAGCCGGCGGTCGTCAGTTCCCACGGCGCCTGGGCGAGCACTTCGGTGTCGGCGACGACCGCGAGCGGCGGTTTGGCCGCGACGCTGTGTCGGGTATCACCCTCCGGGACGGAGCCCCGATTGCTGATGACGCCGTCGTGACTCGCCGCCGTCGGAACGGACAAAAACCCCATCTCGAGGTGGTGACTCGCCATCTTGGCGATGTCGATGGCTTTCCCACCGCCGATGCCGACGAGGTAGGACACTTCTTCGGCCTCGGCGGTCTCGATGACGTCCTCGACGGCGTCGAACGACGCCGTCTCGACCGTGACGACTGCGGGGTCGATCCCGGCGGCTTCGAAATCGGCAGCGATCGGGTCCGCGGCGACTTTACGCGGCGTCGGGCTGGTCACGAATAACGGCCGACCCTGCAGGTGGAGGTCGTCGATGACGTCGACGACCCTGTCGATGACCCCGTGGCCGACGACGACGTTTCGCGGCAGCCGAATCCACGTCGACTTCTCGAACATACGTCGACTGACTCACGCACCACGCATACGTGTTTTTCCTCGCCGTCGCCGTTCGTGTTTCGAATCGAAATAACCATACCCATGGATGCGAGACCGCAGTGCGTGGCGAACCCGAACCGACAGCTGTACGCTCTGTATCTGACGCGATTTGCAGCCGGATTCGGGCTGATGACACTCGTGACGCTGTTACCGGTCTACATCAACCAGTTCGAAGCGTCGGGGCTCGTGCTCGGACTGTTCGTCAGCGCGGTAACGATCGCGAAAACGGGGGCGATCGTCCCGCTGGCGTGGGCGGGGGACCGATACGACAAGCGACAGGTACTGCTCGTCGGGATCGGTCTCGGCGTCGTCGTTTACGCCGCGTTCGCGCTCGTCGCCTCGAGTCTGGGATTCATCGGCGTTCGCGCGCTGCAAGGTGTCACCCTCGTTGCAACGGGACTGTTGAGCACCGCACTCGTCGGCCAACTCGCGCCGGTCGACGAGCGCGCGAACGCGATCGGCAAGGCGAACGCGTGGCGACTCGCCGCGGGGATCGTCGGCGCGCTCGCCGCGGGACAGTTGTACGAGTACGCCGGGTTTTCGGCGGTCTACACGGTCGTCGTGACGCTCATGTTCGCGGCCGTCTGTGCCGTGACGCTGTTCGTCGATCGCGATCCGACCCGGGTCAGCGGGTTTCCGTTTTCCGACCTGGCGCTTAACCGTCGGATACTGACGCTGACGACCTTCCGGGCTCAGTACGCGTTCTCGGTCGAGGTCGTTCGCGCCTGGGTACCGATCTACGCCGGGGCCGCCGCCGCAACCGGCGGCCTGGCCTACGGTGCAGTCGCGGTCAGTCTCGTCGTCACGGCCGAACGCGCCGCGAACATGGTTGTCCAGCCCTACGCCGGTCGGCTGTCGGACCGGTTCGGCCGTGCCCTGTTCGTCTTCGCCGGCGGCGGCGCCTACGGCGTTATCGCCTTTCTCGTCCCCTTCTCACCCAGAATCGGCGATGCGCTGGCGCTCCCTGCCGCACTTTCGGCGGTCGATGCTGCCGGCCCCGCGTTCGTTCCCGCCGAAACGATCGCAGCGTTCGGGCCGGCGTTTCTGCCGCTGCTCGTTCTGAGCGGGCTGCTCGGCGTGACCGACGCGTTTCGAGAACCGGCGAGTATGGCGCTGTTTGCCGACGAAGGCACGAGCGACGGCGGCGTCGCCTCGAGTTTCGGTATCCGCGAACTCGTCTGGCGACCCGGCAGCGTTCTCGGCCCGATGATCGCCGGCGTCCTGACCGACTACAACATGGCCTACGCGTTCTACTTCGGCGGTGCGTTCGCTATCACGGGTGCGTTCGCCTTTCTGGTGGTACTGTGGCGATCCCACGGCCGGTCGGCGCTGTCGACCTGGTAGCGGTTAGCGGTAGCGGTACCCGCGCCCGTGCCCGCGGCCGGTTACGCTACCCGTTTCCCCCTGTCACTGATTCGATCACCCGTTTCTCCCCGTTCCCGGCTCGCTCGTCTACTCGAGCGTTTCCAAAATTCCGAGGACGCGTTCCTCAGCGTCCCGTTCCGGACCGTGCTCGCTCCCGTCGCGGTCGCTCTCGAGGTGGGACTCGACGGCGCGTTCCATCGCGTCCTCGAGCGGCGTCGACTCCCAGCCCAGCGCGGCGAGTTTGGCCGTCGACAGGACGTGTGGGTACTCCCGGTAGAGGAGGTAGTCGTCGGGATCGATGTCGCCGGCCGCAAGTTCGCGGGCACCGGCGTGAGCGATGTCGACGCTCGCCGCTCTCGGTTCGCTTCGCTCACCGTTCGCGTTTTCCGTGGCACGTGACGCCACGCACTCCAGTTTGTCGGCGATCAGTTCGACCATCTCCTCGAGAGTCACGAGTCGCCGGTCGCCGACGTTGTACGCCTCGCCGGCGTCGCCGCGTTCGGCGATGATTCGCATCGCGCTGGCGACGTCCTCGACGTAGGCGCGGTGCCAGACGTTCGTCCCGTCGCCGGGGACGAGAACCCGATCAAAGCGGTTGATCCGGTCGATCCACCAGTCGAGTCGCTCGGTATAATCGTGGGGCCCATAGACGATGCAGGGTCGAACACTCATCGCATTGACACCCTTCTCCGCGGCCGCGAAAACGGCGCGGTCGCCCTCGGCCTTCCGGTTACCGTAGGTCTCGCTCGAGTCGTCGGTCGCCTGGTCGGGCGTACAGGGCTCGAGCGGCGTCACCCCTTCGCGTTTGGGGATTTCCTCGCGGCCGTAGGCCGCGCCGCTCGAGATGTAGACGTACGCCTCACAGTCGTCGAAGATCCGGGTCGCCGCGCGGACGTCTTTCGGGTGATAGGCCACGCAGTCGAAGACCGCGTCGGGTTCGACCGTCGTTGCGGCGGCCTCGAGCGCCGAGTCGTTGGTTCGGTCGCCCTCGATGTGGGTAACCTGCTCGTCGTCCTCGAAGGGATTTTCGTGATTGCCGCGGTTGAGAATCGTCACGTCGTAGGCGTGCTCTAAGAGTTCGTCCACGAGATGCCGACCGATAAACCGCGTGCCGCCGATAACGAGTGCGCTGTCCATGGTCAGACATCGGGGGTCCCGGTAAAAATTCCGACGATCGAACGCCCCCGCGAACGGAACAGTCACGATAGCCACGAACTGGTTCTTTTTGCCTGTCCGTGGACCGTCGACGTACGTATGGCAGCACATCACGAACCGGATCGATCTCCCGAGCAGCCACTCGAGTGCGATCACTGTCACTATCCGATCCCGGGCGAGTCGGAGGACACCGACGACGGTCGCTTCTGCTCGACGGCCTGTCTCGAGGCTGCGGACGACGAGTCGGCGATGCCCGAGCCCAGCGCGTATAAGCGCATCGCCACCGGCGTCGAACCGCTGGACTCGGTCGTTCCGAACGGCGTCCCCGCGGACTCGTTCGTCTGCGTCTCCGGCGATGCGGGTACTCGTCGGAGCGAACTCCTGACCGAACTCGTCTGGCGGGCCCTCGAACGCGGCGAACCCGCGGTCGTCATCACCGCGACGACCCCGCCGACGGCCGTCCTCGAGCGCTTCTTCGAGAACGGGTGGAACGTCCTGCCCGCACTCGAGGACGATCGGCTCCGTCTCATCGACTGTTTCACCCACCGGCTGTCTGATCGGGAGGACTTCCTCGAGCACCGAAGCCGGTGGATCGAGTTCGTCGGAGCGACCGCCGCCGAATCGATCGTCGCGATCGAGGAGCCGACCGAGCTTCGGTCGATACTGACCGGCCTGAACGAGGCGCTCGGCGACCTCGAGATGACCGAGACCGGGCTGGTAACGATCGATTCCCTCGACGAGTTCGAGGACCACCACCTCCATGAGTTCATCACGGAGACCAGAGCGACGGTCTGCAAGGCTCGCTACGTGCCTATCGTCGCCGGCGCGACGGCTGGTAACGAACTCGATCCCGGCAACGAGTCCATCTTCGACGGAATCGTCGATCTGCGACTGACCGATCACCTCGAGCCGGACGTCCGCCACAGACAGCTCAGCGTTCGGAAACTGGCCGGCGCAAAGCACCTCCCCCAGTGGCTCACCTACGAGTACGAACCTGCCCGCGGCCTGTTCGTCTCCGGGCCGGTGAGAGACAGCGGCCAGCGGGCTCCCGGAGCGCCTACGCCTCGAGTGGCTCAGGAGCGTCGGTAACGGGTCCGTCGTCCGTGCACGATAACTCACGCTCTGGTTTTATCCGCTCGACGGTCGAACAGCGGATGCCGAATCGGCCGTCGATGCGCCGGTACGTCGGTACGCAGCGGCCAACCGGCCAGCGATCGACTGGCGCGCGGAATGTGCACCCTACGCCATCGGCGGGAGAGACGAGCAGCCGGCGAGATCACGCTACCCACTTCACAGCCATGAACGACCGATACGACAGCCGACGGACGCGCGATCGAGGGACCGAACGCTCGAGCGATTCCGGTGAGCGAACCGATCGGGACGACGGCGGACAGAGCCGTGAGGGCGACGATCGCGGTTGGCTTCACGGATTGTACTCGCGACAGGGCAGCGAGAGTGCGGAGAGCCGCGGCCCGTCTCGAGGTGGCCAGTCTCAGGGTGGGCCCCAGGGACAGGGCCGACAAGAGAGCCAAGGGATGAATCGCGGTGGCCGTTCCCGACAGGGCCAGCAGCGACAGCAGGGCCAACGCAACGACAGCGACTTCGAAACGAACGCGCGCGAACAGGCGAACCTCGAGTACGGCGGCGTCGCTCGGCGGGACGAACACCAGCAGGAAGGCGGACAGCAATACCGATCCGGGCGGAGTCGACAGAGCCAGCACGGAGAACAGCAGCACAGCCGGGGTCAGCACGGTCAGCAACACCAACACAGTCAGGGACGGCGAGGACAGCAGGACCAGCATCGAATGGACCACCGGCAAAGGAGCGGCCAGCAATCTCGGCGCGGACAGCAGGGACGCGGACGACAGCGGCAAGAGCAGGATCAACAACAGGGCCGGCGAGGCCAACAGCGTCGAGGACGCGAACAACAGGGACGGTCCGACGACCACGGCGGACGCGAACAGTCACGCCGTGAACGGCAGGAAACCCCCGGAAGCCAGTTCGAACCCGACGTTCGCACGGAATCGAACCTCGAGTACGGCGGCGAGGCTCGGCGGGTTGACCAGCAGGGACAACAGGGCGAGTACCAACCGCAACAGCAACAGGGACACCGTCAGCGTCAGCACCGGAGCGACCGGGGCCAGCAGGATCAGCAGCGGGAGCACCAGGGAGACCAGAGTCGGCAGGACCGCGGCGGGCAGGAGCGCCAGCCGCGTGGCGCATCGCAGATGCGGGACCAGCAAGACAGGGAGCGTCAGCAGGGTCAACAGAACCACCGCGACCAGCAGGACCAGGGCGGCCGCCACGAACGAGGAGAATCCGGTCAATCCGGCGGTCGACAACACGGCCAGCAGAACCAGCAGCAGCGCCGCCACCGCGGCCAAGGTGGCCGGGGACGGGACTATTCCCAGCGCGGCGGCAGCCAGCAGGGCTTCCAGCGCGGTCACGAGCGCCGCACGGAATCTCGAGGGGACGATTCCCGTTCTCGGTCTCAATCCCGATCCAACCAGTCCGGCCGGGAGATGCAGGGCCAGCGCGGTCAGCCCGCTCGTCGCGGCCGACAGGGCCAGCGGGACACCGGTGACCGAACCGATATCGGCCGCCAGCGAATGGACGATCAGTCGGGCGGCGGCCTCGAGTACCGCCAGCGGGGGCGCCGAGACGAACAGGGCAACTGGACCGACGACCCCGAAATGGATCGGTCACAGAACACCCAAGACTCCCGGCGGCAAGATACTCGAGGATCCCACGAGTCCCACACCCGCGACTGGAACCGTCAGCGGGGGCAATCGAACACGGGCGGTGATACCGACCGGAATCGGCAGGATCAGGGTCGGAACCAGCGCGCCGGCGACGGTGAGGACCGCCAGCGCACCCAGCAATCGGACGAGGACATGAGCAACCGACGCCACGTCCACGAGAACGAGCAGGAACACCGGGACGAGGAGAGTCGCGGCGACCACTACCGGGACAGCTAACGGCTCACTGCGACGAACCGGTTCGGCTTTCGCTTTTGCTTCGCTTCCGTTTTTGTCCCTCCATCGCCACCACCCGATACGGACGGCACCGACGTTCTCAGTATCGACGTCCCTCGAGCGACGACCATCGAAGTCGGTTCTTACCGCCGTCCGGAAGTGCGAACTGGCGGAGGCGCTACCGGCTGACCCCGTCTACCAGTTCGGGCCCCGATTGCGACCGTTCGCCGCACCTGTTGGCCGCACCCGACGCCGCGACCGGCCGCGAGGTAGCCGCGGCCGACGGCGGTCGGGTCGACCGCGAGCAGCACTCGGCCGGTTCTCGACCCGACGGACTGGTCCGGTCACGGTGAGTTATTACCCGCCCGCGCAAACTGGTGTCTATGGCTGAACACGATTCAGATTCCGATTCCGACTCCGACTCCGACTCGGCGCACAGCCAACCGCTCAGCGACGACGCGATGACGCGATTCCCCGTTCCCGACTTCGCGGACCTCCCCGAAGACCTCCGCGAGCGTATCGAGGACGAAACCGAGCGAGCGGGGTTTACGCCGAATATTTTCTCGGCGATGGCGTACAAGCCCTCACACTTCCGTGCGTTTTTCGCCTACCACGATGCGCTCGTCGACGACACCGCCCTCGAGCGCGAGGAAATCGAGATGATCATCGTCGCGGTTTCGGGCGTCAACCACTGCTACTACTGCAACGTCGCCCACGGGGCACTCGCCCGGATCTACGCCGACGATCCGCTGCTGGCCGACCAACTGGTCGCTAACTACCGGACCGCAGACGTCAACGACGCGCATCGAACGATGCTCGACATCGCCGTAAAGCTGACCGAACGGCCGACCGAGGTCGAAGAAGACGACCTCGAGACGCTCCGTGCGGCCGGGTTCAGCGAGGAAGCCATCTGGGATATCGCCGCCGTAACGTCGTTTTTCAACCTGAGCAATCGGATGGCGATGTTCGCCGATATGCGCCCGAACGACGAGTTTCACGCGCTCGGTCGAGAGTGATACTACCGTCGCCGCCGGACGCCAACACCCTGATCGGGCGATAGTTATGTGAGTAGCTTGAACTCCCCAATCGGTACTATCGCGACCGGATGTGCCCGCAGTCGGCGTTCGACGACCAGCAATTCGGCGATGGTCTGGGACGGAATCGACATGGATTAGCCAAGGCTAAACATTAAGTTAGGAGGGCTAAAACGGTGGTCGTAATGGAGGTGATAACGCAACGAAAACGAAATCGGCATCTCTGACCATGACTGTTACCGGGTCCGATCGTGCCAGGTGACACCCACCCGGTAGACAGCGGAAACCGACACGTGGTTACGACCAACTCCCCCACGCGTGGTCAGTCACTCGTAACCGTCAGTCGGTGGTTGAGTTCCTGTAGCCCGTTACACTCCGCTGTTTCGACGGTCGATGTGTGTTTCGTGCCTCGAGTCCGACGTTCGTACCGTATCCGAGCGTTTTCGCCGAATGGTGACCTGAACGTGTTTTCCTCCCGTCGTACCGCTATCGGAAGCTGATCTCTGATCTCTCGGTTGTCCGGGTATGGAAGCGCCATTTTTAGACGAGTCTAATAATACCGTTACCACGGAACTCACCGATCTTTCGTACCGCCGGAACGGGGCCCGAATACGCGGTTTCGCCCGAGAAACAGAACCCGAGTGGAATCGACCCGGATCAGTCGTCGCTCGCCGCGAAGTTCGCCGACTCGGATTCGATTCCGGGTTCGGGCGCGCCCGGCAGTTCGTTGCGGACGTCGTCCGATCCTTGTTCGGTGATCGCCTCGTGGTAGGCCTCGGGCATGACCTTCACGAAGGCCTCGAGCGCGCGCTCCCAGTTTGCGAGCAGGAGTTCGCCTCGCTCGGAGCCCGTGTAGGCGACGTGGTTCTCGACGAGCCGTCGGAGCATCGCTTCGTCTTTCTCCTCGAGATCCTCGTGCAGCGAGACCATGCCGGTGTTAGCCTTGGCCTCGAACTCGTCGTCGGGATCGTAGACGTAGGCGACGCCGCCGGACATGCCGGCCGCGAAGTTCTTCCCCGTCTCGCCCAGCACGGCGACGACGCCGCCGGTCATGTACTCGCAGCCGTGGTCGCCGACGCCTTCCACAACGGCCTTGGAACCGGAGTTACGGACGGCGAACCGCTCGCCGGCGACGCCGTTGACGTAACACTGGCCGTCGGTCGCGCCGTAGAGCGCGACGTTACCGATCGAGATGTTCTCCGTCGGATCGTAGGCCGCGGTCTCCGGCGTTCGAACGGTGATTTTCCCGCCCGAGAGGCCCTTGCCGACGTAGTCGTTGGCACTGCCGTCCAAGTGCATCGAGACGCCGCTGGCCAGAAACGCGCCGAAGCTCTGGCCGGCGGTTCCCTCGAGATCGACAGTGATCGTATCTTCGGGGAGGCCGGGTTCGCCGTAGCGGCTGGTGATGCGGTTCGAGAGCATCGCGCCGACGGTCCGGTCCACGTTCGTGACCTCGGTCTCGAGCGTGACCGGTTCCTCGTTTTCGATGGCGTCGGTCGCAGCCTCGATGAGGTCGCGGTCGAGTTGGTCCTCGAGTTCGTGGTCCTGTTCGCGGATCTTTCGACGGACGTCGCCGTCGGGATTCGCGAGGACTTGCGAGAGGTCGACGCTGCGGGCCTTCGGATGGTCGACCTCGGTGCGCTGCGCTAAGACGTCAACCTGGCCGATCATCTCGTCGACGGTCTCGAAGCCGAGTTCAGCCATGATCTCGCGCAGTTCCTGGGCGATGAACGTCATGTAGTTGATGACGTGTTCGGGCTCGCCGGGGAATCGCTTGCGCAGGTCCTCGCGCTGGGTGGCGACGCCGACCGGGCAGGTGTTCTTGTGACACTGCCGAGCCATCACGCAGCCGCCGGTGACGAGCGAGGCGGTGCCGAAGATGTACTCCTCGGCGCCGAGTAAGGCGGCGACGGCGACGTCGCGGCCCGTCTTCAGTCCGCCGTCGGCGGAGACGCGGATGCGGTCGCGAAGACCGGTCGCACAGAGCATCTGGTTCGCTTCGGCGAGGCCGAGCTCCCAGGGGAGGCCGGCGTTCTTGATGGAGGTTCGGGGTGACGCACCCGTGCCGCCGGAGTGGCCCGAAATGTGGACCACGTCGGCGTTCGCTTTCGCGACGCCGGCGGCGACGGTGCCGATGCCGGCCTCGCTCACGAGCTTGACGTTGATGTCCGCCTCCTCGTTTGCCGCCTTCAGATCGAAGATCAGCTGCTTGAGGTCTTCGATCGAGTAGATGTCGTGCAGCGGCGGCGGGGAGATGAGACCGACGCCGGGCGTGGACTTGCGAACGTGGGCGATCATTTCGTTGACCTTCGAGCCTGGGAGGTGGCCACCCTCGCCGGGCTTGGAGCCCTGGGCCATCTTGATCTGGAGTTCGTCGGCGTTCGAGAGGTACGTCGAGGTGACGCCGAAGCGTCCGGAGGCGACCTGCTTGACGTTGCACTCGCGTTCGGTGTTGAACCGCTCGGGCGGCTCGCCACCCTCTCCCGAGTTACTCTTTCCGCCGATCCGGTTCATCGCGATCGAGTTGTTCTCGTGGGCCTCCGGCGAGAGCGAACCGAGACTCATCGCGGCGGTGGAGAATCGCTGGACGATGTCCTTGATCGGCTCGACGTCCTCGACCGGGATCGACTCCCGATCGGAGTCGAACTCGAGCAGGCCGCGAAGCGTCTGCAGGTTCTGTTGCTGATCGTTGATCAGTTCGGCGAACTCCCGGTAGCGCTCGTAGTCGTTCGAGCGGACGGACTGTTGAAGCGCGCCGACGGTCTGTGGGTTCCACTGGTGGGAGATTCCGTCCGAACGGTGCTCGAACTCGCCGTGGCGGTCGAGTTTGGAGTCCTCCTCACCGAAGGCCGACGCGTGGCGTTCCCGAACGTCTGCTTCGATCTCGGCGAGGCCGATCCCTTCGGTTCGGTTCTCGGTCCCCTCGAAGTACTCGGCGACGAGATCGCTATCGAGCCCGACGGCCTCGAAGATCTGGGCGCCCTGGTAGCTCTCGACCGTCGAAATCCCCATCTTGGCCATGATCTTCAGGAGGCCATCCTCGAGCGCGCCGACGTAGGCGTCGATGGCGACCTCGGTGTCCGCGCCGTCGGGCCCGGCGGTGAGGTCCTCGATCGTCTGGTAGGCGAGGTACGGGTTGACCGCGCCGGCACCGTAGCCGACCAGCGTCGCGAAGTGGTGGACGGTGCGCGGATCGGCGGATTCGACGACGAGTCCGACGTGGTTGCGCAGCCCGTTACGCACGAGGTGGTGGTGGACGCCGCCGGTCGCGAGCAGGCTCGGGATCGCCGCCCGGTCCGCGTCGACACTTCGGTCCGAAAGAACGAGCACGTCGTGACCCTCTTCGATGGCCTCGACGGCGTCCCGGCGAACGCGCTCGATCGTCGCCTCGAGGTCCTCGCCCGGCTCGTCGCTCTCGGGCTCGTACGTGATGTCGATCGTGGCGGCCGTGATCCCGTTGGTATCACAGCCGCGGATCGACTCGAGTTCGGCGTCGGTGAGAATCGGCGAATCGAGGACGAGCTGGCGGGCGTGTTCGGGCGACTCGTCGAGGAGGTTGCGCTGGTAGCCGAGTCGCGACTCCATCGAGGTGACGAGTTCCTCGCGGATGTAGTCAAGCGGCGGATTGGTGACCTGGGCGAACAGCTGCTTGAAGTAGGAAAACAGTGGCCGGTTGAACTCGGTGAGGACGGACAGCGGCGTGTCGTCTCCCATCGAGCCGACGGGATCTTTCCCCTTCTGGGTCATTGGCTCGATCAAGTTCTCGAGTTCGTCGTGGGTGTAGCCGAAGGCGGCCTGGTGGTCGCGCAGTCCGTCGACGGCCTGACGCGGCTCGCTGTCGCCTGCCGTCCGAATCTCGTCGAGTTGGACCTGCTCCTGCTCGATCCACTCGCCGTACCGGTCGTCGGTGAGGTCCTCGAAGATTTCGTCGTCGGGAATGACGCGGCCCTCGTTCGGGTCGGCGAGGAACAACTGGCCGGGCTGGAGCCGCCCGCGCTCTTCGATCTCGCTGGGATCGGTCTCGAGCGCGCCCGCCTCGCTGGCCATGATCAGGCGGTTGTCCGTCGTGACGTCGTACCGGCAGGGACGCAGGCCGTTCCGGTCTAAGACGGCACCGACGCGTTCGCCGTCGGTCGCCGCGACGAGTGCGGGCCCGTCCCACGGCTCGACGAGCGAGGCGTGGAAGTCGTACCAATCTTTGCGGTCTTGGTCCATCGCGTCGTCACCCCTCCAGGCCTCGGGGACGAGCATCCGCAGCGCGTGTTCTAAGTCGCGGCCGTCCTGCATGAGCAGTTCGAGCGCGTTGTCGACGCTTGCCGTGTCGGACTGGCCGGGATCGTCGATGATCGGCTTGACGGCGTCGAGATCGGAGAGCACGTCGCTTTCGAGGTCGGTCTCGCGGGCTCGCATCCAGTTGATGTTGCCCTGGATGGTGTTGAACTCGCCGTTGTGGATGATGTTGCGGTAGGGATGGGCGAGGTGCCAGGCCCCCAGCGTGTTCGTCGAGAACCGCTCGTGGACCATGGCGAACGTCGACTCGATGCGTTCGTCGGTCAAATCGGGGTAGTACGAGGGAACCTGCACCCCCTTGAGCAGGCCCTTGTAGACGACCGTTTCCGAGTCGAGTGAGCAGACGTAGAATCGCTCCGTGCCGTTGACGTCGGCGCCTTCGACTCTTTTTTCGAGCGCACGCCGGGCAACGTAGAGCTGTCGGTCGAACTCGTCACCAGCGACGTCGTCTTCGGGCGTCACGAACGCCTGCCAGACGTCTGGTTCGGAGTCGACCGCAGTCTTTCCGAGCCCCTCGTTGTTCGTCGGTACGTCGCGCCACTCGAGGACCTCGAGGTCGTACGCCGCGAGTGAGTCCTCGACGAGGGAGACGAGCGCCTCGCGTGCCGCGGCGTCCTGCGGAAGAAAGAGTGAGCCGACGGCGTAGGTGTCGGGGAGATCAGCCTCGAGAACGCCCTCGAAGAACGAATCGGGTATCTGGAGCAGAATACCTGCTCCGTCGCCGGTGTCTTTTTCGGCACCCGTCGTCCCGCGGTGCTCGAGATTACTCAGGAGTTCGAGTCCGTCAGCGACGATGTCGTGTCCTCCATCCCCATCGAGGTCCATGACGACGCCGACGCCGCAGTTCGACCGCTCGTCGGTGGGGTCTGCAAGCCCCACCGAACGATCGGTGGATGACGCTATGTGTGGCTGTGACATATACCACGGTAGCGAAAACGAATATAAGAGGGTGACCCATAATGACTAAGTGTATTATAAACACATATAATGGTATATAAGGTGGTGTTTTCTCCCGCTGGAGGGTCCAATACGAACGATTTACCACTGGAAAACAGTAGGTAGCACCCGATCAGCGAAACAGGAACTCGTGACTGATCACTATCGACTCGCTGTACTCCGCGTTACGTTCGAACAGAGATGACTGCCCGGGAGGGCAGTAATGTCAGAGGCACGTAGTGCTCACCCACCAGAGTGAACACCACAGTAGCCTGTTCTCGAGCTAGCCGTAAGCAGTATTGGGTTAAAGAGTTAGGTTTGGGTGTGATACACGCACACAATTTCTCGACCGAGTCCGCTCGTCGGAACTCGCAAACGGCGGCGAATTACGGCGGTTCAGACTGAGACGCGACGATATCGAGGCGAACCGGTGAGTGAGTCGCGCGTTAGTACGACTTCGCGAAGTATGCTACCTCGTCTGCGGGATCGCCGCAGACGCCGCACTCGTCGTGTTCCGGTTCGGGGACCTCGCCCGCGGTCTTCCCGCCCTCGTCCTCGAGTGGCTGCATAACGATCTCGGCCGCGATCTTCTCTTTGATGGCTTCCTCGCAGGCCTCATCGCCACACCACGAGGTCTTCACGTAGCCGCCGTGTTTGCCGATCGTGCCGAGGATCTCTTCCGGGCTGTAGGCTTCGCGAATATTCTCTTCGAGGTTCGCTTCGGCTGCGTCGTACAGTTTATCGAAGACGTCCTCGAGGTGTTCGTCGACGGCGTCGACGATCTCGTCTCGATCCTCGACCGCCTCCTCGTTGTCCGGCCGGTGGACCAGCGTAACTTCCCCGTCTTCGACCTCGTAGGGACCGATCTCGAGGCGCAGCGGGACGCCGTTGAGTTCGTGTTCGTTGAATTTGAAGCCGGGATTGCGCTCGTCGCGGTCGTCGAGTTCGACGCGGAAGCCGGCGTCCTCGAGGTCGTCGGCGATCTCCTCGGAGTACTCGAGGACGTCTTCTTTCGTGTCCTCCTGCCAGATGGGGACGATGGCAACCTGCGTGGGAGCGACGGTCGGCGGCAGAACCAGCCCCTGATCGTCGGAGTGAGTCATGATCAGGGCACCGATCGCGCGCCAGGAGAGCCCCCACGAGGTGGTGTAGGCGGTCTGTTCGTCCTCGTCTTCGCCGACGAAGGTGATGTCGAACGCCTCGGCGAAACTCTGCCCGAGATTGTGGCTGGTGCCACCTTGGACCGACTTGCCGTCGGGCATCAGCGCCTCGACGGTGGTCGTCGTGTCCGCGCCGGGGAACTTGTCGTGTTCTGGCTTCTTGCCCCGGAGGACCGGAATCGCCAGCACGTCCTCGTAGACGCGTTCGTACTGCCCCAGTCGGGTCCAGACCTCCTCCCAGGCGCTCTCGTCGGTGGCGTGGGCCGTGTGCCCTTCCTGCCACATGAACTCCTTCGTCCGGAAGAACGGTTTCGTCTCGGTGGCCTCCCACCGGACGACCGAACACCACTGGTTGAGTCGCAGCGGCAGATCGCGGTGGCTGCGGGTCCAGTCGGCCATGAAGGGCGCGATGATCGACTCGCTGGTCGGGCGGACGGCCAGTCGCTCCTCGAGTTCGTCGTGGCCGCCGTGGGTGACCCACGCGACCTCGGGGTCGAACCCCTCGACGATGTCCTTCTCGCGCTCTAAGAAGGACTCGGGGATGAACATCGGGAAGTAAACGTTGTCGACGCCGGTCTCTTTGAACCAGCCGTCGAGCGCGTCCTGGATGCGCTCCCAGAGGGCGTACCCTCGCGGTCGCGTCACGATGAATCCGCCCATCGGCGCGTAGTCCGCCAGCTTCGCCTTCTGGACGACCTCGGCGTACCACTCGCCGGGTTTGTGCGATTTCGACTCGGTGATCCCGAGTTCCTGACTCTCGTCGCTCATACCTCGAGAATCAGCCAGCGCAGTCTTAAACCATGCGAAGGGCAGACGCCGCTTCATACTGCCGAACAGAACTGTTCGAAGATCGGTCGCACTACTGCGGCCGTCCTGGGGGATGACGGCCGCGAATTCGCGACCGACACCTCAGTGACTTCTGTCTGACAGTATCAGGACAGCCGCCGTCGATGACGCCTCGACTGTCCGTCCGTCTTCCCGTCCCCGCCGAGGATCACATTTGATCTCGAGACCGATACGGGAGACCCGATCTCGAGCTCCGACTACTGTCTGTCCTCAGTCACTTCCGATGGGACTGCAGGACGGCTTGCGGTCCCACCGGACAATCGTTACAGCAAACCGTAGACACCCGTCGCTCCCGTCGGACACACAACGATGCGTTCGTTTATTCCGGTTCTCACACCTTTTTGCAGGTGTGTCACACACAATAGCATATGAAGGCAATCGAGGTGCGCGAGTACGGCGATAGCGACCAACTCGAGGCAATCGACGCCGACCTGCCGGAACCGGGGGCTGGCGAGGTCCGGATCGAGGTCGAGGCGGCGGGGATCAACTTCGCGGACATCATGCAACGCCGCGGGGTGTACCCGGGCGGTCCCGACGCGCCCTACACGCCCGGGATGGAGGCCGCTGGCACGATCGATGCGACCGGCGACGGTGTCGGATTAGACGAGGGCGACCGCGTCGTCGCGATGCTCAACACGGGCGGCTACGCCGAGTACGCAACGGCAAACGCCCAGATGCTGTTTCCAATCCCCGAGGGAATGAGCTTCGAGGAGGCCGCCGGCTTTCCGGTCCAGTTCCTCACCGCCCACAGCTGTCTGTTCGAGTGGGGCGGGCTCGAGGAAGACGAGACCGTCCTGATCCAGGCCGCCGCAGGCGGCGTCGGAACCGCAGCCGTCCAGCTGGCGTCGAACTACGGCGCGGAGGTCTTCGGCACCGCGAGCACGCAGGAAAAACTCGACCTCGCCGAAGACCTGGGCTGTGACCACCCGATCAACTACACCGAGACCGATTTCCGGGAGGTCGTCGACGAGGAGACCGACGGCGACGGCGTCGACCTCGTCCTCGAGAGCGTCGGCGACGACGTCTTCGAGCGCAGCCTCGACGCGATGTCTCACTTCGGTCGGATGGTCACCTACGGCGTCGCCAGCGGCGTTCCCGCGGAAGTGGAGAACCGACGGCTGCTCTTCGAGAACAAGACGGTCAAAGGGTTCCACCTCGGTCAGGCCTCCTACCACGATCCGAGCACGATCATGCAGGCCGTCCCCGAACTCACCCAGGGGCTGACGAGCGGCGAACTCGAGGTCATTCTCGGCGAGTCGTTCGCGCTCGAGGACGCTGCCGAGGCCCACCAGTACATCGAAGACCGCAAGAGTTCCGGGAAGGTCGTGTTACAGCCGTAACCGGACGGCCTGGGCCCGTACCTGTTCGAACGGGAACTGCAGCGGATTATCGTTTCTTACTCGTCGGCATCGTCATCGTCGCCATCGTCGTCGTCATCGCCATCGCCATCGCCATCGTCATCGAACGGGCCGGAGTCGTCGTCAGCAGCATCGTCTTCTTCGATGTCACCGTCGATGTCGGTACCTTCGCCTTCCTCGACCGAGTCGCCGGAGACGTCGCCGTCGACCGTCGTGCCGTCACCGAGTGAGACGTCCCCGTCGGCATCGATCGAGCCGTCAATTTCGACGTCCGCACGTGTCGTCACCGATCCGCCCGCAGCCACGTCGCCGTCGACCTCGGTGTCGTCGCCGAGATCCACAGCGCCGCCGGCGTCGACCGCCCCATCGATTTCGACGTCTTCGGCGGTCATCACGTCGCCGCTTGCCGTGACGTCGGCGTCGACTTCCGCGTCCGCCTCGAGGATAACGTTGCTGGCATCGATCGGGCCGTCGACCTCGACGTCCGTTCCGACCAGCACGTCCTCTCCGGCGTCGATCGAGCCGTCGACCTCGGCGTCCGCTCGAAGAAGGACGTAGGCTCCGGCGTCGATCGAACCGCCAACGTCGACGTCCGCGAGGAGTTCGACCGTGCCTTCGGTCGAGATATCCTCGTCCGTATCTTCTTCGACCGTCACGTCATCGGTTTCGTTTTCGCCGTCCTCGTCATCGTCGTCTTCCTCGTCTTCACCACCGTTGACTTCGATCGGTTCTCCGTCGTCCTCGTCATCCGCGAACATGTTTTCGACGGTCTCGGTGCCGTTCTCGGCGCTGGGTTCAGAGGATTGACCCAGACACCCCGCGAGCGAACCGACGGTTCCGACGACCGCTGCAACGAACGTCCGTCGACGAGTCGTATCGGTCATTCTGTTAGACGGGACTATTATCGTCTGGTAAATGAGTAATCGCCCCCTGTTCGAGTTGCATCGTCTGGGAATACGCCGATATAGGCCGTCTTCTGGCCGAACTAATTGAATCGGCCGTACTGTGTCAGTGCCTATCGCGTTCCGAGGGCCACGTCCCACTCGAGGTCGTGATTGACGAACTCGGCCTCGTCTAGCGGCGGGCCGCCCTCGAACCGGAACTCGCCGACGACTGTCTTCCCCTCGAGGACGCCGGGGAGCCAGAGGTGGTCGTCCTCCCACATCCGATCGTAGGGAACGTCTTCCACGGGGACCCACTCCGGGCGCGCCTCCTCGGACGCGGTCGGTTCGCCCGCGAACGACCGCGTTCGAAACACGTGACAGAACGTGTGGGCCTCGCCGTCGAGCAGGAAGGTGAGTTCGCCGGCCTTCTCGAGGGCTTCGGGATCGATCTCGAGGCCGACTTCTTCGCGCGTTTCCCGACCGGCACACTCTCGGGGGGTCTCGTCGCCCTCGAGCTTCCCGCCGGGGCCGTTGTACCAGCCCTCGCCCAGTCCGCGGCGCTTCTCAATCAGGAGGACTTCGTCCGTTCGCTCGTTCCCGCTCCCGTCAGTGCGACTCCGCCTCGGAAAACACAGCGTCGCTTCGATCATACGGGGTCGTTCGTCTGACGGGAAATAAAGCGTCAGTTTCGGCTTCGTTCTCGCCCCCTGGGCGACCCGATCGCGCGCTATCGTCTTCCGCGGTGTGCGTTTTCTTCGCGGTCGTCCTCGTGTCGCTATCCTCGAGTTCACCGCTGCCGTCCGACGACTCGCTCGGCAGCCGGCTCGAGAGCCGCGTACCCAGTTCGGGCACCGTCAATCGTCGACTACGGTGTCGCTCGCGTACGCTTTCGGTCCTTCGTTCCCGTTCCCGTTTCCGTCTCCGTCTCCGTCTCTCTTCCCGCCCCCATCCACATCCTCGTACTCCTCGGGCCCGCAACCGAGCGACCGGTGCGGACAATACCGACAGTGATCGCCCGGCGTCGTCTCGTCGAACGACGGCTGATCGACCGCCTCGAGCGTCTCGAGCACCGCGGACCACGGCGGCAGGTCGTCGGGAGCCATGAGATCGACTCGCGAGCCCTCGACGTCGCCGACGTAAACGTAGCCGACGGCCGACACCGGCTCCTCGAACCGCTGTTCGCAGGCCCTCGCGTACAGTGCCAGTTGCGTCGCCTCGTCGGCCGCGATCCGCTCGGCCGTCGCTTTGTAGTCGAGCACCGCGAGGTCGCCGTCCGGCGTCCGTCGGACCGAATCCACGTAGCCGACGACGTCGCCGTCGACGTCGGCGATGTCCTCGAGCGCGAACGGCAGTTCCGCGGCGAGCAGCTCCCAGTCGGCGACCGGCTCGTCGAACACGGGGGCGGCGGCCTCGAAGTAGCGGTCGATACAGGCGAGGACGGCCCCGCGGTGCTCGAGCAGATTCCTCGCGGTCAGCTGTCGCACGGCGGCCTCTCGCCACTCCTCGCGGGTCCGGTACTCTCGGTAGAACGCTTCTTCGGCGACGTCGTGGAAGACGGTGCCGACGAGGCGGGACCCACTCGAGAGCGACTCCACCGTCCGAAACTGCCCGCCCCCTGGATCGTCGATCGCGGACACGACGTGATCGAGATAGTGCTTTCGCGGACAGGTGTCGTGGGTCTCCATCGCCGTGTAGCTGTGACGCATCGCCACCGGGAGCTCGGTCGCGTTCGAGAGCGTCTCGACAGGGAATCTGACCGTGTCGGTCGTCAGCGCGGCCGGGCGACGACCGCTCGGAACTCGTCCCGTTGCGCCGGCAGAGCCGCCGTCGTCGAGCACCCCGTAACTCGCCGCGTCGGCCGCCGGCAACAGCGTCCCGTTTCGCAGCAGCCGACCCAGCCGGTGAACGGTCTCGATCGCCTCGCGCGTTTCGAGCGGTTCGACGGGGCGGTCGCCGTAGTCGGCGTAGTAGGTGATCGTTCCCGGACTGACGCCGGCCGAGAGCGCGATTTCGTCGGTACGATCGACGACCGTCTCGGGGTAGGTTTCTTGGACTCGGTCGAAACTCTCCCGCAACGACGACCAGAGGTCCATCCGCTGGCCGGTGACCGACCACTCGATATCGTCCGCGAGACACGCCGCCGCGGTCGAGGCCGCGAGTTCGCTCTCCTCGCCGTCGTAGTCGTACTCGGAGCCGAACACGAAGAGGTGATTCTCCGCTCGCGTCAGCGCGACGTGCAGCACCCGCCACTCCTCGCCGACGGTCTCGGCCGCGAGATCAGCGAGCAGCGGCGACTCGGTCTCGTGGTCGAGCGCCGCCGCGAGCAGCCGATACCGGGCGCGCCTGGCGTAATCGCTCTCGACGCACCACTCCTCGTCGGAGAGGTAGGGAACGAGCACCGTATCGAACTCGAGGCCCTTGGCCTGGTGGACGGTCATCACGTCGATGGAGTCCGTCGACTGGGTGCCGCGAGTGCGCTCGTTGCCGCCGCCCTGTAGCGTCCCCTCGAGCGCGTCGACGAACGCCGGCGTGAGCGTCTGGATCACCGAGTCGGTGTTGTAGGCCTCGACGAACCGCTCGAGACGATCGAGTTCGTCCCGCTCTTCGCTCGTGAGGAACCACTCGAGGCGCGTCAATTCGCGGAACCGGCGGACGAACCCTGACAGCGGGTAGACGTCCCGGAGCGTCTCCAGTTCCGCGAGGTGGTCGCGTGCTCGCTCGAGTCGGTCGGGATTCTCGAAAACCGGGCGTTTGTCGGCGTCCGGTTCGAAGCTCATCACGGCGTCGTACAGCGACCCCGACTGCTGCTGGAGCGTCGCGAGATCGGCCTCATCGAGGCGATACCGGTAGAGCAGTACCCGCCGGAGGTGGGCGTCGGCCGTGGAATCAACGAGCACGCGGAGATAGGACAGAACCGTCCGGATTCCGGGCGAAATTTCGCCGCGCGGCGATCCCGAAATCTCGTAGGGGAGCTGTCGATCGCGGAGTTCGTCCGCGACCGCCTGAGCGTGGCGGTTCGTCCGGACGATGACCGCGATATCCTCGAGCGAGCGCCGGGGGACGTTCTCGGACTCGCCGTTTAACAGCCGCGAGACGGTGGTCGCGACCTGCTCGGCGGTCGACCAGCCAAGTTCCTCGCTCTCGACTTTGACGACGCGATCCGGCGGGTTCGAGGGCTTCGTTCCGCCGCCCGCGCTGTCTTCGCTATCTTTGCCGTCTTCGCTGGCTTCGCCGTCTTCACGTTCAGTCTCGTCCCCGTATTCACGCCCGTACTCGTACTCGCCCGGCGTCCGGCCGACCTCCCTGAGCGTCTTCGAGGACTGGGGGCCGTACCCGCAGTGGTTGGTCAGGTCCAGGATCTCCTGGCGCGAGCGGAAGTTGAGCTCGAGTTCGATCGCCTCGTGGTCGTCGTAGGCGTCGGCGAGCCTGTCGAGGCCCTCCCGGTCGGTGCCGCGCCAGCCGTAGATCGCCTGATCCTTGTCACCGATGGCGAGCAGGTCGGGTCGATCGGGGCCCTCGGTGAGCTCGGTGATGAGGGCGAACTGCGTCTCGTCGGTGTCCTGGAACTCGTCGCAGTAGACCTGCGTCCACTGGTCGGTGATCTCGGCCGCGATCTCCTCGTCGTCCAGCAGCTCCGTCGCCGTCCGCACCAGCTCGTCGAAGTCCAGCGTCCGCTCCGCCTCGAGATACTCGTGATAATCCGCGTACACTGCGGTGTAGTGGCGGGCGAGCCGTAGGAACTCGACGTAGTGTTTCAGGCGACCGAACGGACTCTGCTCGATGCGCTCCGTCGCGGTGCGCCAGATCTCGTTGCCGAACAGCGCTCGGGGCAGCTGTTTCGTGGTCGGATCGTCGAGGTCCAGCGCGTCGATCGTGTTCGTCACGCACTGCTGGAGCACCCGGAGATAGCGATCGACGTCCCGAACCACGTCGTCTTCGCGAAACGCCGCCGGCGCTTCCGCGATCTTCTCGCGACAGTAGGAGATGAGCTTCCCGTAGTCGACCAGCGCTTCGCGGGCTCCCTCGAGGTGTTCGTCCCGGTTGAAGTACCGCAGCGCCTCGGTGTCGAACGAGAGCTCCTCGCCCGCCGTTCGCTCGAGCCAGAGGACGAACTCGTTGCAGAGTTCGAGGGTTCGCACCGCCGGAAGCTGGGCCTGTAACTGCTCGGGCGTGATGTCCTCCTGGCTCATCGCCTGGACGAACCGGTCGACCTCGGCGGTGAGGTCGGCCGGCGAGCCGTCGCCTCGGGGCGAGGCGGCCGCGAAGTCGTACTCGTTTTCGGTGAGGAGCCGGCCGACGATCCGGCGGCGTTTGCGCTCGGTGACGACGTCGAACTCCGGCGAGTAGCCCAGATAGTAGGCGTACTCCCGGACCAGCCGGTAGCAAAACGAGTGGTAGGTGTAGACGTCGATCGCCGCGGCGGCCTCGGGGTCGAGGCGCTCGGCGACGGCCTCGCGGATGCTGCCGGCGGCCTCGTTCGCGAACGTCAGGACCAGCACGTCGTCGGGGTCGACGTCGCCCCGTTCGATCGCGCGCTCGATTCGCATGAGCATCGTCGTCGTCTTTCCGGTTCCCGCCCCGGCGTCGACGGAGATACAGGCCGCTCGACCGTCGATGACTGCCTGCTGGTTGCCTTTCGGCTCGAGATCGGCGTCCGATCGTTCGAACGGGTCTCGATTGCCGGGTGCGTCACCCATCGAATCGCACCTCCTGAGAGAGGTAGTCCTGACAGCAGACGGTGTACCCGCAGTCGGGACAGGCAGCGTCGGAAATGTCGTCCCAGCGATCGGTCGGGTCGAACGCGCCCGCAGTCAGTCGCCCGACGACGGCGGCGAGTCGGTCGTCGACGGTCCGGTTTCGGTGTTCGTGGGTCATTCCGTAGGTGTGGTGGTCGATGTAGACGTCGGTCAGATCCGCGAGGTCGAGGCTCGTCTCGACCGTTTCCCGGACCCAGTTGACCGCGGTTCTCGAGCGGTCGGCGAGGGGAATCTGGACGTACCGACAGGTCCGGTCCTCGAGTCCGAGCCGTTCACAGCGGTCGCGGAGGCCGTCGATCACGACGGCGGTCTCGAAGAGCGATCCGACGAGCGACGGTTCGAACGCGTCCGCGTCGGGATCGAAGTGGTCGGTAAACGCCTCGGCGACGGACCCCTCCCAGTCCGATCGGTAGCGAAGCAAGCCAAGCGGCGCGAGCGTCGGGACGAACCGAACCCCGACGACCGACGAGCCGTCGCCGTAGACGTAGTCGACCGTGGCGTCGATCGTGACGGCGTCGGCGTCGCCATTACCCCCATCCGGCGGCGACACGGTACTCGAGACCGGAAGCTCCGGCCCGATCAACTCCCCGCCCGCGGCGTCGGCCGCCAGCCGCTCGATTCCGGCCGCGTGATCGACGCCGACCCGCTCGACGTAGGCCTCGAGCGTCGCCTCGAGGACCCGTCGCTCGTGGCGTCGCTGGGTCCGCGAGTGAAACCGTTCGTCGTGATCCGCCCAGAGCGCCTCGAGTCGGTTCCGTGCGGTGGCTGCGAGCGTCTCGCGGTCGGTTTTCCCACCCCGGAGAGCGTCGCAGATCGCCGTTCGGAGCAGTCCGACGCGGTCGTCGACCGTACTGTCGTCGTCGCCGCCCTCGAGACCGTGGACGTGGGCGAACTCGTACCGCCGGGGACAGGTGAGGTACGCGGTGAGTCCCTCGACGGAGAGCTTCTCGGCGGCCGCCTCGCCGTCGATTTCCGCCTCAGTCATCGCGGACCACCTCCCCGGCGGCGAACTCGAACTGTGACCGGACCGCCTCCGCGAGGTCGGGGTCGATGTCGCCCTCCTCGAGTACGACCGCGATTTCCTCGAACAGTTCCTCAGTCGTCCCGAGATCGGCCTCGCCGCCCGTACTCGCCTCGCCGAGGATCCGCTCGAGTTCGCCCCGCGGCTGGGCGAGCAGCGCCTCGAGCGCGTTCGTCTCACCGTGGATCGTCGCCTCGGTTCCCGTTTCGATGTCCTCGAGAACGAGTCCGGGCGTTGCGTCGATCAGTTGCAGATAGCGAGACTCGTCGTGCGTGCGGCGCAGACCGCCGGAACCGCGCTCGTAGGAACAGCAGTAGAGGTGGGTTCGGGCGGCGCGGGAACCCAGCGCGAGCCGCCGCCGAGAGCGCTGGGCGTGGTAGGTTTCGAAGGGGTCGCTGACGGTGTGGGTAGGGGGGGAGGTGGTGGGTGTGGAGATGGTGGCGTCGGCTTCGACCTCGGCTTCGGACCCGTCCCCGGCGTCAGCACCGACCGTCGCGAACGTCTCCGTAAGCTCCGTCGGCGACGGATCCGTGACGGCCGGATAGGTCGACATCTCGCGGAGCCACGCCGACGGAAACAGCTGCGTGAGGAACTGCTCGCCGGGATAGGTGTCGTCGATCAGATCCAGCAGGAAGACGGCTTCCCGGGTGTCGTACTTCAGGTCGTCGACCGCACAGACCGCGACGCCGCCCGTCGGCGACCGGGTCTCGACCGCGTGGACGTACGGCGCGTCGTACTGGATGGTCCGCCGGAGCATCCGGCGCAGCCCTTGCCAGTCCGGCCCGACGAGGTCCGTCTCCTCGACGAACCGAGCGATCTCGAGCACCCGCCGGATGCTCGCGTACTGCTCGCGGGCGTCGACCCAGTCCTCCTCGCGGGCGATTCGCCCCTTCAGGTCCGTCCGCCGGATCCACCGCTCGAGCGATTCGGCGATGCTCGAGGCGGCACACGACTCGAGCAACTCGATCGAGAAATCGGGAACGCGAGCGCGAAGGCGTTCGATCGAAACCTCGCGCGGATCCCCCGCGTCGCGGTTGCGCTCGCGGTCGGCGTGGCGGGCGAGTTCGGTCTCGAGCCGCTCGCTTCCGCCGGCCCGTTCACGCTCGCGCTGGAGGGTTACGAACGCGTAGAGCTCGTTGACCACGGGGTCCTCCGCGAGCGACGGCGTCCCGATCGTCGCCGTCGGAATGCCGGCGTCGCGGAGTCGGGTTCTCGTCTCCGGAACCCGTTCGATCCGCGGCACCGCCACGGCGAACTCGTCGTAGCTCCAGTCGTGACGGTCCCGGAGCGCCTGGATCTCGGCGGCGACCGCTCTGACCTGTTCGCGGCCGGTTCGGGTCCGAATTCGGCGCGCTCGCCCCGTGTCTCGCTCGCTTGATTCAGTTGTCGGCTCGTCCGTACTCGAGTCGCTCTGCGCGTCCGAACGCGACCGCCGTGGCGACTCGCCCGTCGAAAGAAACCGCGTTATCGGTCGGTGTGGTGGCGACTCTCCACCGTTCTCGTTCGATGCATCCCCATCGCTCCGTCGGCGGGGCGACTCGAGGACCTCGACCGAGAGCCCGTTTCCGACGAGGTCCTCGATGCGGCCCGGTTCGACGCGAGTGCGCTCGACGCTGGCGTGGCGTTCTCCCAGACAGACGAGCTGCGCGTCGCCGGTGAGCGCGGCGAGGTAGCGCCGATCGAGCCGCCGGAACTCCTCGAACTCGACGGCCAACACCGCGTCAATCGAGTCGGTGACTCGCTCTCTCAGGCCGTCCGCGTTCGACTCGAGCAACTCGACGGTCCGCGGGATCACGTCCGCTCGCTCGACGTAGCCTCGGTCCTCGAGTTCCGCGTGAAAGCGATCGTTCATCGCGTACAGAAAGGCCAGACGCTCGTCGGCCTCTTCGGCCTCGATATCGGCGAGTCCCAGCCGTTGGCGCGTCGCCTCGAGGAGCAACTGCCCCACGTCTCGGGCGAAGCTTTCGTGGGTCGAAGCGCGCTCGAGGTAGTCCGGCACGTCGCGGCTGGCGCCGTCGATCACCAGCGAGATGAGTTCGATCCGCTCTTCGTACTCGAGTCGGTCGAGCGTCGGATCGTACTCTTCGAGCACCTTCGAGGCGTGTTCGGGTAGCGATTCGACGCGGGGCGACCGGGGCGATCCGGTCGTCGCTTCGACGCCGGCGAGGGCTTCGGTGAGGGGGTCGAGACCCGTCGGATGACGTTTCAGGACCAGCACGTTCCGGGGGCCGTACTCGTCGGCGAGAGCGGCGTACTCCGTCGCGACGTGCTCGAGTAGCTCGGTACTCGGCACCGGTGTGGAACGGAGTTTACAGGTTCCGTGGAGGGTGGGCGGCGGTGACGCCATCAGTGGATACGTCACCCAGTAAGGCCGAGTTGATACTTAAATGTGCGCCGCAGCGCGAACGTGATTTCGTCGGCCGCTCTGGCGAGTCGTCGACACCCGCCTGTACGCGTCTGCAAGTGCGCTGGCGTGAGCTCACGGAAACGTAGCAAGGTCCGGTTCGGCAATTCTTATAATGTATAAGGAGTACAACCGTGTATGGACGATATTTTCGTTGCCCGAATCATGTCCCCGTCGCTCCACACCGTGTCGCCGGACACGCTCGTCGAGGACGCCGCACAGTCGATGCTCGAGAACAAAATCGGCTCGGTCGTCGTCACTGACGACGACAACCAACTCGAGGGGATTCTGACGACGACGGACTTCGTTCGAATCGTCGCCGAACGGAAGCCGAAGGACCAGACGCCGGTTTCGACGTACATGACCGAGGACGTTATCACTGCCTCGGCTCAGGACAGCATCCGCGATGCCGCGGACGTGATGGTCGAGCACGGCTTCCATCACCTCCCCGTCGTCGACGAGGACGAGGGCGTTATCGGCATGGTCACGACCTCCGATCTCGCTTCGTACCTCTCGCGAGAAGAGACGCCGAGCCCGGAGTAACGGTTACGAGCGGTTCTTTCCGGGGACGGAGACGGTTGGTCACCACCGATGACTGGTCGTTACGTCCGCTGTGACCGTCGTCAACTCGAGTTACGTCGTCTATCCCGTTCACACTCGAGGTGCGGCCTCGAGCGACCCCATTGGCGTCAGCTATCGGACGTCGAATCGTCGTCTTCGGTCATCCAGCGAACGGTTTCGTCGAGGCGGTCGCGGAGCGCACGGGCCTCCGCCGGCGTCAGTTCGATGTCGGCGTGACCCGTCCCGTGGTCCCCCGCCATCGCGTCGATGCTCAGGACGACTCGGTGGCCGTCCGCCGATTCCGGTCGGACCGAGACGTCGGCCCGGTCGGGGTAGTCCCGCGGCGGCCCGAGTTCGATATCGGTTTCGCCGCGACTGACACCCAGCCGAACGCGCTCCGAGTGCTCGAGATCGAACGAGTCCGTCGGATCCGCTTTGGCTGGCGTCGGTTCCGATTCCTCGGACCGATCGGGGCTGGTATCGTCCGTCATGGGGTACGGTTGTATCGCCTTCACCTTGGCTGTACTCCCGGAAGGGATCGATACCGGGTGATCGGTTTTATCGAACGTCGCCGGACCCCGGGCCGATAACGCGCGTCTTGCAGCGACACGCACGGGAGATTCGTGGAACGGCTCGCAACCCGGGTGTTGCACCCTCGAACGTCTGTCACTCAGGCTCGGTATTTGTCGAGTTCCGCTCTGAGGGCCTGTCGTTTGACGAGAACGAAGCCGACGAGGATAACACCGAACCCGGCCACGACTTGTGCCTGTAGCTGTTCTCCGAGCGCAAGCCACCCGCCGATCGCGGCGAAGATGGGGGTGACGTACGCGACGAGATTGATTTCGATCGCGCCGAGTCGCTCGAGCAGTTCGAAGTAGAGAAAGTAGCCGACTCCCGCGGCAATCACCGCGAGGTAGCCGAGACCGGCAACTACTGACCACGACCACGTGATAGCCACGAATTCCTCTCCCGGGAGAACGATCGCACCGGCGTGCAGCATCACCGCGCCGATCAGCATCATCCACGCCTGCATCGACTGGGCCGGGAAGTCCGTCCCCGTACGCGCTCTCCGCGTGACGACTGCGCCGAGTGCGAACGCCGCTGCCGCGAGAAACACGAGGACGACGCCGACGACGTCCGCCCGTAGTGCCGCGTCTGGCGACGGGCGCGCGATAATCCCGACGCCGACCACGCCGAGAAGCAACCCGACTCCGCCGACCCACGAGAGCCGCTCCTGGGGAAGCAACACCCGGGCGAACCCAGCGGCGAGTATAGGGTCGAGACAGATGACGACGGCGGCGACGGCACTGGTGACGTACTGTTGCCCGGCGAAGAGAAGCGCGTGGTGGAGCGCGATGAACAGAAAGCCGCCGATCGCGACGGTAGACCACTCCCGCCGGTTGGCGGGCACCAACCTCGTCGTGGTCACAGCGGCGTACCCGAACAGCAGGAGGGCGGCGATATCGAACCGAAGCGCGGCGAGCAGTACGGGAGAAACGTCTGCAAGGGCTGCGCGCGCCGCGACGAACGACAGTCCCCAGATGGCTGCGAGGAGGACGAACAGCCCGACCGTGGTGTATCGAGTGGACGCCACACCCTCCGCTTCGAGAGCTATTGTCAAATAAATTACTATTATGTTGACACGTAGCAACACGATCCTTCGACGAGGAGGCGCGTCTGTCTCGGGAAGTAGTTGGGTCACCGGAACAGCCCCAACGCAGTCACGGGATGAATGATACCATTCGGAACGCGGTTCCCGCCAGCACCGGCTGCTCGTCGAACCCGCCGCTCGAGCACTCATACGGATTGCTGTAACTAGTTACCGCCGATCACCAGGGACGGGATCGGTGATCGGCGGTAATTGACTACAGTAAACCGTATCACTCGATAGCGAACGTTTCCTCGTCGATCCGCGCGCCGCCGACCCAGCACTCGCGGGCGAACCACGCGAAGTACCCTACCATTCCGGCCGTGATGACGACCTCAACGGGGCCGAGTCCGGTAACGCCGTCGCCCTCGAGGAGGCTCGTGACGCTGATGGCGGTCCAGCCGACTGCGAGCGCAACGATGGCGAACGCAGCGATGCGAGGCCAGCCGATGACCGCCGGCCCGACTACTACGCGCTCCCACCTGCCGGCGGCGAACATCGCAGTCCCGACGACGACGAGCCAGAAAAACAGCAGCGCCGTCGAGACGGTCGTCGGAACGCCGAGCGCGAGGCCGAAACTGGCGGCCAGCAACAGCGTGACGAATCCGCCACCGACGAGTCCGTGGCGAACGACCCGCTTTCGGGTGTTCATCGCGCTGCTATTCGCCGCCGGCGACCGTTAACCGTTCGGATTGCCGTCGGGAACTCTCGATATCGGGCGAGGAACGACGATCAGTCGTCGTTGTCGCTCTCGCTCGAGGTCATGATATCCGCCGACAGTCCCTGGGCCATCTCGATGTCCTTCGAGTTGTTCAGGGTCCAGGCGGTCCGCTCCGTGACGGCCTCGATGGCCTCGCGCGCGCTCGGGTAGCCGTTGCCGGACTTCTTCACGCCGCCGAATGGAAGCTGGACCTCCGCGCCGATACATGGCAGGTTCGCGTACGCGAGCCCGAGTTCAGCGTGATCGCGGAAGTAGTTGATCTGGCGGTAATCCTCGGAGATGACCGCGCCGGCGAGGCCGTAAGGCGTGTCGTTGTGGATCTCGAGGGCGCGTTCGATGTCGCCGTCGTACTCGAGGAGGGCGACGTGCGGACCGAACACTTCCTCTTTGATACACCGGAGATCGGTGTCGTAGTCGATTTCGTAGACGAAGGGACCGACCCAGTTGCCCTCGTCGTGGCCGTCCGGAATCGCTCCGTCTTCGAGGTCCGCTCGGTCGACGAGCACCTCGGCACCTTCCTCTCGGGCCAACTCGTTGTGCTTGTGGATCTTCTCGACGTGCTCGGGCTCGATCGCGGGCCCCATGAACGTGTCCTCCTCGAGCGGGTCGCCGACGGCGATGTCCTCGGCGATGTCGACGAACCGTTCTTTGAACTCGTCGTAGACGTCCGTGTGGACGATCAGGCGCTCGCTCGAGACGCAGCGCTGGCCGGTCGTC
>NZ_WUYX01000023.1:111909-121035 GCF_009834785.1 Natronorubrum halalkaliphilum
CACGGCGGAGTGGACGGCGATGTCCAGATCCGCCTTTTCGGTGATGACGATCCCGTTTTTCCCGCCCATCTCGCAGGCGGCGAGCTTGCCGGGTTCGCCGCCGACCTTGCCCGAAATCTCGTGGCCGACCTCCGCGGAGCCGGTAAAGAGCACCGTGTCCACGCGACTGTCGTCCGTGATCGCCGCGCCGGCGTCGCCGAAGCCTTGTACCATGTTGAAGACGCCGTCGGGAACGCCGGCGTCGTCCATCATTTCGGCGATGATCTGGCCGCACCACGGCGTCTGTTCGGCCGGCTTCCAGACGACGGTGTTGCCCTCGACCAGGGCGATCGCCATGTGCCAGAACGGGATGGCGACGGGGAAGTTCCACGGCGTGATACAGCCGATAACGCCTCGCGGCTTCCGGCGCATCGAGGCGTCCTTACTGCCGATCTCGCTCGGAACGACGTCGCCGTGAGGGTGGCGGGCGTTGCCCGCCGCCCACTCGACCATGTGGTAGGCTTCGACGACGTCCGCGCGGCCTTCGCTGATCTCCTTTCCGCACTCTTTCGTGACGATTTCGGCGAGTTCGTCGGTGCGCTCGCGCAGTTCGTGGTAGATGTCCCAGAGGTACTCCGCGCGGTCGATGTAGGACAGTTCGCGCCACTCTTCCTGTGCGTTCTCCGCGGCCTCGAGCGCGGCGTCGACGTCCGATTCGGTGCCGCGCTGGAACCGTGCGAGTTCCTCGCCCGTCGCCGGGTTCTCGCTCGCGAAGGTGTCGCTTCCGTCACCGTCGGTCCACTCGCCGCCGATGTGGTGGCCGTACGTCTGTGTCGTGGATTGCTGACTCATGAATAGCGATTGGGTCGTCACTGTCGAATAACGTGCCCCGTCCATGGGAGGGTCCGGCGGAAAACGAGAGCTTATTGGTGGTCACTGAGAAGGTGTCTCGTAGTATGGCAACGAACTGGGATCAGCCAGTCCAGGGAACGAGACTGTCCTTCGAGGTCTGGCATCCGAACTGCTGGGCGATCGAAGCGACGGAACGGGTGGGCGGGGGCATTCTGGCGCACGCGGTTTACACCGCGCCGACGTCGGACACGGAACCGACGTCCGTCAATGGGCTGTTCACCGCGTTCGGGCAAACGACCGAGGAGGTCGAGGCGTTGTTGACGGAGATCGACGAGTCGCCGCTGGCGGGCGATGTACTCGAACTCCAGGAACGGTTCGGTCGACGGGAACCCTCGTCGGTTCCGGGGAACGTCGTTCGCGAGTTCTTCCTCGAGTACGATCCACAGGAGATGATCTGCCCGACGCTGCTCGAACACGGCTTCGTCCACAGCGCCCCGGTTCGCATCGAGAACGGCCAAGAACACTGGGAAGTCTGTTTTGCCGGCGACCGGGATGCGGTCGAAACCGCGATCGATCGCATCTGCGAGGACGAAGGTGCCGAAGTCTCGGTTGAAACCGTTCGGAGCACGCCCACGGGCGAATCCGAACGCAAGCGGCGAATGGACACGCTCACCAGCACCCAGCGGGAGGTGTTCGAACTCGCTCGCAAACGAGGCTACTACGAGTGGCCCCGCGGCGTCTCGACCCGCGAACTCGCTTCCGAACTCGATATTTCGAAGACCACGTTGCTCGATCACCTGCGAAAAGCCGAATCGAAGCTGCTGGATCCCGACGATATCGCCGGCGAGTTGTGAGCTATACCGGCAGGACGGCCCGAAGGGCGAACAGAGCGTTTTCCTTCCGTTCTCGGACGCGACGATAGAAGTACGAGAGGTATTTCGGCCCGTACGGTGCGTACTGGTAGACGTCGTACTCCGCGGCGAGGTCGTGCTGTGCGTCCTCCCGGACGCCCATGAGTAGCTGAAACTCGAACGGCGTGTCGTGTTCTTCGGAGAGTCGCTCGACGTACTCGATGATCTCCGGATCGTGGCTCCCGACGGCGATCCTGTCATCGAACGTTTCGAAGGCATACGCGAGCAGTTCCCGATACGCCTCGTTCACTCGCGCCTTCTTTTTGTACGCGATTTCGGACGGCTCGTCGTACGCCCCCTTGACGAAGCGGACCTTGCCGGGGACGTCGGCCAACCGCTCGACGTCCTCGCGCGTTCGCTTCAGGTTTGCCTGGACACAGATCCCGACGTTACCGTCGGTTTCGTGGGCGTGGTGTTCGAACGCGTCGAGCGTGACGTCGGTCGTCGTGTGGTCTTCCATGTCGATCCAGACGAAGACGTCGTGGTCGACACCCGCGTCGACGATTCGCTCGAGGTGGGTCCGGAAGACGTCGTCGCCGAGGTCGAGGCCGATCTGGGACGGTTTGACCGAGACGCAGCAGTCGAGATCGGCGTCGTCGATGGCCTCGATCATGTCAATGTAGGCGTCGGCGTCGGCGGTGGCTTCCGCCGTATTGTCGTAGTGCTCGCCGAGCAAGTTCAGAATCCCCTTGATTCCGTCCTCGTTGAGATCCGCAACGTGCGATAACGCCCCCGCCTGATCTTCGGCGGCCACGAAATTTCTCGCAATTGGTAGGAGCATGATCGGACCCTAGAACGGTATCGGGGTAAACGGACACCCGACCATGAACGATGTCCGGCAATTTGAAAACGGGCTGTCACGACCGTCGCACTCCGTCGAGCACTCGCCCGGTTCCGGGGACGTCGGCGTCGATCCGCGCGCCGCCGCTCCGGTTCTCGGCTGCGAACCGGGCGAAAAACATCGCGGTAGGGGTGTATAAAGAAAGAAGCGCTCGAGTTTTCGTCACCGTCAGACGGTCTCCCGTACGTCGGTACCGGCACAACCACAGCCGCCGTGTTCACCGGTAGCTCGGTACGGCAGTCGGCATCAGTCGTCGTCCATCGGCGCGGTCACGGGTTCGACCCGCTCGCCGCGTGGCCCCTCGAGATCGACGTTCGGCAGCAGATCTCGCAGGTAACGGCCGGTGTGGGAGGCCTCGAGCCGGGCGATCTCTTCGGGCGTCCCGCTCGCGACGAGTTCGCCGCCGTTCTCGCCGCCTTCAGGACCGAGGTCGATGACGTGGTCGGCGTTCTTCACGAGGTCGAGTTCGTGTTCGATGACGACGATGGTGTTCCCGTTGTCGGTCAGCCGGTGGAGGACGTCGATGAGTTTGCGCTCGTCCTCGCTGTGGAGGCCGGTCGTCGGCTCGTCGAGGAGGTACAGCGTTTCGCCCGAGTCCTTCTTCCCGAGTTCCTCGGCGAGTTTGACACGCTGGGCCTCGCCGCCCGACAGCGTCGTCGAGGGCTGGCCGAGGGTCATGTAGCCGAGCCCGACGTCCTTCAGGAGCTGGAGCCGCCGCCGGATCTGGCTCGAGGACTCGAAGAAGTCGTAGGCTTCCTCGACTTCCATGTCCAGGATGTCGGCGATTGTCTTGCCCTTGTAGGTGACGTCGAGCGTGGCGTCGTTGTACCGCGCGCCGTCGCACTCCTCGCAGGGGACGTGGACGTCCGAGAGGAAGTTCATCTCGATTTTCACGGTCCCCTGACCGCCACACTCCTCGCAGCGGCCGCCCTTGACGTTGAAGGAGAACCGCCCCTTCTCGTAGCCGCGCTGTTTCGCCAGTTTCGTCGAGGCGAACAGGTCGCGGATGTAATCGAAGACGTTGGTGTACGTCGCCGGATTGGAACGAGGCGTTCGACCGATCGGCGACTGGTCGATCAGTCGCACGGTTTCGATCTGATCGAGCCCCTCGAGGTCGTCGTGCTCGCCCGGAATGACGCTCGTGTTGTCGTTCATCTCGCGGGCGAGTCCCTTGTAGAGCACGTCGTGCATGAGGGTGGACTTGCCGGAGCCGGAGACGCCCGTGATGGCGGTGAAGTTGCCGAGCGGGATGTCGACGTCTACGTCTTTGAGGTTGTGCTGGCGAGCGCCGAGGATGGTGAGAGCGCCGTCGGGATCACGTCGTTCGTCCGGAACCGGGATCTGTCGCTGGCCGGAGAGATACTCGCCGGTGATCGATCCGTCCGTCGCTTTGACCTCTTCGACGGGGCCGTTGGCGACGACCTCGCCGCCGCGCTTGCCGGGGCCGGGCCCCATGTCGACGACCTGGTCGGCGCGGCGCATCGTCTCCTCGTCGTGTTCGACGACGAGCAGGGTGTTGCCGAGGTCGCGAAGTTCCTCGAGCGTATCGAGGAGGCGGTCGTTGTCCCGCTGGTGGAGCCCGATCGAGGGCTCGTCGAGCACGTAGAGGACGCCGACGAGGCCCGACCCGATCTGGGTCGCCAGTCGGATCCGCTGGCTCTCGCCGCCGGACAGCGTCGCGGCCTCGCGGTCGAGGGTGAGGTACTCGAGGCCGACCTCGCACATGAAGCCGAGGCGCGCCCGGATCTCTTTGAGGATCTCCTCGGCGATCACCTTCTCGCGCTCGGTGAGGTCCGCCTCCATCGACTCGAAGTGCTCGAGGGCGTCCCCGATCGACAGCGAGTTGATCGCGGTGATCGAGGTGTCGTCGACCAGGACAGCACGGCTCGCGGCTTTCAGACGCGTTCCGTCACAGGCCGGACACTCCGTGACCGACATGTAGTCCTCGATGTGCTCGCGGGTCGAATCTGAGTCGGTCTCGAGGTAGCGCCGCTCCAAGTTCGGAATGACGCCCTCGAAGCGCTTTTTCTTGCGGCGGGTCCCGTTCTTCGTCTGGCGTTTGAACAGCACCTGGCCGCTGGTCCCGTAGAGAAACGCCTGCTGGACATCATTGTCGAGGTCTTCGAACGGCGTCGACAGCGAGACGTCGAAGTGGTCCGCGACGGCGTCCAGCCGGGTCTTGTAGTACGACCGGTTGTAGCTCCAGGGCTCGAAGACGTGCTTGAGGGGCTTTGACTCGTCTTGCAGGACGAGAGCCTCGTCGACTTCTTTCGTCTCGCCGAGACCCTCACACTCCGGACAGGCCCCGTGGGGCGAGTTAAACGAGAACGATCGGGTTTCGATCTCGGGGACGTCGATCCCGCAGTGCGTACAGGCCAGATCCTTCGAGAACTCGACGACGAACCGATCCTCTTCCTCGACTTCGTCGCCGAGCGCGCCCGTCCGGCGGGCCGCATCGCCCAGATCGCTCGCGACGTCCTTCGGCGCGTCCGGGAGGATGACCTTCAGGACGCCCTCGGCTTCCTCGAGCGCCGTTTCGACGCTGTCGATGATCCGCGGGCGGGCCTCGGCGGTGACCTTCACGCGGTCGACGATCACATCGACCGTGTGATCGAAGTTCTCGTCGAGGTCGGGCGAGTCTCGGGTCAGGTCGTATTCTTCGCCGTCGACTTCGACGCGAGCGTACCCCTCGGAGACGAGTTCCTCGAAGAGGTCCTCGAAGGCGCCCTTCTGGTCGCGGACGACGGGCGCCGCGAGTTTGGCCTTGGTCCCCTCCGGAAGCTCGAGGATTCGTTCGACCATGTTCTGGGCCGACTGCTCGCCGACTTCGCGGCCGCAGTCGGGACAGTGGGGGGTGCCGACGCGAGCGTAGAGGAGCCGGAGATAGTCGTGTAATTCCGTAACCGTCCCCACCGTCGATCGCGGGTTGTTCGCGGCGTTTTTTTGGTCGATCGAAATTGCCGGGGAGAGCCCTTCGACGGTCTCGACCTGTGGCTTGTCCATCTGGCCGAGAAAGTTCCGGGCGTACGCCGAGAGGCTCTCGATGTACCGGCGCTGGCCTTCGGCGTAGATGGTCTCGAACGCCAGCGATGACTTGCCGGAGCCGGAGAGTCCGGTGACGACGGTGAACGCTTCGCGGGGGATCGTTACGTCGAGGTCCTTGAGGTTGTGCTCCTCTGCACCCCGCACCTCGATGTACTCTTTGCTCATGTGTTCGTGGTGAATAGTGACCGCATCGGTTCGCGACTCGCTGCTCGATTCACTGTGAGTGAGTCAGTGGCCGGAGGGACTTAACGGGTCTGAAAGCGCGGTAGCGTGTCACGTGCTAGCAACCGCGATCGGGGTACGAACGGACGGCTTCGATGGCGCCGACGACCCTCGAGGTCGTCTCCCATCGGTGGGCGGTTGTCGACGGTCGTCGACGGTTGTCGACACCAACGGAGCCAATTCGACTCGCCCTGGGAGCGCGTGTCTCGATTTGCTGGCCGCCACCTGTTCACGCAGTTGCCCACAAACGGTTATGGGGGCCACCGTGGTCGATGGCGTATCGGAATGACTTCGCGACGCTCGCCGACCGCGGATCGACGGACCGTTCTTACCGGACTCGCTGTAAGCGCTAGTTCCGTCGGGTTTGCCGGGTGTACGGACGCCGGTGATGGTGACGCCCGCGGCGGTGACACCAGCGACAGCGACGATCCCGGCGGCGAAACGACGCCGCCGGATTCGAACGCCACCGTCAACTCGCAGGCCGACTCGAGCGACGACGAGACTTCGGCAGCAGTTCACATGGGGTACGAATCGACAGACGTTCGCGTAACGACCTCCGACGGCAACGAGCTGGGAGCTGTCACGGCCGCGATCGCCGATACACCGGACCTGCGATCGCTCGGGCTCAGCGACACTGAAACGCTCCCCGAAGATCGTGGCATGCTGTTCGTCTACGAAACGGTGGCGGACCGGACGTTCGTCATGCCCGAGATGTCGTTCGGGATCGATATCGTCTTCGCTGATGAGGAGGGGGCCATCACGAGTATTCATCACGCCCCGAAGCCCGAACCGGACGAGGACGGGGCCGAACAACGCTACCCCGGTCGCGGCCAGTACGTGTTGGAAGTCGGCTACGAGTGGACCGCCGAGCGCGGCATCGAAGAAGGAGATATCCTGCAGTTCGACCTGTGACCGTTCGTCCTCGTGACTCGAGCACACCGATCGGGACTGCTCGAGGCGGCGACCTGCTGGACCAAAGTGACTTCGGTCGGAAGCGACAATAGCGGGCTATGAGCGACGACACTGGCGCCACGCTATCGGTCGACGGACTCGTCGACTACTGCCAGACACAGACCGGCCTGCTTTCGGGACGCATCCAGACGATGCGCGACGAAGCCGACGAATTGCTCACCGAAATCGACGAGCAGATGGCCGATCTCCGCAGCCGACTCGAGGACCACACGAAGGCGGTCGAAGGGACCGACGCCCCCTCGGGGCCGCCGGGACCCGACAGCACCGACGTCGATCTCGAGGCGTTCGAAGCGCTAGAGAGCACGGTCAAGGAGAAGCAACTACTGGTCGAAGCCAAACAGACGCGGATGCAAGCGTTTCAGGACCTGGCCGCGGCGTACACGGAACTCGCCGAAGAGCTCCAGTCCGACGTCGACGACGGCGAGGAAGCGTTGACTCGAATTCTCCAGTTCGAGGCCGATCACGACGCGCCGGCGTATTTCGACGAGCGGGAGACGCTGGTCGAAGCCGCGGCCGATTCACAACCGGACGAGGACGACTGAATCGGTCACTAACGGCCTGTTGGGCGTCCGAAGACTGGAGCGGCTGTATCGAGACTGACACACAGCAGTTCGGCCGACCAGCGAGAGTAACCGGGCTCGATGGGTCGAGTTGACAAATCCCTCGGTGAAAACCGTTATTACCGGCTAGTCGACTAACACTGATACCGACTATGTCTCTCCGTACCGTATCACGACTGCACCGAGTTCCGATCGGATCCGATATCGGTTTAGTCGCCGGAACTCTCGGTAGTACGTCCTTCCGGGATCGATGACGAATCGGTTGCTCTGTCTCGTCGCCGACAGCGACCGGCGCGCACGGACCGTTCGAGAACTTTCTTCTCGAGTCGCTGACGCCGACGTAGCGGCCGTTTCGAATCCGGACGAAGCCGCTTCGGTACTCCGAGAGCGTTCGTTCGACTGCCTCGTCCTCGGCCACGACGATCCCGAACTGGACGCGATCGCCGTACTCGAGCGACTCCATGATCGGTACCCGTCGCTTCCGGTCGTCGTCGTTCCCGTCGACGGGTCGGCGTCGCTCGCGAGTGCGGTTCTGGCTGCCGGCGGGACGGACTACGTCCGACGGGCTGATGGGGCCGCCCTCCTCGCCGAGCGGGTCGAACGGGCGATCGACGAGACAACGGACCGAACCGATTTTGACTGCTGTATGATTCTCGAGGCTATCGACGACGCTGTCGTCGTCTACGATCCGTCCGACGATTCGGTCGTCGACATCAACGAACGGCTGTGTGACCTGGTTGGTTGCCGTTCCGGCGATACCTGCGTCTCCACACTGGCGACGCTACGCACCGGTGAACCGGCTGACGACGAAACGATACAGTCGATTCTCGATCGAACGCTCGAATCGGGCAGTCAACGGGTCGAGTGGAACTGCGAGACGGCTGCGGGCGACCAGTTCTGGGCCGAACTCACGTTCAAACGCGTCGATCGCGACACCGGCCCGCTCGTGATCGGCCTGCTGAGCGACGTTTCGGCGCGCAAGCAACGGGAGCAGCAACTCCGGAGCTACCAGAAAGCCGTCGAACAGGCGGGCCACTCGATCTACATTACCAAACCGGACGGGAGGATCGAGTACGTCAATCCCGCCTTCGAGGACGTGACCGGCTACAGCGCCGACGAAGCGATCGGGACGACGCCACGACTCCTCAAGTCGGGCGCTCACGACTCGGCGTTTTATCGCGATCTCTGGGGGACAATCCTCGCCGGCGATGTCTGGGAGAATCAACTCGTTAATCGCCGCAAGAACGGCGACGAATACGTCGTCAACCAGACCATCGCACCGATCACCGACGAGAACGACGCCATCGTCAATTTCGTCGCCGTCAACGCCGACATCACGGACCAGAAACGTCGCGAGTCGCAGTTCCGAGAGCTTCACGACGCCGTCTGTGAGTGGCTCGAGGCGACGACGCGAGAAGACGTGGCAACCCAAACTATCGACCACCTCGAGCAGTTGCTGGACCTGGAACTCACGGCGCTCTACCTGTACGACGACTCGAACGACTCGCTCCGACCGGCGGCGATTTCGGAGACCGCAGACGAGACGTTCGACACACACCCCCAGTTCCGCGAAGGCGAGGGAATCGCCTGGCAGGTCTTCGAAACCGGGCAACCAGCGTTCCACGACGACGTTCGAGAATCGACCGACGTGTACAATCGCGGTATGTGTTTACCCCGAGGTCTCGACAGCCGGCACAGCGTGAGCCCGTGAGATCATCTCATTGCTGCTGACGACTCGGCGAAG
>NZ_WUYX01000024.1 GCF_009834785.1 Natronorubrum halalkaliphilum
GATAGCACGAGCCACTCGTCGGTCTCTTGCGCCCCATGCTTGGTTTACACTCTCATGGAGTAGCAGCGTTTCCATCGAGTCAACGCTGTCGTGGCGGCGGCGATCAGCCGCCGACAGCGACAACTCCTCATCGATCGTCGAGAAAAACCAATCCGATCACTGTGACCGACGACAGAAATCAGGCTTCAGACCGTCTCAGCTGAGGATGCCTGTGAGGTACTTATTTTCGATCAAGTGCTCTATGACGCTGACTCGCGTCCGCGCTCGCTCGAGTCGAACGGCCGATGACTGACGACCGACCGTTCAGTGGGGCCGACCGTTCAGCGACCGAGGTCCTCGTGTGCGCTCGCGAGGTGTCGGGAGGCCAGTGCAGCCAGGAGCGACAGTTCGCCAGCGAGCGCGCCGACGGCGATGATCTCGGCCAGCGCGTCGGCGTTCGAGCCCGCCGGGTCGCCGCCGCCTCGAAGTCCGAGGACCTCGAGCGCCTCCGATTGGGTCGGCAGTTTCGTCCCGCCGCCGACGGTGCCGACCTCGAGCGAGGCCAGCGAGACGCTGGCGTAGAGGTCAGTGGTGCCGTCCTCGCGCTCGCGGGCGTCCATGGTGGTGATCGTGTTCGCGGCTTCGACGACCTGGGCTTCGTCCTGGCCGGTCGCGAGGAAGGCGGCGGCGACGACGTTCGCCGCGTGGGCGTTGAAACCGAGGCTGCCGGCCTTCGCACTCCCGGTGAGATTTTTCCGCGTGTTCGCTTCGACGATGGCGTCGGCGGTCGTGTGGAGTCGCTCTTCGACGAGTTCGCCGGGGATCAACACGTCGGCTGTCACGGAGCGCCCGCGGCCCTCGACGGCGTTGATGGCGGCGGGTTTCTTGTCGGAACAGAGGTTCCCCGAGAGCGCGACGAGCGAAGCCGGCGTCTCGCGCTCGACGATTTCGCAGGCCTCGCCGGTCGCGATAGTGGCCATGTTCATCCCCATCGCGTCCTTGGTGTCGTAGGCGAATCGCAGGTAGACGGAGTCGCCGACGACGTACGGTTCGACGTCGATCAGTTCGCCGTGGCTCGTGGTGGACTCGGCCGCCTCGGCCAGCGCGTCGCCGTTTTCGTTGACCCACTCGACGGTTTCGGCGGCTTCCGCGACGCCCGCCACCCGGAACACCGGCGCTCGAGTCATCCCGTTTTTCGTGATGCGCGCGTCGGCGCCGCCGGCCGACCGAATAACGCCGAGCCCGCGGTTGACCGACGCGAGCAGCGCGCCTTCGGTCGTCGCGAGCGGCAGGTAGTGTTCGCCGTTGGCCGCGCCGCCGTCCGTCCCGGAACTCAACGAACTCTCAGCACCGTTGACGGCGACCGGCCCCACGACGCCCATGGGGATCTGGGCCGCGCCGATCATGTTCTCGATGTTCGGGTCCGCCGCCTCGGCCGGGAAGCTGTAGTCGCCGATCGTCTCGAGATCGGTGCCGGTTTCGCGCTCGACGAACAGCCGTCGGGCCTCGGCTGCGGTGTCGGAGTCGGTGTGGTCCTCGAGTTCGTGAATACGAAGGTCGCCTTCGCGTACTTGCTCGGCGAGCTCCTCGGGGTCTGTCATGGGTTGGCCAAGACAGCCATGGCTCCTAACAGTTGCTGATCGTCGCGACGCGAGCGAGGATCGGTCCGCGCCGGCGTCTCCCAGCGGTTACCGATCGGTATCGGGCCGCGAACCGTCGCGACTCGAAGCGCGATAGCCCGCGAAAAACTCGTAGCCGACGAGGGCGAGGAACGCACCGCCGCCGACGATCAGGATCAACCGATCCTGCAGGGTGGTCGCCGACTCGGCGAACATCGCCGCGAAGACCATGGTGACGATCACGGCGAACCGAACCCGACTGCGCGGATCGACGTCGGTGTCGGTCTTCGCGAGATACAGTTGAGGGAGGGCGACGGTCAGGCCGGCGAACGCGAGAAACGCGAGCAACGGATAGTCGCCGAATCGGACGTCGAA
The DNA here is from genome assembly GCF_009834785.1 of Natronorubrum halalkaliphilum. Lineage (GTDB taxonomy): Archaea > Halobacteriota > Halobacteria > Halobacteriales > Natrialbaceae > Natronorubrum > Natronorubrum halalkaliphilum. The sequence goes on from NZ_WUYX01000024.1 coordinate 1,974, forward strand.
CACCCGTTCGGCGGCGATCACACCGACGATGACGGCGGCAAAGAGCAAAAACGAGCCGAGGATCACGCGGTTTTCGAGCGAGCGCATACGAACCCGTTCGAGCGTCGACCGATAAATAGTGGCCGTGTTCGACGGCGGTGTCGTCGTCCTCGAGTCGCTGGCGGTTGCCTCGCTGTGCGGTCTGTACTAGTCGTTTCGAGCGGGGTGACGGACAAGCCGCGGTGACCGGTCACCGCGTCGGTAGCCGCCGAATTCGAACGCCGTCACGGAACTCTCGTTACCGACTCCTCGCTCGAGGCGCGGTAGCCGATGAGGAGTTCGTAACAGACGAGTCCCAGTACCGCGAGCGAGCCGATGGCCGCGATCAGCAGGTAGCTGATCCCCTCCGCGTTGCCGGCGAAGAGGGTCGCGAAGACAGCGATAGTGACTGCAGCGAACTGAATGCGAGTCCGCGGCGGAACCTCGTCGTCGGTCGCCGCGAGATACAACTGCGGCGCGGCCACGGCGACGCCCCCGAACAGGAGCAGCGACAGGAGCGGCCGGTCCTGAAGCGCGAACCCGAACTGGAACTCCGCGATGGCGGAGCCAGTGACGATGAGGACGAACAGCAGGAGCGAGCCGAAGACGATACGGCTCTCGCGGTCGATCATACGGGGGGATCAACGGAAGCGCAAGTTAACCTTGTGCATGATTGCGATTTCGGATACTGTTATCGGTACCGACACGTCGTGTTCGACTCGGAGTGACGACGCTGTTTCAGTTTCCGTTTCCGTTTTCGGTCCCGGCAATCGCGTTTCGAGCGATTCCAGCGACCGCGTTCGACATAGATCACCGCCGCTGACCGATCGCGGACCCAACTGTTTTGCCCCTCGCGCGTGCGCTCTCTGCTATGAGCGAAGCAGCCGACCTCCTGCTGACGAACGCGGAGGTACACACCCTCACGGAACCCGATACCGTCCACGAGGCCGTCGCGATTCGCGACGGCGAGATCGTCCGTCTCGGCGACACCTACGAGGTCGAGTTCCTCGAGGGCGTCGAAACCGAGGTCATCGACTGCGACGGCCGGGTCGTCCTGCCGGGGTTGATCGACGCCCACACGCACATGGAGCAACTGGGCCAGCACCTGGTCCACGCCGACCTGTCGGCGGCCGACAGCGCCGCGGACTGCCTCGAGTTGCTGGCGGAACAGGGTGAAGCCGAAGACGAAACGGAATCCGAACCTGAACCCGAACGCGACCGCGACTGGATCCTCGGATTCGGCTACGACGAGAGCGCATGGTCGGATTCCCGGACGGAACCGCTCACGCGCGCGGATCTCGACCAGGTAAGCGAGGAACGACCCGTCGTCGCGATGCGCGTCGATCTTCACACCGCCTCGCTGAACTCGGTCGCCCTCGAGCGCCTCGCGGACGACCTGCCCGATGACGACCTCCGGCGGGCCGACGGCGAACTGACCGGTGTCGCCGTCGAAGACGCCGCGGAGGTCGTCAGACGGCGGCTGGCGACCGACCGCGAGGAGTTGGCGGAAGTGCTCGACGCAGCGACGACCTACGCGGTCGAGCGCGGCGTCACCGGCGTCCACGACAAGGTTCGCGGCTCGATGGCCCCGCGAGTCTACCGCGATATGGCGGCCGACGGCGACCTTCCGCTGCGCGTGCGACTCGACTACTGGAGCGACCACCTCGAGTCGCTGGTCGAGGTCGGACTGGCGACGAACGCCGGGAGCGACCGCGTGCGGACGGGCGCGATCAAGTCCTTCTCCGACGGGAGTTTCGGGAGTCGAACGGCGAAGCTCCAGGAGCCGTACGCGGACGCGGATCTGGAGGCGGAGCCGGGCGAATCCGGGGACGCCGGGAACGCTGACGACCCCGACGACGAACGCGGACAGTGGGTCGTCGATCCCGACGAACTCGCCGCCGTCGTCGACCGCGCCGACGACGCGGGCTACCAGATCTGCGTCCACGCCATCGGCGACGAGGCCATCGAGGAGACGCTATCGGCGCTCGAGTCGACGGCCGACCCCGGCAGCGCCCGCCATCGGATCGAACACGCAGAACTCGCGACCGACGACCAGATCGAGCGGATGGCCGAGGCCGGGATCGTTGCGTCGATGCAGCCGAACTTCCACCGGTGGGCCGGAGAAGACGGACTCTACGACCAGCGACTCGGCCGCGAGCGGCGAAGCCGGACGAACCGCCTCCGACGGATGCTCGAGGCAGACGTCCCGCTCGCGTTCGGTTCGGACTGTATGCCCCTCGATCCGCTGTTGGGGGTCCACCACGCGGTTAACGCGTCGGCCGAGTCACAGCGGCTGTCGGTCACCGAGGCGCTGCGGGCGTACACTCTCGGCGCGGCCTACGCCGGCTTCGACGAGGACCGACTCGGCACGCTCGAGGTCGGCAAGCGGGCGGATTTCGTCGTGCTCGAAGAGTCGCCGTGGGAGGTATCGGATCGGATCGACGAGATCGACGTGGCGATGACGGGAGTCGACGGCGAGATCGTCTTCGACAGTCGAGGCGGATAGCACCGCCGACGACTCACCGACGCGCAATTCGATTCAGAACCAACCGTGGTGTTCGGGAACCGACACTATTATGCGCCCCTCCTTCGACCTTCGATCGATGATCGGTGTCCTCTTCGCCAGCGTCGGTGTCGCTCTCGTCGTAGCCGGTTGCTCGAAGCTCCGGCCGGCATATCACGTCTACCGCGGCGACACCGACGATGTCGTCACGGTCGAACGAGCCGAGGGACCCGTCGAGCTCGAAGGGACGGCGAGCCCGATCGACGGAACGACGGCGGGGCCGCTGACCGGAACGCCGTGTCTCGTCTACGAGTACGAGGTCGAGGAGTACAAATCGAGCGGGAAGAACTCCTCGTGGGAGACAGTCGACGACGGAGTCGGCGGCGTCCCGTTCAGGCTCGAGGACGAGACCGCGAGCGTCCGGGTCGATCCGGTCGGAGCCGACCTCGCGCTGTCGACGGCGGCCACTGCCGAGGTCGACGGCGGGGAGCCGGAACCGCCGGCGATCAGGGAGTTTCTCGAGACCGAGTCCGATCTCGAGTCCGAGGATCGCTCGCTCGATCTCGGCGTCATCGAACTCGCAACCGGAAACGATCGACGATATCACGAGCGTCGACTCGAACCGGACGAACCGGTGTACGTCTTCGGCCAGTCACGGTACGACGTGGACGCGCGGGAGACGATGCGGGACGTCAGCGCGGTGATCGAAGCGGGGCCGGACGCCCCGGCGTTCGTCATCGCGGATTCCTCACAGGACGTGGCTGCCCGACGACTGGCGAAGTCGCCCCTTCTCTGGATCGGTGCGGGGCTCTTGCTGACGGCGATCGGCGTTGCGGTGGCGATCTAACGGGCCCGAAACGGGTACGACTCGTCTTTTGGGCCGCAGGACGGCGGCTCGCTCGTACCGGGGCAAACGCTGGATAGTCACGCCGATCGTCGTAAGTACGTTTTCGATGGGCAACCCACCCCTGCGAATCCCGGTAGGACGCTTTTGAACGAACCGCTCGAGAGCTTCCACCGAGGTGCTTCCTCGGAGAACGTATGTCAGAGACGACGAAAACGACCTACACGGACTTCATCGGAGAGGTACAGCATCGCATCGAGGCCGGACAGCAAGGCGAGGCCGTTCGAACGACGCGTGCCGTCCTCGAGACGATCGGTGAGCGCGTCGACGAGGGCGGGGCGACGGATATCGCCGGTCCGCTGCCGATGGAGATCGATCGGTTCCTCCTCCAGGTCGATCACGGACAGGACTACGACTTCGACGAGTTCGTCGAACGAGTCCGCGCCCGGATGACGTACGACGACCTCGATCTCGATGCGCCCTACGGGCGACCCTCGGACGTCGATCGAGGCGAGGCGGTGTTCCGAATCAAGGCGGTCGTCGCCCTCCTCGCTGAGACGGTCCCCGGAGACGGACTCGCGAACGTCGAACACCAGTTCCCGGAGGACTACGTGGAGATGTTTGAACTGAGAGACGCCGAGACGATGCCCTGGGACACCGCCTGACGAACGCCGGCGCTACTCGGCTCGAAACGGCACTGCGAATCGAGATCAGTGCCTGAACAGCGCGATCGTCTCGGTACACCGGGCAAGACAGAACGGCTCACCGCTGTTCTCCGGAACGCTGATCGTTTCCGAGCGGATCAGCAGCAGCCGCTCGAACGGGTCCGAACAGGCCGGGCAGGCGAGTTCGTCCCGGTTTTCGAACACGGCGGTGTCTCCGTCATCGCGGAGCTGTTTTACTCGGTGGCGGTGGTCGTGAATGTCGAACTCGTGGGCCATGACGTATCGTTCGCTTCCGTCCCGTTTCGGCGAGGAGTACAAAACGGTTGCAGTTCTGAGGCGGGGCGGAGACGGAACTCGCCAGGGCGGACCGGAGCGGGCCCCTTCGTTCGGCCTGAAGCGCCACGGTCCGACCGCGATAGGCACCTTCTTGAAACGAGCGGCCCACAGACTTCCTATGTACCAGGTCGGAATCGTCGGCTGTGGCGTCATCGGGTCGCGCCTCGCGGAGGCGTTCGACGAACACGAACGGACCGAAATACGGGCCGTCTGCGACCGCGTCGCCGAAAAAGCGGCGTCGATGGCGGAAACGTACGACTGCGAGGCGGTCACTCGGGTCGAAGCGCTCGTCGAGATCGACGCGATCGACATCGTCTACGCGGGCGTTCCGCCGAAGCACCACGCAACTGTCGTCCGGGCCGCACTCGAGGCGAAAAAACACGTCATCTGCGAGAAACCGATCGCGGAGAACGCGGCGGTCGGCCGCGAACTGGTCGAACTCGCGGGCGAGAGCGACCGGACGACCGCGATCAACTTCCCGTTTCGCTACACGCCGGGCTTCGTCGAAATGCGCGATCGGATTGCAGCCGGCGAGATCGGCGCGCCGAAACGCGTCGGCCTCCGCTTTCGCTTCCCGCAGTGGCCCCGCGAGTGGCAGGACGTCGACTGGCTCGCTGGCCGCGAGCAGGGCGGCCCGCTCCGCGAGGTCGGGAGCCACTTCGTGTTCGGGACACAGGAACTGTTCGGCAGTCTCAGCGACGTCACCGCAGACGTTCGGTACACGGCCCCGGCTAAATACGAGGAGTCCATCGTCGGTACGTTCCGCGCCGGTGACGTTGCAGGTGCCGACGCGGAGGAGGCGGGTCAAGCGGACGCCGAGGGCGTCGCCGATGTCGATACCGGTGCCGATGTCGCCATTGTCGATACCGCCGTCGACCTCGAGGAGCGCGTCCACGGGACGATCGACCTCCTCTGTGACTGCGCCGGCAGCGAGGAAAACGCCATCACCGTCGAGGGGACCGAAGGGTCACTGTCGCTACGGGGATGGCGACGCCTCGTCGCCAACCCCGACGAGCCGGACGAGCGCCTGATCACCGAGGAACCGGGCGAGACGACGCTCGCGCTGGTCGACGAGTTCGTGACCGATCTCGAGGGCGGCGACGGCGACCTCGTCTCCTTCGCGGAGGCGACGCGCGTGCAGGCGGTCGTTGATGCCGTTCTCGGCGTCGAAAGCGCGTGAAAGGCTAACGGGAAACCGAATATGTAGACCATCCTCGCAGTGCCTTCCGGTCACTCGAGGCCGACTCTTCGTCCCGTCTTCGCGGACTCGTAGGCGGCTTCGACGACGCGGAGATCGGCCAGCCCGTCGGGACCGTCGGGTTCGGGATCGGTGTCCGTGAGCACGCAGTAGCCGAAGTAGTCGAACTCCTCGCGGACCTCGTCGACCGGCGGGCCGGTGTACTCCATGCGAAGGTCGCCGCTCTCGACGACGATCTCCTGCGGGACGACGCCGCCGAACGGGGACGCGATCGTAACCATCCCATCGGTCCCGATCAGTTCGAGCCGACTGTTGGCGTGGGCGTTGAAACTCGCCGTACAGGCGGCCGTCGCGCCGGTCGGGAACTCGAGTTGAAACGAGACGTGTTCGTCGACGGGATCGAAGGGCTCGCCGCTCGAGTGGGTCGTGGCGTAGACCCCGTCCGGATCGCAGTCGAGGAGGAACCGGGTGGTGTTGAGGGGGTAGACACCGAGATCAACCAGGGCACCGCCGCCGGCGAGGTCGGGATCGAGCCGCCACGTATCGGGATCGGCGTGGTCCAGTAACGGGTTCGAGAAGGTGCCGTGGATCTGGGCGACGTCGCCGATCCCGCCGTGGCGGACGAGTTCGCGGGTGCGTCGGACCGTCGGTTCGACCTGTAACCGATACGCGGTCATCAGCGTCACACCGGCGTCCGCGCAGGCGTCGACGATCTCCTGAGCCGTCTCGAGGGACGTATCGAGCGGTTTCTCGCAGATGACGTGTTTGCCCCGGTCCGCAGCGACGGTGGCGTAGGTGCCGTGAAGCGCGTTCGGCGTCGCGACGTACGCCGCGTCGTAGGCCGCCGCGTGATCGCCGGCCAGAAACCCGTCGTAGTCGATAACGTTCGGGATATCGAACGAGTCGGCGACGGTTCGGGTTCGATCGGGCGAACTCGTCACGAGGGTCGTCGTCTCGCAGTAGGTGCTGTCGGCGATGCCGGGAAGCGCACGGTTGCGCGCGAAGCCGCCGACGCCGATCACGGCGAGTCGAACCGTCCCGTCGGGCGACTTCCGCTCCCAGTCTCGCTCGGTGAAGTTCGTGAAGGCGTCCTCGAGTGCCATACTCGTCCCAGGGGCCGGAGCGAAAAGGATCTACTTCGGGATCGGCTGAACGTTCGTCTCGAAAACCTGTTCTCGACCGTGAACAACGGATGATCGGTTTTCAACGCCCGTATCAGTCGATGGTATTCCGCCGGAGAAGCGTTTCGAAGGAAAAAGTTATTCAATAGTACCCTGTGATGTGTATTCAACCACAGGTGATGGAACATGGTGAAAATGGAAACCGCGGAACTGGAAACCGATCTCAGTCTGTTCAAATACGACAATCTCGAGCAGTTGCCGCCCCGCTATCGAGAGCTCGAAGAATCCGAACGGACCGAACGCATCGAGGCGGCACTCGAGGAACTGGGCGACGACGTCGTGATTCTCGGACACAACTACCAGCGGCGCGAAATCGTCGAGCACGCTGATTTCATCGGTGACTCCTACCAGCTTTCGAAGGAGGCGGCGAACGCGGACGCGGAGTACGTGATCTTCGGCGGCGTCACGTTCATGGCCGAGAGCGCGGACATCATCACCGACGACAACCAGTCGGTCATCCTGCCGAGCATGGAGGCGTCGTGTCCGATGGCCGGGATGGCCGAGGCGCTCCAGGTCGACAGCGCGTGGGCCGAGATCACGGCCGCCGCGCCCGACGAGAACATCATCCCGATCACGTACATGAACTCCTACGCGGACCTGAAGGCGTTCTGTGCGAGTCAGGGCGGACTCGTCTGTACCTCTTCGAACGCCCACAAGGCCTTCGAGTACGCCTTCGAACGGGGCGACAAGGTCCTCTTCCTGCCCGACAAACACCTCGGGGAGAATACCGCCCACCGGATGGGGATGGAAGATCGGATCGCCGAGTGGGACCCGTGGGACCCCGAGGGGAAAGACGCCGCGGAGGTCGCCGAGAGCGACATCATCCTCTGGGACGGCTACTGCCAGGTCCACGAGCGGTTCCGCGTCGATCACATCGAGCAGATTCGGGCCGAACACGACGATGCGAAGGTTATCGTCCACCCTGAGTGCCGCCGCGAGGTCGTCGAAGCCGCCGACAAAGCCGGCTCGACGGCGACGATCTGCGAAACCGTCGAAAACGCCGACCCCGGCGACACGTGGGCCATCGGCACCGAGATTCACCTCACCAATCACCTCCAGCGCTGGCACCCCGAGGTGAACGTCCTGCCGCTCTGTGGCGACGCCTGCATGGACTGTAACGCCATGCGCCAGATCGACCCCAACTACCTCACCTGGGTGCTCGAGGAACTCGTCGAGGGGCGCGAACGCAACGTGATCGAGGTCGCACCGGAGGAGAAGGAACTCGCGGGCGTCGCGCTCGACCGAATGCTCGAGATCTAACCACCCATGACTGACACACCAGACGCGCCAGCGGAGACGGCGTCCGAACCGGAGACCGCCGACGTGCTCGTCGTCGGCAGCGGCATCGCCGGCTGTGCGGCCGCGTTGCAGGCCGCCCGCGAGGGAAGCGACGTCCTCCTCCTGACGAAAGCCACGAAACCCGACGACGCCAGCACCGACTGGGCGCAGGGCGGCATCTCGACGACTCGAGGCGACCCGGAGAGTCTCAAAGAAGACATCCTCGACGCCAGCGACGGCACCGCAGATCCCGACGCGGTCGACACGCTGGTCGAGAACGCCGACGATGCGGTCGAAGATGTGTTGCTCGACACCCTCGAGATCGAGTTCGACGAGACGGAGGGAGGCGAGTTCGACTACACCCGGGAGGCGGCCCACTCCGAGTACCGAATCCTCCACGTCGACGCCGCGACGGGGACGCACATCCTCCGGCCGTTCCTGAACCACGTCGACGACCACGAGAACATCGACGTGCGCCAGGATACCGCCGCGCTCGAGTTGCTCACCCACGAGGGCCGAGTCCACGGTGTCCTCACGGACGAGGAAACCACCGGTCACCCGATCTACGCCGGGGCGACGATCCTCGCCACGGGCGGCATCGGCGCGCTCTACACGCGCTCGACCAACCCCGACGACGCGACGGGCGACGGGATCGCGATGGCCGCGCTTGCGGGTGCGGACGTCGCGGACCTCGAGTACGTGCAGTTTCATCCAACCGCGTACGCGGGCGACGACCCGTTCCTGCTATCCGAAGCGCTGCGCGGCGAGGGGGCCGTCCTTCGGAACGGCGACGTCTCCGAGTCGGAAGACTCGGAGGCTCGGGAGACGGAGTCTCCCGGTGGCGAGCGGTTCATGGACGACTACCATCCGCAGGGCGATCTCGCCCCGCGGGACGTCGTGGCTCGGGCGGTCGAAACCGAGCGCGAAGAAACGGGCGAGGTCGTCCTGGACGTGAGCACGCTCGAGGGCGAGTTCGCCGAGGAGTACCCCGCAATCGCCGAGAAGTGTCGCGACCGCGGCGTCGAGGGCGACGAGATCCCCGTCGCCCCCTGCGAGCACTTCCTCTGTGGCGGGATCGACGTCGACGAGAACGGACGGACCAGCCTCGATCGACTGTACGCCGTCGGCGAGTGCGCCCGGACGGGCGTCCACGGCGCGAACCGATTGGCGAGTACGAGCCTGCTCGAGGGACTGGTCTGGGGGCTGCGGGCGGGTGGGGACGCCGTAGAATCCGGGGCTGATCCGGAAATCGTGGAGGCACCCGAACTCCGCAACAGCGATCCCGAACTCCCCGAGCGCTTCGCGGCCGAGAAATCGATCCGCCTGAAGCGAACGATGGACGAGTATCTGGGCCTCGAGCGCGACCCCGACGAAATCGCCCGTGCGAGCGCCGTCCTCCGTCGCCTCAAGGGCGAGGTCGACGCCTACATTCGAACCCGGACGGCGCGGGACCTGTACGAACTCCGGAACGCGAGCGTCGTGGCGCTGTTGATCGCTCGAGCGGCAAGCGAGAATACGGAGTCGACGGGCTGTCACTACGTCGTGAGCGAGGGCGAGTCGGCGGCCGAGCAGCCCGCAGACGACTGAGTCGATCGCTCGAGACCGCGACACTTCCGTCGGCGTGGCGGGCCGAACGACGAGGTTGACAGGCGGGTTTTCGAGGAACTGGGGCACGAAATCGTTCCTGCTACTGTCGGATGGCAGCTACTACGACGTTGGTCGCGAATTCGCGGCCGTTGAGCAAACCACCGGTTTGCGGTTCCCAGCAGCACCCACGGGTTCTGCGGATCTCTCCGACGCCGACGGTCCCAGGAGCGGGGCCGGCGTCCGCCTCGTTCTGTCCGGCAGTATGAACTGTGTCTGGTGAATGATTAACACGGACATGAATCCAGTGATCCATGTTAGCATGATTCCCGCAAATCGTTTACTTGAGCCGCTTATAGCCAGTATATCAGCTTTGCACGAACAACACATTACGGAACGATTATATGACGAAATTTGAAGATATACTGCTGTTCGGCGTCCTCGCCCTCGTCTGGGGAACGGCCTTTACCGCGATCGAAATCGGACTCGAGACGCTGCCGCCGCTGCTCTTCGCGGCGCTCCGGTTGGATATCGCCGCGGCCGTCTTCGTCGCAGCCGTAGCGCTCGGGCGCCTCGAGTGGCGCCCCCGGACGCGAGCGGATCTGGCGCTGATCCTCTCGAACGGTATCCTCGTCATCGGCGCGCACTTCGCGTTCTCCTTTACCGGCCAGAGTTACGTCTCGAGCGGCGTCGCGGCGATCGTCCTCAGTTTCGCACCGATTATCACCCCCATCATCGCGGTCCGTCTGCTCCCGACGGAACGGGTCCGTCTCACCGACGTCCTCGGACTTGGAACCGGGCTGGTCGGCGTCGTCGCGATCGCGCTCGCCGGAGGCTCGCTCGACGGCCAACTCCTCGGCATCGGACTGCTCGTGGCCTCCGCCGTCGTCTTCGCCTTTGGATCCGTGCTGACCGAACGCTGGACGGCGGCCCTCCCGACGATGTCGCTGCACGCCTGGTCGATGGTCACCGCCGCGGCCTTCCTCCACGCCGCGAGCTACGCGTCTTCCGGCTCGGCGATCCGTGACGTGACGTGGACGCCGTCGGCGGCCGTCGCACTCGCGTACCTCGGCATCGTCGCGACCGCGGGCGGGTTCTTCTGCTATTTCGTCCTGCTGAACCGGATCGGCGCGACCAACGTCAGTCTGATCAACTACGCGACGCCCGTCGTCGCGGCGATCTTCGGGGCGACCCTCCTCGGCGAGCAGCTCACCGCGGCGACCGCAGCGGGATTCGCGCTCATCGTCGTCGGGTTCGGGCTGTGTAACGTTCGGCCGCTCTGGCGGCTCATCCGGTCGTCCCAGTTCGGAGATACGCCCAACCGGCCCCTCGAGCGCGACGAAGTCCGCGTCAGCGGGAACGTGTACAGGACGACGTCAAACGCGGGGAGCTACCTCCAGTCGGGCGACTGATACTGCCGAACAGAACTACTGTGAAGATTCGCCGTTCCCGTCCGGCCAATCTTCTTCATCGACTTCTATCCGGCAGTATGACTCCCTCGAACTCGTCCGTCGCTCGAGACTCTCGAGGATCTCGATCGACGAGACGGAGAAAACAGGCCGTTTATTCGGGATGGGGTTCAGTGCAGTCACATGATCACGAACGCACAGGTCGAACGCTGGCTTCGCGAGGACGTCGGCCACCACGACGTGACGAATCAGGTGCCCGGCGAGACCACCGGCCGACTCGTCGCCAAGGAAGACGGCGTCGTCGCGGGCCTCGAGGCCGCCACGGCCGTTTTCGACTACCTCGGGGTCGACGTCTCCGACCGTCTCTCGGACGGCACTGCGGTCGAACCGGGTGACGAGGTGTTGGGCGTCGAGGGGCCCGCACGCGAGATGCTTCGGGGCGAACGCGTCGCGGTCAACCTCGCAGGGCACGCGTCGGGAATCGCGACGCGGACCCGGCGGGTCGTCGAGCGGGCACGCGAGGCACAACGCGCCTCGGATACGCGAGCGGCTACCGGCCGCGAGCGGCGCACCGAATCCGACGACGTCCGCATCGCTGCAACCCGTAAGACCACGCCCGGCCTGCGCGGGATCGAGAAACGCGCCGTCGTCGCGGGCGGCGGCGACACCCACCGACTCGACCTCTCGCACATGGTGATGGTCAAAGACAACCATATCGCGGAGATGGGTCTCGAGGGGGCGATCAACCACTTTCGGGACCGAACGTCGTTCGCGACGAAACTCGATGTGGAGGTCGAGACCGTCGAGGACGCGCCGCGGGCCGCCGCGGCCGGCGCGGATATCGTTCTGTTAGATAACATGACGCCCGACGAAACTGCGGAGGCCGTCTCGCTGCTCGACGACGACGGCGTGCTCGCGGAGGCCAGCGGCGGGATCACGCTCGAGACCGTTGCCGACTACGCCGCGACGGGGGTCGACGTCATCTCGATGGGATCGCTCACCCACTCCGCGCCGTCGCTGGATCTGTCGTTCCGGACGGGCGAGTAGCCTCTCTGCACGATACTGCAACCGTGCGCTTCCTTCGGCTCGAGCGACTCCCGTCATCCGTGACGGAACCGATTCGAATCTGTGCGGAACACGGGCCGTTTTCGACCTCGAGCGATGGCTGTCCCGACTGCGGTGTCCGCGGCGAACGGGTACTGTCAGGCGACCGACGACGCCGAGTCTCGAAGTTCGTCAGCGGCGCGCTTCCGGGTATCGGATTACGAAACGCGGGCGAAAGACCTACACCTTGGACGAGGTACCGCCGGCGTATCTCTCGACGGAGCGATATATCTGCCCCACGATCTCCCTGTTTTTACCTCATAAATAATAGGTAGCTATAACTTCCTGTTGGTTTACACGATAACTATGGAACAAACACACGAAACCGGCACCGAGTCGTTCGAAGACGGACCGATAACGCCGACGCGAATCGCGATGGCGGCGGCGCTGATGGACGTCGTTGCGTTCGCGATCATCGGCCACATCGCGTTGGACGACATCGCGATCGGCGGCATCACCGGTCTCATGGTCGGTCTCGGCGTCTACTGCTTCCTTCCCCTGTTCTTGCTCGCAGACGAGGACGGTCTCGGAACCCTGGCACCGGCGGACGATGCCGCCCCGCTCCGGGGATTCCACCGACTCGCAGCGGGCCTCGCCCTCTCCGGCGGTGGCATGGTGCTGTTCGCAACGGGGTTCATGGAACTCGAACTGTTCGTCGGTCTCGCAGCGGCGGTCGTCGCCACCGGCGTCGGCTATCTCACGATCGGATTCGTGTTGCCAAACGCGAAGCTCCCGAAATAGCGGCCGACGGCGCTCGAGACGCGTACACACTCGAGCGGCCGAGTCCGACTCGCGTTGCGTCTGCGGGTGTGTCGTTTTTGCACACTCGATAGCTACTGTCTCGTATGACAGGTCTCCCGTTAGCACCCGATTCGGGCTGGAACGGACTGTATCTCGCGGGTGAGTGGACCGACCCCGACGATCGGGAGTCGATACCCGTCGAGAATCCGTACACGCGCGAAGCGATCGCAACGGTCCCCGCGGGAACAACCGACGACGTCGATCGGGCCTATGAGGGCGCGGCCGAGGCACAGGAGCAGTGGGCCGAGCAACCGCCGCAGGCTCGAGCCAGCGTGGTTACTGGGGCACTCGAGTTCGTCCGAGACCACCGCGAGGAGATCCTCGAGTTGCTGGCCGTCGAATCGGGCAGCACGCGGGTCAAAGGCGCCGCCGAGTTGCAAACGGCCAAGGGAATGCTCCAGCAGGCGGCGAGCTACCCGTTCCGCACGGACGGCCAGCACACGGAGTCGACCATTCCCGGAAAGGAGAACGTCGTCGAGCGCCGGCCCGTCGGCGTTGTCGGGGTTATCTCGCCGTGGAACTTCCCGCTGCACCTCTCGATGCGAGCGGTCGCGCCGGCGATCGCGGCCGGAAACGCGGTGGTGCTCAAACCCGCCTCGAGCACGCCCATCACGGGCGGGCTTCTCCTCGCCAAACTCTTCGAGGAAGCCGGCGTGCCCGAGGGCGTCCTCAGCGTCGTTCCGGGCCGCGGCTCCGAAATCGGCGACGCGATGTCCGACCACGAGATCCCTCGCGTACTGGCCTTTACCGGTTCGACCGAAATCGGTCAGCGGGTCGCCGCGAACGCGGCCGGCAACTGCGCGCTCCCCGCGCTCGAACTCGGCGGGAACAACGTCCACGTCGTCACGGAGCACGCGGACCTCGAGCGCGCCGTCGACGGCGGCGTCTTCGGGTCGTTCCTCCACCAGGGCCAGGCCTGCATCTCGATCAATCGCCACCTGGTCCACGAGGAACTGTACGACGACTACGTGGGGATGCTCACCGACCGCGCGGCCGGGCTTCCGACCGGCGACCCGACCGACGACGAGACCGTCATCGGGCCGATCATCGACGAAAGCCAGCGCGACCAGATCGTCGAGTACGTCGAGACCTCGGTCGACGAGGGCGCGACCCTCGAGACCGGTGGCGAGACCGTCGACGTCGAAGGGGTTGACGACTCGCTGGTCGTCGAACCCACCGTGCTTTCCGACGCCGACAACGACATGGCCGCCGCGGAGAACGAACACTTCGGCCCCGTCGCACCCGTGATCCCCTACTCGAGCGACGAGGCGGCGATCGAACTGGCCAACGACACGGTCCACGGTCTCTCGGGGTCGGTCCACAGCGAGGATCTCGCGCAGGCGCGCCGGATCGCCGACGGGATCGAGACGGGGATGGTCCACATCAACGATCAGCCGATCAACGACGAGCCCCACGTTCCCTTCGGCGGCATGAAACAGTCCGGCCTGGGCCGGTACAACGGCGACTCGATCCTCGAGGAGCTGACGACGACGAAGTGGATTTCGGTGCAACGGGAGTCGCGCGAGTATCCGTTCTGAACGTTCTGAACGCAGCAGTCTTCGGCTGGCTCGATTTCGCTCGGCCGACTTAGTCGAACCACGAGAACAGGCGATTCCAGCTCCAGACGACGAGCGCGAGCAAGACGACGACGGCCATGACGTACAGCGGCACCGCGTCAGCCGCGGGCCCGCGGGCCGGCATGAGAAACTCGAGCCGGCCCGACCAGTAGAGAACTGCGGCGCTGGCGACGGCGAGTATCGAGCCGGCGACGACCGCCGCCGCCAGTCGATTGTTCTCGAGGGTCGATCGATCGCGGTCTGGTGGCGCCATTGGCGTCGCTGCATACGTCGTGGTGACAGACGGCTGAAACCGTATGCCCTGCACCCTCCGGCCGACCGGTGACCGGGAGCGATTCTGACTGCGATTAGTCAGATCGAAGCGTATAGTCCGTCTCCGAGGCAGCAAACGGCATCACGGTCGCGTTTCGCTGGGCGACCCACGAGAGTCGGAGGACGAACGACGCGAGGATCGCCAGCGGGGCGAAGCACGCGATCATCGCGACGAGCGTCGCACCGACGATCGCCGACGGCGGCAGCGACTCGATCGCTGCGAGGTCGTAGACCGCAAGCGTCGCGGCGGTAAGGAACTGAGCCGGAAGGCCGACGAACAGCAGTGTTCGAGAGAGAAAGGAGAGTTCCTTCGTGATGTACACCGTACGGAAGTACTTCCGGGCGACGTCGATGTGGAGCAGGTGTTCCCGGATCGACTCGAACAGCTCCGCTTGCGCATCGGTGAGTTGGGCCTCGTACTCGGTCTCCATTCGCGAGAGTTCGTACAGCTGTTCGGCCTGTGTCGTGCCGAGTGTCGCCGCGATCGCACTGAAGATCTGTTCGTCGGCAGCGGGCGTGTCGAGCGCTTCCGTCACCATCCGAACGTCGTCGCGGAGTTTCCCGGCGAGTTCGTCGATCTCGGCCGCAAGCGCGTCGTGTTCGATGTCCGTAGACGTTTCACGCAACCGCTGGGCTCGGTTCCCCAGATTCTCGTGAAGTACCAGCAAGAACGAACCCGGTAACACCGGACTCACCTCCCGGTCCATTACCGACTGGACTTCGTTTCTGTACTCGACGGCCGCGCGCGTTCGCTGCTCGAGATCGCCCGGCGACCCCAGTTCCCGCGAGAACACAAGCTGGTTGATCGCGATGACGACCGTAATCAGCGTGAGGTTGCCGCCAAGAAACGCGCTGAACAACAGGTAGAGCGGTTCGCCAGGCTCGCGCGGAAACAGGTTCACCGCGAGAAGTACGCAGAGCAAGAAGAGAATTCCGCCGAGGAGCAACCCGGCGACCGAGAATCGGTTGCCCTCGATGATCGCCCAGCGGAACGTCGAGTGGCGTCGCTCAGTTGTCTCGTCGGCCATAGTTGCGTTTCCTAACGGACCTACCTCCGTGAAGCTTCCACCAGCCATAGAAACGGATCAGAAACGGACTCGGGAGAACGCACGCCGAGCCTCTCCGGTTCGCCGTCTCCGTCCGCGTTCTCCGCTGTGCTGTCCGAGAAATCATTGAGCACGTCGCGGAGTCGCGAACCGTCTCTCACAGAAACTGAGTATCATGACGGTTCATTTTTGTATCGGAAACCTATCCGTACCTATGACGATCACGGGATCGCTACCGACGCGAGCGACACGAACACTCCGTGACGAGGGAGCGATCGAGTTCGTGAAAACGGCGACCGAATACGGGAGCTACCAGGTTCGACGACTCGGTCGCTACTACGGTCGGTCGGCTCGAGCCCGACTCGAGCCGGCTCGTGCGGATCCGTGGCGGCCGATTACGATCGACCCGCACGACGTCGAGTGGACGCTCAAAGCCGCACCGTCCCACGGCGCTGCCGACGTCGCCGACTTCGACCACTGGTGGGACGCCGGCCGGATCGTCGACGGCGACTGGGACCGGCGGCCTCGAGTCCGGTTCGAAGAGATGCCCAAGTATCGAGCCGTCCGGAAACACTTCCTCGAGGGGGTCCCGTGGGAAGAAACGGCGGTGTTTTCGGATCTGCAGGAAGCGATCGCCGAACACGGTTCGTTCGACGGCTGTGACGATCTCGAGGACCTCCGCGAGCGATATCGCGATATCGACCGGCTCTACGAACGGATCCGTGAGGAGGGGTATCGCTCGCGACGCGATCTCTGTGGCCGCTGTGAAATCTCGTGTCGTCTCGACATGCCGACGGTTCACATCGGCCGCGACGGCACGCTCATCTCCGCACAGGGCGGCGGCTATCACCGACTCGCGATCGGCCGGATTCTGGACGTCCCGGTCGAGGCTCGAGTCGTCGTTCGCCACCGCAAGTGGCAGGACGTTCGCGAGACGATCGCTCGGGCGGAGTCGGTCGAGCACGCGCCACAAACCGTCCGCGAGTACGCCGCACATCCCGATCTCGAGGACGTTCGCCGGTGATCGGGGTCGGGGTGACCCCCTTGCAGCCTGTTTTCGAATCGCGGCCGTACTACCGGACGACAGTTCAACGTGGGCGGCTCCGCTCCGCGGCCGCCCGTTCGCTCGCCGCCAGCGCCGATGGTCGTAGCGACTGATACGGATTGCTGTAACGATTTACCGCCGGTCGCCGACCCCGTTCTGGCGATCGGCGGTAATTGGCTACAGTAAACCGTATGAAACGATTCGCATTCCTCGAGAGCACTACCGACGGCGTGCGGGATGCTCGAGCAGGTCGGTCGGCGGCCACCCGTCTATCTCATCGGCAGCGTCAAACAGTCGAGCAACCGACTCATCCTCGTTCAGGACGACCGTGTTATCGCGGACATCATGGTTGATAATGTCCGCCTCCGATAACTTCGGAAGATGCGCGTGGACCAGTCGAACGCGAGCCCGTTCGACCTGTTTGTCGCTAATCTTGTCGGGGGAGAGTCGATGTCTTCGCGCGGCGATCCGCTCCGAAAGCTCGCTAATCGAGGCATCCCCACCTTCTTCGCAAAGCTCATGGAGGACGAGTTGACGGTCAGCGCTGGCGAGGAGTCGAAACGCCTCCGTCTGCGTCACCATATTCTGTGAACTTCACACACGGGGAAAGTATCGATGCTTGTAGAGTGGTGAGAACGACTGCTCGTCATACTGTCGGACGGAAGTCAGTCACGAATTCACGGCCGCCGAACAAACCACTGGGTTCCGATGCCCAGCGAACGCATGGATTGTACGGACATCCTCGATGTGACGGCCGCAGTAGCGCGCCCACTCTTCGAATAGTTCTGTCCGGCAGTATCAGTCGCCATCCTCGTTTTTGACTATCGCGAACCAGAAGTCCTCAATGTCCTGAACGAAGTCGATGAACTCTTCGGTTTCAACCGGTTTGCGAATATACTCGTCCGCTTCGATGCTGTGGGATTTCACGATGTCTTCACCCGCTTCTGAACTGCTGAGAATGATAACGGGTATCTCCCGCAGTGGTGGCTCGTTTTTCAGTTCTGAGAGGACGTCCATACCGCTCGTTCCGGGAAGCTGTGGTTCGAGTAGGATGAGGTCAGGTTGCGGTGCCGCTTCGTACTCGCCGCGCTGGTAGACGAAGTCGAGCGCACTCTCACCGTCAGTAACGGCGTGAATGGCATTGGTTAGCTTAGCCTCACGAAAGTTTTCCTCGAAGAGACGCGTGTCGCCTGGGTTAGGCTCAACAAGCAAAATATCGATCGCTTCCCCCATATCGTCATCGCTCACATCGTCTGCTGACGCCATACCCGACCATGAAGCCGCAAGCGTAAAACTGCAACTCACCCGGTGTTTGGATATTCCGCAACTCTGAACAGTTATTCCCGAAAAGAAACGTTCTCGTTTACGTTTCAATTATCTGGGTCAAATGTAAGGAGTAGTGTACTGTGTATCGTCCGAGAATCCACTCGCTCCGCTCGCAGAAGGTCGGCCCGGTTCGACTCTATCGGTCTACAGGCATTGCTCACGGACGATCGCGATGACATGCGAGGGAAGGGATTTGAACTACGCCCGAGAACCTGCTCGCGTTGCTCGCAGAACCTCGGTCTAATTCAAATCGCTCGTCTCGCAGTCACCGCTCACGAATGTTTGCGGTAACATGCGAGGGAAGGGATTTGAACCACCTGAACGACGGTCGCTTCGCTCGTTCCGTCGTTCAAATCTCCTATTCGATTCCCGCTGCTCGCGGGTTGCTCGGAGCGGTAATGCGAGGGAAGGGATTTGAACCCTCGGACCTCTACAGGAGCGGGTCTTAAGCCCACCGCCGTTGGCCTGCTTGGCTACCCTCGCACAGAAGGCACTCGTCAGTTGGCCATACGGTGGGATGTGCGTTTCGGTGTCGGCTGAGGGATTTCCCTCGCCCTGAGGGCACTCGACAGGGTGGATTTTTGTACACTACCAGTCGACGCTCAGCGTCCCGTCACCGTGTGGATCCGGCGCGATCTCCTCGTCCGTCCGGCGATCGACGACGTGGATACAGCCGTCGTCTTTCTTCGCCGGACAGCTCTCCGCCGCCCGGACGTTGTGCTCGAGGTCCGGTTCGTCGAAGAAATACGCCGTCGGCTGGGCGATCCCCGAGGCGAGAGACATCTCCCAGTTGTCGCTGACCTCGGCGCACTTCCCGGCCCCGAAGCACTTGTTGGCCTCGAAGACGATCTTGTAGGGTTTCTCCTCAACCGGCGGCGCATCCGACGAACCGACGTCGCTCGCACGCTGGATGCCATCCTCGTCGCTCATTACCTGACCGTCGGCGTGCGTCGTCTTTCGCGTTACGGTCGCGGCGACAGATCGAGCCCTCGACTCACGACGACGATGACGACGGCGGTTTGGGCTCGGGCAGGTCGTACGTGACGCCGGTCAACTCGCTCGAGACCTCCCATAGCCGACGCGCCGTCTCGCGGTCGTAGGAGCGATCCGACGACGCCTGCCGGGAAGGCGAGCCCCGCATGTTCATCAGTCCGCCGGGACCGTAGTACCCGCCGCCCTCGACGTCCGGCGCGGTCGCGGCGTACAGCGTCGGCAACGCGCCGCTCTCGGCCGACTGGGCCAGCATGGCGTTCATGAGCCAGCGGCCGGCCAGACGGAGCCGAGAGCCCCGGCCCTCGATCCCGCGAAACTGCAGTTGCGTGTCGGCGTAGCCGGGGTGAACCGCGACGCTCTTTGCGTTCATCCCGGCCGTGAGGAGCCGTCGCTCGAGTTCGTAGGCGAACAGCACGTTCGCGAGTTTCGACTGGGCGTAGGCGGCCCACTTGTCGTACGACTGCTCGCCCTCCAGATCGTCGAAATCGATCTCGCCGCGCTCGTGAAGGCCGCTCGAGACGGTGACGACGCGCGCCGGCTCCGCCTCGGCGTCGGTTCGCAGATTGTCGAGGAGTTGCCCCGTGAGCGCGAAGTGGCCGAGGTGGTTGACCCCGAACTGGGTCTCGAACCCGTCGTCGGTTTCCGACCGCGGAATTGCCATCGTCCCGGCGTTGTTGACCACCACGTCGATCGGCTCGTCGCCGAGACGATCGGCAACCGACCGAACCGACTCGAGGTCGGCCAGATCGCAGTTCTCGACGCGAAGGTCTGCTTCGGGGATCTCCTCGCGGATATCTGCTGCTGCGTCCTCGCCGCGGTCGGCGCTCCGAGTGGCCATGATCACCGTCGCGCCGTTTCTGGCGAGTTCGCGAGTGGCCTCGAGACCGATCCCGCTGTTTGCGCCCGTAACGAGGATCGTACGGCCGTGCTGATCGGGGATGTCGGTGGCAGTCCAGCCCATAGAGATCATAAGACGTGCCGACGCTAAACGACTGGGCTCTACCCACTCGCTTGCTGGAGGACTCGAGCCGAGTGGGCGCTACCGGGCGGAAGCGGCGGAAAGGGTCAGCGAAAACGTCGCTGCCTCCCCGGGCTCGGACTCGACCCAGACGTCGCCGCCGCGCTCAACGAATTCGCTCACAGGGCGCGAGCGAGATCTTCGTAGCATCGTACTTCTCGTGGCTTACAGGCGATCTACCAGTTCGGCCCCTCTCCAGACACGATGATGACCCGAAAAACGACGATCAACGCTACGCGCCGTCGACGGAAACCGACTCGAGAACGACGTCGGCTGCCGGTCGATCGCTGGAATCGGTCTCGACGCCCCCGATTTCGCGGACGACGTCCATGCCGTCGATGACGGTACCGAAAACGGTGTGGCGACCGTCGAGGTGAGGCTGGGCCTCGAGCGTGATGAAGAACTGCGAGCCGTTCGTGTCCGGGCCGGAGTTGGCCATGCTCAAGACCCCCGCATCGTCGTGGCGCAGGTCCTCGTGAAACTCGTCGTCGAACCGGTAGCCGGGACCGCCCCGGCCGGTGCCGAGCGGATCGCCGGTCTGAATCATGAAGTCCTCGATGACGCGGTGGAAGAGAACGTCGTCGTACAGCGGTTCGCCGTCGACTTCTTCGCCCGTCTCGGGATCGATCCAGGGCCGCTCGCCGGTCGCGAGGCCGACGAAGTTGTCGACCGTTCGCGGTGCGCGGTCGTCGTAGAGTTCGACCTCGATATCGCCCCTGTTCGTGTGCAGCGTCGCGGTCAGTCCGTCGTGTTCGTCCGTGTCTGCCGTGGCCGTTTCGTCGGGATCCTGATCTCCGTCTGCGTCGTCCGGGTCGGAGCTTGTACAGCCGGCGAGGGCGACGCCGAGGCTCGAGCCGACCCCTGCCAGTAGCGTGCGTCGATAGTGAGTGATAGCGCACGTCGGCGCGGCGGCAAAATAACGATATCGATCGAACGGGTGTTCGAATCGGTGCCGAGCCTCGTTCGTGATGGACGTCGGTATCGCGCCGACCACCAACCGGTTGACAATCGGCGGGTGACGATTACCGATTACCGATCGACGATTACTCGTAGTCGACGGAAACCGACTCGAGGACGACCTCCTCTCGCGGCTGATCGTTCGAATCGGTGTCGACGTTGCCGATTTCCTCGACGACGTCCATGCCGTCGGTGACTTTTCCGAAGACGGAGTGGCGGTCGTCGAGGTGGGGCTGAGCGTCGAGCGTAATGAAGAACTGCGAGCCGTTCGTATCGGGCCCGGAGTTAGCCATGCTCAGGATTCCCGCGTCGTCGTGGCGCAGGTCGTCGTGGAACTCGTCGTCGAACTGGTAGCCCGGGCCGCCGCGACCGGTTTCGGTCGGGTCGCCGCCCTGAATCATGAAATCCTCGATGACGCGGTGGAACGCGACGTCGTCGTACAGCGGTTCGCCGTCGACTTCTTCGCCCGTCTCCGGGTCCTCCCAAGTCTTGCCGCCGGTCGCGAGACCGACGAAGTTGTCGACCGTTCGCGGCGCGCGGTCGTCGTAGAGTTCGACCTCGATATCGCCTCTGTTCGTGTGAAGGGTTGCAGTTACATCTCCCATACCCTCCGCGACGGCGGGGCGACTGAAAACGATAGTGGTCTCGGCCCACAACGAGGGGTTCCGACCTCGCGGATCCGTCTCGAGTTCGATACGACCGAACGGGGACAGGCCGGCCGCAGCTACATACCGCCGGACGTGCAACGACGGGATATGACCTCCCGGACCCACGACGCGGACGAGGTGACGCTCGCACGATTGCCCTCCGGCGTGGAACTCACAACGACGATTCACACGTATCGCGGCGCCGAAGACGGACCGACCCTGTACGTACAGGCCGCCCAGCACGGCCGCGAAATCAACGGTACCGAAACGCTCAGGCGATTTCACGAGCGACTTCCCCTCGAGGATCTCTCGGGAGAAATCGTCGCCGTTCCCGTCGCGAACCCGCTCACCTTCGATCTCGTCTCCTACATCACGCCCGAGGAGTTCGACAGCGTCAATCCCAACATGAACCGGATCTGGCCGGGCGACGACGAGGGAAGTCTCCACCAGCGCATGGCCGCCACGCTCTGGGAGGAAAACAAGCGAGCCGACGCGATCATCGATCTACACACCGGAAGTCCCGATATGCTTCCACACGTCGTCTTCCGCGAGGGCGACGAGGCCGCCCGCGACCTCGCGGAGGCGTTCGGCACCGGGCTGTTGCTCTCCGAGGAGGCCGACGAAGACGCGTCCGCGGAGTGGCACCGGCGAGGGTTCGCCGGGAAACTCCGAGTCGCTGCCGCCGAGGAGGGGATCCCGACGATTACCCCCGAACTCGCGTACAACAAGCAGATTCTCGAGAACGCCGTCGAGATCGGCGTCGAAGGCCTGTTAAACGTCTGTCGACACCTCGGGATGCTCCCCGGCGAGGCCACCGATTACGACCAGACCCTCGCGCGGAATCACCTCGGGCAGGTCACCGCCACCGAAGCCGGACTGTTCCATCCCGACCCCGCTCTCGAGGTCGGCCAGGAGATCGAAGCAGGGACGTGGCTCGGCACGGTCTACGAGCCGACGACCTACGAATCCTTACAGGAGGCGACGGCGGATCGCGACGGAATTCTCTACGCCCTCACCCAGGAGTCGACGGTCGTCGGCGGCGACCAGCTTGCAAGCGTCGCGCTGGTCCGCGAGGAGTAGTTCGCCGACCACCGCATACGGACTGCTGTACGCCGTTTCCGGTCTAACTGCGAACCGTCCTGCGGTTACACTGGGAAATCGTCACAGCAGATCGTATCAACAGGTCGAGAAGCCGCCGTCGACGACCAGCCCGTGGCCGGTGACGAACGACGACTCGTCGCTGGCGAGAAACAGGATCGAGTCGGCGATCTCTTCGGGCTTGCCGAGTCGCTTCAGCGGGTAGTCCTCGGCCATCGCCTTCTGGGCTGCCTCGGGATCGTCCTGCGTGGCGAGGTACTGCTCGAGCATCTGGGTCTCGGTAAAGCCGGGACAGACGGCGTTGGCCCGAACGCCGTAGGGACCCGCTTCGGCGGCGACCGTCCGCGTCATGTTCAGAACCGCGGCCTTGGTCGTCGAGTAGGCCGCCTGCTTCGGAAGCCCGAGAATACTCGCCAGCGAGCCGACGTTGACGATCGAGCCGTGGCCCTGCTCTTTCATGTGCGGTAAGGCGGCGGAGCAGCCGTTCCAGACGCCCTTGATGTTGACATCGATCACGAAGTCGCGAATCGCGTCGTCGACGTCCTCGAGGCTGCCGCCAGGGTGGCCGGTCCCCGCGTTGTTGACCATCACGTCGACGCCGTAGTCGTCGGCGACCGCGTCGACCACGGCGTGGAACTCATCGCTGTCGGTGACGTCGAGCGTGTGGAACTCCGCATCACCACCGTCGTTCTCGATTTCGTCGGCGACCGCCTGACCGCCGTCGTCGATATCCGTCACGATGACGCGTGCTCCCTCCGACGCACAGCGTTCGGCGGTTTGCTTCCCGATCCCCGACGCTGCACCCGTAATCACGACCGTCTTGTCTTCGAGTCGCATGCATTCGGTATTGATCAGCCGGCACATAAAACCGTTCATCACACCACTCGATATCGCAGACAGTGCTCAATGAGATTCTTGATAACGTGAACAGTGGTAATCAACGGAGTTCGCGAGCGGATGGTGGTTTCAACGACTACGGGAGTGACCGGCGTCCGACCCGTCGACCGACGCCGACTGCATCTCGTCGACATCGACGTCCGCGCCGCCGATGCCCTCAGGCGGTCGTTCCGGGATATGCAGATACCAGCACAGTTCGCCCTCGTCGATGACGACGAGCATGATATCGGTCTCCTCGACGGTGTCGAAGGCCGATCTGGAAACCACGAGCTGATTGACCAGTTCCCCATCCCGCTCGAGCAGGAGAACGACGTGTTCTCCGTCGACGATTCGGTCGACGACGGCGACGTAGGCTCCGTCCGGTTCGGGCAGTTCACCGCTATCGACGTGGCTGTTTCGCTCGACTGTTACCGACCGTTCCGTATCGGTCGCTCGTGCACCGACGGTCGCCGTCGCGGCAATCGTGGTGGCACAGAGCGAGGCGAGCGTTTGCAATACGGTCCGTCGCGATGATCGGATTCGATCGACCATAGCTGCGCTGGCCTCGTAATCGTATATAAACTCGCGGAGGATGAGACCACTATCAGCCGGCGACGATGTTATCGGTAGTGGAATAGCCCCCATATTTTCACTTTTCTGTTCTTTTGTCCTACGTGTCGGGATTCAGTTATGCACTCAGAGGTATTTTCTGTGATGATTCGAAATAGTTGGAACCGTACTCGAAGCCCCGGAGTTGTGAGTCGGAATATCGATCAATGATTGGTGGACGCTATTGGTCTTTTTTCGGACGTGGTTGTACACGCGTCGCTGACCGCCACGGCTCCTCGATCAGCCGCACCTATTGTGTAACGGACTGACAAGGAGGGACGAGATAGATTTGTACCATCTAAGAATAATACCTTAGATTTAGTTATGTATCAAAATACCCCTCGAGAGACTCCCTACAAGACACCTGGTTGAGTCGAGTCTACCGCGGCCGCGGAGAACTGGTAATCGTGTGCAACGAAGTTAACTCGTAACATCGGTACGACTGTTACACGTTATAGGATAGCCGAGTGGTCCTACGATTCGAAACAGTCACACGCACCTGCCTCGAGCAAGTTAGCCAGATCGTACTGTCTGCCACAGTCCTCACAGAAGACCTGAACGTCCGCGAACACGCGGTGTGAGCCCAGTTGTAGGCGATCGGATTCCCGGAGTCGCTCGAGTTTGCTCTCGGCGACTGTCACCGTCCGCTGGCGGAGTCCGTCGACGGTTCGGACCGTCTGCTCCCGGCTCGGGCCGTCGGTGTCGGACGGCGGCGAGACGTTTCGGTAGCCGGTGAGGTACGACCTGATTGCGCCGTAGGAGACGAAGTCCTCGGTCAGCCCCTCCACGTCGACGCCCTCGCGCTCGAGTCGTCGTTGGACCTGCGTTCGCTCGCCGCGACTCCCCGTGTCCCCGCGGAGCAGGGCGTACAGGTGAGAGACGTCTTCCGCGATCGTGTCGACGCCGGCCTCGGAGAGAGCGGTTCGAAGCAGTCGTTCGTTGAACGAATCGGCGAGCGACCGAAGGCTTTCGCGATCCGTGGGATGTGTCCAGCGGGCCTCGAGGTCGGCACCGACGCCCTCGAGGTCGTACGCGTCGATGAGTCGTGCGACCTTCGGCATCGGCCCCGGACCGGTAGTTCGATCGTCCATCGCGTGACACTCTCTGAGTGGCGAGGAAAATCGTTTCGGTGGTCGAGTCGTCGTTCGGTATGTGAAACAGCGACAATAGCGCTTACAGTTTCAAACACGATCGGATAGCGGCCGTATGCGCCAGAAGGATCGATTAGACGGCTATTTCGGCGAGTAGACTGGCTCGTGACGATAGTCCCTTTCTCCTCGTCTCCATCCCGCCCGTTTCGCTATTCGAACTGTTCTCATACGGTCTCCTGTCCGGCAGTCCCGGCACAGCCACGGCCGCCGTGGTGACCGGTACTCGGTACAACAGTCCGTCTCAGCCGTACGCCAGCGTGACTCTGATCTCGCCCGCTTTGTCCCAGAGTCGGTTCGGCAACTCCTCGTGGACGTACTCGTCTTTGAATCGGCTCACCGGGCCGAACGCACCGAGCGCGCCGAGCAGTTCGTCATCGGGCGTGTACACGGGGACCGAAACCCCGCACAACCCGTCCATGTGCTCTTGATTGTTCACGGCGTAGCCGCGTTCGCGGATGCGATCGAGTTCCGCGTACAGCGCGTCGGGATCCGTGATCGTGTTACTCGTCATTGCCTCGAGGCCCTTTTCGTCGATGAAGTCGGCGACTCGGTCGTCGTCCCACTCGGCGAGGATCACCTTCCCCGAAGCCAGCGAGTGAAGCGGCCGACGTTTGCCGATCATCGTGTCCGAAAGGCTGCCGTACCGGTGGACGTAGACGGCCTCACCCTCCTCTTCGACGATGAAGATCGCCCGTTCGTCCGTCTCCTGTCCCAGTTCGAACACCTTCCGCTTTGCAGCCGTATACCCCGTTTTCCGGGTTCGAGCCTGTTCACTGATCTCGACCAGTCGGAACCCGATGTAGTAGTCGCCATCCCGTTCGACCACGTACCCCATGTCGGTCAGTGTCGTGAGATGGCGGTAAACCGTACTTTTGCTCAACCCCGTTCGTCGCGTGAGATCCGTGATCGTCACCCCTTCTTCGACTTTGAGCGCCTCGAGAATGTCGAACGTCTTGCGCGTCGTCGAAACGCCCGCATCGGTTTCGTCCCCCTCGTCCATGCCCATATGCGATCATGTGGGACCGACGGGATCAATGTTCCGGATGGTGAAACGGAGCGATTGCTCTGCGGAACAGACGCGGGATCGGCGAGGCAAACTCGATCGCGTTTCGGTATGCGGAACGCCGAGTTCTATCGCAAAAGATCGGTTCAGCTTTCGGGCCAGATCGGGAGAGTCGGACGTTACTCGTAGGCCGGGATACCGGTGAACTCCTCGCCGAGGACGAGCGTGTGGATATCGTGGGTTCCCTCGTAGGTGTAGACCGTCTCCATGTTGGCCATGTGGCGCATCGGCGAGTAGTCGGTGGTGATGCCGTTACCGCCGAGCATCTCGCGCGCGATCCGGGCCTGATCCCGGGCCGTTCGGACGTTGTTGCGTTTCGACATCGAGACGTGTTGTGGCCGCATCTCGCCGCGTTCTTTGAGTTCGGCGAGTCGGTAGGCGAGCAGCTGCGCGAGGGTGATCTGGGTCCCCATCTCCGCGAGTTTACGCTGTTGGAGCTGGAACCGACCGATCGGACCGCCGAACTGGTCGCGGTCTTTCGCGTACTGGCGGGCCTCCTCGAAGCAGTCTCGAGCGGCGCCGACGGCTCCCCAGGCGATCCCGTAGCGGGCCTGGGTCAGACAGGACAGCGGCCCCTTCATCCCCTCGACGCCCGGCAGGACGTTCTCCTCCGGGACGTAGACGTCGTTGAGGCCGATCTCGCCCGTGATCGACGCGCGCAGAGAGAGCTTCTCGGTGATCTTGTTCGTACTGACGCCGTCGCGGTCGGTTTCGACGAGGAAACCGCGAACGGGGTCGTCCTCGGCGGATCGGTCCCGCGCCCAGACGATCGCGACGTCCGCGATCGGCGAGTTCGTGATCCACGTCTTCGAGCCGTTGAGAACGTAACCCTCGTCGTCGCGTTCAGCGTGGGTCTCCATCGCCGAGGGGTTCGAGCCGTGTTCGGGCTCAGTCAGGCCGAAACAGCCGATCGCTTCGCCCCGTCCCATCGCCGGGAGCCACTCCTCTTTCTGTTCCTCGCTCCCGTACGCGTGAATCGGATACATGACGAGAGCACCCTGCACCGAGGCCATCGAACGCAGCCCCGAGTCGCCCGCCTCGAGTTCCTGCATCAGGAGCCCGTAGGCCGTTTCCGAGACGTTCGGCGAGCCGTACCCCTCGAGGTTCGGGGCGTAGAAGCCGAGTTCGCCCATCTTCGGAATCAGCTCTTTCGGGAACGTACCGTTCTCGAAGTGCTCGCCGATGTCGGGTTTGACGTGTTCCTCGACGAACTCTCGGGCGGTGTCACGGATCATGCGCTCTTCCTGGCCGAGGTCGTCCTCGAGTTGAACGAAGTCCAGCATACTCTCTATGTGCGTAATCGGCACAATAGGTATTGTGGTCTGTGCCCCGTTACGCGAGAATACAATTTCGGTCGTACCCTCCATGTCTCCGTCGAACCCACGCTCCAGCGAAACCACGTTCCGTAGTTGTGATTATATTAATACTACCAGTTGCGGACAGTTACTATTATATTCTATCAGGAGCGATTCTGTTGGCATGGGAGATAACAGCGGCAGCTTTTCCAGCGCACAGTCTCGACGATCGTTTCTCGCAGCGGCCGGTGTCGGCACCACCGCGGCGCTCGCCGGCTGTTTCGGCGACGAAAACGGCGGCGGTGGATACGAACGAATCAGCGTGAGTTTCTCCGAACAGGGGAGTGCGTTGAACGAGGGGCAACTGGACGTCGGCGTCGGGACGCTGATGAACTTCGAGATCACGCCGTCGTGGTTGCAGGAAGCTGCCGGGTCGACCGACGAACTTCGCGTTCTCGACGTGACGGACGAGACGAGCGATGCGTGGGCGGACGACGAGACGCTACTCAGTGAGGAGACGAACATGGAGGTCATGGAAGGTGCGGACAGCGACGATGTTCACGTTCCTGGCGAGATTCCGTGTCCGACGTTCGCGTACAACTTCGTCGCGAAAGCGGAACTGGACTACGATCTCGTCTACGCGTATCTCGAGACCATGTGGGAGGTCCGGGAGGAGCTCGCCGATCAGTTCGGAATCTTCGGCTACCACGCCGATCCGGAGTTCTGGGTGGAGAACGCGTACGAAGGGATTCCGTTCCATCCGGCCGCAGCGGATTTCTACGAGGAGGAACTGGACGTCTGGAGCGACGAGTTCGAACGCGCTGACGAACCCGACGAGTCGGTCGAAAACGACACGATCCGGATGAAAACTTCCGAATCGGGAACGACGGGCTACACCGCAAACGAGGCGTTGGCCGCGGTCATGAACGACCATCTCGACGAGTATGCCGTCGAGGCCCAGACCAGCGACGGCACGGAAGAGAACATCGGAGATATCGAATCCGAAGACATCGAGATGGGCTTCCTCCAGAACTGGACCGCACGGGAGTTCCGCGAAGACGTCGAACCGTTCGACGAACTCGACTTCGAGCTGGTGCAGGTCTTCCACTACTACGATCTGCCGTGGTTCTTCATCACGAATAACATGGATCTCGAGACGCTCTCCGACATCGAGGACGATATGACCGTCTCGCCGACTCCGAGTGGCTCCGGCACCGCGCCCGGCCTCGAGCGCGCACTCGAACACGCGCTGGACAACTAACGACCGATGGCTTCCCTTAGTTCTCGTTTCGGCCGACTGACGCCCCTCCGGCTGCTAGACGGCATTACGTATGCGATGGCAGCCCTTTTTACGGTGTTTACGATCTACTACGCGTTTTTCATTCTGACGAATTTGAACGTCTTCGGCGTCTCGCTTCGAGCGTTCGTTCCGCCACAGCTCGTGTTTGCCGAACGGGCGGAGTACGTCGTCCTCTTTACCGGGTGGGGGCTTGCGGTCTACTATCTGGATTACGCTCGCCGACAGTTCGGCGGGGAACGGGACGATTCCGCAGCCGACGGGGAGACGGACGACGACGTCGACTCCGAAGCGTTTCAGGAGCCACCCGAACGAGTCTCGCTGCTCGACGATCTGGGTCTCAAAAGTCAGCGGATCTCGAGCGGGATTCAGTCGTTCAAGCGAGTGTACGGGCGATTCGATCCGTACCTCGCGATCGCGTTTGCGCTCCTCGCGCTCGTCACGATGGCGTATATCTACGGGGAGTTTAGCCGCCTCGACGGCGATGCACACATCCTCGGCTTCACGACGGCGGACCACATCGTCGGTGCGGCGTTGATCGTGCTCGTCACCGATGCAACGCGCCGGGCGTTCGGATGGATAATCGCCTCCGTGGCGATCTTCGCGATCGTGTACTCCCACGCCGCGGTGAGTACGTTACCGTTCCTTCCCGACCTGTTGGCGTGGTCGGGCGAGGATATCACGGGGATCGTCGAGGAGGCGGCCCTCGGCGTCCAATCCGGGATCTACGACAGCACGATCATGGGTATCGGCTCGACGTGGGTTGCGATCTTCATCATGTTCGCCGGGATCGCCAAGGCCTACGGCCTCATGGAGTACATCCGATCGGTCGGGACGGAACTCGGCAACACGCTGCGAACCGGCGTCGTCCAGATCGCGGTCATCTCGAGTATGATCATGGGTTCGATCACCGGGAGCGCGGCGGCAAACACGGCGACGACCGGGAGCTTCACGATCCCGATGATTCAGGACCAGGGCGTTCGCGACGACTACGCGGCGTCGATCGAAGCCGTCGCCTCCGCCGGTGGGCAGATGCTGCCACCCGTGATGGGCGTCGCCGCGTTCCTCATGGCCGACATCATCGGGATCCCGTATCTCGAGGTCGTCCAGGCCGGGACGATTCCGGCGGCGCTGTTCTACCTGAGCGTCTGTCTGGCCGTGCACTTCTCCATCCTCAAGTTCGGCTGGACGACGACCGACCTCTCGCCGTTCGATTGGCGGGTTCTCCTGCGCGGGATCCACTTCGTGATTCCGCTGTTCGTCCTGTTGTACACGCTCATCGTCCTTCGGTTCACGCCGCTGACGGCGGGATTCTACACGATCCTGACGATTATCGGCGTCATCTTCGTCCGAAATTACCTCATCGACGTCTTCAGCGTCGACGAGGTGATCCGGTCCAAACTGGGCGGCGGAAACGCCCGTTCGGACGACCCTGCGGACGAAAGCACTCGGTCGATCGGTTCGACGGCCGGTGGGGTCGGCGCATCCTCCTATCGCTCGCTCGCGAAAACGTCGAAACAGTCCGTCGAAGGTCTGTATCAGGGCGGAATCGAGATGGCCCCGCTCGTGGGCGTGCTCGCGGCGATGGGGCTGATCGTCGAACTGCTCGAGACGAGCGGACTAACCGGACGTCTCGGTGCGGGAATCATCGGCTTCGCGGACGTGTCGGTTCTCGGGTTCACCGGCGGGTTGGCGCTCGTCCTGGTGCTCGCGATGATCGCGAGTATCGCCTTCGGCCTCGGGATGCCGACGCCGGCGGCGTACATTCTCGTCGCGTTCCTGATCGCGGACGCGGTGACCGAACTCGCCGTTCCGGAGCTGACGACCCACATGTTCGTCTTCTACTTCGCGATGTTGTCCGCGATCACACCGCCGGTCGCGATCTCCGTCGCCGTCGGCTCGCGAATCGCCGGGACGAGCTTCATGACGGCCTGCGTGCAGGCGCTGCGTATCGGTGCCCCCGGCTTCGTCATCCCGTTCGCGTTCGTGGCGAACAACAGTCTTATCGAGTGGAGTTCGATGACGGTGTTCGCGTTCCCGGTCGTCCTCGCCGGCACCATTGGGCTGATCGTCGCCACGGTCGGCTTCGACGGGGCCCGGGAGCTGTCGCTGCCCGTCCGGACGTTCTACGTTACCGCCGGGTTCGCCGCCATGTTCGGCTCGACCGTGGCGGGGACCCTCGGGATGGCCGTTCAGACCGTCGCAGCGGCGACGATCGTCCTGTTGCTCCTGCGAGCGCGGTATCTGATCGGCTACGACATCGAGCGCGTCCGCGGTCCGTCGGCGTCGGACTGGCGGTCTCCCTGACCGTCCCGATTCGCAATCGTTTTACTGGATTGTGCCGATTCACGTACCGTATGAGCAATCTCGTGACAGCCGTCGCTGAGACCGTCGAGCGACAGCCGGCGTCGCCGGCGATCGCCTACGACGGGACCGAACTGAGCTACAAGCAGTTCTGGGATCGGGCCGGACGGTTCGCTCAGGCGCTCGAGAACCGCGGCATCGGCGAGGGGGACCGCGTCGGGGTCTACCTGCCGAACCTGCCGCAGTTCGTGACGGCCTTCTACGGAACCCTGCGCGCCGGCGGCATCATCGTCCCGATGAATCCCCAGTACAAGGCTCGAGAGATCAGCCACATGCTGGGCGACAGCGGGGCGAAGGCGGTCGTCGCGCTCGCCGACCTCGTTCCGAACGTCCTCGAGGTGCAAGGCGACACAGACGTCGAACAGATCGTTAGCGTCGGCGAGACGCCGTCTCGCGAGGCTGGTGCCGACGTCGACGGTGTCACCGAGTTCGACGCGTTCCTCGCCGACGAGACCAAACCGGTCGTGGACCGGGCGGACGACGACATCGCGGTCCAGCCGTACACGTCGGGGACGACCGGCACGCCGAAGGGCGTTCTGCTCACCCACCACAACCTCGCCTTTACGACGCGGGCCAACGCGGACGTTCCGCCGGGCGGGTTCCAGTCCTCCGACCGGCTCATCGGCACGCTGCCGCTGTTTCACATCTACGGGATGTCCGTCGTGATGAACGGGGCCATGTACAGTGGCGGCACCTACTACCCGGTTCCCGAGTGGGACGCGCCGGCGGTGATGGACCAACTCGAGGACGACGAGATTTCAATCATGTTCGCCGTTCCCGCCATGTTCAACGACATGATCAATCAGCCCGACGCCGACGAGTACGAGTTCGAGGCGCTCCGGTTCGCCAATTCGGGCGGCTCGAGTCTCCCCCTCGAGGTCCTCGAGCGGTTCGAAGACCGCTGGGGCGTCCAGCTCAACGAGGGCTACGGGCTGACCGAGACGAGTCCGGTCACCCACGCGAACACGAACGAAAACCGCCGGAAGGGCAGCATCGGTCAGCCGCTCGAGGGCGTCGAGGCCAAGATCGTTGCTGAGGACTTTGCGGAAGTGCCCCGCGTCGAGGAGGGACCGATCGACGAAGACGAAGCGGACCTCCACGAGATCACGGGCGAACTCGTCATCCACGGCCCGAACGTGATGGAGGGGTACTACGGTCTGCCCGAGGCCAACGAGGAGGCGTTCACCGAAGACGGCGGCAAGCGCTGGTTCCACACCGGCGACATCGGCTACTGGGACGAAGACGACTTCTTCTACGTCGTCGACCGCGAGAAGCACATGATCGTCACCGGCGGCTACAACGTTTACCCGCGGGAAGTGGAGGAGTTGCTGTTCGAGCACTCGGACGTCGCCGACGCCGCCGTCGTCGGCGTACCGGACGAGCGCCGCGGCGAGACCGTCAAGGCGTTCGTCGTCCCCGCGAGCGCAGCGGGTGGAGGTTCGTCGGACGTCGAGGCGACGCCCGAAGACATCAAGCAGTACTGCCTCGAGAACCTCGCGGCGTACAAACATCCCCGCGAGGTCGAGTTCGTGAAAACGCTGCCGCGGACGACCACCGGCAAGGTTCAGAAGTTCGAACTCCGCGACGAGGACGAGTAGTCCTCGGCCGGTCGCTGTGAGTCGGTCCGACCACGGCGTTTGTCTCGGCTTCGAGAGTCGCATCGCCCAGCTGGCTTTACAACGTTAGCAGGCTTGCGGATATACTTTGCAACTGTTGAATATATCGAAGCTATTTTGGCACCTGCCCACAATAATCACGTATGGCATTTACGCTGTCCGTCGAGCACGAGGCAATTCGCGAGGCAGTTCGCGAATTCGGTGAAAACGAAATGGCACCGGTCGCCGAGGAACACGACCGAGAGCACAAGTATCCCGAAGAGATCCGCAAGAAGGCCGCCGAGTACGACTTCGTCGCGCCGAGTATCCCCCTCGAGTACGACGGCGCTGGGATGGACAAGATCTCGAGCACGATCGTCACCGAGGAACTCTGGCGCGCAGATCCCGGGATCGGCTCTGCGGTCGGCTCCGCTGGCTTCGGGACGAACATGATCCTCGAGTTCGGCGACGAATGGATGAAAGAGGAGTGGCTGCCGAAGATCGCCAACGGCGAGACCGCCTCCTGTTCGATGATCTCCGAGCCCGCACACGGGTCGAACGTCGCCGGTATTGAAACGGTCGCCGAGAAAGACGGCGACGAGTACGTCCTGAACGGAAACAAGATGTGGATCACGAACGGGACCGTCGCCGACGTCGGCGTTCTGATGGCCAAGACGAGCCCCGACGAGGGCCACCGCGGCATCACCGCCTTCCTCGTCGAGATGGACACCGACGGCGTCACGACCGACAAAATTACCAACAAACTCGGTATCCGTGCCTCCGACCTCGCTGAGGTCGTCATCGACGACGTTCGCGTCCCCGAGGAGAACGTCATCGGCGAGGTCGACAAGGGCTTCTACCAGCTGATGGAGTTCTTCGCCGCCGGCCGCACCAGCGTCGCCGCCCAGGCCGTCGGTGCCGCCCAGGGTGCCCTCGACGCCGCCATCGAGTACGCCAACGAGCGCGAGCAGTTCGACCAGAAGATCAAAGAGTTCCAGGCTATCGAGCACAAGATCGCCGAGATGGCGACGAAGGTCGAGGCCGCCCGGTCGCTGACCTACCGCGCCGCCAGCCAGGTCGAAAAGAACAACCAGGACGTCGCCGCGCAGTACTCGAGCATGGCGAAGCTGTTCGCGAGCGAGATTTCAGTCGAGGTCGCCGACGAGGGCGTACAGGTCCACGGCGGTTCGGGCTACGTCACGGACTACCCCGCCGAGCGCTACTACCGTGACGCCCGCATCACGAAGATCTACGAGGGCACCAGCGAGATTCAGAAGAACATCATCGCCGACCAGATCTTCTAGAGCGGGATCGGGACTCGATTCTGCGGCTTTTTCGCGGCTCTTGGTACCCACCAGCGGTTACTGTTCGGGCACTCGCAGTTCGAGGGCGGCACCCTGTCCGTAACCGACGCACATCGTCGAGAGGCCGAGACCGCCGCCCTCCCGCTCGAGTTCGTGGATCAGCGAAACCGGCAGGCGAGCGCCCGACGCGCCGAGGGGGTGGCCGATGGCGATGGCCCCGCCGTTGACGTTGAACTGGTCGTCGTCGAAGCCGAGTTCGTCCTGACAGTACAGCGTCTGGCTCGCGAAGGCCTCGTTGAGTTCGACGCGGTCGTAGTCCGCAGCCGAGCGGCCGTTGCGCTCCCAGAGGCCGCGGACGGCGGGGACGGGGCCGATCCCCATCACCGTCGGATCGACGCCCGCGACGTTGTGGGCCTCGAGTTCGGCGCTGATCTCGAGGTTGTTCTCTTCTGCGAACTCCTTGCTCGTGATCAGGACGCCCGCGGCGCCGTCAGAGACCTGCGAGGCGTTGGCAGCGGTGACGGTGCCGTCCTCCTCGAAGGCCGGCGGCAGATTCGAGATTTTCTCTGTGGTCGTGCCGGGGCGCAGTCCTTCGTCCTCCTCGACGGTCCGTTCGCCGGTGTCTATCGGAACGATCTCGTCGTCGAACTTGCCCGCCTCGGTCGCCTCGACGGCGCGCTGCTGGCTTCGGGCGCCGTACTCGTCCTGACGCTCGCGGGAGATGTCGTACTCGCGGGCGACCTTCTCTGCGGTCTGGCCCATCGCGAGGCCGGCCGCGTCGTACTGTTCGGCGATGCCGTCGTAGGAGCCGATCCCCTTCCGGCGCTCAGTGCGGGACATGTTCTCGACGCCGCCGGCGACGATGACCTCACGCTGGCCCGCCCGGATGGCGTCGCTCGCGCTCATGATCGCCTCCGCGGAGGAGGCACAGAGCCGGTCGATCGTCGTTCCCGGGACGCTCTCGCCCAACTCCGAGAGCAGGGCGATAACGCGGGCGATGTTGTTGCTCTGCTCGTCGACCTGCTTTGCACATCCCCAGCGGATGTCGTCGACGTCCTCGCCCGTGAGCCCGGTTCGCTCGAGCATCTCGTCGACGAGCGGGACGGAGAGCTCCTCGCTGCCGGTTTCGGCGAAGACGCCGCCGTGTTTGCCCTGGGGCGTCCGGACTGCGTGGACGATCACTGGCACTGGCATCGGCTGCTGGTCGCTCATTGTGACTGTGTGTCGTCGTTCGGGGGTAAAGTAGCTCCGTTCTTCGGCCTGGAGCCGTCGCGGTCCAGCGCGCCGGGATTACGGTGTCGGCTCCGCGTCCGAACGCCCTCGTTTTGTCCCGTTGGCCGTACTCTCGGCGAGTGCGAGCAGCAGGATCTCGCGAACAGCAACGGGTCCGCGAACGACAACGGGTCCGCGAACGTAACGGTTCCGCGACCGGCACTCGGCGCTCGAGAAAGTGTTGCCGGACATCTCGAGAGAGGAACGTTTTTGATCGTTTCTCGAGTGTACTCACACATGCAAGTCACAGTGCTCGGCGCAGGGAGCATGGGCCACGGGATCGCACAGGTATCCGCGATGGCGGGCCACGACGTCGTCCTCCGGGACATCGAAGAGGAGTTCGTCGAGGACGGTCTCGACGGGATCCGCAATAACCTGCAGGGTGGGGTCGACCGGGACAAGCTTTCCGAGGAGGAGATGGAGGCTGCCTTAGAGCGCATCGAGGGCATGGTCGACCTCGAAAGCGCCGTCGCGGACGCCGACCTCGTCGTCGAGGCCGTACCCGAAGACATGGGCCTGAAGAAGGACGTGTTCTCGGACGTCGAGGACGCCACGAGCGAGGACACCGTTATCGCCTCGAACACGTCCTCGCTGTCGGTCACCGAGATGGCCAGCGCGCTCGAACACCCCGAGCGCGCCGTCGGCCTGCACTTCTTCAACCCGCCACACATCATGGATCTGGTGGAGATCATCGTCGCCGAGCAGACCGACGAACGCACCGAGGCGTTCGCCGTCGACTACGTCCGGAGCATCGAAAAGGAAGACGTCGTCGTCCGCGATACGGCTGGTTTCGCCACCTCGCGACTCGGGATCGCGCTCGGTCTCGAGGCGATTCGGATGGTCGAGCAGGGCGTCGCCAGCCCGGCCGATATCGACGAGGGGATGGAGATCGGCTACGGGCACCCGATGGGCCCGCTCGAGCTCACCGACCACGTCGGACTCGACGTCCGGCTACACATCGCCGAACACCTCCGCGAAGAGCTAGGGGAGCGGTTCAAACCGCCGCAGTCGCTTCGCCGGAAGGTCCGCGCGGGCAACCTCGGGAAGAAGACCGGCGAGGGCTACTACGTCTGGGAGGACGGCGAACGCGTCGGTATGAGCGGCGACTGGGACGACGAGTGAGGGCGTCCCACGAGACGGACACCCACCCCACGTTTCCGACGTATCGTGACGGTGGCCGATCGGTGATCGGATGGTTGGTAGGGATGAGCGGACGGGCGGATAGGTGGATGGGCCGATAGCTGGACCGACCGACAACGGACTGGGACAACAGGTAGTCAATATTCGTGAGAGCAACTCGAGACGTCCCTCGTGAGAGTAACTCGAGACGTCTCTTGTCGATGTCGCACCCACCCCCCACGTTTCCGTCGTTTCTCCAAGAAGGTAGAAGGGGGTAGCAGCGACCATGGTGCAGCTAGTGACTGTTTGAAAGACAGCGTATCGAACCGATCGCTGCAGCTCTACACTGCAAAAGATAGATTAAAGTGAATAAGATAGAAATAGCCCAGTAAACTGGTCGCTATCAGAAACGACATACCAGTCGTTTCGATCGCTGAAACGACGGTTCTCGTGCGTTCGGTATCCACGCCGCCTCTCTCCCAATACGTCACGCTGTGCTGTGATTTTCCGAAACAGCCACCTCGAGTCGATCTCTGAAACCAGGGCCCCTCCACTCAAATTACGACGGAAACGTGGGGTGTGTGGGTAAACCCACGTTCTCCCCACCCCGCTGCAGTCGGCCATCTATCTGCGTTACGTCGGAAACGAGGTTGTCTCATCAATTATTCGGCTTTAGTCATTTGGACCATCTATCCCTCGAGATCGTCGAAATAACGTCGGAAACACGGGGTGGCTGGTTTCAATAGTTTTATACAGCCCCCGTTCACATCGTTCGTCGTAGATGACGTCTGACTCTTCATCGGATTCTGTCGACGATCCGCTCTTTAACTCCGGCCATCGGATCTTCTCGAACAAGGATCTCCTGAAAATCGGCCACGTCCCGGAGGCCGATCGGATCGTCGGTCGCGACGAAGAGATCTCGAAACTGGCGAAACGACTGAACGGTGCCGTCCACGGCTACTCTCCGGAGAACGTAATGATCTACGGGAAAACCGGGGCTGGAAAATCCCTCGTCTCGAGACACGTCTGCCAGCGCGCGCAAAATGCGGCCGACTCGAGTGTCGATATCGGAATCGCGTACATCGACTGTGCGGAAGACAACACGGAGACGCAGGCGATCTCTTCCCTCGCCGCAAAACTGAACGACGAATCGAAGACCGATATTACGGTTCCCCACACCGGTCTCAGTACGTCGAAATACTACAAACTCCTCTGGAAGACGCTCGACGCGCAGTTCGATTCGGTGATCATCATCCTCGACGAGATCGACCTGATGAACGACGACAGCGTATTGATGAAACTCTCTCGAGCCGAGGAGGCGGGGAAAATCGACTGCAGCATCGGCGTGATCGCGATCAGTAACCGGATCCAGTACGTTGACAATTTAAACGAACGAGTGAAGAGTAGCTTCCAGCACAAGGAGTTGTTCTTCAAGCCCTACGACGCGAATCAGCTCCGCGAAATCATGCTCAATCGGGAGGACGCCTTTCAGGACGGCATCCTTTCCGAGGACGTGATCCCGCTCTCCGCCGCTTTTGCCGCCCAGGAACACGGAGACGCGCGGAAGGCGATCAATATTCTTCGCCACGCCGGCGAGGTCGCCTACGAAGAGGAAGCGGAGATGGTCCGAGAGGAACACGTCCGGCAGGCCCAACAACACGCCGAAAAAGACCGCTTTCGGGAACTCGTCAACGGCGCTCCCACGCAGGCGAAAGCCGCGCTACTCGCATTGACCGAGCTAAGCGTCAACGCAAGCGACGACGCCTTTCTCACGAGTCGCGTCTACGACCAGTACGAGCGGATCTGTGGCCACCTCGATATCGACACCCTGTCGGTCCGTCGGTTTCGTGATATCTTGAAGGAACAGGCGTTCCTCGGCGTCGTCGAAATCGAGAAGATCAACAAGGGAAGCGCCGGCGGTATCCACCTGCAGAATCGGCTCATCGAGGATCCGCAGGTCGTTCGTGAAACGATCCTCGAGGATGCCCGAATGCAAGATTGGTCCGGCAAGTAAATCCGTCGGCCGCCCTCACGGATCTGACTCAGATCCCAATTACAGGTAGGTACAACTCACCCGGAAACTGGAGAACAGTTCATATTTTGAATTCTGAACGACTCGAATCGATTAGATCTTTCCGCTTCTCCGTTGCTCGTATGCAAATATGCGTCAGTAGTCACGCCGCCCGTTTGTGAATCGAAGGCATATCGACTTGTATGCCGGTTCATACGGCCAAAAGTACTCTACCACACGTGCCCGAACAACAGCAGACGTATCTGGATAGAACGAGACTAATCAAACTGGCAGGTATATTGATGGCAGTTCCATAGCGGATTTATGAACTACTAAACCGTTTCTTCGTAGACTGCAGGCCGCTCCATCTCCGGTCTCCGAACAGCAGTATCAGTCGAATACGAAACGACGGAAAGCCGGTGTGTGGTGATGCGGAAACGACGGAAACGTGGGGTGTCAGAAAGACGGCGGAAACGCGGGGTACGGCGAGACGGCGACACTGCCTGATTCGGTCTCTTCGGAGCGCATACTTGAACTCGAGTTCGGACTCGAGTCGCCCAGCATCGAGACGAGCAACCACCTTGCGAAGCCGGGTCGCTCGTTACCGTCCGAACCGATCGGTGACGTGCTGATCGGTAATCCACGGAAATTCGCCCAATCGATCGGCCCCGAAAGCGGTTGGGGGGTTCGCTAATGCCGACGCTTTTAGCCGCTTGGGAGCAATGGACAGGTATGTCTCTGGAGCCGAGCGCCGACCCGGCCGCCGACCGGCGTGCGAACTACGACTATCGGAGCGACGAGGTCGATCGCCCGGCGCTGGTCGACGACATCGAACGACTCGTCGACTGCGACGTTCGGGCAGACTCCTATTCGCGCGAACTGTACGCGACGGATGCAAGCGCCTACGAAATGACGCCGATAGCGGTTGCGTTCCCGCAGTCAACCGCCGACGTCGTCGGCATCGTCGAGTACTGCGCCAGACGGGAGATTCCGGTCCTCCCGCGCGGCGGCGGAACGAGTCTCGCTGGCCAGACGGTCAACCGCGCCGTCGTGCTGGACTTCACGCGGTACATGAACGAGATCCTCGAGATCGATCCGGACGGGCAGACGGCAACGGTCCAGCCGGGAACGGTCCTGGGGACGCTGAACGAGACGCTCGCCGAGCACGACCTGAAGTTCGCCCCCGACCCCGCGTGGGGCGATAAGAGTGCCATCGGCGGCGCGATCGGGAACAACTCGACGGGCTCGCACTCGCTGCAGTACGGGAAGACCGACGCCTACATCGAGGAGGTCGAAGCCGTCCTCGCCGACGGCACCGTGACGACCTTCGGCGAGGTGACGCTCGAGGAAATCGGCGACCGCGCCGATTCCGACGGCGATCTCGAGGGGCGCATTTACGCGGAGATCGATCACATTCTCGAGGCGGACGCGGACCGAATCGAGGAGACTTATCCCGACCTCAAACGGAACGTCTCGGGGTACAACCTCGATCGGCTCGTCGCGGAGGCTCGCGGGAAGACGATGCCCGGCGGAGAGGACACCGGCGAGGCGGGCACCGTCAACCTCGCGCGCCTGCTGGCCGGCAGCGAGGGGACGCTGGCCATCGTCACCGAGGCGACGGTTTCGCTCGAGCCCGTGCCGAACACGAAGGCCGTCTCGCTGCTGTGCTATCCGGACCTCCACCAGGCGATGCGGGACGTCGAGCACATCCTCGCCCACGACCCCGCTGCAGTCGAGGTGCTGGACGACATCCTGATCGATCTCGCGCGCGACACCGCGGAGTTCGGTCCGGTCACCGAGATGCTCCCCGACGGCACGAACGCCGTCCTCCTGGTCGAGTTCTACGCCGAGGACCCGAACCACGGCAAAGCGCAGGTCGCCGGACTGCTCGCCGATCGCGCACCGTCGGCGATGCCGGCCGGGGAGCCACCCGCAGATTCTCCTCAAAGCGACGCCGACCCGCTCGCTCTGGAGGCCCTCGAGGCCTACGACGAGGACGAACGCGCCCAGCTCTGGAAGCTCCGCAAGTCCGGGCTTCCGATCCTGCTCTCGCGGACGACCGACGAGAAGCACATCTCGTTTATCGAGGACACCGCGATTCCACCCGAACACCTGCCCGAGTTCGTCGAGCGATTCGAGGGGATCCTCGAGTCTCACGACACCTACGCGAGTTTCTACGCCCACGCCGGACCGGGCGTGCTCCACGTCAGACCCCTCGTCAATACGAAGACCGAGATCGGACTGGACCAACTCCACGGCATTGCGGACGACGTGACCGACCTCGTGGTCGAGTTGGGCGGATCGGTCTCGGGCGAACACGGCGACGGCCGCGCTCGCACCCAGTGGAACCGCAAACGCTACGGCGAGGAGCTCTGGCAGTCGTTTCAGGACCTCAAGACGGCGTTCGACCCCGATTGGATCCTGAACCCGGGGCAGGTCGTCTTTCGGGACGAGAACCCGACCGATCTGCGCGAGCACCTGCGGTTCGATCCCGACTACGAGTTCGAGGCCGGCTTCGAACCGGAACTCGAGTGGCACGCCGACAACGGGATGCAGGGGATGGTCGAACTCTGTCACGGCTGTGGCGGCTGTCGCGGCGAGCAGGAGACCACCGGCGGCGTGATGTGTCCGACCTTCCGCGCGAGCCGCGAGGAGATCACGAGCACCCGGGGCCGAGCGAACGCGCTTCGGCAGGCGATGAGCGGTGATTTGGAGCCCGACGAGGCCGTTTCGGACGAGTTCGTCGAGGAAGTGATGGGGCTCTGTATCGGCTGTAAAGGCTGTGCCATCGACTGTCCGAGCGAGGTCGATATGGCGAAGCTCAAGGCCGAAGTGACCCACGAGTACCACCAGCGAAACGGCGCGACGCTGCGCGATCGGCTCTTTGCAAACGTCGCCCGGCTTTCGAAGTGGGGGAGTCGGCTCGCGCCGTTTTCGAACGCCACAGCCAAGCTCCCGGGAGCCCGCAAGCTGCTCGAGGCGACGGTGGGGATCGACTCGAGTCGTCCGCTGCCGACGTTCCACGCGACAACCTTCCGGGACTGGTTCGATCGGCGTGGCGGCCCGCGGGTGAGCGTAGACGAGGCCGACCGCAAGGTGGTGCTCTACCCCGACACCTACACCAACCACAGCCATCCCGAGGCCGGAAAGGCCGCCGTCCGGGTGCTCGAGGCCGCCAACGTCCACGTCACGGTCCCCGACGAACTCGGCGATACCGGTCGCCCGGCGTTCTCGAAGGGCTTTCTCGATCAGGCTCGAAAGACCGCCCGCGAGAACGTCAGGACCCTCGCGCCGCTCGTCGCGGACGGCTGGGACGTAGTCGTCATCGAGCCCTCGGACGCCGTCATGGTGCAGGCGGATTACCTCGATCTCCTCTCGGACGAGTCGGCCGAGCGCCTCGCCGGGGCCACGTACGGCGTCTGCGAGTACCTCGACACCTTCCGACTGGACGAAGCGATCGCGTTCGACGCCGACGCGGCCGACCGGTCTCTCACCTACCACGGCCACTGCCACCAGAAAGCGACGCGGAAGGACCACCACGCCGTCGGCGTCCTCCGGCGTGCTGGCTACGCCGTCGACCCGCTC
Source organism: Natronorubrum halalkaliphilum (assembly GCF_009834785.1). GTDB lineage: Archaea > Halobacteriota > Halobacteria > Halobacteriales > Natrialbaceae > Natronorubrum > Natronorubrum halalkaliphilum. The sequence continues at coordinate 44,455 of NZ_WUYX01000024.1, forward strand.
GATTCGGGCTGTTGTGGCATGGCCGGCAGTTTCGGCTACGAGGCCGAACACGCCTCGATGAGCGACGCAATCGCCTCGATTCTGTACGAACAGGTCGACGACAGCGAGGGCGACCGGGTTGTCGCACCGGGGGCCTCCTGTCGCACCCAACTCGAGCACCGATCCGGATCGACCGACGAGCCGCCGACGCCGATCGAACTCGTCGACGGGGCCCTCGATCAGCGTCCGCGCTGATCGTCGCTGCAGGCCTGACCGTCGGTCGAGTCGGTAATCGGTCTCCCCATCGGTTCGGCTGTGTTAATTGCCCCGCGTACGGTGGCGCGAGGCTTGTCAGTGGACTCGTATTCGTTTTCGCATTCGCATATGACGCGATACGCGGACTTTGGGACGGAAAGACGCTACATGCTTCGTGTTTTCTTTGGACCCCGACTCGAGCCTTTGGAACGATCCTCTTCGTTACCGACTCGAGCCCTCATCGCGCCGAGAGTCCCCGAGCCGGTCGAACGGGTCCGCGAGTTCGTCAGGCACGGCGAGTCGTGAGTACCCGGAGGCGCAACTTATCCCTAACAATGTAGCCATCGAGATTAGTCTTTCATGCCCGATATCCGTTAATATGGCAGAAACGGAACGAAAACCCGAAAGTCAGCGCGCGGAACAGGAGTGGAGTCTTTACGTCGAGGATGGCGTTGTCATTGCCGAATTCCCCGAGGGTATGCCGACCGAACGATCGGAGTTCGAGAAGGTAAACCAGCGGTTCGAGACGTTGGCATCGAGACCCGACGTCCACGCGCACCTGTCGTGGCTGAAGATGGACAAGGCGCTGAGCAAAGACGTGTTCGAGAAAGCCCAGGAAGCGGCGAAGATGGGCCTCGAGTACGATATCACGAAGTGGGTGATGGTTTCCGACGGGATCAAGAATATGGCGCTGCGGAGCAAGATTAGCGACATCTCCGGCGTCGAGACGAACACGGCGAACACATTTTCGGAAGGTATGGAGTGGGCGCAACGGTAACTCGAGACGCGAGATCCGCCGTTCGCTGCTCATACTCCCCGTCCCGAACTGAACCGTCTTCTTGACGGTAGCGGGACGCTTTTGCGCCGTCCGTCCCAACCGTGGACCATGACTCAGACAACCCGGGAGTTCGGCGAGTGGCCGCTCAGGCGGCTTCTGACAGCGGTCGTCGGCTCCGGTCCGAAATCCGCCGAGGATATGGACCGCAAGCAGGCACGAGAAGCCTTCCAGCGCATTCTGGCGGGCGAACCGGACGACACCACGCTCGGCGCGTTCTGGCTGGCAAACCGCTGGAAGCGTAACACGCCCGAGGAACTGGCGGCCTACACCGACGTCATGCGCAAGGAATCGGTCGTGACCGCCGAACCCGAAGCCGATCCGGTCGACTGCGGCGCGAACTACGACGGCAAGCACAGTTCGGCGCTCCTCGGCGTCGGCGCCGGCATCGTCGCCGCCGCGGCAGGAACCCCAGTCGTCGTCCACTCCGGCGACCGCGTTCCCACCCAGAAGGCGACCGCGTACAAACACGTCCTCGACGAACTGGGCGTTCGGACGGCGCTCGAGCCGACCGAGAGCGCGGCTATGGTCGACGAGACCGGGTTCGGCTTCTACTACCAGCCGGAATTCAATCCCGGGGTTCACGACCTCTACGACCGACGCGATCAGATGGGCGTCCGAACGTTCATCAACACCGTCGAGACCGTCGCCAACCCCGCGAACGCCGACGTTCACCTCGGCTCGTTCTACCACCTCGCGTTCGCGAAGAAACTGACCGACCTGCTCGCCGTAAGCGAGCGACTCGACTACTCCCGCGCCATCTTCTTCCAGGGGATGGAGGGGTACGACGACATCCGGCCGGGGTATACGAAAGTAGCCGAGTGGAACGAAAGCGAGACGCGTAGCGCCTCGGACGACGCGAGCGGCGACGAGTCACAAGCAGGCGCGGACCTCGAGGACTACGAGATCGAAACCGCCGAGTACGGCATGCAGATGGAAACCGAAGACCTCGAGGTCGACGACGTGACCGTCGACTCGGCGTCGATCACTGAAGCGGTGCTCGCCGGCGAGCGCGACGACCAGTTCGCCGACGCCATCGCACTCAACGCCGCGTTCCGGATGTACGCCCGACGGGACGTCGACACGCTCGAAGCGGGCCTCGAGCGGGCCCGGTCAGTTATCGCCGACGGCAACGCCGAAGCCGTGCTCGAGGAGTTGCGAGCGTTCTGAGGCGACGGTTCGAGACGAATAGGGAACCCGTGGCGTCGCGGGCCGTTCGTCACCGACCGAACTGAAACGGACCACTCGCTGTTTCTCGTTCCCTGCTCTCGACTCGAGACCGACGGGCGGTTCTCGAGCCAAATTCGGCATGAGTCATGTCTGTCATATCTCGGTTTATACCATATCTGAATACAGTACTCTTCAGTGCCATCGTCTGTTTACAAACGATAGCTGAACCGATAGCAGAACGACGGTCGAATCGGAATCTCGAGTCGCCACCAACAGCGTTGTAGTCGCGCTATCAGTCGTTTTCGACTGGTATCAGCCGACGATTGTGGTCGGCTGTTCCAGTACGCAGTTCGGGCAACCAGAAACGCGTGGTTCCAGTCGATAAACCCACTTTGACCGACTGTTCACTCCGATACCGTTGGACCAACAGCAAAATCGTGCGTCGCGGTAAATCGAGTAACGCGCTGGAGACGGTTCAATGACAATAAGTGAATAGAAAACGACAGTAATTAAGATATTATATATTGTCCGAATAGTGAGTGACAACGAAACGGTAGTCACGGTACCGGCGAAACGAACACGAGAGTAGACTGATCGGTTCGGTCACAAAGAAACCGATACCCGAACTTTGGCTCCGGTCCTGAGTAGCCTCACTCGAGTCGATTCGCTATTCGTCGCCGTCGCCATCGGTACCGGGCGACCGCTCGGATTTACCGCGTTCGCCGCCGCTCTCGGATGGACGTTCGCCGCCGCTCTCGGATGGGGTGCTACGTCCGGACTCACCGGTGTCGCGGTCCGCATCGGCGCGGTCCTCGCCTTCCGTCTCCGAGGTATCCGTCCCGTTCCCGTCGTTATCGTCCCGTTGCTCTCCACCGGTTCCCGATCGATCGACCCGCACGCTGTCCATGGATCGACCGAACACCGTCCGACCGTCGCCGAACAGCGTCGGTTCGGCGTTGTCGTCCGCGTTGGAATCGTCCGCACGGTGTCGCTCGAGAAACGCCGGCCGCTTCATGGCCTCGGTACTGTCGTCGGGAAGCGTGTCGATGTCGAAGCCGCGAATCGCCCCGGGGATCGTGTCGGTTTCCTCCTCCTCGTCTTGCTCCCCGTCGGTCTCGGTTCCGTCCGAGCGTTCGACCAGTTCGATCGTGGTCTTCTCTTCGACCAGTTCCTCCCAGACGGCTTCGTCCTCGTCGACCTGCAGCGCGATCTGACCGGCCTGGTTCTGGCCCTTCTGGTAGGCGAGTTTTACGAAGCTCCGATCGTAGGTCGAGTCGGTCTGCTCGGCGAGTCGGTCGAGTTCGCCGGGGTGGTGCTCGTCCAGCCGCGTCGCAACGCCGAGCGCGTACGCGCGCTGTACGGCCTCCTCGCGGCCGTCGACCGCGTCCCAGTCGGTGCCGAAGGTTTCTTCGTACATTTCAGGTCTGGATCTTCGTGCTGGGGTCGACTCGGAGTCCGCGGTCGGTGAACTCGATCTTTCGGATATCACAGTCGGTCCGCGTCCCTCGCATCTTGATGATCTGGACGCCTCTGGTCATCCCGCCGGACTCGAGGTAGTTGTGCATGAACACGACGCCGTGGGCCAGATAGTGGCCGTCGGAGTAGGAGGACGGATCGGTCATCTCCGAGATCAGGAGGACCGTGGCGTCGGCTCGCTTGAGCTTCGTCAGGAACTTGATCAGGGCGTTGAGATCGTCCGAGAAGTAGTACTCGAGGAGCATCGTCGAGTCGATGACCAGCCGGTCGACGCCTCGCGATTCGATGAACGCGACGAGCTGGTTGGACAGGTTCTCGACGTTTGAAGGGAATTCGCCGCTGCTTCGGGACGACGAAGAGAGCAGCCGTTGGGCCTCGCTGTCGAAGACGTTCAGCACTTTCACGTGACCGGAGGCGACGGCCTGTTCGAACCCGAACTCGAAGTTCGACATGTCGTTGACGAGTTCCGCCTGGGATTCGTGGAGCGTCAGGAACAGCGTCGTCTCGCCGTCGATCGCTCCTTTCGTGACGAACTGCGAGCAGAACGTCGTCTTGCCGCTCCCCGGCGGGCCGCTGATGACGTACAGGCGGTCCTTGAGAATGCCTCCGTCAACGAGTTTGTCGAAGCCTGGTACGCCCGTAGTGATTCGCATTGTCGCCAATCAGGGTGGTGCCAGATAAATAGATTCTGGGCGAGTGCCGAACGCCAAGCGTATCGCGATCGGGAAGCCGACGCGGTCTGTGCGTCTTCCAACCGACGGCTGCTAAAGCGGGTCAGAACCGTTCACAGCCGACGTACCGTACCGTCTGCACTGGTAACCGTCAAGATCCCCGTCGCCGGATCGAACTCGATCGATCGGCCGTGGTAACCGCCGAAATCCGACTCCAGTATCGAGACGTTCGCGGCCTCGAGTTCGCGGCGGACGGCCGTGGCGTTGCGTTCGCCGATCGGCGGCCCCGTCTGGTGAAACTCGACCATCGTCGCCCCGCCGGCGAGTTTGGCCCACGACCGGGCGGGGTCGCCGCCGCGGTCGGTAAACTCCGCGAGCATGGATTCGATGCCCGTGTCGGCGAACTTCGCGGCCGGATGCTGCTGGCTGGTCGTCTCGGCAGCGACCGGGAGCATGAAGTGCAACAGGCCGCTGACGCCGGCGAACTCGTCGTGGACGGCGACGCCGATACAGGAGCCGAGTCCGCTGGTTTTCAGCGGAACGTCGTCGCCGGTAACGGCGTATTCGGCGATACCGATCGGAATCGAACCGGTCGGATCCGCGTCGTCGTCCGTCGATCGACCGCCGTCGTCGTCAGTTGGTAACATCTGTGGCGAAACTGTGCCGGTGCTGCTGTAGACGGGTGTGGTGAACCAACTCCGTCTCCGTCGGTACTCGTCGATCGATCTCGCGTTCGAAGCCGCTGATCGAGGGGGTCGGTCAGCGGCCCCGCGGTTAACCGCGGCCAGGCGCGACTACAGCGTGTCCACGTCGAGGATCATCACGACCTCGCCCTCGCCCAGCACCGATGCGCCGCTGATTCCGGGAGCGCCGCTCAGAACGCCTTCGAACGGTTTGATCACGACTTCCTCCTGCCCGATAACGTCAGAACACCGCAGATAGACCTGTCTGACGTCCTCTTTGATACGGACGACCATGTCGTCCTCGTCGGGTTCCGCGTCCGGGATGTCGAGTCGGTCGCCGAGCGAGAGGAGCGGATACACCTTGTTGTCGTGGGTGATCGTCGGTCGTCCTTCGACCGACTCGATGGAGACGTCCTCGAACTCGGAGATTTCGTCGATGTTCTTGATCGGAACGCCGTAGGTCTCGTCGCCCGCGGTAACGAACAGTACGCGAACGATGGCGACGCTGACGGGAAGCACCAGCGTGATGCTCGTCCCCTCGCCGGGTTCGCTTTCGACGTTGATCGAGCCGTCGACGCCGCGGACGACCTGATTGACCACGTCCATCCCGACGCCCCGTCCGCTGACCTCGGTCACCTCGTCCGTGGTCGAGAATCCGGGGTGGAAGATCAGGTCGTACACTTCGGAGTCGTCCAGAAGCGCGACCTCGTCTTCCTCCATGACGCCCTGTTCGATCGCTTTGTTCCGGATCTTTTCGACGTCGAGGCCGCCGCCGTCGTCTTTGACTGTGACGGAAACCCGGTCTCGATCGCGTTCGCCGATGAGTTTGATCGTTCCCTCGCGAGGTTTGCCCGCGGCCTCTCGCTCGTCGGGCGACTCGATCCCGTGATCGACCGCGTTCCGGATGAGGTGCATCAGCGGATCGCTCAACTCGTTCAGGATCGAGCGATCCATCTCGATGTCGACGCCCTCCATCTGGAAGTCGATCTCCTTGTCCTGTTCGCGAGCGAGGTCCCGAACGACCCGCGGGAAGTTCCCGACGATCTTCTTCAGCGGAACCAGCCGAATCTCCAGGACCGTATCCTGCAAACTCGCGGTGATCTTTCCGTGCTCCTCGAGTTCGTCTTCGGCCTCGACCAGTCCGCTACCCTCGATGATCTTCCGAAGCTTGATCCGGCTCGTGACCATCTCTTCGACCTGGTTGTACAGCTGATCGACCTGTTCGACGTCGACCCGGATCGACTCGACTTCCTTGCTGTTGTGGGTAACGTTCGACGTGCCGGTTCCGTTGCTGTCGTCTTCCTCCTCAGCGCCGTCGTCGGTCTGTTCGGCGACGATGTCGGCAGTCACCCGCTCGACGGTGACGCCGTCGACGTACCGATTCTCCTCGTAGAACGCCGTGATGTCGTCGCCGCTGACGGCCGCGTCGGTCGCGACGTACGCGTCGAAGCTTCCGTCGAAATCGAAGTCGTTAGACTCGAGACGCTCGTTTTCGGGAACGGTCTGAAGGAGGTCGTACTCGTCGCTGGTCGAATCGATGACGAACATCGCGTCGACCTGCGCCGAGCCCGTGTCCTCGAGTTCGAGACTGGCCCGGTAGACCTCCGTCTCGGGGTCTTCATCCTCGAGATCGACGGCGTCGGCGAGGGCGGTGATCGGGACGTCGCGGTCGGCTTCAGCCGCGTCGCCGTCGGTTCCGCTTTCGCCGTCGGAATCGCCCTCGTCGATCGAGGCGCGGATCGCCGCGATCGTGGCTTCCGGATCCGTCTCGGTATCCCCGTCCTCGGAGATTTCGTCGACCATCTGGGCCAGCAGGTCGACCCCGCTGAAGATGAGGTCCATTCGCTCGGGCGTGACCGCGAGCTCGCCGCCTCTGATACAGTCGAGCAGGTCCTCGATGGCGTGGGCCATGTTGCTCGCCGTCGTGTAGCCCATGACGCCGAAGTTGCCCTTGAGGTTGTGGGCCACCCGGAAGACCGTCTCGATGGCGTCGGAGCTTTCGGGATCCGGATCGTCCTCGAGATCGAGCAGGGCGTTGTTGAGCTTCTGGATGTCCTCCTGGCTCTCCTGGACGAAGGTGCTCGTCGCGTCGCTCATGCCGACCACCCCCGGAAGGCGTTCGTGATTCCCTCGGCGATCCGGTCCTTGGGCAAGACCATGTCGACGTCGACCTGCTCGGCGGCGACCTTCGGCATCCCGTAGACGCGAGAGGTCGCTTCGTCCTGAACGATCGCTTTCCCGCCGGCGTTCTTGATCGCGGCCAACCCGTCGGCGCCGTCGGCACCCATGCCCGTCATGATGACGCCGGTCAGATTACCGGTGACCGTCTCGGCTGCAGTTTCCATTGTTGGATCGATGGCCGGTCTGACGTTATGGCGTTTGGGGCCGTCGTCGTGAGCGACGGTGAGTCGGCCGTTGGTGAAATCGGTCACCAGCAGGTGTTGTCCCCCTTTCGCCAGAACGCCTTCTCCGGGGCCGACTGTGTCGCCGTCTCTGGCTTCTCGAAAGTCGTACGCGGTTCGTTCGTTGAGCCGTTTTGCAAAACGGTTCGTGTAGTGATCTGCCATGTGTTGTACTACCAAAATTCGCAATCCTGCTCGCGTCGGGAGTTCGGACAGCACCCGCTCGACGACTCGCGGGCCGCCGGTCGACGCGCCGATAACGAGCGTGGGTTCACACGGGAACTCGCTGCTGACGTCGATCGTCGTCGACCGATCGTCGTCGGGGCGGTCCGTCTCCATGTTCGTCACGTCGGCGTCTGCGACCGCCAGAACCCGATCGACGATCGTGTCCTTCTGCGTCCAGATGTCGACCGAGCCGTCCCCCGACGGCTTCGCGAGGAAGTCGACCGCACCGGCATCGAGCGCGTCGAACGTCGCGTCCGCGTTCCGGGTCGTCTGCGAACTGATAACGAGCATCGGAATCGGATGCTCGTCCATCACCCGCTCGATGACCTCGTGTCCGGTCAGTCCCGGCATCTGAATGTCGATGGTCGCGACGTCGGGGTCACACCGCTCGATGGCCTCGACCGCCTCGTGGCCGTCTTTGGCTCGAGCGACGACCTCGATCCCGCCCGCTTCGAGGATCTTCCCGAGGGTTTCGCGCATGACTGCGGAGTCGTCCGCGATGACAGCTCGGACCATCAGACGACGACGCCGTCCGTCGCGTTCTGTGTCGTGCTGTTCTCGACTGTCCCCGTGGCGCCGTCGGCACCGGCAGCGTCGACGATCGTGATAGCTGGATACATTGCGTTAGTCCTGGCAGCTGTCTCGAGTTCGTCGACGGCCGGGACATCGAGTCCGGGCGCCGTCTCGAGACCGACGACGGTGCCGCCTGTGGGTCTCCGGGTGGCCGTTGCCCGGTCTCCGGCGTCCGTCCCACCGGAGCCCGAGTCGGAAACCGCGATCCGAGAGACGTCGCGTCTCGGTTCGATAGTGTCGACGATCGATGCGTTCACTGCCATGGGACTGGATTGTGATGTTCGGCGCATAAAGCGTTCGGCCGACCGGGGGGTCGGTCGACGGTTCGACGGCGATCCGTACTCGCGGCGGGATCCGATATTGACAATCGACAGCGTGGCGTTCGCCGCATCGGAGCACACCCTGCGGAGCGTCCGATTTTGGCCGTGCGAGTTATGTAGGCGGAGTTGAAACGACTCATTCGAATGGCGGGATCTGCTCGGCTGTGTGTGACAAATCAGAAAGGAGGCGTCGGCAAGACGACCGTCGCGATCAATCTGGCAGGGGCGTTGAACGAACTCGGTCGAGACGTGCTCTTCGTCGATCTCGACCCGCAGGGCAACGCGACCGAAGGGCTCGGCATGCTCGAGACCTACGACGCCGAGCCGCCGTCGCTTCTCGACGCGCTCGTCGATCCGGCGGCCGTCGATCCCGAGGAGATCATCTATCGACACGCAGAGATGGACGTCGTCCCGGGGAACGTCGACATGAACGCGGCGGAGTCGACCCTGGTGCAGGAACCCGACGGTGAAACCCGCCTCGACGCGGTACTGGAGCGCCTCGAGGCCGACTACGAGTTCGTTATCGTCGACTGTCCGCCGCATCTCGGACTGCTCACCGACAACGCCCTGTACGCGACCGAAAACCTCGTGATTCCGGCGCTCGCCGAACCGACCAGCAAGCGATCGCTCGAACTGCTGTTCGACTACGTCGGCGCACTCGAGATGGATCACGATATCGAGATCGAGCCGCGTGCACTCGTCGCCAACCGCATCGGGAACACTCGGCAAGCGACGGAGATGCTCGAGTGGTTCGACGACGCCTTGCCGGACGTTCCCCTGTACCGCATCCGAAAGCGGGTCGCGCTCCAGCGAGCGTTCGCCGAGGGGAAGTCGGTCTTCGCAGTCGAGGAAGAGACGGATATGGACGAGGTATTTCTTACAATGGCCGAAACGCTAGCCGATCAGTTCAGTAACCGGGAGGTACCGGCATGACGGACGACAGAGCGCGACGGATTCGCGATATCCGAAAGCGATCGACGGGCGGGGGAGAAGACGATGGCCACTCGGCCGATGAGGCCGACGCTGCCGACTCCAACTCGAGCGACGCCGAGGAGTCGTCGCCGGCCGAGCCGGAAACAGCCGACGTCGAGGATGTCGAGGACGCCGACGAAGCCAGTTCGGACGACGAGTCCACCGACGGGGCGACGGATAACGACGGAGCGGCAAACGGGCGAGACGACGCGCAGCCGTCGGATTCGGGCCACCCGTCGACCCAGGACGTCTCCGAGTCAGCTGCCGGCGCCGCCGACGATACGGGCGTCGATACCGACGCATCCGGCGAGACCGTCTCCTACGACGAAACGGAGGCCACGGCGGAAATGACTGCACCACCTGCCCAACAGCCTGCCGGAACTGATTCCGACGGGCAACCGACCCGAGCAGCCGAAGCGACCGGGTCCCCGCAGGCTGCCGGCAACCAGGGGACGACCGAATCGGCGCTGGGCGGGGCGATCGCCAGCTCGTCGGCGACGCCGATGGTCGAAGACGTCGGCCAAGAGCCCACGGTCGACGCCTCGGCGATGCTCGAGGATACGGACGGCTACGGCGACGCGGCCGTCGGCCGGGAGAACGCAGTGTTCGAGCAGGGGAACTCGCTGATCCACTCAGCGCACGAGGACGAGAACACGGTCCAGATGCTCGAGTTCTTCCTCAACGAGAACCGCTACGCGATCGAAATCGACCGGATCAGCGCGATCGTCGAGATGAAAGACATCACTCGCTTCCCCCGCGGACCGGACGCGATCGACGGCGTGACCGATCTCCGCGGCGAGATCACGGGTGTCCTCGATCCGACGACCATGCTAGACGTCGAGCACAACGAACTGACCGACGATCAGTACATCGTCGTGCTCACGCGGGACGACGACAAGCAGAAGCTCGGCATCCGCGTCTCGGACGTCTCCCAGGCCGTAACCTACCGCGACTCCCAGATCGACGAAACCGGCAGCGTGATGGACGCCGCCGGAAGCCACCAGCACGAGTGCGTCAAGGGCATCATCAAGAAAACCGCCGACGACCAGACTAGGCTCGTCGCGTGGCTGGATATCGACCAGCTCATCGAGAACACGGGTTAGGCCGGTCGCTCGAGTTCGAACGGCGATCGATGATTGCGGCCGGGTATTTCCGAGGATTCCTTCCGAATCCACGCTTCCGAGAACGCCCCATATGACTGTTGTGGCCGGGGTGAACCGTACGGTACCGAATCTGCAAAAACACTTATTTAGCTGACGTCCGGTTTCACGACTATGGCCAGCACCGACGGTGGAGCGTCTCGTCTCGAGATCGCTCGCACCCGGTCCATCGGGACCGTCGAGACGCTGGAGCGGTCCGAGGTGGGCCTCCGGGGGCGAGTACCGGAATACGGGAGGTCGACGACGTCGAATCGATCGCCGGGTGCACCGAACCGGGAACGGAACTGATCGACGAAATCGAACGCACCGTCCGTTGGATCCCGACGGGCGGACATCGAGACGAACACAACGAGACCAAGAACACTATGGCAACAACGAACCAACCCACGACCGACACCGAAACCAGCGCACACGTACTCGAGTTCGACCTCGGGGAGAATCGCTACTGCGTCGATATCGGCTACGTCGCCGAAATCGTCAACACCGACGAACTGACGGCGATTCCGAACACGCTGGAACACGTCGAGGGCGTCATGGATCTGCGCGGCGAAACGACCAAAATCGTCAATCTCCGGACGATCTTCGGCGAGAGCGAATCGGCCGAACTCGGGAATCGAATTATCGTCTTCAAGCGCAAACGCGGCTCCGAAGAGCGGATCGGCTGGCTCGCCGACGAGGTCCACCAGGTTCGTAAGCTGCAGACGGAGGCGGTCGACACTTCCGTCGAGGGCACGGGAATCGCGGGTATCGTCCGACAGGACGACGAGTTCGTCCTCTGGATCGATCCGACCGACGTTCGAGTCTGAGACGGCCAGCTATTCGTCGGGTCTGCCCTACCCGTATACCGGGGCGACCGCGAGGGGCCTTGCGATCGCACAGGCACTAATGTACAGTCGACCGTATCGGACCATCTCGAACGGCACTATCGGTTTTCGTGTGAGGTAATCTTCCGCACAGCCCCGTCTCAGGAGAGCGACGAGTGATTTCGCGTAGCCAACAGATATATGACCGGATCCGACAAATGCGGGGATAATGACTACCCAGAGGGGCGGCCACAAAGTCGAGGCTGCCGATCGAAGACAGGTAGACGGACGCGAACTGACTGACGAACTCGGCGTCGATCGCCAGGAGATCGAGTGGCGCAAGGAGTTCACCGAATTCGGTCCCGACGACGTCGAACGGCTCGAGTCCATGGCACCGCTGTTCGATGACATCGCCGACGATCTGGTTGCGGAGTTCTACGATCACCTCCAATCGTTCTCGGAGTCGAACGCGATTCTCGACTCGTCCTCGAAACAGATCGAGGCGCTCGAGCGCACTCAGTACGAGTATCTCACGACGCTCGGCAGCGGCGAGTACGACCGGCAGTACTTCGACCGACGCGCCCGGGTCGGCAAGATCCACGATATGCTCGATCTTGGGCCGAAGTTCTACCTCGGCAGTTACGCGAACTACTACGACGGCATTCTCTCTGCGATCGCCGCCGACGGCCAATCGGAACTCGCGGCGTCGACGGTCGACGTCGGGACAGATTCGTCCGCGACGCGGACCGGCACCGAACTCGAGCACGGTGGCGACGACGCCGAATCCGTCGCGACCGAGGGGAGTCGAGCGCCCACGGCCGAGTTCGAGTCCGAGTCCGAGAGCGGGAGCGAGAGCAAGGAAGAGGAACTCGTCTCCCTCGCCGATGCCCAGGCAGTTATCGACGACGTCGTCGAGCGCTCGCTGTCGGCGCTCAAACTGCTGAACCTCGATCAGCAGATCGCGATGGAGACGTACATCCACGCCTACTCGGACATCGAAACGGAACTCGAGCGCCGACGGGAGGTCTCGGAGAACGTCCAGAGCTCGGTCACGGAGCTGCGGGACAGTTCCGAATCGGTCTCGGAACGCTCCGACGAGATCAGCGATCTCGCGGACGACCAGTCCGAAGCGATGGGCGAGATCTCGAGTGAAGTGGCCGGGCTGTCGGCGACGGTCGAGGAGATCGCCTCCAACGCGGAAGAGGTTAGCGCGACCAGCGAACAGGCCGAAACGATCGCCGGCGACACGACGACGACGGCCGAGGAAGCCATCGACAAGATGGAGGCCGTCGAGGCGGCGGCCGACGAGGTGACCGAGGACGTCGAGGCCCTCCGGGAGAACGTCCAACAGATCGACGAGATCGTCGACGTGATCAACGATATCGCCGACCAGACGAATCTGCTCGCGTTGAACGCCTCGATCGAGGCCGCGACCGCCGGCGAGGCCGGCGACGGGTTCGCCGTCGTCGCGAACGAAGTCAAATCGCTGGCCGAAGAGTCCCAGGAGGAGGCGACCAACATCGAGCGAATGGTCGACCAGATCCAGGACGATACCCGGGAAACCGTCGACAGTCTCGAGACCGCAAACGGCGAGATCTCGGCCGGCGTCGATCTGGTCGAGGAGACCGTCGACAACTTAGAGCGGATCGAGGAGTCGATCCAGGAGGCGAGCACCGGAATCCAGGAGGTGGCGATGGCGACCGACGATCAGGCCGCAAGCACCGAGGAGGTCGCGAGCATGACCGACACCGCGATGGATCAATCTCAGGAAGTCGCCAGGGAGATCGCGGCGATCGTCGAGAGCAACGAACAGGTCGACGAGTTGATCGACGAGATCGAGAACGAAGTCCGACGGCTCTCCGGAAACAGCGCTGCGCGATAACGACGAGCAGTCGGATACGGATATAGATACGGAGACGAACGGAAACACGAACGCGGACGCAGTACGCGTCCTCCAGCCTACAGCCGCTCTTCGTCGAGTCGCCGAAAAAACGGACTCGAGTCCGTCTCAATCCGCCGTCGTGACACCGGAAACGCCGGCGCCGGATCCGTCAACGGATTCCGTCGTCGCGTGTGAACGGTCGATCGTCGAGACGGCGGCGTCCTCGAGTGCGGCCTCGCTTCGGAGCAAGATCGCACCGAAGCCCGCCAGCCAGACGAGATCGAGATACGTCGCGATCGTCTGCCCAACGAAGGCGTCGGTGAAGTTGAGGTTCTGCTCGGAGAGCATCCCGGTGATGATGAGCCCGATGAACACCAGCAGCGAGAGATTCTTCAACTTCCCGTACAGGAGGGTTCGCTCGCCGCTGACCGCCGTCGCTTCTCGAGCGAGCGGACCGACCAGGACGTAGATCATGCCGAGCAGCGCCGCGAAGATCGCCACCGAGACGACGGTGCCGGCGATCCCGCTGAGAACCCAACTCGCCATCGTGGCCCAAAGACAGGTCAGGATGGTCCCGAGCAACGCGAGCGTGTAGCGGCGGTCGGCGTCGGTAGTCACCTCCAGTACGTAACAGACCGCCGCCCACGCGATCGAATAGCCGATAAACCGGGCGACGGATTCCGTTCGACCGCTCGTGGTGACGGTCAGCAGTTCCGCAGCCATCAGCAGGTAGGCGCCGCTCATGGCACCGCAGGCGACGACGACGGCATAGCCGTAGTATCGACAGGCGTCGGAGAGGCGCCGGGTCCACAGCAGAAACCCGATCGCCATGGCCGCGAGAATCGCGCCCGTCGCCGCGAACACGGTCGTGTTCTCGATCATCCTCAGTCGTCACCCGCGATTCCGGCCGGTTTCGGGGCCGATTTCGTCTCGAGCGTGAACGTCTCAACGAGTTCGTTCAGGCGTTGTGCCTGCTCGTCGAGTTCGCTCGCCGTCGTGGACACCGCTTCGGTCGTCGCGGTCGTCTCCTCGGAGGCGGCCGCGACCTGCTCGGTCTGGCTGCTCGTCTCCGCCGAGACGCTGGTCACGTCGTCGACGATCGTCGCCAGTTCCTGTGCGGAACTCGCCTGATCGTCAGCCGTCTGCGTGATCTCCTGTACGCTGGCGTCCATCTGATCGGCTTCGGCACTGATCGTATCGAGTTGGGACTGCAACTCGTCGACGCGCTCGGCGGTCGTTTTGATGCTCGAGTCGACGTCGGTGATCTCGTCCGCGGTCGTCTCCGTCCGGGAGCGGATCGATTCCAGCGTGCCCTCGATCTCGTCGACGGCGTCCATCGTCTCCTCGGCGAGGGACTTGATCTCGTTGGCGACGACGGCGAATCCGTCGCCGGCCTCGCCGGCGGTCGCGGCCTCGATCGAGGCGTTCAACGCGAGCAGGTTCGTCTGATCGGCGATGTTGTCGATAAGGGTGATGACCTCGCCGATCTGTGCCGCCTCGTGGTTGAGTTCTTCGACCGTATCGACGACGCTATCGGTCGTCTCGACCAGCGAGTCGATGTTGTCCGCCGCGTCGGCCGCCGCGTCCTCGCCGTCGTCTGCGAGAGACGCCATCTCCGTCGATTGGGTCGCGATTTCGGACGTCGTGGCGGCGACTTCCTCGGTCGCCGCGGACAGATCGCTGACCTCGCTCGCCGCGATCTCGAGGTCGTCCGTCTGGCTCGCCGCTCCGTCGGCGATCTCCTGGATCGACTCGGAGACTTCTTGGCTGGCCGAGCGGATCTGTTGGCTCGAGCCCTGCAACTCTCCCGACATCTCGTCGACCGTGTCGGTCGCATCCTGTACTTCCGAGATGACGTCCCCGATTCGGTCGAGCATTTCGTTGAACGACCGAGCGATCGCTCGCATCGCCTCGTCGTCGACCTGCGGATCGAGGCGCTGTCCGAGGTTGCCGTCAGCGCAGTCGTCCATCACTGCGGAGAAGCGTTGTGCCTCCTCGACCAGCCGTTCGTTTCGCCGCTCGGACTCCCGCTGCAGTTCCTGAATCTGCTCGCGTTCTTCTTCGAGCTGTTCGGCCTGCTGTTCGGCGTCTCGCTGTGCGGCCTCGGCGCGTTCCTGTTCGGCCTCGACCTCCTTGAGGGTCGTCTCGAGCGAGGCACGCATCGCATCGACCGAGCCGTACAGTGCGCCGACCTCGTCCATTCGATCCGTCTCGAGATCGACGTCGAAATCGCCGTCGCCGATCTGTTCCGCCTTGTCCCCGAGTTGTCGAAGCGAGAGGGCGACGTTCCCCCCGAGGACGATTCCGACGAGACCGAGATTGACCGAGAACACGACCAGCAGCCCCGTCAACGAAGCGATGGCCCGATTCTCGAGTGCCTCCGCTGGCCCGGAGACGACGTGGAGCCCGAACAGCGCTCCGAATCCGACCGTGACCGCGACGACACAGCCCAACGCGACGCCGATTTTCAGACTATACTGTCTCCGAATACGTTTCGGCACCAGTGATTCGATTTGCATTCCGTATATTACCTTTCCGCGACCGCAGAGTCCGTTATCCGGCGATCGCTATCTACTGAAAGGTCACAACGCAGCACATATAGTCGTTATTGCCATCTGCCACCGTCCGCTCCACGGGAGGGGGCGAGTACCGTTGATTCATACGGATTGCTGTAACGATTTGCCGACGCAACCGCGACCCGGGCGGCGGTTGCGCCGGAAATGACGTACAGTAAACCGGCTCAGTCCGCCGCGTCGAGGCCGGAGCCGTCGGCGTCGGCCTCGCCGGTATCGACCAGTTCGGAGAAGAGTTCCGTCGACGCAGCCGTCTGTTCGAGCGCTGTCCCGCTCCGAAGAACGAGGCCGCCGAAGCCGGCCAGCAAGACGACGTCGATGTACGTCGCCGCCACCTGCCCGACGAAGCCGTCGGTCAGTGCGAGGTTCTGCTGTGAGATGAGACCGAGGACGATCAGCCCGAACCACGCGAGCAAGACGAGGTTTTTCAGTTTGTCGTACAGGAGGAGTCGCTCGCCGCTTACCGACGCCGCCGTCCGCGCGACCGGGCCGAGGAGTAGGTAGACGAGACCGACGAACGCCGCGAGGGTCCCCACCGAGGCGAGGGTCGCACCCGTCTCGCCCAGAACCCAGCCCGCAAAGGTCGTCCAGAGCGTCAGCATACTACACGCGAACAGTGCGAGGGTGTACCGTCGTCCCGCGTCGGAGACGGCCCCCAGAACGTAGCTGATCGTCGCCCAGACGATCGAGTAGCCGAGAAAACGCGCCACCGACTCCTCGGTTCCCGACGTACTGACGGTCAACAGCTCCAGCGACATGATCAAGTAGGTTCCGCTCATGGCGCCGGCGGCGAGTGTAGCCGCGTAGCCGTAGCGCCGACGGCTCGTCGGCACGCGTCGCGTCCAGAGCAAGAATACAAGCGCCAGCACGCCGAGCACGACGGCCGAGACCGCGAGAACGGTCGATTGCTCGATCATCGCCGGCCCTCCGTCGCTCGAGCGAACGAGTCCGGACTGCCGCGACTCTCGAGAGTCCGTTCGCCGGTGTGACCCTGGTCACGAGGGTCCGTCCCCGCCGTGTCTCGGAGACGAATCGATCGTGTAGCTGCTCGGTTCCACTGGTGGCCGCGAATTCGGTTCGGTTTCAATGATTTCGATTGCATCGTGTATCGCTGGCTCCCTGAGCCCTGCTTACGACTACGTTCTGTGGAGCACACATAACGATTGTTGCCAACCCACAGATCCACACGCCACGAGATCTCGGACTTCGTGTGCCATCGGCGCGTACGGTCTCGCTATACGTCGTCGGTCTGTAACTCTCCGACCCGATCGATGAGTCCCTGAATCGTCCGCTCTTGCTGATTCGTCGCGGTGACGATCCGGTTCGTCGCCGTCTCGGTTCGGTCCGACCGATCGCGAACGGTCTCGAGGGTCGACGTCAACTCCTCGATCGTCGCCGCCTGATCGTCCGTGACGCGAGCGACCTCGGAAACCCCCTGTGCGGCCTCGTCCACGGAATCGGAGATTTCCTCGAGCGAGGCCAGAACGGACTCGATCTGCTCGTCGGCGTGGTCGATCCGCCTGCGAGAGCGTTCGGCCGCATCGGTCGTCTCTTCGGACTGAGCCTGTAGCTCGTCGAGATTCTCGGTTATCGCTTCGGTGTGATCGCGCGTCTCCTCGGCGAGTTTCTTGACGTGATCGGCGACGACGGCGAACCCGTCGCCGCTCTCGCCGGCCCGTGCAGCCTCGATGTTCGCGTTGAGCGCGAGCAGGTTCGTCTCGTCGGCGACGTCGTCGATGATCTCGACGACCGCCTCGATCTCGTCCATCTTCGCCGAGAGTTCCGTGACGCTCCCGACGAGTTCCGTGCCGATATCGACGACCTCCTCGGTGGCTTCGCGCGCGTCCTCGCCGGCATCGAGTCCCTGTTCGGCCGCGTCGCTGGCAGCACTCGCCGCCGTATCGACCTCGTTGGACTTCGCGGCGACCTCTTCCATCCCCGCGGCGAACGACTGCATCTCGGTGACGGAATCCTCGAGAAGGGCGTGTTGCTCGTCGACGTTCTCGGAGATTTCGTCCGCCGCGTCGTTGGCTTCTACCACGGCCTCGTCCATCCGTGCGGCCTGCTCGCTGACGCGACCGGTAAGCGTCTCGAGGCTCTCCGCCATCTCGTTGACGGCGTCGACGACGGAGATCAGGTCCGCATCGACGGATCGGAACTCGTCGGTTCGCTCTGCTCGAGCGGTGAGATCGCCGTCGCTGATCTCGTTTGCGGTCGTTCGGAGTTCCTCGACGAGCGAGACCGTCGCATCGCGCTCCTCGACCATGTCGGTCCGGTCGACGACAACTTCGACGACGCCGATCAGTTCGTCCCCGTCGTAAAGCGGCGTTGCGGAGAAATCGATATGTTTCCGGTCGCCGTGACGGTCGACCATCGTACTGGTGTCGCCGTAGCGGTTCCGCGCCGCATCCCGGCGCTCGACCCCGTGTTTGGTGTGCGTGGTCTCGGGCGCTTCCAGGACCTTGTCCGCGAGAGTGTCGGCGCGGCGGCCGTCCGGATAGAATAGCTCCGAGACGTGCTCGTGACCGATCGCTTCCGCCCGCTCGACGCCGGTGAGTTCGACGATCGCCGCGTTCCACTCCGCGATAGTGCCGTCGGCGTCGAGAACGAACGTCGGGAGGCCGGTCCCGTCGAACAGTTGCCGGTAGCCGGCCCGCACGAGCGTGCCAGCCTCGTCCCGGTCGGGTCGCTCTCGTTCCCGGCGTCGACCCTGCTCCCCATCGGACCGAACAGTATCGGGCGAGCCGTCTTCTCGAGGCGCGTCGGGACCGACCGACGCCCTCTCGTCGTCGGTCGTGACCCCGCCGTCGGTCACCTCGCGTGCGGTCGCCCGCCGAGAAGCGTGGTAATCGCTCTCACTATTTTCGTCCATACTCGTTTTCACAGAACCAGCGCTCTAAAACCTGATGGCTGTTGACGCCGAAACGGTGGCTGGGCGGCCGAAAATCGATCGACCCGAGCGGAACCGGTCACACCGCCACGGATTCCCGTCACCAGCCCATCAAGCGTTCCGATATGAGGCCGCAACCTTATTTACCGTGCAACAGCAGGAAGAGACGTGAGAGTACTGTGACCGGCGACAATTCGTTCTCCACCCTCCTGGAGTATATGGAAGACGAGCTGGGCTTTGCGACCAGCCACTACAACGACAGCTACCTCGATCGGCGCATCACGGCGCGGCTCCGCCGGACGAAGTGCGACGACTACGACGAATACTTCGAGCTTCTGCGGTCCGATTCGGCGGAACAACAGGCCCTGCTCGATTCGATGAGCATCAACGTGACCGGCTTTTTCCGGAACCCCGACGTCTGGGACGGCATTCGAGACGTGCTCCGGACGCTCTCGGAAACCGAGCGCCGCGTCAAGATCTGGAGCGCAGCCTGTGCGGACGGTCGAGAGCCGTACTCGCTGTCGATGCTCGTCCACGACGATCCGCGGATCGACGCGTCGTCAGTTCAGATTTTGGCGACGGACATCAGCGAAGACGCACTCGAGATCGCACGAGAGGGGGTCTACCAGGACTCGCGAACGACCGACCTCGAGGACGAACTCGAGTTCCTCCCGAACTTCCGGGAGTACGTCGACCACGATACGAACGAAAACACGTTTCGGGTCCGCGATACGGTCAAGAAACCGGTTTCCTTCGAACGCCACGACCTCATCAGCGGCGATCCCAAGTCCGGGTTCAACCTCGTTACCTGCCGAAATCTGTTCATCTACATCGACACCGAGTACAAACGATCGATGCTCGAGACCATCGCCGACTCGCTCCACCGCGATGGCTACCTCGTTATCGGCAAGAGCGAAACGCTCCCGCCGGCGCTCAAATCGACGTTCGACGCGACCGACAACCGACATCGGATCTACCGGCGAGCGTAATCGCCTCGCAACAACTTCTTCGTCCAGCAGTTTGGCGGTCGTCAGCACCGAGGCGTTGCGGTGTCCGTCTCGCTCGAGTGAGGGGTGGTCGTCGCGGTCGTTGCGTCGTCGCGATCGTTCGAGCGGATCGGGCCGCCGGGCCGAACGCTGGAACGAAGATACGACTGCCGGCGATAATTCGACGCGCAAAGGCCGATCCCACCGCGACAGTCTCGCGGCCATTTATTTTATAACGGCTGGCTCATAGAGCAATACACGGAATCGCTTTTGTTATCAGATAGGAAATCAATTTATACTCATACGGTTGTAAAGCTTGTGGCCGTTCCGCGAATGGCGACGGCTAACCACCAGCCGGCAGAGGGACAGACTGAACCTCGAGGCAGCCGATCCTGGGCCGCACAGACGTTGTGTAGATTTTGGATCGGATTCTAGCTGTTTTCGACGCGTCGGTATCAGCCCAGTCTTCGAATACCGGTCCACCACCGAGCGCTCGCGGGAAGCCGATACCCAGGCCCGCCGCCAACGGCACCTCCAGCGGCCCGTTTATCCCAGTCGGGGATGTCATTATCTTGGTCAATATAATTAAGTAATCTGAGTGTATTGCACCGTTCATGGACGTACTGATCACGGACGATTCCGGCTTCATGAGGGACCTCCTCCGGGAAATCCTCGAAGAAGACCACACGATCGTGGGTGAAGCCGAAAACGGCGTCGAAGCCGTCGAACTCTATCAGGAAGAGCAGCCGGATATCGTATTCATGGATATCGTGATGCCGATCAAAGACGGCATCGAAGCAACCGACGAAATCACCGACATGGACGCCAACGCGAAGGTGGTCATGTGTACCAGCGTCGAGCAGGCAGAGCAGATGAAAGACTCGATCAAGGCCGGTGCCGAGGGATACATCACGAAGCCCTTCCAGAAGGAAAGCGTCCTCGAGGAACTCAACAGCATCGCGGCCGGGTAATCCACCATGGAAATAGACATTCGCGAGCTCGAGACCTACCAGGAGCTCGCTCACGACGGGGCCCAATCCGCCGCCCGGTCCCTCTCACAACTCACCGGGATCAGTACGCACGTACAGGTGACGAACGTCTCGCTGATGTCCTCGTCGGACCTCCAGTACGAGTTTATCGGCAACGAGTTCGCCGGCGTCAACATCGATCTGACCGGCGAGATCTCGGGCGAGGTCGTCCTCGCGTTCGACGAGCAGGGCCGACGGGCGATCACCGACACGCTCGTCCCGGCCGACGATCCCGAGAAGAAAAAGAGCAGCATCGAGGAAGTCGGCAACATCATGTCCAGCGGCTTCGTCGACGGCTGGGCGAACTACCTGAACGCGAAGATCAAGAGCTCGCCGCCGGCGTATATCGAAGGGACCGGCACCGACGTCCTCCCCAAATCCGCGACCCAGGAGGACAACTACCTGTTCGTCTTCCGCAGTCGCGTCGAGGCGACCCAGGACGGCGTCAGCGAACCCATCGACTTCCGGATTCTGCTCGTCCCCGACTCGAGTTCGCTCGAGAAGGCCTTCGAGCCCAAGACCGACGACATCGTCTCGGTGGAGAAGCTCAAGGTCTTCAACGACATGACGAAGGAGGGTGCGGAGAAGGCCGCGACGAACATCACGTCGATGACCGGCATCGACACGACCGTCGAGATCAGCCGGCTGACGCTGGTTCCGATCGAGGATATTCCGACGGAGGTCGGCAACAAGCGCTACGTCGGCACCGTGATGCCCTTCGACGGGAAGTTCAGCGGTAACCTCGTGATCCTGTTCGACCAGCCATCGGGCCGGGCGGTCGTTGACTCGCTCGTTCCGATGGAGACCGACGAGCAGTGGGGCTCCGTCGAACAGGGCGCGCTGAAAGAACTCGGCAACATCATGACCAGCGGCTTCGTCGACGGCTGGGCGAACGTGTTAAACGCCGAAATCAAGCACGAACCGCCACAGTTCGTCGCCGACACGGGCTCCTCGATCGTGTCGCCGATCACCGCCCAGATCGCGGAGACCGACGATCACGCGTTCATGCTCGACTCGAACATCCAGACCAACAGCGACCAGGTCTTTACCTGCCAGATGCTCGCGTTACCGCGCCGCGACGAACTCGAGCAGGCGCTGGACGATCTGCTCATCGAGAACTCGAACAACACCCGCGTCGATCCCGCCGAACTGTTTGACCGATAACAGTTCCGGAGAGCCGAACGCACTCGACGCTCGATTACGCGTTCACGTCTTCGATCCGCTGGCTGACGATGATCCGCCCTTTCGACGTCAGCGAAATGCCGTTCCCGTTCTCGACGACCAGCTTCTTGTTTTTCACCGAGTTCAACACGTTCGTCACGTACGCCGGATCGCCGTCGAGCATGTTGGTGAAATCGATGTCGCCGCCGGTCGCGTGAACCCCGACCAGCACGCGCTTTTCGGGGTTGGTCAACTCGATGTCCGCGACCTCCTCGCGGAGTTCGTCGAACTCGAGGCGGAGAAACCGACCGAGGAGGTTGACGTACTGGCTCTTCGACGGCGAGATGAGCGACGTCTTCGTCAGCCCGGAGTCGGTGTCGATGTACTTGACGACCAGCGTGACGCGGTCGTCGCGGTCGCCGATCTTGTTGGAGCGCTTGATTCGCATCACGGTATCCACGTCGAAGCTGAACGTCCCGTTCTTCGTGCTGACTTCGATCCGCCGGTTCTTGATCCGAAGCGTTCCGGGAACGACGGGAGTGTCCTTGACTCGGCCGCCGACCCGGGCGGGATGTTTCACGCCGACTTTTCGACCGTTTAGCAGACAGCGGAACAGAATCGCGACGAACGTCTCGACCGTCTCACCCGTGCTCTCGATCACCGCACTCCGCGTGCCGTTCTCCGCGTTGTAGCCGACCGTCACCGTATCGTCGAAGAACTGTTTGACGTGGTTCGGAACGCTGCCGACGTTGACGTCGATAACCGTCGAGAGCGGAATCGTCGTTTTGTCCTCGCTCGAGGCGAGTACGAGCCGCCGTTTCGTCATGATAATTCGCCCCGTGACCGGCCTTGACTGGGCGTCCTCCCCCTCGTTGAGAACGAAACGGCCGGTAAAATCGGCGACGACATCTTCGGTCATACCGTCCCTTACTGAATGAATTATCTTAGCTTTTTACACGACGCGCCGACCGCTGATTCGATCGCGCGCTCGTTCCGTAGCTCGGTGCGAACACCGAAAAAGTCACATTTGCGCTAGTCCGGGCGCGTCACGTGGAACGGTAGCCCCTCGACGCCGTCGCGCTGGAAGGAGTCGATCGTATCGTTCACCTCGTGGTACTCGAGGATGTTCTCCTGGATCATCCGCTCGATGATGTCGGCCCGGAACCGCAGGTCGTCGTAGATGTCGCGGGTCTCCGCGTAGCCAAGCAGCGTTGCGATCTGCTCTTCTAACACGTAGGAGTTGTTCATCCCCTGGAAGACGATTTCGTCCTCGACGGGATCCCAGTAGAAGACCTGTCGGGTCACGACCCCGTCCATCTGGTCGGAGTAGCCTTCGATCTCCTGGACGCTCGTGACGCGACGCAACACATCGTCGCCCTGCTTGACGCGGTTCTGGAACAGCGCCACGTCGGCGTTGTCCATGAACGTCTCGGGGACGTTGATCGGATCGCCGGTAAAGCGCTGAATCATCGAGACGATGTCGCTCGCGTGGAAGGTCAGCATGACGGGGTGGCCCGTCTGGGCCGCCTGGAACGCCATCCGTCCCTCCTCACCACGAACCTCACCCACGACGATGTATTCGGGGCGAGAACGCAACGCGGCCTCGACCAGTTTGAACATGTCGACGTCGACGCTGTCTTCGCTCTGGCTCTCGCGGGTCAACAGCTGTTGCCACGTGTCGTGGGGCGGCAACACCTCGGCCGTGTCCTCCGCCGTGTAGATCTTCGAGTCGCGAGGGATGAACGACATAATACTGTTCAGCGTCGTCGTCTTCCCGGACGCCGTCTCCCCGACGACGAACACCGTTCGTTCGTTCTCGAGACAGAGCCAAAGGTAGGCCGCGAGTTCGGGCGAGAGCGTCCCCCAGTTCGTAATCTGGGCGACCGACAGGGGAACTTCAGTCCCCTGACGAATGGTGAGGCTGGGGCCTTTCACGCTCACGTCGTCGCTGTAGATGACGTTCAGACGCGAGCCGTCGGGCAGCGTCGAGTCGACGATCGGCTCGGCGTCGGTCATCGGATTGCCGATCCGCTCGCCCATGTTGCTGAGCCACCGATCGAACTCCTCGTGGGTCCCGAAGTCGACCGTCGTCTCGACCATCCCGTAGACGCCGTGATCGACGTAGCACTCGTTGGGGCCGATCACGTGAATGTCCTCGTTCTCCGGGTCGCGCATAACCGGCTCGAGCGGGCCGAGACCGACGATATCGCGATTCAGTCGGTAGCGAATGTTCTCGTAGGTCTCCTGGGGAACTTCCTGGATACCGGGGTGGAACCGGATCTTGAGTCGATCGAGGAAATCGCTCGAGTCGTCGCCTTTGATGTGTGTCGTCTCATTGAGAAGCTCCTCGATCCGGTCGTCGTACTCCGCGTCCTTGTCCGGCGCTTTCTTGCTCGCACTGCGGCGCAACAGCGAGTCCTTGACGGTCGCGAAGACGTCCTGTTCTTCCTCGGAGAGCGTCGGTTCGACGGCGAAGTACTGCATTTTCGTTCCGACGTCGCCGTAGATGTGGCTGTAAATCGGGCCGCCGACCGGGTACAGTACGTTCGGATGGGCTACTTCGTGCTCTGCGCTCGGCTCGTCGACTAATTTCGGAAACTCGCCGGTGATCTGTCTGAACTTCTTGAGATGCTCGCGAAGGTGCGGTCGCCGAGCCGCCAGCTCCTGGAGTTCGTCCGACGGCTTCGGCGTTCCCATTTCCGTCATGCGTCCGTCACCGTGTTAGGCAACACTCCGGTTTTCGATCACGATTCCCGTGCCCGATCGGACCGAGTATCCGATCCGGTCACCGACCTGTTCGCCCATTCCGGCGAATCGCTTGATGAACAGCTGCCGGCGAATGTCGTTGCCGACCTCGATCATCTCGAGTTCCATGAACACGTCGGCGATCGACCGGAACGGACCGATCGCTTCCTCGCCGACGGTCGACGGATCGACGGTCAGCACGACGATCTTCCCCTGGGAGATGACGTCCCGCAGGAACGAGATGATCTCGAGGGCGGCCTGTCGCTCGTCGTTCTGTCTGACCAGGGCCTCGAACTTCGGATCGTTGCGCAGTATGGCGTCGAAGGTGTCGATGATGATGACGTCCGCCGACCAGATCGTGTCCGAATCCATCAGATCCGTCAACAGCTCCTGGCGGCTCTGTTGTTCGTCCGTCGAGGAGAGGACGCCGCCGCTGTCCAGGTCGCCGTGCAGAAACAACAGATCCTCGAACAGCAGATGCTCTTCGACGTTGTAGTTCAGCGAGTCCATCTGATCGACGAACCCCTTTACCTCGAGTTCCGTCGAGAGGAAGGTGACCGATTTGCCGGTCGAACAGAGGCCGTAGGCAAACCGCTGTGAGAGCGCGCTCTTGCCGGCCCCGTAGTCGCCTTCCATCAGTACGATACTGCCGGTCGGGATACCGCCGCCGAGTTCTTTGTTCAGTCGGTCACGGTCGTCTAACCCGATAGAGAAAATATTTTTAAATTGGCTCATATGTTACCTCTCTTGTCCGTCGTCGTCCGGAGCGAGCAGCAACTGGATCTGCTCGATCTGCCAGCCGTCCATGTCGGTCGCGCTGTCGGAAACGACCAACGGTTTCGCGTACTCGTCCCGCTCGCCGCTCTCGTAGACGTTCCGCGTACTGCACAGCCGCGCACCCGACTCCGAGAGCACGATGTCGGTGTCCACCCAGATCATCTGGCCGCCGTCCGCGTTGACCTCCTGGTCGGCCAACTCGGGCTGGGTTCGGGAGTCGTCGGTCTCGCGCTGCTGGCGCTCGTCTTCGGCCTCGTCGATAAGGATCGTTTGCGCGCTGTTGCCGTCCATCTCCGTATCGCTTTCCTCGTCCGACTCCCGGCCGTCGGGCTGTTCGTCCCAGGAGTCCTCGGTGATCGAGTCGCCGACGGACTCGGCATCGGCTTCGGCATCGGCATCGACGACGGGCAGCTCATCGGCTTCGTCCCGATCGAGATCCTCGTCGCCGACCGACTCGGTGTACGAGAGCTCCTCGCCCGCCTCGAGCGGCAGGTCGTCCCCATCCTGGCCGGTAATTTCCACCTGTTCGGTCCCCGCTTCGTCTTCCATGGCAGCCCACTCCTCGAACGAGCGGCGCTTCTTCGCCGGCGTCGCGATCTGACTGATCCACCACAGGCTCCGCTTGTGATCGACGCCGAGCGAGGACCGCGGCTCGGGCTCGCCGATATCGGGGCCGCCGCCGAACCCGTTCAGTCGCGTTTGCAAGTGTTCTTCGACCGATCGGCTCACCCACTGGATCGACCCGTAGAACCGGATCGTGCGCGAGGCGCCGTTTACGCCGGCCTCTTCGACGAGGTATTCGACCCAGTCCATCACGACGAACTCGGTGTTGTACTCCGACGGAATCGTCTCCAGGTACGGCCGCCCACCGTCGTCCCACGGCTGTGCGGTCTCGTCGGTCGTCCCGTCTCCCGTTTGGTCTTCGATCTCTAGCTCGGCCCCCGCCGCCGCATCGGTTTCGGCGTCGTCGGTCTCGAACTCGAGGTCGTCGCCGTCGTCCGGCGTCTCCTCGAATTCCACGTCGTTCTCGGCGTCGGCATCGTCGATACCGATCTCGGCGTCATTGGTATCGTCGTCGTCGAACGCTTCGGTGACGGCGTCGTCCTCGTCGTCCGCCTCGTCCGTCTCGTCGCTCTCCCAGTTGGCCTCGCCGGAATCGTACTCGGACTTTAGTTCGTCGAACGAAAGGTCGTCACCGGCGTCGTCTGACTCTGAATCGGAATCCATGCTCATAGTGTCCTCCATGTCGCCGTCCAGCGGGTCGCCAGCGTCGGACTCGCCGTCCAGATCGTCGAAATCGTCGTCCTCGTCCTCGCCCTCGCCGTCGATGATGCTTTCGTCGAGAAAGTCCTCCGCCTCGGCGCTCGCGATATCGTCGTCGATCGCTTCGTCTTCGGCCTCGGTACCGTCGCCGTCGAACAGGCTCTCTCCGCCGAAGTTTCCACTACCGGCAGCGTCGCCGCCACCGCCGCCACCGCCGAACGTGTCGCTCAACGAGTCGCCCTCGACGAACGGGTTGACACCCTGAGTCACCATCTCGTAGACCTCAAGGAGCTTGCGGATGTTCTCCTCGATGTCATCCAGCGACTCGCCGATCTTCTCGTTCTCGCTCTGGACCGTGTTGACCGTCGACGCGAGGGAGCCGACCTCGTTTTCCATCTCGTCGACGCGGGCTTCGATTTCGCTCGAGACGCCGCCGTCGTCGGCGTCCATGCCCTCCATCTCGTCCATCCCGCCCATGCCGTCGATCGACATCTCGCCGTCCATCTGCCCGTCGTCGAGGAAATCGTCGTCGCCGCCGCCGGCGTCACCGCCGAACAGATCGTCGTCGTCCATCTCACCGCCGGTAGTCGTCTTTCCGGGTAGCAGTTCGTCGTCGCCCATGCTCCCGGAGAGATCACCACCCATCAACTCATCACCGCTGTTCTCGGAGCCGCTACTACCGTTGGCGTCGTCTCCGAGTATGTTTCCAATTATGGATAATAGCATGGTGAACGTGTCATTCTAGCCGCGTCTCGCGTTCTCTCGTAGCCCGGCGCGCCGACCGTCGCACTGGCCCACCGATAGTTGCCTCTCCGTTCCGGGCGGCTACGAGTCGTCATTCAAGAATGCTATGACAAGCTACGTATTAAGTAATTATGGCCGCCGGACCGCAACTCGGCAAATATCTCCTGGTTTTCGGCGTCGGGGCCCCGTCAGTATCGACCGACAGCCTTGTGCGGCCGCTGGACCGACTGAGACATCCGTTGCGCACGAGGCCGGCGCTCGCTCCACACCGGTAGGAGGACGCGCCCTCGCAGTCCGCCCGACCGCCCGCTCCGACGGACCGCCGACCGGCGATTCGGATGCGGATCGAGCGTCGGGTGGCGGGCGGTCGGCGTCCCGGTGCGAGTTGCAGGAATGTTGGTCAAACAAAGGGTTCTTCTTGATCGGGGTTGAAGCGTTCCCCACGAACTGGCCATGACAGATAGTAACGGGGAGGGTGACCCCAAAGAAAACGCGGACGTTCCGCCCGTGCTTCCGTCAGAACAGCCGTCGAAAGGCGAGGGCGGCGTCCTCTCGCCGGAAGACCTCGACATCAGCGAGAGCCCGTACGTCGCCGAGGTGTCCGACGGTCGGTACGTCGTCTCCGCGGACCACAGCGCGCCGACGGTTCCGGACGACGCCGACGCGACGACACAGTCCGAGTCCCGACAGAGTCACGAGTCAGGCGCGTCCGCCGAGTCAAGCGAGGCAACGGCGTCGAACGCGGCGAGCGAGAACGAAGGGCGTCCCGAAGCGGACGACGAGAGCGCGGACGACGAGACAGCGGCCACCGACGACGACGCCGAAGCGGACGCTGCGAGCGCGGCCACCGCCCCGGCGACGCCCCGGTCGGCCGATACCGACGCGCCGAGCGTTCCACCCAGTCCCGAACTCGCTCGCTCGGTTCTCGCGGACGAACTCGAGCGGTCGAACGCCCGGCTGGCCGTCGACATCGTCTCCCAGTTCGGCGATGATACCATCCGCCACCGAACCGCCTCCGACGACGTCGTCAGGACCTTCGACAATCTCGTGCTCTGGTACGCACAGAACGTCGCCCGAAGCACGCCGACCACGCGCACCGCGTCACTTCTGTTCGCGAAATCCGAGTTCACCCCCACGCTGGCCTCCTCTCGGGTCCGCGAAGCCGCGGCCAAACACGGCCTCGACGAATCCAGCACGATCGAGGAGTTGCTCGAGGCGCTGGACTGAGACCGTTTTCACGGTGTGTCTTTCGAGAACGGGCGTTTCTATCCGGCAGTCGAACAGTCAGTTTGAACCCGGGGAGACCGGTGGCGGTGACGACCGAGAACGACCTCGAGCGACCGCGACTGCGAACTGAGCGATAGCGCGGGCTCGAGACTGCTGTCGGTGTGGTACGAGCGAAGCGATTCGTGTGGTCGGTGATCGGTGATCGGTGACCGCCCGGCCGATCACGCGCCGTTCAAGAAGATGACCGCGGCCATGAAAAACGAGAGCAGTATCGAGATGCCGAACAGGATGATTCCGCTCTGGATCGACGTAATTCCGCGCGACGCGAGCAGCAATCGAGGATGTTGCCCTTCCATACTGAGTGTCTCTGCCCGTGAATTGCGGGTCGGCTATGATCCGTCTTTCGGCCGTTCGCTCACAGGTCGATGGAGATGAGCGCGTCGATCAACCGTTCCGTGATCGTGCCGGTGATCGCGCCGAGCCAGAGCAGCGCCGTGAAGTGGACGTAGGAGTTCCCGAAGTGGCCGCCATCGGCCACGCGGAGCAACAGCGAGGAGATGAGCGCGTTGAAGATCAGCGCGACCACGAGCAGGAACCGAAGCACGAGCACGTTGTACTGGTCGGTGTGGATCAGCGTGCTCCCGAGGGCCGGCCCCGCTTGCTCGCCCATGTCGATATCGAAACTCGAGAGCATCACGGCCAGTTCCAGGCCGATGAAGAACGCGAACGCCGACGCGACGGTGATCCCGTAGACGACGCCGACGAGCGTCGTCGTCTGCTGTCGGCGCTCCTCGCGTAGGTTGATGATCTCGCTCATGTTCTTGCTGATGACCTCGCCGAGCCGTTTCGGACCGCCGCCCATCTCCCGGCCGACCAGGTACATCTCGCTGAACTTCTGGATCAGGAAGGTGTTCGTGTCTTCGGTGAAGTAGCGCCAGGACTTCTCGGTGCTCAAGCGCATGTTCAGCCGCCGGTAGAGGTCGTTGATGTTCTCGGTCAGCGGGCCGAAGTCCTGGGACCGCAGCGTCGCGAGCACCTCGGAGGTCGTGCTCTGTTTCGCGCTCTCGCTCGTCCCGAGCGCGCGGATGAAGTTCGGGAACGCGCGGTCGCGGTCGAACGCCCGGCGCTCTTCGTACATGAACACGGCGCCCGGGATCAACAGCGGCGCGGTCGCGATCGGCATGTACAACAACAGCGGGATCGACTTGACCGGAATCACCGACGAGCCGGGAACCAGTTCGAAAAAGATCAACGTCATCGCGACGACGACGAACACGCTGAGGGCCACGCCGACGATCGTCGAGCCGATCAGGCGACGCTTCGTCTTCGTGCGAAGCCCGTCCTCGAGATACCAGACGGGGTCGTCAGGGACGACCGCGCGGATGACGAAGAAGAAGCCGATCTGGACGAACACGAAGAGGATGATCACGACGCTGACCGTCAGCGTCGGGTTGTCGCCCGTCAGCAGCGGGAGGACGATCGCGAACACCAGCGCGAACGTCATCGAGATGATCATCGACAGGTACAGATCCTTCAGGACGTCGAGGTTCCCCAGCGACTGCTTGTACGCCGTCGAGTACTGCTCGATCAGGACCTCCTGTTCCTGGTGGAGGAACTCGCCGAGCCCCTGCCCGGCACCGAGCGTGTACGCCATGCGTTCGAACAGGTCCGACACCGACTCGCTGGGAACCTCCTTCGCCCGTCGACGGCAGGCGTCGCCGAGACTCAGGTGCCAGACGTCGACCAGGTCGACGACGCGCTGCGTTTCGGCCGCCAGTTCGCCGTACTCCTCCTCTTTGGCGAGCTGGCGGAGGACTTCCATCCGATCGATGTTCGTCATCGCCAGCACCGTCATGTGGATCACGTAGAGATGGAACCGGTTTTCCATCTCGATCCGACGACTGTCGAGTGCGATCCGGGGGTAGCCGACCGCGGCCACGAAGATCAGCAGGCCGAACACCGGAATCAGGAGCCGGACGAACAGAAAGACGTCCGCGACGACCGCGGCGACGATCGTCACGACGAAAATCAGAAACGACGGGACGAGGACGCCGAGAACGTAGAGCCGCGCGGGGAGTTCGATCTCTTCGTAGGACCGAACGAGGGATTTGCTGAGGTCGCCTAGAGCCGCAGTATTATCGGCAATACCCATGATGTCTCTGTCGCTCTCCGCCGGGACCGCCCGTTTCGGACGCTCCCCGATACATGCGAGTTACGTCGACCTGCTCAGCATACAAACCTTCCGGCTGTCACCGCCGCGTCCGAGAGTCGCTCGCGTCGCGTTCGGCTTCCGCAGCCAGTATCGACGGCTCTCGCTCCGGCGTCGCGATCCGCGCGATGTACTGGAGGCTCCGCTTGTGCTCGGCTTTACTCAGCACCGAGCGGGGTTCGGGATCGGCGTCGGCGTCACGGTCGCGGTCGGTATCGGACTCCGCCGACTCGTCGCCGAACCCGTTCAACATCGACTGCAGGTAGGTCTCGATCCCCGGCGAGATCCAGCCGACCGACTCGTAGTACGCGACCGTCTGGGCCGCCCCCGAGACGCCGCCCGTCTCGACGAGGAAGTCCATCCACTCGAGGGTCGCGATCTCCGCGTCGTTTCTCGAGGGATGGCGAACCAGATACGGCGGATCGCCGATCTCGCCGTTGACGGCGTCGGCCGCCGGTTCGTCGATGGGAGCCGTGGTGTCGGTGTCGGGTTCGGCGGCGATGGCGGTATCGTCCCCGTCGTCGCTCGGCTCCTCCTCGAGCGCGAGATCCGCCGGATCGTCGACGTCCGTCTCGGCGGTCGCCATGTCCGCGAACTCGGCTTCGGTGTCGTCGTCCAAGTCGTTGAGTTCGTCGGTTAGGTCGTCTTCCGGGTCGTCCTCGAGGAGGTCGTCCTCGGGAATCGGCTCGTCGTCGAACGTCTCGTCGGCATCAGCTCCCGGTTCGTCGTCGAACGCGTCTTCTGGGTCGTCGTCCTCGAGGTCGTCGGCGAGGAAGTCTTCGGCCTCGGCGTTCGCGATGTCCTCGTCGATCTCGTCTTCGGGGTCGTCGCCGCCGCCGAACACGTTGCTCTGGTCGGCGGCGTGCTCGAAGGCGTTGCCGAGTTCCTGGTCGCCCACGAAGGGGTTGATCCCCTGCGTGACGATTTCGTACATCTCGACGAGTTTGTCGACGTTGCGTTCGACGGTCGTGATCGACTCGCTGATCTGTTCGTTTTCGCCGCGGACGGTCTCGACTTTGTTCCCGAGCGAGTCGATCTCCTTCTCGACTTCGTCGAGTCGGTAGGTGAGTTCCTCGTCGGAATCGCCGTCGTCGCCGGCGTCGTCCATCATGCCCTCGCCCATCAGCCCGTCGTCGGCACCGCCCAACAGGTCGTCCGCGTCGTCGTCCGGTTCGTCGTCGGCGTCGTCCGCGTCGCCAAGTCCACTGAATAATATCATGTTGTTGTGTTATTCGCTCCAGTAAAAGGTGATCGCGTCCTCGTTTCCGTTCACGATGACCGCGACGTCGGTGTCTCCGTCGCCGTTCAGTTGGTCGGCTTCCGTCGTAATTTCGACGACGCCGCCCCTGTCCCACCCGTTGCTGTCGGCGTCGAGGCGCTCGACGGATTCGACGGGCGCGTAGGAGCCGTCGACGACGACGTCGATGTATCTCGGATCGCCCGGGATATCCTTGTTCCCGATGTTCTTCGCCAGCACCGAGACGCTGCCGTCGTCGTTGACCATCGCGTCGGGTTGGGATTCGTCGCTGATGATCGCGATTTCAGTGTCGATCTCCTCGGCGACCGCCGAGCCCCGCATCTCGATCGAGTCGCTGACGTTGCCGACCTCGATGATGACCGTGCCGGCGACCGCCGAGGCGATCACGAGGCTGCCGATGAACATGATCAGATGCGTGGCGGAGACGCTCGACATCTAGGTCTCACCGTCCGTCGTACCGGTCGTCGCGGCGATGCCGTTCTGGGTCGTGATGCGAACGCTGTCGTCGCCGGTCAGGTCCGTCTCGGTGTCTTCGTCGGGGATTTCGATCTCGAGGGTCGTTCCCGGCGACCAGATGTCGGTGGTCGGCCGCTCCTCGTCGCCCTCGGTTCCCGAGGCGATGACGGTCGTGTTGCTATCTGCTCCGCGCAGGGGGTAGTACTCGCCGTTGACGACCACGTCGGTTTTCGAGACCGAGAGCGAGATCGCGCCGTCGTTGGCGACGGCGAGGGTTGCGACATCGGTGCCGTCGTCGTACTCGAACGACTCGATCGTGATATCGGTATTCTGCTGGTCCCGGAGCTGGTCGCTCTGTGCGGAAAACGCGTCACCGGTCGCGCCGGTGACACTGAAGAGGGTTGGAACGATGGCGCTGACGGCAACTAGAAGGCCGATGAGTATGACCATGACCGCGCCGCTCGTACTGAACCCCATCTATACGACGAGAGGCAGTGATATCGTAAAAGCGCTCTGGCCCCCTCGATTGGTTTTGGGTTGTGTGATAGTTGTGTGGTTGTCTCAAGAACACCTGTGATCTGCTGGTGTCCAGTGGTAGGCCAATGGTGCTGTGCTCGACGATCGAAGGAGAGACTGAGAGATTAGTTGTCACTCGAGGGTCGATGACGGCTCGAAGAAAAATAACCGAATCGTTCAGATCAGTGCGTCTCGCTTAGAGACGGACTGCTTCGCCGTCCTCAGTGAAGAGGTCGGGTGCAGTCAGCGTGACCTGAGTCGTTGCGGACGATGGCGAGACGATGTCGAGTGCGGACTCGTCTCCCTCGCCGAACGGTTCAGTAGAGGTACCGAAGGGCTCGGCACCGGGGTTGAAGACAAGAGTGAAATCGTTGTTGTCGTCAAGGACAGCGCTAGAGGCGTCAACGAATTCCCCGTCGTCGTCCTCGGCAACGAACCCATCGTCGAGGTCAGTAATGTCGGTAGCCTCGTCGTCATAGACAAGGTTTGCTTGCCCATTCGGACCGACAACTTGGACGACAGTATCGCCAAGCGCGATATCATCTGCTCCCGGCGCAGCAGTGATACCAACGCGGATTTCCTCGAGAGTCCCTTCAGATTCCGATTCAACAATACCGACTGTACTCGTCGTATCGATCCGCTCGGAGACGAGGTCAGTACTCTCTTCACCGGTCGCTTCAGCCTGCGACTGGAGCATACCAGCCGTATTGATCAGGACGCCCGCAGCAATTGCGGCGACCAGTACCATCGCGATGAACACGATGAGTGTACCGATCCCGACCTGACCACGGTCGTCGTCGTTGTTAGTTTCGAACATTGTTACAGCCTCACCGATTGACTATCCTGCGTGATCGTTGTTGGAACACGAAGTTCGGTCGTCGTCGTTGCACCGGAGTTCGTGGTGAACACGACCGACGTTCGTTCATCCTCGTTGAGTTCAGCGTAGCCTTCGATTTCCGAGACAACAGCGAACGACACTTCAGCACGATCGGTGCTGTCGGTCAGAACGCCGTCAGTGACGCCCTGAATATTGGCGATATTGTCGCCAGCGATGGCAACAGTGTCTTCACCCTGCTCTCCAATGAACTGAACCGTCGTCTGTTCAAGATCAATTGGGTTGGAACCAGGGGCAGTTGCAACGACAAACTGAATGTCGCCAACTCGCTGGTCGAGCTCACCGAATTCGACGTTCGCGATCTCTACGTCATCGAATTCATTCGGATCTGTATCACCAGCAGTGATAGTTGTTTTATAAAGCTCGTCAGCACCGACAATTTCGACTACGTACTCCGTACCGTCATCGGAGTCGACAGGTCCAAAGTCGAAGTCGGCCTCGTTTTCGTCAGCAACACCATCTTCTCTGACCTCAACAAGGTCACCCTCAGACCGATCGTTGTCGGTCAACCTAACGACGAGGTCATCAACACGTTCGTCATCTTCCTCTAAGACCTCATCAAAGGCAACAGTGACGGTGAAACTATCCTCTTCCGCCGGACTGACACCAAAGTCGGAATCCTCGAATTCGACAGCGGCTGGTCCTCCGCTAATGGCGAAGGTTTCAGTGCCTGCCTCGATATTCTCTCCATCGAGAGTTATTTCTTCCGCTCCCTCTGGCAGATTGGTGAATACGATTTCTTCGTCTTCCATAACCGCATCGTCATCGAATTCCACAATCTTCCTCTCTTCGAACTCTGCTTCACCACCAGTTGCAACAGTGAGAGAGACTTCTTCTCCTTGTAAGTCGGTGGCGTCACTGTTGAACTCAACTGTTAGATCGCCACCATCATCAGAGAGGGTATCGAAGACTGAAACTTGGTCAACGCCTCCTGATGAACTCACGATTTGTATCCGGTCACTCACTTGGCTTGTACTCTCTTCACCGGTGGCCTCAGCCTGCGTCTGCAGGAGACCAGCCGTATTGATCAGCACGCCCGCGGCAATCGCGGCGACCAGCACCATCGCGATGAACACGATGAGGGTGCCGATCCCCACTTGACCGCGGTCGTCGTCTGTGTTTCGTTCGAACATTGTTTTTGGATTGCGTCCAGCGCCCACCGAATCCCGTCCGTAAGACGGGTTCAGATCCTGCTGGAGCGTAAACGCGAATTTCGCCTACCCACTATTAAATCTACTCGCCCCCCTGACACTATATAACTCTACTTGCCAATCGCTATTATGCTTAAATCTACTTGCCGAGAGTCCCACACCCTATTTAGTTCTACTTGCCGATCGAACCCACACTAAGTAGTAGTACCCTTCAGTGGTGTGACCATTAAGTGCCAATCGGCGTTCGAATCGACCGCAATTCCGAACTCGCAATTCCGAACTCGAGATCCTCCCCACTCCCAACCCAACCCGCCTCGTCTCGCACCGATCACTCCACCTCCACACCCCTCGCCCACCACGGAACACGGCCGAGACATTTATTCCCCCACCTCGTCGATATCTCCGACATGGAAATCATCGACGGCGAGAACGTCGAGTGCAGTCGCTGCGACGAGCTCATCTCGCTCGACGACGCCAACGTCCTCGGCAAAGCGAACAACCGCACCTACGCCAAGCCCGTCTGCGACGGCTGTCTCAAAAACATCGGCGTCCCCCAGGGGTACGAACTCGAGCGCGACGTCAGTTACCTCAAAGAGAGCTGAGACGGCGACGCTGATCGACGACTCGAATCGCCGTTTGGTTCCGAACTCGATTCTCGCTGCTCCGCTCTCGGGTCCCGTTTCGGAACGGACCACACCTCAACGTCGACTTCCGGTCCATATCGACGACTGAGAGGAATTTGCTGCCCGTCCGACGTGGGTTTCGCCCGACCGTGACTCCGACGTGGGTTCCGCTCGAGTCGACTCCAATACCAACGCAACTCCCCCTCGAGTCACCAACACGCACACCTCGAGTCACCAACACACCCCTCGAACCACCCAAAAACCAGCTACTTGTTGTTCATCGCTTCGCTCGCGATATTCCGCCCGCGCGGTTTCAACGCGACCTCCCGACGCACCCGCACCTCCTCTAACACGTCCAGTTCGATCAGGCGCTCGTAGATCTCTTCGACGTCGTCCGTGTCGATGTCCAGAAACTCGGGGACCTCAAAGGGCGACACGCCGGAGTAGATCGCCATCAGCACCTCCTCTTCTTTCCCGGAGAGGTCGATCTGCGAGGCGTTTTTCTCCGCGCCGCGATCTAGCACCGACTTCAACATCGCACAGTTCTGGGACGACCCCGAAACGTAGGTCTGGACGCTCGAGCCCTCCTCCGTGTGCTCGGCTTCGATCACCGGTCGCTCTTTCGAGCGAACCGTGCGCTCGTCGCTCTCGATCGTGCCGACGTCGTCGACTTCGATCTGGACGAAATCGCCGCTCTCGACGGCGAAGTTCGCGACCCCGTCGTTGATTTTCACGCGGGCTTTCCGCCACGAGGAGTCCTGGACGACGCCGCCTTTCACCGCCGGATGCTTCAAGAGGACGATTTCGCCGTCCAGAATCGCCTTCTGGATCTGCAACTCGAACTCGTTGACCTCGCCCATCGAGATGAGGTAGACGTTCGCGCCGTAGTTGATGCTGATGTAGTTCGAGACCTTCGCGACGGTCTGGTTGACGTCGTACCGGCCCCGAATCGACTGGATCTTCGAGAGCGGAATCGTCTCCTTCCCCCCGTTGCTGACGATCACCAGCCGCTTGTTCGACAGCACCAGCCGCCCGTTAGACCAGTTGGTGTCGGAAAGCTTCCGCCCGTCGCGAACGACCTGCGTGAACTTTCCCGTGACGTCCGCGAGTTTGTGCTCGGAGTTGCTCATGCGAGGTCACCACTTACTGCGCCGACGCCGCCCAGTTTCGACAGCGCGGAGAAGCCGCGCTTTCGCAACCGGTCGCTGTCCGTTCGCTCGACGAACTTCGAGAGCCGCTTCCGAGACGTGTCGCCGCCGACCTTTCCGAGGACGAACAGCGCCTTCACCCGCATCTCCTCGTCGCGGTAGTCGTCCCGAACCAACTCGAGCAACCGCCCTTCTAGTCCATCCCCGTCCAGCACCGCCAGACTCGTCGCCGCGAACTTCGAGGTCATCTCGTCGTCGTCGCCCAGCGTCTCGATCAACGCCTCTTGGGCCTCCGCCTCGTGGTCCTCGGTCGCGATTCGACCGAGCAGCCACGCCGCGTTTCGCCGCTGGGCCGTCTCCGTACTCCGATCCAGAATCTCGATCAACGGCTGGTGGACGGCCGCGCTCTCTTCCGCCGCCTCGAGTTCCTCGACGATCTTTTCCCGGATCTGGTGGCTCGCGTTCGCCGGGGCCTCCGACAGCAACTGCACCAGCGAGAACATGGCCGTCCGGCGGACGGTTTCCGCGTCGTCGTTCAGTGCCCCCGCGAGGATCTCGACCGCTTCGATGCTCCCGAGTCGACCCAGGGCGTCGACGGCGATCCGCCGAACCGTTTCGTCGTCGGCGTCGGCGACGTCGACGAGCTCTTTCAGCGCGTTCTGCGTGCCGATATCCGCCAGCGCGTAGGCGATTTCGATCCGCACGTCGTACTTGTCCTCGTGGAGCAACTGGGATAACGCCGGGACGCTCTCGGGCGATTCGATGCGACCTAACGCGCGTGCGACCCGCTTTCTCACCCGCGGATCGGGGTCGGTCAACCGCTCGACCAGCGCGTTCAACACGTTGTCTTCGCCGATGCGACCCAATCCGGTCGCGGCGGCCATCCGTAGCTCGGGCTCGTCGGCGCTCAGCCCGCGCGCCAACACCTTCGCTTTCTTCCACTCCGCGATGCCCTCGAGTTCCTGTCCGGATATCTCGCCGATGAACTGCTCGAGGGCCTCCTGGCCGTACTGATCCAGCGCGTCGATCGCGGCCGCCCGAACGTCGTCGCTCTCGTCGTCCTGTGACGCTTCCACGAGCGCGTCGATGACCTCGGCTCTCGAGTATCGGTTGTCATCGGCTTTCGATTCCAGACTACCGAGTATCTCGGCCGCTCGCGCTCGAATGTCCGGATTCGAACTCCGTTCGAGATGCGAGATGAGTTGTTCGAATTCCGCGTTGCGCTCGAGATTAAATAGCGTCATGATTGATAGCTTACCGACTCGAAACTCGCGTTGGCGTCGCTCTGTCCGCTCGTCTCCGACGACTGTCGTCGGAACGTGTGCCCATCATCTCACTCGTCGTCGGCCTCATCTGTGGAGTTGTCCTGCTCCTCGTCGGTGTCGTCAGTGTCGTCGCCTTCGGTTTCAGTATCGTCCTCGTCACTATCGTCACCGTCGTCACTATCGCCACCGTCGGTTTCGATATCGTCACCGTCGTCGCTAACGTCACCGCCCGTTTCAGCCCCGTCGTCAGTGTCGTTGCCCTCGTCGAAGTCGAATCGCTCCTCGCCCTCCGGATACACCATCGTGTCGACGATCGCGTTCCACACGTCGGCACCGGAGACTTCCTCGGCCAGGTGCTCCTCGGCCCACTCCGCGTTGACGGCCCACCCTTCGACCTGTCCGTCGAACCGATCGACGACTTCCGTGTAGAGATGGTTCACGTCGGAGCCGCGGTCGATGAGCCCCTCGCTAAACACGCGATAGATGAGGGCTATCTCGTCGTCCGACTCGCCGCCGGTTTCCGCAGCCGACTCGTAGAACAGAATCAGGTCGTCGTCCTCGGTATCGTGGTACAGTTCGTCGACCGTGATACCGTTCTTCTCGAGCAAGAAATGAAATTCGTTGGGCGTCGCCTCCGGATCGTCTCCCGGATCCTCCGGTGTGACTTCGACGCGACTGCTGCCGATACCCTGCACGGAGTCCAAACAGCCCGCCGTCGCCCCGAGTGCGAACGTGCCAACAGCAGCGAGCGCGCGACGCCGGCTCGTCGAGCGGGTCGCTGGCTCCGCGTTCGCTTTCGTCCGTCGTCGACGAGTCCGGTCGCCGTCCTCGCTGTTGCTGGTCGCACACCCAGGCTCTCGTACCATCGTTACGATATCGTCTCACCAATAGGTGAAAAGCGCGTCGGCCGTCCCCCTCGCCAGTCGCGATTCGACCGCGGTACGAAGCGCCGTCCGTGCCGGCACTATTTTACATACGTGCACTCGCGACGCGCCAGAGCCGCGACTCACTGACGCCGATTCCAGGACCACAGCCGCCTTCGTAGCGGCGTTTACCGGAGACAACCGTACCAAAAGTCGAGTGACTGCGTGCCGTCCTCGAGCGAGATCCCGATACATATCGACGGAATAACGAAAATCTGGCCGACAATGCAATAAGCCTAGATTACTTACCGCTCGACATCGTGATTTCCCCGACGCGGCTCAGCGCTATCACGAGGAGACCGCCCCAACGGACGGGCACCGACCCTGCTACCACGCCACCGGCGCGAACAGCGACCGATTCGACCGCGGCGACGGGCCGAGTGACATCTCTTCGAACCGGACGCCTCTCGCGGAACGGCCTCGTCCGCGCCCGATTCGCCGTTATCCTCGCCGTCGTGGTACTCTGTGGTCTCGTCGTCGTGACCGGCGTTGCCGGAGTCGCAGCCGGGGATTCGAGCGGCTCGCCCGAGTCGGGGGCTCCAGCGGCCCTCGGCAGCAACGTGGTGCTGCTGTCGGACCAATCGTGTGACCCGGACGAGGATGCCGTTGTCGTCCGATTCGAAGACGAGCACGTCGTCAGTGGGGCCGCAGCGGACGATTGTCCGTCGGACCCACACATCACCACTGACGACGGCCACAATACGCGGCTCGTCGTCACCGACGGCATCGTCCAGACCGAAACCGGCGAACGGGTCCTCGCCGACGGCAACGAAATCCACCAGCTCGACGACGCCGATCCGGACCTCGTGGTCGCCGACGGCGACTTCGTCAACTCCTCGCTCGTCGTGGGCGAGGACGGCCGCATCGTCCTCGAAGACGACGAAGACGTCGCGCTCAGGACTGACGATTCCCGGGCTGACGTCGTTTTCTCCGACGACCCGGAACTGGATGTCACCATCACGGAGACGAACTCGCCGGGTGAAGGGGAACAACTCGACGTCACGGTCGAAATCGACTATGTCGGGTATTACGACGTGAGCGAGGATCTGCAACTCAAGGTCGACAACGGCACCGGCCCGGAACTCGTTGCGACGACCGGGATCGATCTCGAGCAGCGAGAGACGAAGACCGTAACGCTGGAGTATGAAACCCAACTCGGCGACGCGTCGGGACTCGAGGTGATTGCGTTCGCTAACAACGTAGAGGATCAGACCGAAGTGAACGTCGACCGAGCGGGCGTCTTCGTCGAAATCATCGACTCGAACCGTCCAGCGGAAGGCGACGAACTCGAGGTCACGGCCGAAATCGAGCGTGTCGGCGACCTCGAGCGACACGACTATGACGACCCATACCTGATCGAATTCTTCGTCGACGACGCTCGAGTGAGCGGGAAGGCGGTCGATCCGCTGGATAGCGGCTCGTCGACGACCGAGACCTTCACCTACCAGACCGTCGAGGGCGACGGTCCGGAGATCGAAGCCACGATCGACGGGATCCGCGGAGACAGCGACACGAAATCGCTCGAGGTCGTCTCGGAGTCGGCCCACGAGGGAGGAGTGTACGTCAACATCACGGATTCGAACGCCCCCGAAGAGGGTGACGACCTCGAGGTCACGGCCGAAATCGGACACGACGATCTCCCGGACGGCGATCACGAGTATCAGATCGAGTTCCTCGTCGACGGGAGCGTCGAAGACACGACGAACGTAACGCTCTCCGGGCCCGGATCGGACACCGTCACCGAGACCTTTTCCTACGAGACGGACGTCGGTGATGCGCCCCGAATCGACGTCGACGTGACGAGCCCAGGGGACGACGATTCGACGCGACCGCGGATCTACGGCAGCGGGTTCCAGGTCGAGATCATCGATACGAACGCGCCGGTAAACGAGTCCGAGCGGCTTCGTGCGACCGTCACGATCGAAAACACCGGCGACGTCGCCGGCGAGCAGAACGTGCGATTGATCGTGGATCAGGCGGCCGACGATCCGCGCCGAACCGTTCGGAGCGTCCGGGACAACGCTACGGTTAGTCTAGATGCGCCGGAGGTGACGACCGAACGGTTCAGCTTCGAAACGACGGATCGGGATCCCTCCATGGTCGAACTGATCGTGAGAAGCGAGAACGATGAGGACAGGATCAACGCGACGGTACGGCCGGACAGTCCGTTCTTCGAGATTTCCGAAGCCGATGTGCCGAGTTCGGTTGCGCCGGGCGAGGAGATGTCGTTCGATACCGTGATCAGCAACGTCGGCTCTCAGCCGGGAACGCAGTACGTCGACATCGAATTCGCCGGCGAATCCGCACACATAGACCGCGTTTCACTCGACGCGATCGAAGAAACGTCGGTCTCGTCCGCCGTTACGGCCCCGGATGACCCC
Organism: Natronorubrum halalkaliphilum; assembly: GCF_009834785.1. GTDB lineage: Archaea > Halobacteriota > Halobacteria > Halobacteriales > Natrialbaceae > Natronorubrum > Natronorubrum halalkaliphilum. Next base: position 86,080 of record NZ_WUYX01000024.1, read on the forward strand.
GGGACGTACGAGTACACGATCCGCACGGCAAACGACACCGTCGAGGGGACGATCGATGTCGGGGGCTCGAGCGCCGACGACGACGACGATGGCTCGAGCAGCGATTCCGATTCGGACGACGGCAGCGAAACGGACGGCGAATCCACGGACACGGAGACTGAAACCGAAACCGCGTCGGAAACCGAGACGTCGCCTGCTGACGACGATCGATCGTGGCTCTGGCTCCTCCTTCTCTTCGGCACATTCGGCGTGCTCTGTGCCGTACCGGTGTGGCTCGTCTATCGTAACGATCCGGACGACTTCCCGCCGGAGCCGGCCGAGATACCGACAGCCCTCCAGGAGGAGACGGCCGCGATCGGTGCCGCCGGGAACGAAAAGCTGACTTCCCTCAAAGCGACCGACGTCGACTCGCTCGTGACAGCACTCAAGGCGGTGGATGCGGCGGCGATCGTGGCCGCCGCCAAACGCGCCGTCGGCCTCGGAACCGGCACGCTGATCGTCCAGAACGAACTGCCGAAACCGACGACGGTCCGCATCCGCTGCCAGACGGCCGACGATACCGTGCTGTTAGAGGATCTCACCTTGGATCCCGACGAGCGACGCGAGCTCGGCTCCTTACCGACCAGCAACCAGTTCAAGGTCGGGGCGGGCGTCGAGGACATCACGTCCCACGAGGAGGTGTTCGATCGGAAGAACGGCAACGTCGGGGTCGTCCTTCGACCGGAAGGGATCGTTATCGGGAACTGGTAGGCAACTGTCCCCGCTTGTACCGCATTGTCGACGAGCCATACCGATAGTTGTCAGTGAGCGTCAATGACACCTGATCGCAGACAGCGTCGTAATCGGTGCGTGACTAGTTTCACCGCCTACTATCAGGCGGCTTCGCCAACGATAGGTCCCGAGTAAACGAGACCAGCGCGGACCACTGTGGTCGGATCTCTTCGATCGATCGGACGAAAGCGGATACCGAATCAACGTTAGATAGTTTCTTTGATAGTTACTAGTTCTTCCCAGATAGCGATACTATTGAATCGACCGTCTCGAGACGAAATCGTGCCCCCTCGAGCGGTTCAAATCGGACCAAATACGCGTCCAAGCCGAAACCGACCGTTCGCGAGTGTCGGAGACCCTCTGAAACCGATTCCATCCACCTGAATCGAGCTCATAGTCCGGTTATCGCCAGTTCGGCAACAATGGTTCTCGATCTCGAGTGCAGTCTCGTGTCTGATCCGCGGAATCGGGAACGGGCCCACCAGTCCAGAGGATAAACGCTATAGAGTCTTCTCGACTGGTAGTGTAGTTTCTGCGACGCCCACCTTAACAGAGCCTACTTCCACCGTGCTAATTCGGTTATCGTTTCCGCAACTGCTTCCCGCAGTAACGGACTCAAGTGCAAAACTATCAATAACCAGTCTATGACGAATATCGGATGATTCGTTGATCAGGTGAGAGATCGAGCCAGTCCTGAGTTCGAACTCGCGAGGACTCACAGCGATGGCTTCAGCGCTGTTACGACGTCGTCGACGGTGAACAACCGCAGATTACCCCGTTCCTCGGCAGCGTCCGCTACGGCCTGCGTAAAGGCGCGGGAGTTCCTCCGTTCGGTTCACGAACCCGGACATAGTCTCCGATACGGCAGTGCCAAATACGGTACTTCCCATAATCATACTCCAAAGTATCGTACTTCGAAGTACGTTATTTGATCATCGGAGTCGGTGAATCACCTGGTGCTGAAGTGAATTAACCGGACTATCCCCCCAATCTCCCCGAGCGTTATTACCTACGCGATACCGTACGCTGAGGGAGAGATGACTGAGTGAATCGCTGCACGGGAACTCGATCTTCAGCATGCGTTTGCCATTGCCGTTCTCCACGCGTTGCGAGATGTCGTGCTGGATATGAAGGCGGTAGATCCCTACTTCGAAGATATCCGGAACGCTCGTAATCAACCGGTTACGGATAAATGAGGGGCGGAAACGATGACTGAGTCTTTCGGTGCGATTCCTGTCGCTCGCGAGTTTGCTCGCGGCGAAAATATGGGCCAACTCGGAAATGGTTCAGACGGGTTATAGGTCCGTTCAGTGACTGAACGCTTCTGGATACCCGGTGCAGTCGGGTGGTTTCCTTCGGGTTGGAATTCCGAGATAACCCATGTCCGAAGACGGAAACCACAATCTCGATCCGATCGGTCCGAGTACCGCGCAGCAACTATACCTCGACCACAAAGCGTCCCAGGCGATGGAGAAGACGGTCCAGGGTCACCGATACCGGTAACTCCAAAAAAGTACGCAGGATCCGGTAAGAAATCGCTTGGAAAGCTTGTGGTCAGCGAATCCAAAAATATCTTCCTTCGTACTGATTCCTGGGAACCACGGTTGGTAGAAGTGATGGAAAAGTCACCTTATCTTAATTCACTTTTTGGGTCACCAGTAACACAACATCCCTGAATTATGTGCTTTGTTGAATAGCTGCTGAATGGTAGTTAGAGTGGTTCACAGAGCTTTTCTATGTTGATGATGGCGAACATGAGGACAA
>NZ_WUYX01000002.1 GCF_009834785.1 Natronorubrum halalkaliphilum
TTTCATTGTCTGCTTGCTGCTGTTTGCTAGGCACATTCACAGCAAGCAGACGTTCTAACTAAGCGGCTTTGTGAAGTACTGAGAATCTCTTGTGGAGGGAGTTCCCCAGTCGATTGCCTCTCCGAACCGGTATCGGTTCCATCGTCCCTTGGCGGGTCATCAGCCATAGTGCTGTCTAAGTGAGTGGCTGAGTACTAAATACCTCCGGCAGTCAATCATTCTAACCAACGGGATATGGCATATGTCATTTGATGACAGTATCAATAAGAGTTGTTAAAATGCAATAGTGGAATCTATCAGCAGTCAGTGTTGGGTTCAGGTAGTTTATCGTAGCAACTGATACGATTTACACATTGGTCGCAACGCTATCATACGGCCAGATCTGGAGTGATTTTTAGTAGCAACAGTAGGCGGTCACACGAGAAGTAGCCGTCTAGAGAAAAAGTATCAAATTATTTTACTCCCCCACCATTTCGGTCACGAACGTAACATAGGCGTTAGAAATACCCACTCAGTATAGGATCCAAACCGATCAAGAGCCGTATTTTCATTGCTGGAAAACCGTCGAGTGAGCCACAACTTCTGTCGTGAACGAACCCAAACCGAAAAGTCAAGGAGTATCTTCGGTGGACGCCCAAGATCCGCGACCAGGTGCGTTAGCCGGGTACGTCGATAGACGGCCGGGTATCGCGTGCAGGTCAGACTACTGTGGCGTCCATTTCCCGCCGCTCTTTTCGGTTTCACTGAGCGCGTCCTGGTCGTCGGCGTCAGATCCACCGGCTGTTCGGAGTGGTTTCTGATAGCTCAATCCCGCTTCTTTGAGCAACCGTCGACAACTCGGGATCGAGTACTCGACATCGTACGTTTCCTCGAGATACTGCTGAGCGAGTCGCGGTGTCCACGCCGCCGCGTCAAAGCCAACCGTAGTAGGCGGTTCGTGGATGGTTTCCTGGAACTCTGTGTACTCGTTCTCTGAGAGCTTCCGCTTTCTCCCTGGCCGATGAGCATCAGTTACAGCGTGCTCGATTGGCTCGTCGGTATCGAGTCGCTTGAGCCAGCTATATATCGTCCGCCGCTGGACATCGTGCCACTCGGCTAGCTCAGTCTGTGTGATTCCGTTTTTGTACGCGATCGCCGCTAATAGCCGTTGTGTCGGCTTCTTTCCCTCCACGTTCTCGAGGGCATCTTGCAATTCCTCGATCGCGATTTCGTCGAGATGTTCCATTATGTCTACAAACGGGAAACGAGTAGAAAGTTCTAACGGTTATCGAGTCGGGTCACGCTAACTGGAGATTCTATCGGGAAAGCTCATGTATCGTGCTCTGCAAACGCATCGCCGGCATCCTTGGCCATCTCCTTGGCCTCGATGTGTGAGTAGGACGTTCGGACGACTTCTTCGCTGTTGTCCAGTAACCGCGCGGCGGCGGTAAAGCCGCGCTGGCGGACCATCACCTCACCAGCGCCGCGTCGGCCACCGTGTGGGGCGAGGTAGCCGTGTTTGTCGTCGAGATCGATTTCGGCGTCCGCACAGAGCCTTCGCATGATTCGCCGAGCACCGTCCGTGTTGATCGAGGGCGGTGCCAGATCGTACTCTCGGAGTGCGTCGAACACCTCGAGTTGCCCGGTGAGATCATCAACGACCGCTTCGACCTCACTCGCTTCCCACTCGTCGTTCCGTAACCCCGTTCGAAGCGTTTCGTAGAGCGTCGGCAGGTGAAACGTCGGGAACACCGGCCAGTCGTCACCGGCCGGATCGAGCAAATTTCTGTATCTCGACATAGGATTTATCGTTTGGTTCGTCAGCGACCGATCGGACCAGTCCTGTTTCTTCGCGAGAACCGTCATCTTCCGATCCTCGAGGGAGACATCCCCCCATTTGAGCCCGTTGCGGCGATCGTCTTTCGGATCCGCGAAGATCTCACCGCCGCGGACCCCGGAGTAACAGAGGACGTAGACGAGTGCTCGGTCGCGGAACTCTTTGAGCGCGTCGAGCCCCTTCTCGTCGGCAGCGTCGTGGGCGCACTTGTCTACGTGGCGGGTGATGGCCAGCCGGTGTTCGTCGGTCCAGGCCTGTTGGTCGCCCGACCGTCGACCGTCGTTTGCGGGCAGGGGCTCTTTCGCGACGTTTCGTTGCGCGTAGTTCGCCTCGAGAAGCCCCTCGCGAACACACCAGCCGATATAGGCGCTGACCTGCGCATAGTAGGTCCGAATCGTCCCCGGTGCGAGGTCGCGACTCGTGAGTTCTCGGGCGTACCGGCGAAACGTTCGTTCGTCCAGGTCCGCGAACGTCCCGTTCGAGCGGTGATCTTCCTCGAGCCACTCGAGGAAGTCCTCGACGCAGCGCTCGAGGTTCCGCCGATAGTTTCCGCTTTGCTCTCCGCCCTTCGATTTCGATCGGAGGAACTGCTCGAGGGGAGCTCCCACTGCTGTCGAATCTTGATTCATGCCTGCTCACCCTCGAGAGCCCGGATTCGGCTCGTTTCCATCGTTCGTGATTGACAGAGGGAGGGGACTACCATAAAACCACACTTGATTATTGAGCTAATCAAGTGTGTTCTTCTGGCTGGTCTATTCGGGCGATATCGGTAGTGTGAGATCGTCTATGTGGCCAATCCCAACTATTTAAATCCCATAGTGCTATATAGAAAATTCGCAGTTATCCAAGGTTCAGGTGTGAATAACTCCGAACCGCGACCGTGCGTACATGTTCTGTGAGAACAACGGTTGACCCTGGTGACGTCTCCGGTCACTGATAGCGAACATGATGACCTCCTCGAGCAAGGTTTTTGATGCTGCCTACCAGAAGAGGGCATAATGCGTGCCATCGTTACCGACGGGAATAACGACATCTGGGAGGAAGACCGCGAGCGGCCCGTTCCGGGCGCCGGGGAAGCGCTCGTTCGAGTCCGAGCAGTCGGTATCTGCGGCAGCGATATCGGTCTGATTCGGGGCGAAGGGCCGCCGTGGACCGACTACCCCCTCGTTCCAGGGCACGAAGTTTGTGCCGAAGTCGTCGAACTCGGTCCCGGCATCGACTCGCTTTCGGTCGGCGACCGTGTCTCCCTCCACGGCTTCGTCTACTGTGGGACCTGCCGGGCGTGTCGCGAGGGCCGATACTACCAGTGTACCAGCCTCGAGGAAATCGGGTTTACCATCGACGGCGGCTACCGCGAGTACGCCGCCTTCCCCGTCGAAACCCTGCGGCCGCTCGAGGACGAAATCAACGACCTCGAGGCGACCCAGATCGATTCGGCGGGCTGTACATTGCACGCGCTGAAACGGGTCGAAACCTCATTTACTGACACAGCAGCGGTATTCGGCCCGGGCTCGTTGGGCCTGTTCGGCGTCCAACTCCTCAAAGCGAAGGGGATCGACGATATCGTTCTTACCGGCCTCCACGATGAACGGTTAGCCGTCGGCGAGCGCTACGGCGCGGTGGAATCGATCAACATTCGCGAAACCGATCCCGCTAACGCGATCGACGACTACACGGACGGGACTGGTATCGATCTGTGTCTCGAGGCCGCGGGCGCCGGGGACGTCGTCAATACCTGTCTGACGGTTGCGGGAACACAAGGATCGGTCATCCTCACCGGAGTCTTCGATGGGTCGCGAGAGATCGATCCGAACGATATCGTTGCGAAGGAACTCGAGGTCGTCGGCAGCGTGACTGCAGCCAACGCCGTGGACGAAATCGCGGCACTGTTCCGCACCGGCGACCTCTCAGTAGACGGCATCGTGACCCACGAATTCGACCTCGCGGAGTACGAAACGGCACTCGAGACCGTACGGAACCGCGACGACGGCGTCATCAAAGCCGTCCTACGACCTTGAGTTCCCCCGCACTGCAGGCATCGCCTGTGCAGCCCGTTCCTTACAGCAAAAATGATCGGCGCGGATCGGAAACCCGGAAGCCGTGAAAACGAGCGTGGCTGTATCGAACTCAAGAGTGTCGGCTCATACCTCGTGAGGAGTGTCTAGACGGTTCAGCAGTTCCCACAGTCGGAGGTGATGTGTTCAGAGATACGTTCGAAGACGCTCCAGAACGTATTCGGCTTCGTCGTCCGTGAGACACATCGGATTGATCGTCAACGCGTCTGCATCGAGGTCGTCCGCACCGACGTAAATCCGGGGATGTTCCGTTCGAAGGCCACGGACGATATCGACCGCACTCGAATCGGCGACTGAGGCATCGACCGAGACGACAACTTCCGGTGCCACAGAGGTCTTTTCGGCCGCAGTCAGTCTCGTCTCGACTCCCGGAGACTCTGCAAGCTCCTGGGCAATTCGTTCGGATCGCGCGCGCCAGACCGTGGCGTTCTCGTCGTGATCGTCTTCGAGGAAGGCCGTGAGTGCGGTAATGAGCCCGACGAGTTCCTCTTTCCCGACTTTCATGCCTCGGCCGATGCCCTGTCTGGGAACGCCACCCAGTTCCTCGACATCGAGCAACGACGACGGCGGCGTCCACGCGGGTTCGGCTGCGTGCATATCGAGGTGTTGTGCCGCGACGGATCGAATGAGGTCCTCACGACCAGCGAGTATGCCGGTCGTCTGCGGGCCGCGAATCGCTTTACCGCCGCTGAACGCGACGAGGTCGACACCAAGATCGACGAATCGGTTGAGATTCGTGACCGGCGGGAGTTCCGCTGCGGCGTCGACGATCACCGGAACGTCGTGGTCGTGAGCGATTTCGACGACGGTCTCGAGCGGTGGATCGGTGTAGGACTTTTGCATGTACGCGACCGCGGCCGTCTCCTCGGAGATTGCCCGATCGATCTCCCAGGGTTCGGTGTTGACCGACCCGGTGCCGAGGTGTGCATCGTTCGTGCCGACATCGACGATGGACGCACCGGCGACACGGTAGGCGTGATCGTATCCAGAGCGGTGGGTTCGCGGAATGACGATTTCGTCCGCCAGTCCGTCCGTGTCCGGTAGTTGAGCCATCGCCTCGAGATCCGTCCCGGCGATTGCCGCCGCCGCAGCCATCGTCAGACAGGCGCTGGCACCCGAACAGACGTAGCCCGCCTCGGCGCCGGTCGCGTCCTGAATCAGCGTCGATGCTCGCGCTTGCAGATCGGAGATCCGAGCGAACCCGTCGGCCGCTCGCTGCATCGCATCGGCGGCTTCCGGTCTGATTCGGCTCCCACCGATTCGCGTTTTCGTCCCCGTGGCGTTGATCACGGGTGATACCCCAATCTCTTCGTAGATCGAGTCGGTCATAGCCGATCCTACGGGTAACTAATAAATAAGAATAGGGGACCGGGGCGCTCCGACCGGGAATCCGCGTATCGCTCGGTTTTAAGAACGATGACTGCGTTATGCCCACCATGCGCATACTTGCAGTAGTTGCACATCCTGACGATGCGGACATCTTCTGTGGCGGAACACTGGCCAAACACGCCGATCAGGGCGACGATGTCACCATCGCTCATCTGACCGCTGGCGAATACGGCGGCTTCGAGACCACGGAAGACGAAATCGCAGCCACCCGAAAGGCGGAAGCCACGCGTTCCGCTGAAACGCTCGGCTGTGAGTGTACCTTTCTCGGGTTCAAAGACGGACGTCTCGAGAACACCATCGAGAATCGACTCGAAATCGTTGATACCATCCGGGAGTACGAACCCGATTTACTGATCACTCACTACGAGGACGATATGCATCCCGACCATCGTGTGACGGCCACACTGGTTACCGACGCCTACTACATGGCGTCGTTGCCGATGGTCGAAACGGATCACGAGCCACACGACCCGGACAACGTCTACTTCTTCGGCAAACCGACTGCCGACTTCGAACCCGACGTATACATCGATATTACCGGCTATCTCGAGCAGAAAACCGACGCGATCGAACACCACGAGTCCCAGGTCGTGTTTCTACAGGAACACGGCGGCATCGACGACGAGTACGATAACCTGCTCGAGAGCGTACGCGCGAAAGCCCAGGTGCTGGGGACGAAATCCGGCGTCACCGCCGCGGAAGGCTACCGTCGTCATCACACGATTGCAGCGGAGGGGCTTCGATGAGTGATGACCTCGAGCGAGGAACGAGCTATTTCGGCGTTCGAAACGTCGAACACGCTGAACGGGACCTCGAGCGGTTCGATGAAGCAGGGCTGAACGCAGTCTTGCACACCTTCAGCGAGCGCGATTACGAGTACTATCAGGGGACGATGGAGCGTATCGTCGAGAAAAGTCACGACCGCGGCTTTACCGTCTACGTCAACCCCTGGGGAGTCGGTCGCGTTTTCGGCGGCGAAGCCGTGTCGGAGTTTATCGGCCGTCGCGCCGACGCCAGACAGGTGTTATCTACCGGAGAGGGGGTTCCCGCCGCCTGTTTTTCGAATCCGACGTTTCGTCGGTTCGTTCGCAACTGGACGAAAGCCGCCGTGGAGACGGGGGCCGATGTCGTGTTCTGGGACGAGCCACACTGGTTCATCGCCGACTGGGCAGATATTTCGGTGCCCGAGACTGCGTGGACCTGCCACTGCGAGCACTGTCAACGGGCATTCGAAGCGCAGTACGGAGAGTCGCTGCCGACCGATCCGACACCGCAGACGGACGCGTTCAGAGAGGACATGTTGCTCGAATTTTTGGACGAGATGATGGAACTCGTACACGGTCTGGGAGCACGAAACGCCGTCTGTCTGTTACCAAGGGAGGATACCGAGCACGGTCTCTCCGACTGGGAGTCGCTCGCAGCGAACGAGTTCCTCGATATTTTTGCGACCGATCCGTACTGGGCCGCGTTTCCCCACGCCACCGGGCCGGAATCGTTCGTGGGCGAGTACACCGACCGTGTCGTCTCCCTGGCGAACGAACACGACGTCGACAGTCAGATCTGGATTCAAGGATTCCGCCTTGACGACGAGCCGTCGACGATCGAGGCCGTCAAAACGGCAACCGAAACTGCCGTCGAAGGCGGCGTCGACAGCGTCTTCATGTGGGGCTATGACGGCTGTCGGTCCATTTCGAGCATCGCCTGTGACGATCCCGATGCCGTCTGGAACGCGTACCTCGAGACGGTCCCGTCGTCGTAGTCGAACAGTTCCCGCTCGTCTCCTTTCCCGTTCGTTGGCCGCTATTCGCCGTCCGCCGTCTCGGCCGAGTGGACGTGTACGGAGAGTGCCTGAACGACGGTCGCGAGTTCCTCCGCCAATCGATCGAACAGCTCGCGGCCTTTCGCCGCCGATGCGAGGTCCGGGTCGCCAATCGCTCCTGAGGAGGAGTACGACTCGAACGGCCGATAGACCGAGAGCGGCCCGGAATCGAGCAAGTCTGTATCGCCGTACACGAGCGGTTCATCAAGCGGCGTCGCCTCCCGTGGCCCATCGCGAACCAGGTCGGGAAAGAGATGCAAAAGCAGCGACGTCTCGAACTCGCCACCGTGGGCCATCCCACCGGGATCGCTGTCTCGAATCTCGTCGATGAACGGTTCGGCCAGCGAAAAGTAGGTGAGCCCCGTCACTGTCACGTCGGGGTGTTCAGCCCCGATTTCACTGACCGCAGCCCCGACGAGTGGACCATTCCCGCCGTGACCATTGACCAGCAACACGGCATCGAACCCGTTCTCGAGCGCGCTCGAGACGATGTCGGTCAGGACGGCCAGTGCGGTGTCAAAGGAGAGCGTTAGCGTACCCCCAAACGACAGATGGTGGGGTGAGTAGCCGCTCCAGACGGGCGGCGTGACGAGAGCGGGACACTCCTCGACGAGTGACACGCCGCACATTGTAACCGCAGACGCGAGGAGCGTATCGGTTCCGACGGGAAGATGTCGCCCGTGCTGTTCGACACTGCCGACGGGAACGAGTACCACCGATCCATCCTGTTCGCCGATCTCGCGGGTCTCGCCGGCCGTTTTGCTGAACCACGACTGCGAGTGTGTAAACAGATCACCAATCACAAGCGGTGCCTCTCGACACATCTACAAAAAGGTTCGTTCACGCCACCGGCCGACGTGATCAGACGGAGGCAACGACTTCGATTTCGACCCCGATATCGATCGGCAGGTCCTCGACTTGCACTGCACTCCGAGCCGGATACGGGTCGGTCATGTACTCGCCGTACACCTCGTTGATCGCGTCGTAGTCGTCCATATCCTGCACGAATACGGTGACTTTGACGACGTCCTCGAGAGAGGCGTCTCCCGCTCGAAGCACCGCGTCGATGTTCTCGAGCGTACGCTCCGTCTGGGCGGCGATATCGCCGTCGATGATCTCGCCGGTGTCGGGATCAACTGGTCCCTGCCCGGAGACGTAGATTCGATCGCCGTCTCGAACGCCCTGTGAGAACGGACCGATACTGGCTGGTGCATCGTCTGTCGATAATGGGTGCATCCGGTCTCACGTTACGAGAGCCCGGTAATAAAGATACGGCGTGAGGAGTGTGAGACGATCCGCTGTCGGTCAGTATCGGTTTCCCGCGACCGATTCGTAGGAGTGCTAATACGGTCCGTCGTCGTTCGGTATCGTCCCGTTCGATCGATCACCGACCGGACGCACCAACGGACCGTACGAGACGTCGGGAAAGCGGCCCGTCCGGGATTACGACTGTAGATTGCCCTTCGACTCCCAGATCGATTCCATCATGTCCGCAAAGACGGCCGTCCGAAGCGGGACGCCCTCCTCAGTCGTCTCCGAGAGGTCACAGTCTTCGATCTGGTCGACAAACGACTGCCGGTAGGTCATCCCGGCAAGCGTCTCGCGAACGTCGAACGTCAGTTCGCCGTCGGTATCCGTCTCGAGCCACGCCGCCGCCCGTTCTCGCTCGCCATACTCGAGCGTGTAGGTCTCGCCGAGCAACGCAAGCAGCGTATCGGCCTCACCTACTTCGATCCACCCGTCGTCCGTCTCCAGGTAGTAGACCCCGTCGGAGAACCGCGAATCGTATCGACGCATACCGTCCCAATTCCCCCGGATCGGTATAAATTTCGGGGACGTGAACGATCGATCTCCGCACACGACGGCCCGTTCGCCACCGATAGGTGGAAAAGAGTTTTATTTGATGATAAATAAGTACACCCGATGACCGGTTTATGGACCTATCCATGGAGTTTTTCGGCCGACGGTTTCGATGCGTCCATGGATGCGCTAACGGCGGCTGGGATTAACCAGCTCAAAGTCGCTGCACACTACCACTCAGTTCGAACGTTCGACCCCAAAGACGACGCCTTCGGATTCTATACGTTTCCCGGCGGCTGTCTGTTCGACCCGGACGATCAGTGCTTCGAGCACACGACGATTCGACCGCCCCCGAACGAGATTCGTCGTCGATCCGATTCGTTCGGTGATCTCACCAGCGTAGCCACGGGACACGGTATCGGCGTCGATGCGTGGGTCGTCTGTTATCACGGCACCAGACTGGCGAGCAACTGGCCTGCATATCGGATCGAGGATGCGTATGGAACCGCACACGACCACGCGCTGTGTCCGTCACACCCCGAGGTCAGGCGCTACTTCACCGGCCTCGTTCGCAACCTGACGCAGTACGAAATCGACAGTATCGACCTCGAGTCGCTTGGCTTTCCGAGCGTCGTCCACGGCCACGGCGACAGCTACGGTCACCACAAAGATCACGTCATTCAGAACCGCACCGAAGAATACCTCCTCTCGCAGTGTTTCTGTGACGGCTGTCGGGCGAGAGCGGCGAAGGGAGATATCGTCGATCTCGAGGCTGCCGAAGCCACCGTCAGAACGCTCTGCGATCGGTACCTGACCGACGTGGGTGACACGCCGCCGCTTTCGCAACTGATCGCAAAAAACCCGGTTCTCGAGGATCTGTTCGCGTTTCGGGAAGCCGTCATCGGCGACCAACTCGCCGCGCTTGCCGACGCCAGCGGTGACGTTTCGCTCACCTACTATCTCGCTGACGCCAGCGGCTACACGCCTGATTCGCTCTGGCCGAGCGGCGTCACCCCCGCGCTGCTCGAGGCGTACGTCGACCGGGTGACCGCCCTCTGTTATACGGCAGAGACGTCGGTGATCGACGAACGACTGACAGCCGCCGAAGAAACCCTTTCTCACACCGTCGACGCCGGAGCGACGCTCGATCCATCGGTGGTCGACGACCGTGCCCACTGGGACGATCTATACAATCGCATCGAACGACAGATCGACGGCGACGTCTTCGTGTACAATCACGCGCTGTTGACCGACGGGCAACTCGAGTGGGTCGCGCCCGCGGGAACGACGACGCTGACCTAGGTCGGAAACCGTTCGTCTCGGACAGCACTATCGTGTGGGGCGGAGCAGGAAGGTTTTAATGCGATCCGGTGGAGTTGTCACAGCATGCCAATCGAGTGGCACTACAACGTTGGAGGGTGCTTTCGCGCTCCCGGAGAGGATCTGGCGCTGGCCGAGGACGCTGCAGCCGCCGGTTTCGAGGGAATCTGGATCGGCGATCATTTCGTTCCGTGGCTTGACAATCGGCCCTATACTCACCATATACTGCCCTGGCTCGGGTCGGTTGCCGAACGCGTTCCCGACGCGACCATCGGCACCTGCGTGAGTTGTCCGACGATTCGGTACCGGCCGCCGGTCCTCGCACAGGCGCTCGCCACCATCGATAACGCGTATCCCGGCCGCCTCGAGTTCGGCGTCGGAACCGGCGAAGCGCTCAACGAGGCCCGGTTTTACGATGGCGACTGGCCCGACTGGGGGACGCTCGCCGGGATGCTCATCGAATCGATCGACGTGATGGAAACCCTCTGGGAAAGCGACGAGTACGTGGATCACGACGGGAAATACTACCAGTACGACGAAATGAAGCTGTACACGAAACCTCGGACGCGGATTCCGTTTCACTGGGCTGCCTGGGGCCCACAGTCCGCACGGTGTGCCGGGAAATACGCTGGCAACCTGCTTACCGCCGGAGACGCCGAACTGATCAACGAGACGCTGGCACCCGCGTTCGAAGCCGGACGAAGCGAGCGCGAGACGGACCGCGAAACCGACGGAACGATTTCGGTGCAGTTGCCGGCCCACGTCGGCGATCCGGGCGATATCGTCGACGAACTCCGAGCGAACGGCGAGTACACGCCGCACGACGAACTCGAGACCGCGGATCCGCGAGACATTCAATCGATCGCCAACGATCGATTGGCGGATGTGTCGGATGCGGAACTCCGCAAAAGCAACAACGTTACCGACGATCCGACCGACCTGATTCCGACGGTCGAGCGCCTCGCGGCGGCAGGTGTCGATCGCATCATTCTCGTCTCGAAAGTGGGCGACCCACGGCGGACGATCGACGCCATCGCGAACGAGGTCATGCCGCGCGTCGAGTAGGCTTCCGAGCGAAATCCGGAGCAATCCGTGGGACACGACGTGAAATTACGCCCGAAAATTGTCGCCCACCCACATATTTATAATCTCACCCTCAGTAACCGAGACTATGGTTCGCGTGGGCATCGAGACGGTAGTAGAGACAGAACTGGCGGCGATCGAAGGCGATCGGATCGGCCTCATCACGAACCCGTCTGGGGTCGATTCCGATCTCAATCCGACGATCGATAGGCTCTACAATCACGACGAGGTTGAACTGATTCGCCTGTTCGGTCCGGAACACGGGATTCGCGGCAACGAACAGGCCGGCGTCAAAGTGGCAGACAGCGTCGACGAACGAACGGGACTTCCTGTCACGAGTCTCTACGGAGACAATCGACGACTCCAGCCCGACATGGTCGCCGACCTTGATACGGTCATCTACGATATGCAGGACATCGGCTGTCGATTTTACACGCTGATCTACACGCTCGCGTACGCCCTTGAGGGGGTGAGCGAGACCGACACGACGTTCGTCGTTCTCGACCGACCGAATCCGATCGCCCCCCTCGGCATCGACGGTAATCGCGTCCCGCCGGAACACGAATCCTTCGTCGGCGGCCGCCGCCTCCCCATTACCCACGGGCTGACGGTCGGGGAACTAGCTCGCTACTTCAACGGCGCGTTCGACCTCGGGGCGGACCTGCACGTGGTCGAACTCGAGGGGTGGACGCGAGACACCTGGTACGACGAAATCGAACACGCCTGGGTGCCGCCGTCGCCGAACATGCCGACGCTCGATACGGCAACTATCTACCCCGGTACCTGTCTGTTCGAGGGGACGACCCTCTCGGAGGGCCGCGGCACGACGAAGCCGTTCGAGTTGATCGGCGCACCCTGGATCGACGCCGAGGAGTGGGCGACCACGTTGAACGATCTCGCCATCGACGGGGCTGCCTTCCGGCCCGCCTACTTCACGCCGATGTTCTCGAAACACGAGCGCCGCGACGTCGAGGGCGTCCAGATACACGTAAAGGATCGAAACGAGATTTCGCCGGTCGAAATCGGGATGAAGATGCTGCTGACCGCGTTTCAGTTATACCCCGACTCCGAATGGGTTACGTCGAACGACGACTACTTCGTCGACAAACTCGCCGGTGGCCCCTCGCTACGAGAAACGGTTGCCGACGTTGAACCGGGTGAAGACCCCGACGAGGTCTACGATCGACTCGATGAAACGTGGACCGACGACCGAGACGCGTTCGCCGAGACGACCGACAAGTACCTGCTGTACCAATGACCGAGCCACCCCTCAGTACGCTCTCGCTCGAGCAAAAAGTCGGCCAGTTGTTCCACGTCGGCTTTCCGGAGACGGAACCAACGCCTGCCCTTGAAGAACTCATTTGCGACTACCACGTCGGTGGCGTGATCTACTTTTCGCGAAACCTCGAGACCCCCGAACAGACCCGATCGCTCTCGAAAGCGCTGCAACAGCGGGCGCTCGACTCGGGTGCGGAGATTCCGCTGTTGCTCTCGGTCGATCAGGAGGGTGGGACCGTCAGACGGCTTCCATACGGGACTGACGTCCCGGGACAGATGGCCGTCGGCGCGACGGAGACGCCCGTAAACGCTGCGACCGTGGCTCGCGTAACCGCGAAACAGCTTCGAGACGTCGGGATCAATTTCAACCTGGCCCCCGTCCTCGACGTGAACAACAACCCCGAGAACCCGGTGATCGGCGTTCGATCCTACAGCGAGGATGCCGAGACCGTCGCGACCTTCGGCACCCGATATTTCGAGACCCTCCAGTCAGAATCGGTCGTCGCCTGTGGGAAACACTTCCCGGGTCACGGCGATACTGCGACCGACTCACACGCCGAACTCCCCGTCGTCGACGCACACGGAGACCGTCTAGAGGAGGTTGAACTCCGACCGTTCGCTCGAGCGATCGAGGCGGGAATCGACGCGATCATGACCGCACACGTTGCGTTTCCGGCAATCACCGGGTCCGAGACGAAGCCGGCGACGCTCTCTCCTGCAGTGCTGACTGACCTCCTGCGCGACGAACTCGGGTTCACCGGCGTTCTCACCACCGACTGTATGGAGATGAACGCCATCGCAGAGACCGTCGGGACGGCCCGTGGGGCAGTCGAAGCTATCGCCGCGGGGGCCGACGTAGTGTTAGTCTCACACTCGCCGGACAAACAACGACGCGCCATCGAACGCGTCATCGACGCCGTCGAACGCGGCGAGATCGCAGAGACGCGAATCGACGAGTCGGTCCGTCGTATCCTCACATTGAAATCGAATCGCGACCTGCAACCGGCACCCCTCACGGAATCGGGCAGCGAAACGGTGATCACCGGCGACGACCGGGTCGCACTCCGAACCATCTCGCGGGACGCGGTGACGCTGCTTCGAGGGAATCTCGATACCCGACCGATTGACCCGAACGACCAACTCCACCTCATTGCACCCGCTCAGACGAGCGGCTCGCCGGCCGCCGAATCCCAGTCCGCCGGAAGCGTCCTCGAATCGCTCTTCGAGAAACGAGACGTCGATACGCGACTGATCGAGATCGGGTCAGAAACCGATCTTAAGACGGCGGTTCCGACCGCCGCACAGGTGCTTTGCTGTACGGCCGATGTCGCTCGGAACCCGGAACAGGCCACGGCGGTCGAAGCCCTCCGCGCTGCCGGACACTCGCCCGTGGTCGCCGCGCTGACGACCCCCTACGACTGTCTCGAGTTGTCACAGGTCGAACCCGTTCTCACGACGTACGATCCAACGCTGGGGAACCTGACGGCGCTCGTCGACGTTCTCCTCGGCGAGCAGGACCCACGAGGAACCCCGCCGACGAGCCTGCGTTCCGACTGACGGCCGCGCGGCAGTACTGTTTTATTCCTGCTATCCGTCCTCTCGGACGTGCCATCCTATCGGACTATCGGGCTCATGTCCGGCACCTCGCTCGACGGCGTCGATGCTGCTTGCTGTCGAATCGAGATGCCGGCCACCGACGAACCGCTGACGGAGACGACGATCGAACTCGAGGCGTCGATCACCGACGAGTATGATGCCGAGTTTCGACGGTTTATCGAGGGCTTGTGTACTGATACGGCGACGATCGACGATCTCGCTTACGCCGATATCGCCGTCGGAAAGCGGTTCGCTCGAGCGGTCAATCGACTGTGTTCGACGGCAGGTATCGACCCGAAACGCGTCGACCTGCTCGGGAGTCACGGCCAGACCGTCTGGCACGCGCCACAGCAGCGGGACCTGCCGGGCGACCTCGGAAAAACCAATACGACGCTACAGATCGGCGACGAGAGCGTACTCGCCGCCGAAACCGGGATCGACGCCGTCGGCGACTTCCGGCGGGCGGACATCGCCGCTGGCGGGCACGGTGCACCGCTGTCGCCGCTGCTAGACTGGCTGCAGTTCGCCGACGGCGGTGAACACCGCATCGTACAGAATATCGGCGGTATCGGGAACTGTACGCTGTTACCGCGTGGACCGACCCGAGCGGACGTCACGGCGTTCGACACCGGACCGGGAAACATGGTTATCGACGCCGTCGTCCAAGCCGTAACCGACGGCGAGCAGCGCTACGACGACGGCGGCCGTCTCGCAGCGACCGGGACCGTCGACGAAGCATTCCTCGAGACGCTGCTCGATGATGCGTATTTCGAGATGGAACCCCCGAAGTCGACCGGGCGGGAACGCTACGGCGGTTCGTACGTCGAAACGCTGCTCGCCGAGGCGAGAAATCGGGGGCTCGAGGCGGCGGATCTGGTTGCGACGGCGACCGCGCTGACGAGTGCTTCGATCGCCGACGCCTACAACAGGTACGTCCCGTTCGAACCGGACCGTGTGATCGTTTCGGGCGGCGGTGCGTGGAACGACACGTTGCTGTCGCAACTCGAGGCGCGACTGTCGTGTCCGGTCGAGACGAGCGGCGACCGCGGGATCGATCCGGATTTCCGCGAAGCGGCGCTGTTCGGGCTGCTCGGTGCGTTATTCCGAGAGGAACGTCCAGGGTCGCTTCCGTCCGTAACGGGCGCAGATCGGGCGGCGATCCTCGGAACCCGTGCAAAGCGGCCGTAGCCGGAGGGTTGTGGTGCAGAGACCCCGGCTTGACCGGCAACGGCGTGTTTCCGTGGTGCAGGATGTCGGTTGGAATTAGGTTGGCGTTGCGATGCGAAACGGCGTCGTCGAAAGGGACCGAGGGTCAGGCCGTCCCCTGTAACGTGAACTCGAGGTCCGCGACGGCTCCCGCGTCGACTGTCACGTGTTTGACCCGACGTCCGCGCGTTTCACTCGCCGGCAGTTCGACGCGGTACCGACCCGGACTGAGATCGACGACGCCGAACCAGCCGTTGCCGGTGGTGGTCGTCGTCGCCACGGTCTCGTTGCGCTGTTTGACCGTTACCTCGAGACCGGTGACAGGGTCGCCGTCGCGGACGGAAACGGTGCCACCGACGTGGCCCGTCTCCGGACGTGTTTTCCACGTTCGTTCGGGAACGCTCGCAGACTCGGCAAATACCGGCGCCTCGCCGTCCGGGCTGTCGGCCGTGACGGCGTCTGCGAGTGCGTCTCTGGATTCGTCCGCACCTCGTTCGCCCTCGAACGTCTTGAGATCCGGTGTCGCATAGGAGTACCCCACCCAGCCGACGGTGCGGTTACCCGCATCGGTCTCTGCGAGCGCGGCCCGAATTTGATCGACCGTATCCGAGACGTCGTTGAGATAGATCGCCGAGCCGACGACGGCGTGACGGTCGTACTGGTGGTCCGCGATGAATTCGTTCCACTGGCGATACATATCCGCCTGGTCGTCGTCCCAGTCGCGCTTGTAATTCATCGGGACGTTCAGGTCGATGATGCCTTCTTCCATCCACGCACGCCAGTCCTGGAGTACCTCCGCATACGTCCGAGAGGACTCCCAGCCACCCTGTTGTTCGGGCCCGAAGCCGTACGTGATGGTGTTCGCGCTGAGACAGATCTCGGGATCCAACTCGGCTGTCTCGAGGTAGATCCGACGAACCAGATTCGTTACCTGGTCGCGACGCCACTGTGACCACTCCTCGTCGTCCGCGTCGGGGACATCGTCTCGTCCGGTTTCGTTCTGGAACCGTTCGAGTGCGGTTTCGTTGTATCCCCACGACGACGACCCGATCTCGAGGTTGTGATCCGGGTAGCGGACGTAATCGAGGTTGACGCCATCGATGTCGTAGTTATCGACGAGGCTACAGGCCGAGTCGACGAGATAGTCAGCGACGCCCGGATGGCCCGGATCGAAGAAGTAGTTGTCAGCGAAGTGTTCCTCACCGTCCTCGCGGATGCTGTGCCACGGATCCTCGGTTCCAGGCCCGTGCGTATTGAACGGATGGTCGTCCGCCTCGGGCGGCTCAGCCTGATTCCACATCGTATTGACGTTCATCCAGGCGTGGACCTCGAGGTCAGCCTCGTGGGCAGTCGCCACGAGCGACTCGAGCGGATCGAAATCGTCGGCAATCGGTGCGTCCGTCCGCGGCGGAAGTGCGTCGTTACAGAAACAGTCTCCGCGTCGGACGACCTGGGCGATGATCGCGTTGTGGTTCGATTCGGCGGCCGCCGCGACGAGATCGGCGACCTCGTCTTCGTTGTAGATGCCCTCGTTGAAACCGTCCACCCAAAACGCTCTCAATTCCTCCATCGTCGTTTCAGTCGTGTCGTCGCTATCGTTCGCCAGTGCGGTCCCGGTTGCGCCGAGACCGACGAGCGTTGCCGCGCTGCCGGTTGCTTTGAGAACTGTTCGTCGTCGTGTGTTCGACAGTCGTTGTCCTGTCATTGGTCGTATCTTGCTCCGCGTTGTCTTCGATTGGTTACTCGATTCGATTGCCCGTTGTTTCGTGGCGACTGGCTACACAGAGACAGTTGCGTCGCTCACTGGCCGTCTACGTTCCGTTCTACTCACCTCGTATCTATTCCAATTACCGTTCTATAATATAACTATTCCTCCTAAAGTGAAAGTGGAAAAAGTCGATATCAACTCCAGAAAAGCGACCGAAAGCCGCACTATAGACGGTCGATCACCGACGGTAACGCGGTCAGCGACTGAATTGTCGCATCCGGGCTCGGTGCAGTCGGCTGGGACTGAGTTCTGTCGAGATACACCGCTTCGAGTCCCGCTCGCCTGGCAGCCTCGATATCGGTTGCACGGTCGCCGACGTAGAGCCCCCCATCACACTCGAGGTCCGTCATCGCCTGTTCGATGTAGTACGGATCAGGTTTCCGCCGTTCGAACCCATCCCACGTCGGTTCGCGACCGTAGGCCGTGTCGACCAGAGACTCGAGGCCGAAATGGTCGAGCATGAACTCGATCGTGGCGTGTTGATTGTTGCTGACGAACGCAATCGGATGCGACCCAGCCAGCTTCGAGAGGGCACGAACGTCGTCGAACAGAACGCGCTCTCCTGCTCGACAGAGCGCTTGCTGGGCAGCTGAAACCGCCTGTTCGCGAACAGGCCAGAGCGTCGGGAGATCGAGACCGTACGTTCGACAGATCGACCGCATCCGCTCGGGGGAGACGTCACCGACGAACGATTGCCGTTCCTCGGCGGTGAGGCTGACATCGAACTCGGCGAACGCCTCGTCAATCGCTTTCGTGTAGACGGTCGGACCGGCGCGGTGATGCCGAACGATAACGCCATCGACGTCGAACAGGAGCGGACAGTCATCCATCGGAATCGCCCCGGTGTCGCGTTCTGTCGGCAACCTCATTGGAATCAGCTGTCATAGCGTATGCGGTGAACGGCGGGCGAATAAACCTATCGACCAGCGACGGAGTTACGAGTAACTGATCTGTAGCTCGATGACGTTTTTCGTGTCGGTTACCGACTCGAGAACCGATCCCCGTAATCGCTCGAGCGTCAATCGACTGGTGGGTCCTGTGACGCCGACGGCACCGACAGCGACACCTCGCTCGTTGCGGACGGGTGTAGCAACGGAACGAACGCCGCGGAGTCGCTCCTCGTCGCCGATCGCATGACCGGTCGACCGAACCGATGCCAGTTCCTCTAACAGCGTTTCGCGGTCCGTGATGGTGCTACCGGTACACGCAGCGAGACCGTGGCGATCGAGAATCGACTCGATATCGTGGTCGGGTCGGTCGGCGAGGAGAACCTTTCCGAACGCGGTCGCGTGCAACGGGATGCGTTTGCCCGAAAACAGATCAAGCGGCAGATCAGTATCGCCCGCTTCGTGAGCAAGCACGAACCCGCGACCGGATTCGACGACGCAGATACTGGCAGCTTCGGACGTTTCGCCCGACAGATGTCGGAGTTCCGTTTCGGCCGCGTCGGAAATTTTGTACTGATTTTTGGCAAACTCCCCGTAAGTCAAAAACTGAAGGCTCAATCGGTAAACGCCGTCCGTTCTTGTTACGAATCCGCCCTCAACGAGTGTGCTCAAATGATTGTGAACCGTGCTATCGGGTAAATCGAGTCGAGCGGAAATTTCCGTGAGGCGAGCAGTCCCACACTCGTACAACGTCTCGAGGATGGCCAGCGAGCGTTGAGTCGCTTTCACCGGATTCTTCGCCTCGCGTGTCATTCGTTATGCGGTCTGATGGAACCCGCCACCATTAGTCTACCGCCGCGCGTCCGACGAGTACAGGGCTGTCCAGCGAACCAAAGCGACCGCTTCAGTAATGGTGAAACGGTGGTACTGCTTACCGATATTTCGTGGTGTGAGTTAGCATAATCCAGTGTTCCCGGTTCATTGTGGACGGTACCGCCCGATTCGACGCGGTTTCAGCCAGCACGATTTTTACAATAGTACATCCGTAATAGACGGCTAGAATAGTCTTTTTGTATGAATGAAACAGGTGAACAGTCGACGGTGAACGGAAGGGAACGTTCACCCATCGGCGCGAGGTCGAAACGACCGTAATGTGATCGATTCGCAGAGGACAGTGGGCCGAAAACTGACGTGATCGATTTCTATCATTCGAAAACGGTCATGATATTGCAACAAGTGGTATACGTTCATTGCACAGCGATTCTCAATTCACCGAAGTGCCCTTGAGGCCACATTTTCGTCGGAGACGGCCAACAGTGAGGATTCAGTGCCAAATCGTCGGCAGATTTATAATGTTGGTTTTGATAATGAGAGTACGTATGCTGGAGAATAACATAGACGACGGAAGTACAAGCTGGTCCCGTCGAAAATGGTTGAAAGCAGTCGGACTCGGCGGTGCAGTCGGATCGCTCGCCGGATGTCTCGGCGTCGAAGACGAGAACGGAGACGACGAGTACTTCGTGCTTCCCGCGATCGGAAACATCGAACAGGCACACTTCAACGTCTGGAGTCTCGATAACCAACTGTTCTTCGAGACGGGAATGTTGTGGGAAGAGCTCGCATACTTCTCGGCCGACGAATCCGACTGGTATCCACAGTTCGCCGAGGACTGGACCTTCGACATGGACGCCGGAACCGTCACCTTCGATCTCCGTGACAACCTGGAGTGGCACGACGGGACCACGGTCACGGCAGACCACGCCGTCGATCACTTCAGACTGGCCGAGGTCTGGGGCGACGAGATCTGGGACTACGCCACCGACGTTCACGCACCCGAAGAGCACACGCTCGAGTTCGAGGTCGACCCCGTCGCGCCGAGCCTGATCGAGCACGTCTTCCTTGGGGATATGTTCACCCGGTGGCTCTATACGCATCCCGAACTCCATCGTGAGTTCATCGAGCGAGCCGAAGACGCGACGACGGACGAGGAACTATCGGACATCAACGAAGATCTCGCGAACTACTCCATCGACGGCGACGAGGCGATCGAAGCCGGCCTCGGGAACGGGCCGGTCGAGCTCGTCGAAGTGACGGATTCGCGAATCGTCATGGAGCCATACGACAACTATCCGATCGGCTGGGAGGGCGACAACGACATGAACTGGGCCGGCTTCGAAATCGTCGACTTCGGAGACAGCGAAGCCGACTTCCATCAGGCCGCTATCGCCGACAACATCCACGGATTCACCGGCGATGCACCCGGAGAAGTCCGCAACTCGATGGACGATCACTGGGAGATTATGACCGGGCCACAGGAAGGGTTCCAGACGATCCAGTTCAGCCCCGACTCACACTGGGGCGAAGATACCGAAGAAAGCCGCGCGCTCCGTCAAGCGCTCGCGTACATGTACGATCCAACGGAGTACGTCGATATCTTCGGCGAAGAGATCATGGACTATCCGGATCCGAACAACGTGACGGGCCTGAACTCGCCGATGGACGAAGAATGGCTCGGCGGCATCGTCGACGACTTCACGAACTACGGTAATAGCGACGAAGGCTGGATCCAAGAGGATCTCGCCGAGGAGTACATGGAAGAAGCCGGGTACGAACGTGAAGACGACCAGTGGGTCGACGCCGACTCCGGCGATCCGTTATCCGTCGAAATCCTCTATCCGGTCGACTTCGCCGCGAACGTCCCTTCCTACGAAAATATCGTCGAACAGTTCAATCGCTTCGGCATCGAAGCCGAAGGGATCGGCGAGGACTTCACGACGCTCCAGACTCAGATCATGCCCGAGCACGACTTCGAAATCGCCGTCTACACCTCGGGCCCCGCCGCGCCACACGCCGTCAGTTCCTACCGGAACACGATTGGAGACGTTTCGGCCCCCGACACGACCCGCTGGAACAACCAGCTCTCGGAAGTCACCGTTCCCTGGCCACCCGGCGACGACGAAAACGATCTCGAGACCGTCGATATCGACGAACGGATCGAGGGGCTCAACAACGCACAGGACGAGGACGAGGTGAACGAATACGTCGAAGAACTCGGCTGGATCTACAACCAGTGGGTTCACGGCATTCAGACCTGTACCGAATTCCGCCTCAACTACGTCGCGACCGACAAGTGGGACTGGGGCGTCGAAATGGACGATCCACGAATCCGCTCGGAACAGCCGTGGATGTACCTGACTCGAACCGGCCACCTTCGATCGACATCGGAGTGAGCCACACGCCATATCCTGCACCAGGGCCGCGTTCCCCGTGGCCACCTATAGCAACAACTGCAGCTATTTAGACACTGATTGCTCAGTCGTCGTGCGATCAGGTATGCACTGAGTTCCAGTGGCTACTATCCGATCGCTCGAGAACGGTCCCTGGCATCCGAGCGATCGGTGCATCCGTCTTTCTGACCTGACGCTCGGATCTGAGAGGTGTGTCAATCGGTACCTATATGTACATGGAGAGAACGGATATAATGTAGCATGCATTGGGTACTGAAACGGGCAGCCAGAGCAGGATTTACCGTTTTCCTCGTCGTTCATTTTACGTTCCTCCTGGTTCACTTCCTGCCGGGCAGTCCGATGGATTACCTCCAGGCCCAGCTTTCACGCCAACAAGGGCTCAGCGAGGGTGAAATCGAAGCGATGGCAGCGGTGTATCTCAACATGCACCCGGAGGCCTCGATCGGAGAACAGTACGTCGATTACATGTCCTCGTTGCTCACCGGCGACCTCGGCACCTCGATTTATTTCAACGAGTCGGTCGCGGAGCTCCTCGGAACCGCGATTCCGTGGACCGTCTTCTTGATGCTCAACGCGATCGCCATCTCGTTCGCCATCGGTATCTCACTCGGCGCGTTGATGGCGTATCTCGAGGGCAGTCGATTCGATAACGTCATGACGGTCGTCGCCATCGTCAGCAACTCGATTCCCTACTATATTATCGCCATTCTCCTCGTCTACCTGCTTGGCCACCAGCTCGATCTCTTCCCCGTCACCGGTCGGTACGACGACCGAACGACGCCCGGGTTAAACGTCCCGTTCCTCTCGAGCGTCGTCTATCACGCGACCTTGCCAGCCCTTTCGTGGGCCTTTGCCGGCCTCGGCGGGTGGGCACTCGCCATGCGGGCGAACAGTATCAGTATCCTGGGCGAAGATTACCTTCGTGTGGGCCGCCTACGAGGGTTACCGACCCGACGGCTGACGCTTCGCTACGTCGCGCGAAACGCCGTCCTCCCGCTGTATACGAACATGATGGTCGTCATCGGTTACGCGTTCGGCGGAGCGGTCGTCCTCGAGACGATCTTCGTCTATCGGGGCGTTGGATACTACCTGTTCAGGGGTATCGAAGCCAGGGACTTCCCGCTCATGATGGGGGCGTTCATCGTGATCACGATCGCCGTCGTGACCGCGCTGTTCCTGGCCGAACTGACCTACGGAAAACTCGACCCACGCGCACAGGAAGGAGGGACCGATGAGTCATTCTGACGGAACGTCGGGCGGGGACGACTTCCCGTTCCAGACGCCGACGACGGGCGAAACGACGCGGGAAGAACGCTGGTCGCGAACGATCGATCGGACGATCCTCGCGCCGATGCGGATCATTCTGAGCGACTGGCGCGGAAAGGTCGGCGTGACGATACTCGCGCTGTACCTGTTTATGGGAATCGCCGGCCCGTATCTGATCTCCCCACCGGAGACGGACACCGCCCACACGCTCGTCGGCCCGTTCGAAATGTGGCAGTACCCGCTCGGCACCGATAGCTCGGGCAGAAGTCTGCTCGCCGACGTGGTCCACGCGACCCCGCCGATGTTGAAGATGGTCTTCGCCGGCGGCGTCTTTGCGGTCACCGTCGGATCGATCGTCGGGATGGTCGCGGGCTACAAGGGCGGCCGCGTCGACCAGGCGCTGATGGTCATCACCGACTCGCTGATGGCCATTCCCGGCCTGCCGCTGATCATCGTCCTGGCGTTTCTCTTCGAGCCGCGAAACCCCTATCTCGTCGGTGTGATTCTCGCGATACCCGCCTGGGCGGTCCTCGCTCGCTCGATCCGATCGCAGATGCTACCGCTTCGAAACGTCGAATACGTCGAGGCAAACCGTCTGATGGGGATCTCTACCTGGAAGATCATCCTCAAAGACATCGCGCCGAATCTCATGCCCTACATCCTCGTGAGCTTCGTCAGCGCTTCCCGGGGCATCGTCTTCGATTCCGTCGCGCTGTACTTCCTCGGCGTCCTCCCCACCACCGATCCGAACTGGGGCGTGACGATGGACACCGCCTACTCGAGCGGCGGCGCGCTGTACTCGTGGGGTGCGGCCCACTGGCTGATCGCGCCGATGCTCGCCGTGGTCTTCCTCTCGCTGGGACTGATCCTGGTCGCACAGGCCGCAGACAAGCTATTCAACCCGCGGATTCGAGCGCGTCACCAGAAGACGACCGCAAGCGAAGACGACGAAGGCGAGCACGAACCACAGACACCGGCGAACGCGAACGTTCGGTGAAGCAGCGTCGTCCACGATCGGATTCGGCTCGGCGATCCGTTGTGCAAAAAACAATCGCGCGCCTGTCACCCGCACTTGTACCGAAACAGCCCGATAATAGCGATGAAGATCGTGATGACGAGCAGGTTGTACGAGGCGATGACGTACTCGGCCGAACCGCGCTCGAGATACGGGAACGAAAAGAGCGTCAGGACGCCGAGGGTGAACACCAGGATGCTGAGGATTTTGACCACAAACTCGTACGCACAGAGCCGATCCCAGACTGACTCGCTCATTATCGGGGTATTCGAGCGCGACTGTATAACGATTGGGGACGCACTGGTCGTCGGTAGAGAGCAGACAAAGCGAATCGTTCGCATGGCACAAATTTCAAGTAACTGGACGGCACAGTACGGGTCATGAATCCGGTATTGAGACGTATCGTCACGGACACGAGGTCTCGTGATGGAGTCTGCCAGATCGAACGGCGGTGGCTGTGATGGCGGCCAAGGAACGCGAACGGGCCGAGCCGAAACCCGACGACGTGATCATGAGCGTCGAAGACGTGACCGTGCGGTTCGGTATGGATCGGGGCGAATCTCGGGTGCTCGACTCGGTAAGCATGGACATCCATCGGAACGAAATCCTCGGTATCGTCGGCGAATCGGGATCCGGCAAATCCATGTTCGCCGACGCCCTCCTCGACGCCGTCGTCGATCCCGGTCGGGTCGACGGCTCGATCACGTATTACACGGACGACGGCGAACCCGTCGACGTCCTCGATCTCGATAAGGAATCGCTGCGGACGTTCCGGTGGGAACACGTCTCGATGGTCTTTCAGGGCGCGATGAACTCCTTTAACCCCACGATGGACATCCGGGGCCACTTCGTCGAGACGCTCGAGGCCCACGATTACGACGTCGAATCCGGCCTCGAGCACGCCCGAGAGTTACTCGAAGCGCTGTATCTCGACCCGGACCGAGTGCTCGATTCCTATCCACACGAACTGAGCGGCGGCATGTCTCAGCGGGCGCTCATCGCGTTGAGTCTCGTCCTCGAACCGGATGTCCTCGTGATGGACGAGCCAACGGCGGCGCTCGACTTGCTCATGCAGCGCTCGATTCTGAGTCTCCTCGAGACCGTCAAAGACGAGTACGATCTCACCATCGTGTTCATCACGCACGATCTGCCGCTGGTAACCGGGTTGGCAGACCGGATCGCCGTCCTCTACGCGTTCGATTTCGTGGAGGTGGGCACCGCAGCGAATCTCTTCGAGAACCCATCCCACCCGTATACCCGGTCGTTACTCAAGGCGATTCCGACGCTCGATACACCCCTCGATGAGATCAAACCCATCGAGGGCTCGAGTCCGGACCCCGTGTCACTGCCCACCGGGTGCACCTACCATCCGCGGTGCTCACTCGCGGACGACCGTTGTAAAGACGAAGAACCGGCGTTCCACGACGTGCCGGCCGACGACGGCCATCGGACGGCCTGCTTCCACTGGGAGGATGCCGCCGACGAAATTCCGCTCACGAGCGACGACGAGACGGACACAACGACCGAAATCGTGGGCGAACAATCCGACGAGGCGCTGCTGTCGCTCTCGGACGTCGAGGTTCACTTCGAACAGCAGGTCGGCCTGCTCGAGAGTTTCTTCTCCGACCCGAGTCCCGTACGAGCCGTCGATGGCGTCTCGCTCGATATCTACGAAAACGATGTCGTCGCGCTCGTCGGCGAAAGCGGGTGTGGAAAAACGACGCTCGGCAAGACCATCGTCGCGGCACAGCGGCCGACCGGTGGAGAAATCACCTACTCGGGACAGGACATTTGGGACGCAAAGGACGGCGAGGGCGACATCGAGATCCCGTACGGCGAGATCAGAAAAGCACTCCAGATCATCCACCAGGACCCCGGCAGTTCGCTCAATCCGAACCGGACCGTCATGGCGAACCTCGAGGTGCCGTTCAAGCAGTGGAACACGGAAATGGACCACAACGACCGAGAAAAGCGGATTCTCTCCATGCTCGAACACGTCGGCATGTCCCCGCCGCGGGATTACGCCCATCGCTACCCACACCAGTTGAGCGGCGGCGAGCAACAACGCGTGGCACTAATTCGCGCCCTCTCGATGAACCCTGGCGTCATCTTCGCCGACGAGGCCGTCTCGGCACTCGATGTTTCGCTACGCGTCGAAATGATGGATCTCATGCTCGAGTTGCAGGACGTCTTCGACACCTCGTTTCTGTTTACCTCGCACAACCTCTCGAACGCGCGGTATCTCTCGGCGAGTGTCGACGGTCGAATCGCGGTGATGTACCTCGGCGAAATCGTCGAAATCGGCCCGGGCGAAGAGGTGATTTCGAACCCGAAACACCCCTACACGAAGATTCTCAAGTGGTCGACGGAAGATATCGACACCGAAGGTGAAGTCGCGGAATCACCGCTGCGCGAGATCGACATTCCGGACCCGATCGACCCGCCGAGCGGCTGTTCGTTCCACACCCGCTGTCCGGACGCCCGCAAAGCGTGTACGGAGCACGATCCGCTACTGACACACGACGACAGCTCAGCGCATCACGCCGCCTGCTTCAGGGAGTATCCCGAAGATCACCCCTACTGGGACAGCGAACCGCTCAGCGAGGCCACCGACGAAACGGACGATTCCTCGGGTTCGGCGCTCGAGGCTGGCGACTGAGACGGTTTCCTGGCCCGGATTTTCCGTTTCGGATCAACAGCCGCTCGCGTCTCTGCCTGACTCGACCCGATATCGTTCGACAGCCGCTTCGTCTACCGACACGCCGAGACCCGGACCGTCCGGGACGCGAATTGCGCCGTTTTCGACCTCGAGTGGATCCTCGAGAACGTGATCTGCCCACCCGTAATACACCGAATCCGGCGCGAGCGTAAGCGCCGGCGTACTCGCATACAGGTGCAAGACGGCGGCCTGTTTGATCCCGAGATCGAATCCGTTGTGGTGAGTGACGGAGATGCCAGCCGCCTCCGCGACCGCGATCTGTTCTCTCACTCCGAGGAGGCCCCCCGCAGGGACCAGATCGACGCCGGCGACGTCGACCGCCGAGCGCTCACAGAGATAATAGAGGTTCCGCGGAAAGTACGTATCCTCGTTTGCTGCGATCGGTTGTCGAAGCCGCTGTCGAAGCCGTTCGTACGTCCCGTAGCTATCGATCCGACACGGCTGCTCCAAGTACTGAAGGTAGATCCCCGCGTCCTCGAGGGCCGCACCGGCCCGGACGGCTTCGTCGACCGTCCACCCCTGATTCGGATCGAGGCGGAACTCGAGTTCACCGTCGGTTTCGTCGTGCATCGCTCGAATCCGATCGACATCCGCCTTCCAGTCCGGCCCGGCCTTGGTCTTGAGTACGTCGAACCCCTGTTCGAGCGCGCGGGCGGCGTACCGTCGCGATTCGTCCTCCGAAAGCATCCCGAGACAGTAGGCGACGTCGACCGTCTCACGGAGGCCGCCCCCGAGCAGTTCCGAGACTGACGCGCCGCGTCGTTTTCCAAGCGCATCCCAGAGTGCCGTTTCGACCGCACCGAGGAAGGGACGCGTCTTGACGTACGGATAGTAAAATGACGCCACGAAATCCCGGATTTCGTCCAGGTCGCGGCCGATCAGTTCCGGGGCGATGACGTCGTCGATCACCGCTTTCGTCACCGACGGGGACTGCATCGCGGTTAGCATCTCCCCCCATCCGGTGATGCCGTCGTCCGTCTCGACACGAACCAGCGTTCGCCCGACCGTTTCGACCTCGTCGTGATTGCTGCTGTACGGTGCGAGACCACCCTCCTCGAGTGGGGCTACCGGCACCGCTATCGGAATCGTCTCGACGCGTGTGACTGCCATAGTATCGACACCGTCCGCGATAACTAAAAACCACCTCTCGAGGATGGCTGTCGACCGAGAGTTGAGACCGGAATCAGTCTCACCGATCGAACGGGTATAGCGATGAGAGTCCTCGTGTAGTCACACGGAAATATCGAATTTTTGATTGTTCCTTTGCAAATATATCATATAGATTTTATAGACTAATATCGGTCATTACTGCGATTGCACGCGCAGTTTTTCGACCGGGTGAGATCAACATTCGGAGACGACGAAGTCGCTCAAACACCTCGATCAATGCCCCTCCAAAATCGGATTCGACGCGTTCGCCTCGAAGTCGGTATCCTTGTGTTGCCCAACGCCGTCGAACGGAACCCGAGCAACGCCGCTTTCGCCGATTAGATAGACGACGCCAGTAATTCCCGGATCGACGGACCACTCAATTCGTCTGTATCGTTGTCCAGCGAGGGATCTACGTATCAACGCATGAATCGACTGAGACGGTCTCTAACCAGTCGAACTGGTAAGTTCCCGAACGAAATCCCGACCGAACGGAGATGTCATCGCCATCTCGATTACAACGGACGTCGTGAGTCATATACGCCTCGTCGAACGCCTCGAGAGATTCGATCACGTCGTCCGCAGCGAAACTCGTAGGACCTCAGGAGAAAGACTCACCGCGGCCGTTCCGTCTCCCGCGTTTTGTCAGTCCGGGCGACCTCGATCGATTCAGACTCGATCTCGAATTCGAATTTGTTAACGTCTTTCTCAAGGTTTATAGTAAAAGAGAGGTTTTCAAAAATGACGGACATATTAATATCCAGGCCCGATTGCGTGGCTCCGAGACTATCGTCCTTACGAACAGTATTGGAATCGCCGTCCGACCCGTTCGTCGTCTCGGTCACACACCCGACGAGGCCCCGGTCCGCCGACGGTCGTCAGGACCGTCCGTTGATGCATCGGAAACCGTATCCGAGAATTGATTTCTCCTTACCCAAAGAGTATCCAGAGTGAAAGGTCGATTTTCGGTGGCTCGAAACGCTGAATAGACTCAGCCGTCTCCCCTGCTTAACTTCGCCGTCAGACAAACGTGTCCCCGAACCGGGCTAGCCCTGCGATGTGAGTGGCGACGCTCTCGCATCGGCAGCAGACTGCCGTTGACAGCGGGGACGTTCCGTCGATTTGGCCATGATTTTCCCGTTAGGATCGTCAGCCCAACCGCTCCGACACAGAACTCGGGCTTCGAAAACAGTTAACCGCAGATAGTTCGTGTAATTGTTACGTCGGAAATCGTGCCACAACAGCAAGTCGTACGACTACGCCGAACTCACGGTGGAGAAGCGTCCTCTGACGGTTCGTCACGTACCTCGTACACCTCACTGAACACCTCTACAACGGCTTTGAACGTCGCCAAGAGAACCGGACCGAGTAGGAGTCCCAGGAACCCAAAGAGGTAGAGTCCACCGATGACACCGACGAGAACTGTCCCCGGATGAACTCCCGATCCCATATCGACCAGAATGGCACGCAAGTAGTTGTCCACGACCGACAGAACGGTGATTCCGTACGCCAACAGCAGCGTCGCACTGACCGGTTCACCGATCAGAAACAGGTAACCGACAACTGGCGCCCAGACCAGCCAGATTCCGATCGCCGGAAGGAACGAAACGACGATCATAATGATCGTCCAGAACGCAGCGTTCGGAACGCCGAGCAGATAGAGCCCGATCCCACCGAGGACCCCCTCTGCGAACGCAACGAGCACGTGACTCATCAGCACCGCCCACGTAACGTCTTCGATTTCGCTCACCAGTTCCTCTCGAGCGTCGTCTTGGATCGGTGCGACCGAACCGATCCAGCCGATCAATCGGTGACCGTCGACGAGGAAGTAATACAGCAAGAAAACCAGTACCAGTAGACCCAGCGCAATCTGGAAACTCGTATTCAGCAATCCGAGCATTTCCTGAAGGACGAGTTCGGCACTCCGCTCGAGGAATCCGTCGATTTCGGTGGTGAGATACGTCTCTAGTTCGGC
This sequence comes from Natronorubrum halalkaliphilum, assembly GCF_009834785.1. Taxonomy (GTDB): domain Archaea; phylum Halobacteriota; class Halobacteria; order Halobacteriales; family Natrialbaceae; genus Natronorubrum; species Natronorubrum halalkaliphilum. Next base: position 29,410 of record NZ_WUYX01000002.1, read on the forward strand.
AATAGTGGTGTCGTCGAGCCCAAGGTCGTAAAGTGCATCGCGAACGATTTCGGTGAGTGCCATGTCGTCGAGGTCGTCGACGAACGAGAGGACGGTCTGGAGGACGACGAGCGAGAGGCCGAGCAACGGAAGCACTGTCGCGACGATCCCGAAAACAGTGACAGCAGCCGCCGAGATTCGCGGTGAAATCGTAATCGTGGTTCCCCGGACCGCGACCGTTCGATGCGCGAGGGCTTCGTGGAGTGGGTAGAGAACGAACGCGAGCAGGGCAGCCGCTAACAGATACTGCAAGAGCGGGAGCACGACCAGTGCACCGACCCCACCGAGAAGGGCTACGAGAAACACCATAAATCCGACTCGAAGGTCCATGGGTGTGCATTCTGGGAAAGTCCTATTCAACTATTGGATTTTCGACGACGGTGTGACCGGGGACCGACGACCAAGCCGGCAGAAGGTGGGACACAATTCGGGAACGAACGCCTTCGACTCGTTCGAACGGGAAAACGCCAAAGGCAATCGCGACTGACCAGAGCCAGAGGGAGTCGACGGACGACCGACGGATACAACGAGGTTCCGAGCAACACCGCTCCGAGCCGTCAACGGCCTACGTGAGCGAGTTTGGTTGTGATTCGACCGAAATTGGCGAGCGTTTCGCGACCACTGATCGATTCCGTCGCGGCGAGTACTCCGGATACGTCCCCGCTCCGTTGCCGCGTCATACCATCGAATGGCCAGTGATCACAATGAGTTACCGCTCCGAATGACGCTACAGGCCCTTCGCCCGGGATACCGAGACGGACATACGATCCGTTTTCGATGGTCACTGGGTGAATCAGAATCCCTACGCTTACGGATATCCTCTTCCGATGACGACACGGATGGAGTTCGTCGAGAAGTATCAGACGGTGTTCGTTCTCGTGGCCATTATCGGCGGACTCGCGCTCGGCCAACTCTCCGGAGTTCCGGCCATCGCAGACTCGCTCATTCTTCCGTTTCTGATGGTGATGTTGTTCGGAGCGTTCGCCGGAATGCCGCTGTCGAAGCTTCGCTCAGCGTTCGGGAACCGACGCGTCATCGGGTCGAGCCTCCTGGTGAATTTTGTCTGGAGTCCGCTGCTGGCCGTCGTCCTCGGCGCAGCGTTTCTCCGCGATCACCCCGCACTGTGGGTTGGATTGATTATGCTCCTGGTGACTCCGTGTACGGACTGGTACCTGATTTTTACCGATATCGCGGACGGTGATGTCCCCCTCGCAACGGCTATTCTCCCGTACAATCTCGTCCTGCAGTTGCTACTGTTGCCCGTCTATCTCTACGCGTTTGCCGGAGAACTCGTCGAACTGCCGCTCGAATTACTGATCGAGAGCGTCGTCCTCGTGTTGATCGTCCCGCTCGTTCTCGCCGGCAGTGTTCGGAAGGGGCTCGTGCGCTGGCGAGGCGACCAGTGGTTCAGACGAACGTTTGCGTCGAAACTCGCGCCGGTACAGATCGTCTTTCTGAGCCTCGCTATCGGGGCGATGTTCGCCTCACAGGGCCAGATAATCGTCGACAATCCGGGACTGCTCGCACTGCTCGCCGTGCCGGTGATTCTCTTCTACGCGATAAATCTCGGCGTCGGGTTCGGAATCGGTCGAATACTGTCGTTCTCCTACGCGGAGATGGTCTGTTTCAACAATACGATTCTCTCGCGGAACTCGCCGACGGCCCTCGCGATCGCGGTCGTCGCGTTCCCACACGAACCGCTGATTCCGCTCGCACTGGTCATCGGACCGCTGCTCGAGCTCCCACTGTTAGGGCTGATCGCACGGATTCATCAGGAAATCAACGGCCGGGACTGGTGGCCGATCGGCACGCCTCCAATGTCCGATAGAAGTTGACACGCCACCGTAAGTGTGAACTCCTGAAGTTGGGTTCGGAAGCTACCAACAGCTTCGGGTTCGGGCGGCGACTTGCAAGCATATCCCGTCGCCGTTGGTGTATCGGCGCGACACCATCCGCGAGTGTAAACTTCGCAACCATATCCGATTATTATCAAAATGAAAGATTTTGGTATCCGTCTCTCACCTCGAGAGCAGAGCTACTTCGACGAAGGCAGTCGAGTGGCAAACGGCTCCTCCCTCGAACCAGTCGTTGTACCCAATCGCTGCTGTTCACCGTCGAACCCGAGTATCGCCACTTCGTACGTGCTGTGATTCGAACTCGGTGGAGTGTGTGTTCCAGAGTAACTGGTGTTCCATCTGCGAAGTGGTTTCGTCACTATAGGCACCGACCTCTCTGATACGTTAGTTGTACTCGAGCGAAATAGGATCGTGGAGCAACTGCCACAGCTATTCGATGGTGGCTAGCTTTGACGCGGTGGAGGTGGGACGCAGAGGGTGCGGGTTTCGCAACCGGAGAAACAGCGGACACACTGGTGTTCCAATTAACGGCTTCACACCCGATTGGCATGGCACAACCGACGGACCCGTACGCGGGAGTGGGCAATACGCCCATACGCTCACAAAGGATTACGACCCGCTGCTGACTGAACGGTCAGTAACATTTATGCCGTCGGCTGACTAATCGTTCAGTTAGAGCCAGCAGCGGGTATTTACGCGTGTATGTGTGTAATTACTGAGACCGTCGAGGACGCAAATCGAGCGGCGAAAAACGCCGAGTACACGGCTTCTCTACGGCCTACAGGCGAAAGTCGACTCCAGACGAACACCCCGGCCCGGATTCGAACTGAGAGGGTCTGCTACAGCTGCACCTGGATCGACCTATCGTCGCGTTACTGAGCGTCGTCGACGCGTATCTGATCGCCCATACGCACAACGTCCACCTCGAGGTCCAGGAAGACTGGCGCTGTTCGTCCTGTTACCGCGAACTCGAGGACGACCTGTCGTTCTGTTCGTGGTGTGGAGCCGAACTTCCGGAGCCGATCGACGAAGCCACGGATCCCGGCGATGACGCGGCGGAGCCGAACGAGACGGCCGATCGCTGAGATCGGATCGCTGCAGTCGGCTCTTGGTGCCGGTAGCCGGGTCTCGACGGTTTTTCGGGAACGTCCTGTTCTTCGACCACCCGCTCCGCTTCGGACCGATCACGCGTACGAATTGCCGTAACGATGTACCGGCCATCGCCAGCACCGGTGTCGGCGACCGGTGCGCATTGACCACAGCAGTCCGTATCAATCGTCGCTGGCCGCCACGTCGGGCCGGTAGGTCTCGCTGATCGTCTTCCACTTGTCCGTGCGGAATCGCCAGTAGTTGATTGCGGCGGGGACGCTCGTCTCCGCGAGGAACGCGAGGTACAGCCCCCAGTATCCCAGGGCGGTCGTCGCGCCGAGGTAGGCGAGCGGAATCGAGACGAGAAACATGCCGATGAACTGACTCGCGAAGGGGACTTGCGTATCGCCGCTGGCGTCGAGCGGCCCTGCCGCGGCACCGGCGACTCCCTGGAAGACGACCGCGAAACAGGCGGCGTAGACGAGATTGACGGCGATCGGTATCTCGGGACTCGTCGGATCGTCCGCGAACAGGACGACGATCTGCTCGGCAAAGATCGCGATGAGAATCGCCGAGATGACGTACGTCGCGACGGAGAAGCGGATAATATCGCGGCCGTACGCTTTCGCCGTTCGTTCGTCGTTCTGGCCGAGCGCCTGTCCGACCAGACTCGAGGAGGCCAATCCGAAGCCCCAACCCGGCGTGTTCATGATCCCCCAGATGCGACGGGCGATGACGAACGCGGCGACGGTGTTCTCGCCGAAGAGATCGAGGATCCCGAGCATCGGGAACTCGGCGACGGTCCAGACGAGATTCCGACCGCCGACCGGCAGCCCGATGGTGATGATGTCGCGGAGGGTTTCGGGGTCGAGGTAGGTTCCGAACGGATCGACCTGAATGGGGAACGCGCCGATACCGGGCAGTCGACCGGCGCCGATTCCGAGCGCGAACGTCGCCGTTACCGCAACGTTCGAAAGGACCGTCCCGTACGCTGCGCCGGCGACGCCCAGGTCGAGACCGAAAATGAACGCCGCGCTCAGGACGATGTTGGCGAGCGCGCCGCCGGCGCGGACCTGCATCGCGGTGTAGGAATCGTCCGCGCCGACGAGCGCTCGGCTGCCGACCAGGTTCAGTCCCGCAAAGGGGATGCCGAGTGCGACGATCCGGAGATACGTCGCGCCGTAGTCGATCGCGCGCTCGTTGCTACTCAGCAGGGAGATAAGTTCGTGTGGCACGAGCCAGAAGACGGCCGTGACCGGCAGGCTGATCACGACGACGAGGAGCGTACTCGAGCGGATGGCCACGCCTAACTCGTCGTAGGCCTCCGCGCCGAATCGCTGGGAGACGAGTGCGATGGTGCCGCCGGCGACGCCGCCGCCGATAGCGAACGCGAGTCCCCAGAACGGGCCCGCGAAACCGACACCCGCAACGGCGGAGGTCCCGACCGCGACGCCGACCATCGCGACGTCGACGGCGTTTTTCGACATTCGGGCGATGCCGGTGACGATACGAGGCCACGCGAGGGCGGTCGTCTGGATCGCTCGCTCCCGGTCGATCACCCCCAGACGGGCGAGTGCGAGACCGATATAGAGAATCGTAAGACGCAACGGATTCGGGAGACGGACCACAGTTATTGTCAGTTTATTAGTAGAGGTGTTGAAATGGGTTTCGTTAGTCGCCGACCCGTGACGGGCATTGTCAGGGTACGAGAGCGGTGATGCGACGCCGAACCAGCCACCGATGAGAATGCGTTGAGTGGCCTATCGTCCGCCCCGTCACACGAGTCAAGGGAGCGTCACGTACTGAAACCGACGCCCCGGCGGGCAACGTCGCCCGGGCCGAACGCTGCAGCGGGAATTCCAAAACGCGTCGCCGGACGATTAGACGACCGACTCGACCGACTCGTAGTTCGTCGCCACCTCGAGAAACGCACGTAGCTGGCGACGCACTCGGTCTCTCGACTGGGACGGACAGCAATCAGCGAGTGCATCGATATGTCTGTGGCAAGCGTCTATCGACTTCGAGGATGACCGTGTCTCTGTCGGTGCAGCGCCGGAGTTCAAGTGCGCCGATACGTGAAATCCGAGTGCAGTCCCGTGGTCGATCAGTCGCTGTCGGTCGTCGGACTCGATTTCTGCGACGAGTGCTGCAAGTTCGGCCGCGCCTCCGGTAAGAGCACCGAGCTGTCGAACGGCGTCGAGATCGGCAGTCGAAGCAGCGTCGGCTTCGTACCCGGTCGCGTGTCCTTCCTGTACTCGCCTGTTCGCCCTGACGAGGATGGCGAAATACCGCTGGACCATCCGAGGCGGCCCGCAAACGGAGAGCATCGTCTCGAACGCCGTTGACTCGAGGAGGTCGCCGCGAAGAATATCGCGCGTCGGATCGTAGTCCGGGGGCCCCGAACTGGAGTGGTCGAACGCCGTTCGGTGAACGTCCGTCTGTAACGAGGCGAGTTCGAGGGCGGCAGCGATGGGAAGAACCTGCTCCTGATCGTGATCCCGACTCTGACCCCGTCCCCGATTCCGGTCGGAATCGAGAGCGCGATGCCCAGCCGTACATCCGTCGACCAGTGCAAGAAATACCTGGCCGCGAGTTCGGGGACGACCGATCGATAACGGCGCCTCGCGATACCGATCGAACTCGTCCGCTTCGGGGAGACGGCTTCGAATCGCGTCTTCAATCTCCGTTCGTCTCTGGATGATCGTTTCTCTCATAGCTGATGACCGGTGGGCGTTACGCATCCCATGCAGAGATCCGCAGTTAGTCGCTGGTTTGCAACCCCTTACTGGTCGATGAGTTTACATCACTATGAAGGCTTTGTATTTCTCGTTTGGCCCACACTGACTAGCAATGGCTACCCGTCAAGCGCCACCTGCCGCCGTGAAGGGGCACAAAACGTCGCGCTCGAGAGCGATCACTCAGTTGCGGACGACTCCTCAAGCAGATGGCGATCGATATATCGCAGCACGTGCTGTCGATTTCGACGATACAGCTCCCGATCGTCGAGCGTGGCTCCCCGTTCCATCGTCCCGATGAGCACCGAGTGGATGAAATCCGCGGTTCGTTCCGGGTCGACTGACCGAAATTGCCCCGACTCGACACCGCGTTCTATCACGTTCGTGAGCTCTGACTGCAGGAGTTGGTCGTTCTGTTCGATCAGGTCGTGATACGCGGTACTGTGGGGTGCCTGCGATCTGATCTCGAAAAACGCCTGTCGGAATCGAAGCTGATCGTCGTCCAACTGTTCGGGCAGGATTCGATCGACCAATCCGACGAGCGTCTCGTACGGGTCCCCGGTCATCTCCTCGTTGATTTTCGTCTCGAACCGCTCGAGAAGATACCGGAGGAAGTCGGTGAGGAGATCGTCTTTATCCTCGTAGTGGTAGTACAACAGTCCCTTGCTCTTGTCGAATTCCGCGACGATACTCGAGATCGTCGTATCCGGATAGCCGTGTTCGCACAACGCCCGGTATGTCGCATGCATTATCGCTTCCGTCGTTTCATCCGAACGAGATCGAGTGCCCATCGATAGACGTACTCTGTGTAGAAGATACATGATTTTTGCCATCGAATTCCGTGCAGTGCAATACTATCAGGGTCCGAACTATTATGAATCATTACGTAGCTATCCGATGACTCCGCTGCTCAAGCGGCAAGCCTACTTACCACCAAAGACGGGAAACACATCTGTACACCCCGTCCGTCCGCAACTACAGACGCTCCAGTATCGACCCCTCCCGGGTGTTGTGCGCCGAGGTCCAACGCCGTTGCTGTCACGGAAGCGCAGTATGATCTCGCTTCCCTCGGTTTCAGATAGTGTTCTACCTTCCGAGAGGTATGGTTCTGATCAAGTCAATAAACTGTGCGTGACCGAATTTTCAACGCCGATCGACGACTCGAGACGAGTTGCTGTCGGGGTCGTATTTCGGTCGTGAGGTTGACTATGTAATCCAATAGCGGAAAGAGACGACCATACGCTGTCCGTTGTCTCAGATAACACAAACAGTAGACGGGGCTGAACCTGCAGAAGCAGTAGTTGGGAGTGCGTCATTTCGAAAATCCTCGATGATGTATACGCTGTCGAACCTACCTGTTACGGAATAGAACGCCTAAGTTATCCGTTTAAATATCATTCAAGGAATGCAGATACCGGTCAGCGTTGATCAGTGGCTCAGATCAGTTTCGTTCGCGCGGAGCTATCTCCTCACGACAGCAAAATGATGAAAGAAACGCGATCGATTAATTCGACGCGATCGACTGCCGTCGAGCCGCTCGGAGATGCCGAACCGCCGCGAGGTAAACGCGAGCGCACCGAGAATCATCGGCGTATCGCCGAGCGTTCGCGCCCAGAGCAGCGTCTGGACGTGATCCTGCTCGTAGAACTCGAGACTCCGTGCGGCGGCGCAGTATGTCCGGAAGAGTGAACGGTACTTCGGAGGAAAACTACAACCTACTGGCACCGAGAGTCTTCCCGTATGTGTTGGATGGTGGCTGATCACTGGTCGCTCGAGTCGGCTCGAACGGGTACCGCCCAGTCCCGCGTTCGCTCGAGGTGGATCGCGTGAACGCGAATGATCGCGCGATCACGGGCTACGTCATGGCCGGTCACGGACTGGTCCACACCTACGAAATGTCGATCCCGATCCTGATGACGATCTGGCTGCTCGAGTTTTCGGTCACGGCTGCGGTACTCGGCCTCGTCGTCACCATCGGCTACGGCCTGTTCGGAGTCGGCGCGCTTCCGGGGGGCCTCCTCGTCGACCGGTACGGTTCCCGGCTCCTGATCGTCGGCTGTCTCCTCGGCATGGGGCTCTCCTTTCTGGTGCTCGCGCTCTCCCCGGGTATCGGCGGCGTCGCGCTCGCGCTCGCCGTCTGGGGGATCGCCGCGAGCGTCTACCATCCGGCGGGGCTCGCGCTGATCAGTAACGGCGTCCGGGACGACGTTCGGGGAACGGCCTTCGCCTATCACGGGATGGCCGGCAACGGCGGGATCGCGTTCGGGCCGCTGGCGACCGCGCTACTGTTGCTCGCATTCGAGTGGCGACTCGTCGTCGCGGTGCTCGCTGTGCCGGCGCTGTTGGCAGCGGTCGCCGGACTGGTGACCGAGTTCGACGAGACCGCCGCCGTGCAGGTCACCGACGGCGGCCGCGACGAGTCATCGGTCGACTCGCTCTCGGCGTTCGTCACCAGCACGCGACAGGTGTTCACGCTCGGGTTCGCGCTCGTCTTCGTCGTGGTGATGTTTAACGGGCTGTACTACCGCGGCGTCCTCACGTTCCTCCCCGAACTGCTGGACGATTTCCTCGTCGCGTTCGTCGGGGAGTTCCGACTCGAGCTATTCGGTCCGGAAAGCCCGGTCGCCGAGGAGTTCGACCTCGCTCAGTACGTCTACGTCGGGTTGTTGACCATCGGCATCGGCGGTCAGTATTTCGGCGGTAAACTCACCGATCGAATCGCGCCCGAACGCGGGTTGGTCGGGATGCTTCTTACGCTCTCAGCGATCGCCCTCGTGTTCGTCCCCGCCGCGGAAGCGAGTCTGGCGACGCTGTTCGCGGCGAGCGTCGCGCTCGGATTCGCGCTGTTCGCGATGCAGCCGCTCACGCAGGCGACGATCGCGAAGTACTCGCCGCCTGACGCTCGCGGCCTCTCCTTTGGCTACACCTACCTCGGCATCTTCGGGATCGGCGCGCTCGGGGCAACCGTCACCGGCTTGGTTCTCACCCACGCGTCGGTCGTCGCCGTCTTCGCCGTACTCGCCGTCTTCGCCGCGATCGGCTGCGTGCTGGCGTCGGGGCTCGTTCTCCGCGGCTGATTCGCCGATTCGTGAGCCACGGAAACGAAGTCGAACTCCTACGGACGAACTTTTTCGGCGGCCTCGCGATGGTCCTCGAGCGAGAGCGCGATCGCCCGCGCCTCCTCGCGGATCGCCTCGGCGTCGACGACGGTGACCTCGCCGTCCTCGACGAGGACGTTGCCGTCGACCATCGAAAACACGACGTCGTCGCCGTGGGCACCGTAGACGAGATGCGAGAGCGGATCGTGCAACGGGGTCGCTCGAGTCGGCTCCGTACTGACGCCGACGATGTCCGCGCGCCACCCCTCGCGAATCGCGCCGAGTCGGTCGAAGCCCGCGGCGCGAGCGCCGTTTATCGTCGCCATCTCGAACAGTTCCGGAGCGGGTGCCGAGACGGGGTTCAGCCGGTCGACCTTCTGGAGGAGGCTGCCCTGGCGCATCTCGGTGAAGGGGTCGAGCGTGTTGTTACACGGTGGGCCGTCGTTGCCCAGCGCGACGTTGATCCCGCGCTCTAAGTAGTCCGTCACCGGCGCGATCCCGCTCGCGAGTTTCATGTTCGACGACGGACAGTGCGTCACGTGGGTTCCCGTCTCCGCCAACACCTCGCGCTCGCTCTCGTCGGTCCAGACGCAGTGGGCGAGCACGACGTCCTCGCCGGTGAGACCGACCTCGTCCAGCCAGTGGATGTTTCGCATCCCCGTGTCTTCCTCGACCGTTTCGATCTCGCTGCGGTTCTCGCTCGCGTGGGTGTGGATGCGGACGCCGTCGTACGCGTCGGCCAGGTCCCGAGCACCGCGGAGACAGCGTTCGGAGCAGGAGACGGCAAAGCGAGGCGTGACGGCGTAGCGGATACGGTCGTCGAACGAGCCGTGATACGCCTGAATCAGTCGCTCGCTCTCGGCCAGCGCCTCGTCGGTGTCCTCGAGCAGGCCGTCCGGCGAGCGTCGGTCCATCATGACCTTCCCGAGGACGCCGCGAATTCCGATCTCGCCCGCCGCTTCGAACGCGCGATCGGCGTGGTTGACCGAGAGGTGGTCGATACACGTCGTCGTCCCGCTCTCGATCATCTCGAGGTAGCCTAGTTTCGCCGCGGTTTCCATTTCCTCTGCCGAAAGGGAGGCCTCCATCGGCAGGATGTACTCGAACAGCCAGTCGAGGAGTTCGTGGTCGTCGGCGATCCCGCGGCCCAGACTCTGTACCGAGTGAATGTGGCCGCCGACGAGTCCCGGAAGCAAAAGATCGTACTCGCGTTCCTCGTGGCTCGGATACCGATCGACGATCTCGCTCCGCGGACCGACCGCCTCGATTCGGGAGCCCTCGACGACTACGCTCCCGTCATCGATGACGGTGTCGGCGTCGGCGATAATAGTTCCAGAACAGATCATACGGCCGCTAGACGGAGGCCACTCGTAAAATCGTTGCTCTCTGGGAGTTCGCTACTGGCTGTGGACACTCGCGTCCACTGCCACGCTCGTCGGCGTCACAGCTTTTCACGAATCACAGAGATGTTTCTTGTATTATGTAACTGGATATCCTATACAGACATAATAACAAATCATCCTAACCTCGTACCGAGTGACCTGAGTGCCTTCTTGCCTCAGAAGGAAGAATCAAACCAGACATAGCCTGATTGCTCTGCATCTCACCACCCACCACCTAGCTAGACTAGATAGATAGTACTTTACTATATTACTACCACGAATCGTGGTACGACCCCCTGATTGACTAGCTACCACAACCGTTATTCACGCCTTTTTTATACTCTCTACTCAGGGATCAGCATCGCGAGCCAGTTGACTGGCTGTCTATGTCACCTATTGTGACTTTCTTGCTCGCTCACTCGGTACGAGGTGTGAGTGTGACTCTACGACCAGAACCCCGATTACTCGCTGAAAACCGCTACTCGAGCAATCCGAGATCCTCAAGCCGCACTACGATCACGTCGACAGCCTGTTCAGCTGTCTGTCCGCCTTTTCCCTCCAGTCACGACCAGCTTACCAGACCCGAACAGCAGAGCAACAACCTCTGGCTCATCGAATCGATACACCAGTCTGGAGGACTGTTCTGGCTCATACTCGATCTTCGCGAGGCCAAGCCCAATCGCGATTGCGTTTAGGTCGAGATTTCGCCCCAGGTCGGCGCTACTGACGATGTTTTGAACGACGATTTCTGGCTCATCTTCGACTTGGATTTGGAGTTCTCGGAGTTTTTCGAAGACGATCTTCAGGCTCTCGTGGACGTCATCGGTACTTTTCGCTCCGGTACGGACGATCTTCCCCGAACCACGATCAGGGCGGCGGATTTGGGGTACGGTAAGACAAGACCGAAGAACTGTTCCGGGGCGTAGTCGGATCCTTTGAGGCCCATAGCGACGCTCTGGAGATCAAGTTCCTATCCAATACCGGTCGACGCTATTACCTCGAGAACCAACCCCGTCCGACGCGGGATTTCGACGCACAACGGAATCGTTATACCGTTCAGTTAGCAACATCCGCTATCGAATATGGGTGACGGCACGTCTGGGATCGACGGGACAGGAGACCGCGATCGGTCGAAGCGAGCGGTGAGCTGAAATGCGAGTCGGTGTCGTCGGAGCCGGAATGTCCGGACTGTCGCTCGTGCGGGCGCTCGACGAACGGGACGTCGACGTCGTCGCGTTCGAGGCCAACGACGAACCTGGTGGCGTCATGCGAAGCAGACGCGTCGACGGACGCGTCCTCGAGCTAGGGCCACAGCGGCTTCGACTCTCCCCCCAGATCGAATCGCTGGTCGACGACCTCGGACTGCGCGACCAGTTGCAGTTCGGGGACGACGATCAGCCGCTGTACGCCTATCACGACGGGTGCCTCAGCGTCGTTCCGCTGTCGGTCAAAGAAGCGCTGACGACGGATCTCCTCAGCCCGCTCGGGAAGCTTCGGATCCTGAAAGAACCGATTACCGGTCCGCCGCGTCCCGACGAGACGGTCGACGAGTTTCTCACCCGGAAGTTCGGCCGCCAGGCAGCTCGCCGATACCTCGGACCGCTGTACAGCGGGCTGTACGGTACCGATCCACAGGACATGCTAATGGAATACTCGCTCGGGAAAGCGATCGAGAAGGCGGGTATCGACGGGAGCATCCTCCTGTGGGTCGGTCGAAAGATCGTCGGCGGACGGAATACGCCGCCGATCTGTACGTTCGAGAACGGACTCGGCCAACTGCCGGAACGACTGTACGAGACCCACGCCGATGCCATCTCCCTCGAGACACCCGTTACCGACGTTCGCGAGACCGACGACGGGTTCGAACTCGTCACCGATTCCGGGACCGAGACCGTCGACGAAGTCGTCCTGACGACGCCTGCACCAACCAGCGCGGCGCTGCTTTCGAACGTCGACTCGGGCCTCGAGGCGACGTTACAGCGATTCAACTACAACCCGATCGGGATGGTATACCTCGAATCCGATTTCGATCGCGACGGGATCGGAACGCTCGTCGGGACGCACGCTGACGCCACAATCAGCGGGCTGACCTGGAACGCGAGCTTCCTCGATCGCGACCGGCTGTTTACCTGTTATATCGATTCAGGGAGCTACCCCGAAATGACCGAGAGCACCGACGACGAACTCGGATCGGTCGCGGCGTCCGAGTTCGAACGGATCACGGGGTCGGCGGCGACGCCGATCCACGTCCACCGCTGGGAGCCGGGAATGCCGGCGTACGACCGGTCGTGGACAGCGATGGACGACCTCGATCTGCCGACGGGAATCCACCTCTGTTCGAACTTCGTCGGCCGGGCCGGAATCCCCGGACGCGTCCGGAACGCGACGCGACTCGCGGACGAACTCGCCGACGGCTGAGCGGCGAGGGAACGGGTGTCACGGCGGCCCCTCGGCCGAAACGATGCCAGGGCGACCCGCCGGACTGCCGCGTTCGAAGTACCTAAACCGATCCCATCGTAACGGCCCATATGGAGACCGGCATTGTCCTGTTGAACTTCGGCGAACCGGCCGCACCAGAGCGCGAAGAGGTCCTCGAGTATCTAACGCGGATCTTCTACGACAACGCCTCGCTCGAAGACGCCGAGACCGAAGACGAAGCGTGGGAACGGTCCCGAGAACTGGCCCAGCGACGCCTGCCCAGCCTGATGGAAGAGTACGAGGAGATCGGTGGCTCGCCGCTACAAGAGCAGGCGACCGCGCAGGCCGAGGCGCTCGCGGAGACGCTTGCAGACCGCGGCCACGATATCAGCGTCTATCACGCGATGCAGTTCATGGAACCGTTGATTCCGGACGTCGCCGCGGACGTCGCCGACGAGGGGCTCGACTCGATCATCGCGATCCCGATCTACCCGCTGTGTGGTCCCTCGACGACGGTATCCGCGATCGACGCACTCGAGACATCGATCGACGATATCGACGGCTACGAGCCGGAGTTTAGCGCGATCACCGGCTGGCACAGAGCGCCGGCCTACAATCGGCTTCGGGCCGAGGGGATCACCGAATTCGTCGAGGAAGAAGAGATCGACCTTCAGGATCCCGACACCGCGTTCGTCTTCTCCGCACACGGCACGCCGACGAAGTATCTCGAGGACGGCAGCCGCTACGACCGGTACGTCGAGGAACACGCCGAAACGATCGCCAGCATGATCGGCCTCGACGACTACGAGATCGGTTACCAGAACCACGCCAACCGCGGCATCGACTGGACCGAGCCGGAAACCGAAGCCGTCGTCGAAGGACTCGAGGGCGACGCCGAACGCGTCGTCGTCGAACCGATGAGTTTCATGCACGAACAGTCCGAGACCCTCGTCGAACTCGACGTCGACCTCCGCGAGGACGCCGCCGAAGTCGGGCTGGATCTCCACCGAGTGCCGGTTCCACACGACGATCCGCGGTTTCCGAATCTTTTGTCGGACATCCTCGAGCCGTTCCTGTCGGGCTTCGAGCCGTCGTACTACCAGCTTCGCCAGTGTGAGTGTCGTCCCGAGGCGGGAACCTACTGCTTCAATTCCGGACTGCCACCACAGCAGTAGTTGCGGCCCGTTCCCGTCGCCGCAGTAGTTGCGCCAGAGTCCCATCACCGCAGTGGTTGCGACCCGTTTCCGCCTCCGCAGTCGTCATCGATACGACCGTTTCGCCGGCCGATACGGCCGTTTTATCGACTATTTTTCGCCGCGTCGAAGAACGCTTCGACGTTTTCGACCGGAGTGTTCCGATCAACGCCGTGGCCGAGATTGAGGATGTGGCCGGATTCGCCCGCAGCGTCGACAACCTCGTGGGTTCGCTCTCGAACAGTTTCCGGATCGCCGTACAGCAATGCCGGATCGAGGTTCCCCTGGACTGGCTGGTCGCCGAGTTCGTCTCGAGCCCGTGCGATATCGACCGTCCAGTCCAGGCCGACGACGTCGGCACCGCTGTCGGCGAGCAGGTCGAGATTGCCGCTTACGTTGCGAGCGAACATGATCGTCGGAACGTCGACCGCATCCAGTACCTCCCGATGCAGCGGCAACAAGAATTCGCGGTAGTCCGCGGGGGAGAGGAGCCCGGCGTACGTATCGAACAGTTGGATCGCGTCCGCGCCCGCTTCTTCCTGGTACGTGACGTACTCGACGAGAACGTCGGTAAAGGCTCGAAGCAATCGCTCGAACGCGTCCGGGTGTTCCGCACGGAGTCGTCGGATTTCCATGAACGAACGCGAGGGCGTCCCCTCACAGACGTACGCCGAAAGGGTAAACGGCCCGCCGGCGAAGCCGAGCACCGCGGCCTCCGAACCGAGTTCCGCGGTGAGTCGTTCGATGAGAGCGCCGACGTACCCGAGCTGTTCGCGGACGTCCCCGCGTTCACGGCGGGTGTCTGCAGGAGACTCGACCGGGTTCTCGACGACCGGACCGACGCCGGACTCGAGGTGGTAGGAAAAGCCCAGCGGTTCGAGGACGGTGAGAATATCCGAGTACATGACGACCCCGTCCGGCTGGAATCGCTCCCAGGGCTGCAGCGAGATTTCCGCGGCGATCTCGGGCGTCGAAATGGCCTCGAGAAACGAGTAGTCCTCCCGCAGCTCGCGGTATTCCGGTAGATATCGCCCGGCCTGGCGCATCATCCATACCGGCGGCCGTTCGGTCCGTTCGCCTCGAGCCGCCCTGAGGAAGAGATCTCTCATACTCGGACCTTGGCGGGGGAAGGGCCTAATAGTTGTGAATTGCCGGCACAACGGCGATTTGAAGGACAGGGACCGAGCTGAGACCGTATCGTTCACTAGCGGTCAGGTATATAGTATGGAAAAACAATATACTGCTCGCACCCGAAAGACACTGCAGTTGCCATGCCCGACGAAGTCTCGAACGCCGACGGTACCTTGCTCGTTCCGATCGCAAACCCCGAAACCGCCACCCGCCAGCTCGATACCGCAATCGAAATCGCGATCGATCGGTCGTACCGAATCCTTCTCGTCTACGTTCTCGAAGTGCCGTCGCAACTGTCGCTCAACGACGGCCGTCGATACCTCCTCGAGGACGAAGACGAGCAACTGCTGATCGACGCCAAATCGCGTGTCGAGGCCGCTGGTGTTCCCGCCGAGAAACGAATCCGGATCGCTCGGGGCGTCGCCACGGGGATAACCGGTGCCGTCGAAAAATACGATATCGACGCCATCCTGATGGGGTGGCGCGGCCGACCGCCCCGACAGGACGTTATTCTGGGAAGCCACCTCGACAAAGTTCTGCGAAACGCCGAGTGTGATGTCCTCGTCAAACGAATCAAGACGCCGTCGCCGGAGGAGGTCGAATCCGTCCTCGTTCCAGTTGCTGGCGGCCCCCACGACGGCTTTGCCGCCGAGGCTGCCGCCTCGATCGCCCGCCGCAATGACGCTTCCGTCACACTGTTACACGTATTCGATCCCGACGACCCTGATCGCCCGAGAGAAGACGCACGAGCGCTGCTCGCAGAGACGGCAGACACGTTCGAAGGCGTGCAATCGATCGACAGCGAACTCGTCGAAAGCACCGACGTCGCCGGGACAATTACCGATTGGACGACCGAACACGACGTAACCGTACTCGGTGTTTCACGCGGGGGACTTCTCCAGCGAGCAGTACTCGGAACGATTTCGGAAGCGGTCGGCCGGCACGCTGCCGGCACGGTCGTACTGGCAAAGCGACACGATCCCGTCTCGTCGCGACTTCGGCGCCTGCTCCCGTGACGGTGCTGCCGGCCGTCGGTGGGTTCCAGTAGCGAGAGACACCATACAGTCGATACCGAAACATGGCAAACACACTAACTGACGACGTCACGTCGGCTCTCAAGGACGCCTTCCCCGAACGAGGCGTCGACGATATCCGGCCCGCCGGCCCTTCCTGGAACGACCGGAATCAGACGGTCGGCGTCAGCTTCAGCGATGACCAAAGCGCCTTTCTGAAGGTGGCAGTCGACGGAGACGCCTCTCGAATCACCAGAGAATGTGCGGTGAACTTCACCGTGCTCGAGATCAGCTCGTACCGAACGACAGCGATATCACCGAACGGCTGGTGACGGCTCTCCACGAGGGCTACACGCAACGTGCTGGCTCGCTTCCCGCGGGATTCGAGGAACGGACCCCGGTATACAACGCAGTCAGATTCCTCGGGACCTCGGGCTTCTTCGAGAAGTGGGTCGAATTCACAGATCAGCCGCCGGCGGAAGCCGCGACGTGGGTCGAAACCGAGATGCAGCGACGTCTCGAGAACAGCAGATAACGCTTCGTCGCTAAGAAGTTCCGTTTCGAGTCACTGAAACGAAGGAGCGAATTTCAAGTAGCATCCATGAATTTCGTGTTGGCAAAAACGCTTATGCCAGGTGGATCAGACCTTCTCATATGACTAACCGGACGGAGGGAGAACTCGATGCAGCACTCGAACATATTACAACGATTTCTGACCATATAGAAGAAACGGAGCAGTTGACAGCGATTCAGGACGAGAAAATTACGGAGATATATCGGGAGATTTCGGATTTGAGTGCATCGATGGAAGAGGTCGCCGCGAGTTCCGAAGAAGTGACGACCGCCGCGGAAACCGCTCGGGAGGCGGCAAATACCGGGAAAGGTGTCAGCGAGGACGTCTGGAAGACGATGGGTGAAGTGGTCGAGTCCGCCGAACAGCTCGCAGCGACGACGGACCGACTCGAACAGCAGATGTACGAAATCGACGACGTCATCGAAGTCATCAGCGACGTTGCAGACGAAACTAATTTGCTGGCGTTGAATGCCTCCATTCAGGCGGCTCGTACGAACAGCGGGGGAGAGGGATTCGCAGTCATCGCTGACGAAGTCAAATCGCTCGCGGCCGAAACGAGCGACCACGCTGATTCGATCTCCGACGAACTCACGGAACTGCAAGGCCAAACGGACAAAGCGAGTCAGGAAGCTCGAGAGACCAACGAGCACCTTCGAGAAGCGAGTAGCGAACTGGAAGGCGTCATCGACCGATTCGAACGGATCACCGAAACCGTCGACGAAGCTGCGGTCGGAATCGCGGAGGTCGCAGCCGTCAACGACGACCAGGCAAACGCCGTCGAGAGCGTTACCGACGGCATCGAACAGATCGATACGCGTTCCGAACGCGTCACCTCGGAAATGAATGAAGCCGGTTCGCTGGTCGACCGACAGACCGAGATCGTCGAGCACCTGACGTCGTATATCCACAACCTTCCGGGGATGGCCTACCGGGTCAAAAACGAAGATGGATGGCCAGTGATGTTCGCCTCGGACGGCACAGAACGTCTCACCGGGTATACGAGCGACCAACTACTCGCGGGTACCGTCTCGCTCGGTGAGGATGTGATTCACGAGGACGACGGTGACGACGTTTGGGATGCCGTTCAGGCGGCTCTCGACGACCGCCGAAGCTTCGACATCGCATACCGTATCAGAACTGCACGGGGCGAGGTTACGCCCGTGCGAGAACAAGGTCAAGGCGTGTACGACGAGCAGGGCGAGGTGATCGCAATAGAAGGGTTCATGGTGGAGAACGTAACCGAACAGACAACTCAACTGTACTGAGACGAGACTTTTTCGACTGACCGACCACACTGCTGTTCATCGTGGCCGATCAGAAATGGCCACCGGAGACCACGGGTAATCAAGCCAACCATTATGTCCAGGCGAATACTGATCTGAACTACGAATACAATGGCTGGAGCCAATCACATCGACGACCCGATCCGATCAATTCTCGTCGCAACCGACGGAAGTGACTCCGCAAAGGACGCGCTCGAGCGAGGGCTACAACTCGCCGAGGCAACCGGTGCAAACGTCCATATCCTCTCCGTGGTCGATACAACGTCGAACCCGATGCGGTTCGGTGTAGCGGACGTTGCTGAACTGCACGAGACCAGAGAACGAGTCGTCGACGAAATCGTTGCAGCCATCGACAACCGTGATATCGAGGTTCACGGATCGATTCGTCGCGGCCACCCCGCGAGTACGATCCTCACCTACGCCGACGAAAACGCGATTGACCTGCTCGTGATCGGACGGACAGGACGTGGGCGAGTGGCTGAAGCACTTCTCGGAAGTACCGCGGATCGACTCGTCCGGCAGGCATCGATTCCCGTGATCGTCGTACCAGCAGATGAGGATAGGGACGAAGACGGCCGACAAAACGATAGTAGCCACTGAAACGATTTGCAGACTGCAGTGATACGGACTGTGGAGCGCTGTATCTCACACATGCTCGCGCCCTCTCCTGGTCACGCTCCCTGAGGTGGGGAACTTAGCACCGCAATTCAACTAAGAGTGAGCAACGGCACGGTGATGGTGGGCGGGTTTCGGTGTCTCGTAAGGGGGAGGTGGTTCCCGCGGGTTACTCGTAGTAATCGATCCGTTCGATAACGTCGGCGAATGCGACGTTTTCCTGCACCTGTGTGATCTCTATTCGCACGCGTTCTCCCTTATCGGCATCCGAAACGATAACGACATATCCGCGCTCAACGCGCGTGATTCCGTCGCCCTGATCGCCAATATCTTCGATCTCGACCGTTCGAGTTTCACCCTCTTCGACGGGTGGTTGCAATGAGTCGGACGTCGACGTGGATGTTCGATCAGCTGTCGACTCGGGTTTCGGGGCAGCCGCTGATGTCGACGTCGATGTTGACGTTGATTCCGTCTGTTCTGTGGTGTCCGTAGCGGACTGCAACACTGCGACTCGGTACGAGTGTTCCTCGTCTATATCGCCGAGTTGGAGTTCCTGCTCGGGAACTTCGATAACGTATGATCCATCTCGCTCTTCGATTTGTCCTGAAAACAGACAAAGAAGTCGTTCAGATATCTTCATTGGATATGCCTTAGTTTAGGAGATACGATTACAGATCCTTGAGTCTACTGATGGGTGGTATCGGAACCAACCGGAGGGTTCGAACTTCGTCCTTCGACGAATATTGCTCGAGGCGGAGCATTGTGGGCCTCTCGAGCGAATCGACGTTCGAACCGACTTCGGTGACTGTATCTCCAACACCACAATGTCCGTTGTTATTTTGATGTTTTGTGGCAAGAACTGCGGACATCATGGAGTAGGGTGAGAGAAGAGAGAAATAGAAATAACAGTTTTGGGGGGCTGAAAGGCAGGAAAGCCGGGAAAGAATTGAATCCATTTCGAAAACACCACCGTGTCCGCTGTTCGGGCGTGTCACCACTACTCTTCTTGCGAGAAACACGAGAAAGGCGGCCGGTAAACACACCACCGTGTCCGCTGTTCGTGAGGAGGGAAGTTTCCTTTGCGGAGAGAACAGCGGACATAGTGGTGTATCTAGCAGCCTAACGCAGACTGTTGCTACCTCTCAGTTGCCGAACGCGACCAGCAAAAGAATCGGCGAATCAGACGTATGTAACGGCATGGTAAGTATCAGTACCTCACAAATCAGTCTCAGCTAACCGGCGCTGAAGTGTGATTTACCGACGAGTCAGAGCCGAATCCGTTCTCCG
>NZ_WUYX01000025.1 GCF_009834785.1 Natronorubrum halalkaliphilum
CTTCGCCGAGTCGTCAGCAGCAATGAGATGATCTCACGGGCTCACGCTGTGCCGGCTGTCGAGACCTCGGGGTAAACACATACAACCAGAATATTCATACTGAGGGTAGAAGTTCTGACCGGGAAAGTCGATCGACGAGATCAGTGCCATCGATGAGATCTAACCCTTCGCCAAACTCATTGGCATACTCAACTGCAGAATCTGTGAATTCTGCACTTGTTACGACCACGACGCGGTCAGCATCGCCTTTAGCGATCACACTAACAAGACGCTGTAGCGTAGGCCGTCCAACGCGGTTACCGCCGTTGTATTGTTTAACCTGGATTGCAACTGTCTCATTCTTATTCGTAGCCCAGACATCGACACCACCATCGTGTGAGACCTGTGTAACCTCCACATCATAGCCTTTATTTCGATAGTAGCTACCCACCAAGCTCTCAAACTCATCCCATGTGTAGGTCGCCAAGTCATCACGTTCCCAACAACCTTCCTCCATAGCAGCAATATCACTGGCAATCGGCCGTAGGACGTTCGGATAACACTCGGTCAAGGCCATTTCCACGGCGTCTCGCCAAGCTGGTTCGTCAACTGAAGGATGAGAATGGTCGACTCGGTCAAGAAAGTTTAACACGGAGGTTGCGTTCTGGTGGATCTCTTCGACATCGTCGAGATAGTTCTCTAACTCTTCAGCGCTATCGTCGGAGGCAGCCTCAAAGGACGCGGTTATGTCCGTTTCAAGAGCATCAAACGGTGTGCCGGAATGAGTTTGAGCGCTCAGTTGTATTCGCTCGCGTAGCTCCTTAGCCCGGTCTTGGACGTCGCGATAGCGTTCTTGGCGTTCGATCCCGCATTCGCGCTCCTCGAGCTCGGTACGAACGGATTTTAGATGAGACCGATAGTCAGTAACCTCTCTATCGGTTGCGACGGATGAGATCGGTACGATTTCCACGTCCTCATCAGCAATGTTGAGGGGCTGGGCCCGTCGGTTGAGTTCCTTCTGAAACTCCCGAAGGTTTTCATATTCTTTCTTCGCTTGCTCCCAGGCGTTGACTGATTCCTCAAGCGTAGACAGATCTGCTTTGACGGATTTGAGATATGCGCGATATTCGGCAGCATCTTCGTCCTTTACCTGATAATCTTTGATCCTCATCTCTGCATCTATAGCCCCGAACGGCTGCGCTCGTCGCTGAAGCTTTTCCTGGCGTTCTTTGAGGGTCTCGTACGCCTTTGTAACAATGCGATATTGTTCGATTTCTTTACCGATTTGGGTCAGCTCTGAGTGGACACGATCAATGTGCTTTAGCGCTGCAGCTGGCCCATCGGTTACATCTGGGTTACAGGTTTCTACATCAACATCGACGACAATGTCTGGAGGTGCTGCCTCCTTGATAATCTCATGTCGGTGTTTTGCAGCTTGATATTTTTCCTGAGCTTCTTGGTAGGAGTCGATGTACGTCTCGAGATAAGTCTCCAAATTTGCAGTAGGTGAGACAAGCCCCATGAGCGCGACGGTGGCAAACATTGATCCTAAAACGAGTGAAGGCCAAGTGCCGGAAGTCGATCCTGTGCTAAAAAAGGTAATTATCCAGTCACTGATAGCGATGATAACAAGAACGGCACCTATGAATGGTTTAACTTCATTTGATACTCTTCCGAACCAAATGAGGGAGATTATTCCAACCAGACCGATCAAGACAAGTAACACGGCCACGATATCAACTACTGAGCCGATTGTATTTCCAAGAGTATACTTAGATAATACAAGAATTAGTCCACCGACAACGCCGACTATCCCACCTACTGCCAGCTGGGTGATCCCGGAATGAATGGCTATGCTGAAAAGCGTCCCGTCCAGTTGGTTTGTCGCTGATTCAGGTAATTCATGGTACATCATACCCGCACCTGCCCCTACTCCGATAGCAAATACGACTATAAATAATAGATATCCAATAAATGTGTTAGCAACGCTAAAAATACTGAGAGGATTGGTAGAAATTGTAGTGAAACCATCGGCAAGCAAAGCCAATAACGGAATCCAGAGTATACAGGTTACAAAAGGAATAATTTGATAAGTTCTTCTGAACCTCCTCGTCGAAAAAACATCTTCAAGATTGTAGTTCATTTGTTCGCCGCCTTCATGAACCAAATATACCTGGAATTCATCTACATGGCACTCATGCACTTCGGTGAGGAAATCCCGAGTGATCTCGGTTGCATGGTCTGGAGTAAGTATGTCTCCTTCAGCAATCAGAGACCCTACGTCATCGCGGGATAATCCAATCCAATCACTATTACGGTCGGCACTGACGTTGCGAGTTGTTTCTAACCCCTTTGCCCTGAAAAATCGTTCTTGCTCCCTGAACTTTTCAGCAGGTAGTGTATGCAAACAGTCGAATCGACCGACAGAAGCCCGGAGTATTGGGGAAGCCTGGCCTTTGACTTCAACGAACCAGGATCCACTACACCGAGACTCATAGAGCTCTGTAAAAGCAGATCGCAAATCATCGAATATGATTTTAGACTCAGTCATACGATATGTGATTAGTTTAGTAGATAATAATCACTTTCATCCAATATAACATAGCCTGGGAACGGTAGGCTGGTTCCACAGCTTCAGAACCTGCAAGTATTTCTCTGAGAAGTAGGCCTATGTCCGCGTATCTCAGAAACTGGAACTCTATTCTTGCTCTTCAACGTCATGCCAGCGAATGGATATTGGATTTTCTTGGCTTGCTGATCCAATATCAGAAATGTAATCGTCTGTCAATATTATGTTGTTTGCAATATAGGTGGAATCTCCCGTCGAGAATTCCAGATCCACAGCTGAGTTCATAATTATTTCAGCATCAGTACTTCACAAAGCCGTTAGTTGAGAAGTCCGCTTGTTGAGTTGTGTCCAGCAATCAGCAACAAGCGGACAGTGAAATCCA
>NZ_WUYX01000026.1:0-61014 GCF_009834785.1 Natronorubrum halalkaliphilum
GCAACGTCTTGCAGGGTTGTGGTTGTGCTGGACACACTTTCCACACCCTGCTGCTTCGTACGTGACGCTTTCTATGACACGCTCTAGGTACCTACTGACCGCTGGTCAGGTATTGCCGGTCGTGCAACCGCTGCAAAAAGACACGAGTTGCAAATATTTTGGGCATCGCGCTGTTCATGCATATCCAACCCCGATTTTGTCATGCCGAGGTCGGTATTCGGCTGGATTAGTTACCAGGTGCGTATTGACCATCGATAGTTCTACCAATCACAGTAGATATGTTCTGCGACATTCACCGCACGTAGTCAGAGGAGGGTTCGTGGGAGAAATTATCCGTCAAGTTCTTCCTCGAACCACACAACCTGTTCGTCTCCTTCCACCCATGCATCGTGTCCGGGTGGAAGCAAGGCGACATCGCCTTTCTCGATTGTTTTCCGAGTCCCATCTTCCATTTCAACAGTCATCTGTCCAGAGAGCATGTACAGACGGTGTGGAGACGGGCACCACTCGGTTCCCATATCAGGACCGTTATCTCTGGAGAACTTCCATCCCGGTTCTGCCGTTGCCAACCAGAACTTCCGCTCCCCTAACTGTACACACTCACCTTTCGCATTCTTGAGAGTCATTGTCTCATCAGGTGACTCGAACGACTTCACTACTAATTCGTCTATCATGACAATCCAAGCTGTTCGAAGGACTCCTGTCGGTCGATGTACTCCTGGTGTTCTTTTATTTCACCATCTTCGATGGCGAATTTCGACATTCCTTTCATGTTGACCTCCCGTCCGGTTGCTGGGATTTCGTTGAATTCTCCCTCGTGAGTCATCGTATAGTTCACCTCAACCATTACTGTCTCGTCACTAGCAAGAAGATCTATAATTTCCACCTGAATGTTGGGGAAGCCAGTCGTGACCTCGTGCATCCATTCTTCTAACCCTTCGTGTCCCCGTACCTCACCGTCAGGCATGCTTGGATGAGACACGACGACTGACTCCGAGACAAGGTCTGGTATCTTTGCGAACTCCTGTTCGTTCCACATCTCTCCATAGTCTCTCACGAGTTGTTCGGTGTCTGGTTTTGCTTGTGCCATAGGTCGCCTGTCTCGCTACGTTGACCAAGCACATACCGTCAACTGGTGAAGAATTTGCACAGGTTGCACGGGGAGCAACCGGTGAACGATATGCGCTCTATATTCACAGAGACTGAACGTTCTACTCGGATTCTGTCAGAAACTGCGTGCTGAATCCAGAGAATGAAGTCAGCACAGCGACTCGGTTTATTTCGTGCTACTAACGCAGAACTATCCGAAAGAGAACCTGCAGATTGACAATTGGATTCCCTGCACTGACCGATTCACGGAGTCGCAGGAGAGTGATTATTGAAAACGGCTCGTCGGATGCCGTATTCAATCCCACCAATCAGGAGTGCGATCAAGAGCAGGGCTGGCCAGAACCAGAGAAGGAAATCAAACCACGTTGGCGTGATTCCTGCTCCGGCTGATTGTGCGGAGTCGATCAGTGCCGACCACGAGGTGGCGAGCCCCAACCCGTAGATGGCGACAGCGACAGCAACAGGAGACACGACACGATACCGTGCCGAGAGATACGCTGGAATCGCTCCGAAAAGGAACATTCCACCGAAACTCCACAGCTGCAAAGTAGTCGATGTTGCGAAGCCGTCGCCATGCTCGAATCCTGCGAGATACACGTGGGCGACGAGCGTGAGCGCACACAGACTGAGCCCGGTTCCGAGCGCAAGTGTGAGCGGGGACTTCCACGGACGAACGCAAACCATGTCTGCAATTACTACAACCGAGTGTAATGAACCTTCCCCGACTCTGAGAAATTATTATACTGATGATCTGTGGATAGCATGTACTGACCGATTACCGCGTTCGTAGATTGAGCCGAATCTCGTACGACATTCGCGCCCTGTATACAGCAGAGGCTACGAAAATCGTGAGTAGACTGTTAGTTATCGGTGATGCGCTTGCCGGAGTGCATCTGCGGTCGCTGTTCCGGAAATCCGGATGTATTTCTGGGCGGTGGCGAGATCGCTCCACCCCATCAAGGCCTGAAGCGGAACTGGCGCAACTCCCTGATAAGCGTGATAGCTCGCAGCGGTTGCTCGCAAACAGTGTGGGTAGACGCGCCCTCGAAGATCGGCACCCTCGGCTGCTTCGTTCACTCGCCTATTGATCGACGAGCGCGAATGCGGGAAAGAATCGTACCGATTGGCGAAGCGTTCGAGACACAATTCGAGACGCAAAGACAGGTCGAACGGGATCGCCCGCGCGGAGGAAACCGTCTTTGGGTGCCACCGGGCCTCTACTGCCTCGTCCTCGGTGAGGTCGTCACAGTGGTTCGCTTCCTGAGCTGCTTGGCGACGACAGTACCCACAAGAACACGGTTCGTGCTGTGGAATCTGGAGAAGCTTCCGATCCCAGTCAAACCAGTCGGTAGTGAGATGTAAAATCTCGCCCCCACGGAGTCCGAGCCGACCGGCGACCAAACAGATGAACCGCGCTTGGAAATCACGGGGACTGGACAACTCCGAACAGGCTTCGAGTAACAACTCGAACTCTCGGTCGGTGAGGACATCTTCGTGAGAATGTCGTGTCGTCAATGCTCGTCGATGTCGCTTCGCCCACGTTGATGACTCAGATTGATGCTGTGTCATTACAGCCAGAGGTGTGCGCGGTTCCCAGAGAAGCTATTCAAAATCGAGATTGTTCGGCAGTGCTGAATATGGAGCATACATTCAGCAGCGAAAATCTCTTGATTGCGTGTTTATCGAAATGGATTGGCTGTTCAGTGCCGCTGGAGCAGCCACCGCTAAGAGGGCCTTATTATGATAGCGCTATCAGTCGTGATTTAGTGCTCGGCTTATACACTCCGCATATGACTCAGCAGACGGATATACAGGAGACGATTGCGATGGCTTCGGAGCCGTCGAATCCGTTCACAGACCTGCCACTGAGCGAGTGGCGTAACGTGTTCTTCGCACTCCCGGAAGAGGTGCAAGAACACCTCATCGTAGACATGAGCCGTTCTGAATTGGAGACGTTTATCGACTGGCTCGATCCGGACGAGGTGACAGACGTTCTCGGGTACACTGACGAGGAAACACGTGAGGGGCTGCTCGAAACGCTCGATAGCGAACGCCGCGAGAAAATCGACTTCCTACTCTCGTTTGACCCTGAAACTGCGGCCGGGGTAATGAGTCTCGATTACGTTACCGTTGACGAAACGCGGGAATTCCCAGAAGTGATCGAACGCGTTCGTCGGTTCGAAGAGAGAAGGGGACGGGTTCCGACGATCTTCGTTACTGACGATGGGAAATTGCAAGGCGAACTCCCCGGTGCAGCGCTGTCCGTGGCCGATCCCGAAACCGAGACGATCAGCGACTACGTTCGAGAGACACCGCATGTCCGGTACGACCGCGACGACGAGACAGTTCTTGAAGTATTCAAGGAAAACCGCAAGCGTTCCGTTGCCGTCCTCGATGAAGAGGAAGACATCTTCGGAGTGATTCACGCCGAGGACTTGTTGCGGCTACTCGAGGAGGCGCGCGGGCAAACGCTCTACGAGTTCACCGGGGTCGCTGAAGAAGAGAGCGTTCTCGATGGTCCAGCTACCAAGGTACGGCGACGATACAAGTGGTTGATTCTCAACCTCGGAACGGCGTTTATGGCTGCAGCGGTGGTTGGGTTGTTCGAGTCGACCATCGCTGCTGTCGCCATCTTGGCAGCATACATGCCGGTCGTCGCCGGGATGGGTGGAAATGCTGGCACACAGGCGATGGCGGTCACGGTTCGCGGGATTTCACTTGGGGAGGTGTCACTCAACACCGGCAAGCGTGTCATCTTCAACGAAGTCGTTGCCGGTGCCGTCAATGGACTGATTACCGGTGTGCTCGTCGCCGTGATCGCTATTGCCTTTTCGTTCGGCGAATTTGGCCTCTTACTCGGGGCCGTCATTGGCATCTCAATGGTCGCAAATCTCGTGATTGCAGGCTTTTTCGGTGCCATTACGCCGTTGTTACTCGATCGGCTGGGATTCGATCCGGCCACGTCCGCGACGATCTTCATCACTACGGCGACCGATGTGCTAGGCTTTTTCGTCTTCCTCGGATTGGCTCAGGCGGTCCTGTTGTAACTGCCGCTTGTACACTCCTGTCGTTACAGGCGCTTGATTAATCTGGTAACTCCAATCCGACTGCTCTCCATGCGAGATAAGCGCCCTGTATTCAGCAGAACTCGTTGGCTGTGATCTGAACCTGACAGAAACTCCACTGCCATTTCACACGCGTAGTTACCGAACTGGCCGTTTCAGTCTGATTTCTGAAACTGCTCGCCGACCGACAGCCACACGTCTTCTCCGTCGGGGTCACACTGGGCTTTCCACTCCGAAACCGAACGGTCGGTCGCGTCGAATTCGCCGTTCTGTGCGGCGGCGGGCGGCATCGGCGCGATGCGGTGGACGCACCGGCCGACCGCGTCGTCGGCCCGCAACTGCGCCGTGACCCGATCGGCCACATCGGGCGCGAGCAGGGACAACACCTGTTCGGTGTAGAAAACGTCGATCCGTTCGACGTCGAAGCTCGTCCGCAGTCGATCGACGAGCTCTGGGTCCTCCAGATCGCATTGCTCGAGGCGATCGGGCGATGTCTCGGCATCGGCCAGCGCGTCGGGAGAAATATCGAAGCCGTAGGCGTCGACCCCGTGCTCGAGCAGCCCGTCGACGGTCCGTCCGCGACCGCAGCCCGCGACGACGACGGTCGGCGGGTCGCCCTCGGAGTTGCGGGCGGCGAACTGAGCGAGCTCTTCGACCGGCGAAACGATGGTTCCCATACCCTCGTCAGTGGAGTCGGCGGTAAAACGCTGTCGAGGAGAATGGAGATTCGTGTGATTTCGGCCAGCTCTCGGTCTCGCCTTTGCTCTCGAGGCTCACTCCGCGTCGTCGTCGGATTCCGACTCGTCGTCCGCTGACGCCTCGGCTCCGGACTCCGCGTCGACGTCCCATCGACAGGTGACCAGCCAGTCGGCTCGCTCGCCGCCGGGCGCGACCTCGAGGGTCACCGGCCGCTCGAGCGCGGCGGCGAAGCCGACTGCGAGGAACGAGGGGATCGGGTGGTCGAACCGGTCGGCGTCGCCGAACGCGCTGTCGCTGATGGCGATCGTCGCGCGGCCGTCGCCCGCGTCGACGTCGGCGGTCGCGCCCTGGGCGAGTTCGAACTGTTCGACGAGCCCGTCGGTCAACTGCGAGGCGAGTACCGACGGCCGGTCTGCGAGGTCGCCGGTTAGCGCTCGCTCGAACTCCTCGAAGAGTTCGGTACCAGTTGCCTCGAGGAGGAGCCCCCGCGACCCGTCGTCGACGACGATCGGTCCGGAGCGGTCGTCCGGAATCGCGTACTCGGGCGACTGGGGCACGTAGAGGCGAGCGGTTGCGGTCTCGCTGGGGACGTACACCCGGTCCTCGCGGAGTCCGAGCTCGTCGGCGATCGCGTCGACGTTCGTCGCGGTGGCCGTGTAGACGCGTTCGCCGACTTCGGCGGCGACGAACTGACTCGGCGTGAGATAGTAGGTCAAGAGGGCACCGAACAGCCCGGTCGCGCCGAGCGCGATGAGGATCTCTCGGGCGTCGGGAAAGAGCAGGCCGCCGAGTGCGGCGACGACGCCGATCGCCGCGAGTCCGACCGCCGTGGCTCGATACTGAGACTGGCGTGCGCGCACGTACTCCTCGCGAAGTCGGCGATTTTCGTCGGTGAGGAGTTCGACCTGGGCGGCGAGTTCGGTCTGATCGTCGCCGTCGGCTCTCTCCTCGGCGTCGGTGCTGGGGGCGTCTGTCGTGGGCGAGCGCGAGTCGGTCGTCTCGACGTCGTTGCTACTCATGTGTCGTGGGAGTCAGCTGCGTAATCATCGGGGACGAGTCCGAGGCGGACGAGTTCGTATCGGTGGAGCGTGTACGCGGCGAGCGCGAAGACGAGGATCACGGTGGCGGCGGCGAGCCAGAGCGGCTGGGACTGAGCGACGATCCAGCCGATGCCGACCAGACCGACCGCGCTGGCGAGCCCGACGGCACCGTCGCGGAGCGGATCCGTGCCCCAGATCGTCGGCGCGAGGACGAACACGACGAACGGGAGTTCGACGAGCACGAACGATTCGAGGCCGATGCCGTTCGGAAACGCCGTCGCGAGCACGACGTGTCCGGCCGCGACCGCGTACGGCGTCCCGAGTACGTACCAGGCGATCGCCGTCGCGAGGCCGGCTACGGTACCGAGGACGCCGACGACGACCGTCAGCGCGACGGTGAGCACGACGAGTGCGACGATCGTCGGCCAGTCCCGACCCGTCGTCTCGCTCTCGAGGGCTGCGCTCACACGCGACCACCTCGAGCCCGAGTCCGGCCGGACGAGAGCACGGTCGAGAGTCGGTCGGTCGGTCCGACCTCGAGTGCGGTCACGCGGCTCATCCGGGCGAGGTCGCGGCGCAGTTCCTCGAACTCGACGTAGCGGTCGTAGGCGCGCTCGACGTCGGCGAGTCCGCCAGGTTCGTAGAGGACCGACGGGGCGAGCAGGACCAGGACGGCGTTGTCGTTGCTGCGGGCGAGTTTGACCGTCTCGCGAAGCTCGGCCGGCCGCGAATCGTCGGTGAAGATGACCGTCCAGAGAGTGTTCAGCCCGCGGTTGTGGGCCGTTCTGACGGCGCCGTAGAGCGGCTTCGACTCGATCCGCTTGCGGTAGCCCGTTCGATTCGCGTAAAACGGCCGCAAGGTCGACGTGAACGGATCTGAATCGGGTTCGGTTCCGGTTTCAGGCTCGCCCTCGAGATCGCCGCCGATTGCCGAGAGTTTCCGCCGAGCGTCGGCCGCGGTGAGTCGGCTTCGCAGTCGGATCGACGTCGGGTCAGGGCCGGTTCGCCGTCGGTAACTGTCGGCGTC
The DNA here is from genome assembly GCF_009834785.1 of Natronorubrum halalkaliphilum. Taxonomy (GTDB): domain Archaea; phylum Halobacteriota; class Halobacteria; order Halobacteriales; family Natrialbaceae; genus Natronorubrum; species Natronorubrum halalkaliphilum. The sequence continues at coordinate 6,942 of NZ_WUYX01000026.1, forward strand.
GTCGCCCGCTGTGTCGTCGGACGGCGTGGCGGACGTCGGTTCGAGTTCGAGGAGTCGCTGGCGAACCCGGTTGTACGTCGCCGGCGTCGTATCGGGCTCGAGTCGGTCGGTCACGCCGGCGTCGCCGACGGCGAGGAACCCGAGGGGGTCGCCGAGTCGTCGCGCGCTCGCGGCCGTCGCGAGCGCGACTTCGCGGAGGTACTCGAGTTTCGTCTCGCCCTGGACGCCCGTCGCGAGCGAGGCGCGGTGGTCGACGACCAGCAGCGTCTGGCGATCGGTCGCGGCCTCGTACTCGCGGACGTGTGGAGTTCCGAGTCTGGCTGTCGCCTTCCAGTCGATCCGGTCGGCCGTGTCGCCCGGCATGTACTCCCGGAGTTCGGCCGGCTCGAGGCCGGAGCCAAGCCGGCCGGCCTCGTGTTCACCGTAGGCCGTCGCGATCCGGTCGCCGCCTTCGCCGACGTGGATCGTTCGCGGGCCGCGGGGTTCGACGGTGATCGTCGGGGCCTCCCCCACCGACAGCGTTTCGCGAACGAACCCGTCCGAAACCCGCACGGTAGGCTCGTCGAATCGGTGCTGGCCCGCGACCGGCCACGTGACCTCGACCGTTCGGTCCGCGGTCGACTCCGAGGGGGCGAGCGACACCGACAGCGGCTCGTCCGAAACGGCCGCCGTCGGCAGCCCGGCGTCGATATCGAACGCGAGCGGCGAATCCGTCTCGAGCGTGGCCGCGAGGGTGACCGGAATCGTGTCGGTCGTTCGGACGCCGGAGCGAGTGACCGACTGGTGGACCCAGAGGGAGTCAACACCGTCCTCGAGCGTTCGGAGGAACCGGTACTGACGTGTCAGCACCCACGCGCCGATCAGCCCGGCCCCTCCGAGGAGGAGCGGACGGGCGGCGACGACGGCGAACGCGGCGAGAAAGACCGCGAGCGCGATCGCCGCCCAGAGTCGACGCGTGGGGAACATATGCGTTCGATATGCGGGTATCTTGTTGAAGCTACTGATTCGCGCGGAACCGCCCGGCGAAACTGTCGTTGCGAGCCGGGTTCGAAACGGTACCAGGTGCGGACTCTGTTTCACCGTCCGGATCGGTCGAAGTGACGCGTTTCGTCGCCGAAGCCACTCGAGACCGGCGTTTTCGTACTATCGACCACTGACTCGACATCCAAGAGAACAGTTTTTTGCTGTCGGCCCCGCATTCGACTACTGTGACTACTGGCGTCGGTCGGACGATCGTCCTCGCACTCTTGCTGTGTTGTCTCCCGCTAACCGTCATGGGCGGCGCCGGCGCGGTGCCTGCAACGGGAGCCACCGGAGACAACGAGCGCGCGCTCGGGAGCGTCGCGTTCCAGCAGGATGCGGCCGACGGCAACGAGACCGTCCGCCACCAGAACCCCGACGAGTACAGCGGCGACGGCGATCAGGAGGAACTCGAGCGCTGGCTCTCGGGGTGGCTGTCAGAGCAACTCGAGGGCGGTGCGGTCGAATTGAGCGAAGGCGAGTACGACATGGCCAGCGAGTACGTCGACGACGAGTACAGCGACAGGCTCGCCCAGTACGTCGAGGTCTCCGGTGGCGGTGACGGTGGTGGGGGAGACGGCGACGGCGGCGGCCTGAGCCAGCAGGCACAGGCCTTCGAGGAGGCCCAGGCCGAACAACAGCGGGTCGCGAACGCGGCCGCGACGTACAACGAGACGAGGACGGAGTACCGGGAAGCACGCGAGGCGGGTGACGCCGAAGAAGCCCGAGAGCTGGCACGCGAACTCGAGACGCTCGCTCAGGACCTCGACGACGCGACCCAGAACGCGCTGGTGCAGTACGACGCCCTCAGCGAGGATGCCGATATCGACCTCTCCGAGGCCAGAGCGGCCATCGAAACGACGAATCAGGACGTTCAAACGGAGCAGGCCGACATTCGTGATGCGGAGTTCGTCGAAACCGAAATGACTCTCGAGGCCGCAAACGAGGAGATCTCGTTTACCGATCCGCTGGTCGGCACCGGCGAGTTACGGACGGCAAACGGGACGCCGATCACCAACGAGGAGATCGATCTCGAGGTGGGCAACCAGACGATTCAGACCGAGACGGACGCGACCGGTTCGTTCGATCTCGAGTACCGACCGATCGCCGTCCCGCTATCCGCCGAGTCGGTGTCGGTCCAGTACGTGCCCGGAAATCAGACCGACTACCTCGGCAGCGAGACGAGCGTCCCGGTCTCCATCGAGCAAACCGAACCGCCGCTCGAGGTCGCGTCGGTGAGCCCCGAGCCGGTGGCGTACAACGATACGGTGACGGTCGAGGCCGGACTCGTCGCCGACGACGGCACGACTCACAACGTTTCCACGGCGGTTTCGATCGGCGGCGTCTCGCTGGGAACGTTGGACTTCGACGAGCGAACGTTCGACGAGAACGCGACGGTGCCGGCGGACGTCCCGGCGGGCGAACAGCCGCTCGAGGTCGCCCTGCCGTTCGGTGATCGAGCGGTGGCAAGCATCGACGCGGAGACGACGGTTACGGTCGCGGAAACCGAGCCCGAACTGGCCGTCGGCGCGACGTCGAGTGGCGATCAGGAGGTGACGGTCAACGGGACGCTCGCGGTCGCCAGCGGCGGTGACATCGACGGCGTCGAAGGCGAGTCCGTCCAGATCGTGTCCAGCGATACCGTTCTCGGGACGCTGACCACGGGCGACGGCGGCGAGTTCGGCGACACGCTCGAGCTACCCGAGGAGATGGCGGCGGGCGACGTCCAGATCGTCGCCGTTCACGACGATGACGGGACGAACCTGGCGCGAGCGGAAGCCGAGACGACGGTCTCGTTCCCCGGCGGCTCGCTGCTTCCGACGTGGGCATGGCTCGTCATCGCGTTGCTCGCCGCGGTCGCCGCCGGGGCCGGGCTCCGCTGGTATCGGGCCGGCACGGACTCGGAGTCGGTCCCCGACAGCCAGGGCGATAGCGAAACGCCGGTGTCGGCGACCGAGACGATGGAGCCGTCGGTCTCCCGGTCGCTGCTCTCCCACGCCGGCGAGCAGCTTTCGCGGGGTAACGCCGACGAGGCCGTTCGAGACTGCTACGCGGCGGTCCGCGGAACGCTCGAGTCCCAACTCGGCGCGGCCGGCTCGCTGACCCACTGGGAGTTCTACCAGCGGTATCAGGACGACGCGTCGGCCGCCGATCCGGAGCCGCTTCGAGACGTCACCGAGGGGTACGAACGCGCGACGTTCGGCCGTGAGGGCGTCTCCGAGCGCGAAGCCGAAACGGTCCTCGAGCGGGCCCGAGAGCTCTGCGGGTTCGAGGAGTCCGCCGGGCACCCGTCGGCTGACGATTGACCGCGGACGGGACGATCGGTGAAACTCCCGTCAGTCGACACCATCGTTTCAGGAGCGTCTCTCCTGTATTCCGCCTCCAATTTTCACTGACACTGTTCTACCGCAACTGATATTATACGTGGAAATTTCCGGAAATATAACTGTAGCTTTTAATTTAAGATACCTATAAGGGGAGCTCTGGAATAGGACTGGCAACAAGAGGGTGCAGACTGGAGATGACCGAGTTACGGCAGACGGCATCGGACCGAGGTACCGACAGCGGACCGAACGCCCCGCGTGCTATCATCCATAAGCAGATCCTCGAGGCGGCAGAACAGCGCCCGGACGCCTCCATGGAGACGATTGCGGACGGAGTCAGCGGTGCAACGGTCACGACGGTCGAGCGCGTTCTCGAGGAGTACGGCGATCCGGGGAGCGATGCTGCGGACGAAGTCGGGGTTGCGGACGACTCCGAGACGACACCGAACGCTACTGAGATGAGCAACGAATCGACGACGCCGGCGACGGTCGAAGAGGAGTTACAATCGGAATCGGAATCGGACTCAAAATCGGAGCCGGTGCTGGACCGAACAGCACTCACCGAGAAGCAAGCCGAAACGTTGCGGGCAATCGCCGAGCGGCCCGACGCAACCCAGGCGGAACTCGCCGACACGCTCGGCGTTAGCAGCCCGACGATCAGCCAGCGCGTCAACTCCATCGAGGGCTTCGACTGGTCGAACCGCCACGAACTCGTGGAACCGCTGTTCGGGAACGGCGACGAAAGTGTACGGCAGCCGGCCGAGGCGACCCAGGGTGGGAACTCGAGTGGCGACCAGCACTCGGCCGATCCGGAGGACGGCGATACCGATCGGGCGACCGAAAGCGAGACCGACTCGCAAAACGACGGCTCGGTTGAGACACAGCCGGCTGCGTGTGCTCGCCAGCGAGAGGACGGTCAAGCCGCCGAAGACGAGGCAGACGGAGGCCAGGAGAGCGGTGACGATCGGCGAGCGGAACTCGAGGACCGGATCGACGAACTCACAGCACAGGTTAGAACCCTGCAAGACGAAGTCGAAGCGCTTCAGGGACGGGAGACGGCGACGGAATCGGTGCTCGACGACCCCGAACTCGCACACAAGGTCGTCCACGCCTGTCTGCATTCGGATCGGATCACTGAGGAAGAGGAGTTGCAGTTGCTTCGAGATGTGACGGCCGCCGGATCGGCCGAACAGGCCGGGACCGAGAGCTCGTTCGAAGGCTGACCGACGCTCGAGCGAAACGCCACTAGTACTCCTCTCGGCATCAGCGTCCGCCGCTCGGTCCTGCGGTCACTAGTACTAGGAACGCTGACCCGGTGCTTCTAGTCCTTCGTGTCAATTGTTTCGGACGTAGCGTATATGTCACAGGAACGATACTATCGTACGTTGGCTCTCGGTGGGCGACCATCCGAACGGTGACCGGTTTGCTTTTACCGGTGTCGTCGCTACGTACGGGTGAATGACCGAGTCGCGTTCACTGGTGGCCATGCTTCCGCGACCAGTCCGGCGGCTCCCGGCCGATCTCGCTGCCGTGCTCGTCCTCGTCGCCGCGACGAACATCGCCGCCCTCGCCCCCGTGATCCGCGACACGCCGCTTCGGGTGCCCCTCGGGCTCGCCTTCGTCCTCTTCGTGCCCGGCTACGCGTTTATCGCGGCGCTGTTTCCCGAAGCCGGCGAATCGCCCGTCGAGGCGGGCGAGTCGGAGACGGACGAACCCGAACTCGGAACCGACGCCGACACCGCAGAGAGCTCCCTCTTTCAGGGCGGGCTCCCCCGCTCGGGAATCGACGGCATCGAGCGTGTCGCACTCTCGTTCGGGCTGAGCATCGCCATCACCCCGCTGCTCGGACTGGTATTGAACTTCACGCCGTGGGGGATTCGACTGGTGCCGATCATGGTCGCCGTGAGCGGCTTTACCGTCATCGCGACCGTCGTCGCCGCCAATCGTCGGTGGGAACTCCCCGAAGACGAGCGGTTCTACGTCCCCTACCGGACGTGGTACGCCGCGGCTCGCTCGGAACTGCTCGAGCCGGACACGCGAGCCGACGCCGCGTTGAACGTGTTGCTAGCGCTGTCCGTGATGCTGGCGATCGCGAGCGTCAGTTACGCGATCATGGTGCCACCCGACGGCGAGCAGTTCTCCGCGATCTACATCCTGACCGAAGACGACGACGGCGAACTGGTCGCCGACGACTATCCGACCGAGTTCACCCAGGGCGAGAGCCAGGAGATCGTCCTCGGCGTCGACAACCACGAACACCGGACCGTCGACTACACCGTCGTCCTGGTCGAACAACAGGTGGCCATCGAGGCGAACCAGACCGTTATCGAGGACGACGAAACGGTCACGGTCAACGAAACCGTCGTCGAAGACCAACGCGAACTCGAGCGCTTCGAGACCCAGCTGGCACACAACGAGAGCTGGCACCATTCTCACGACCTCGAGCCGACCATGACCGGCGAGAACGTGCGACTCGTCTGGCTGCTCTACCCCGACGAGGTTCCCGCGGAGCCGTCGATGGACTCGACCGAGTACTACGTCCATCTGTGGGTCGACGTCGAAGAGTGAGACTGACTGCGGTAGTCAACGAGCACCGATCGCGACCCGAGGTGGCGATCGGCGGTACATTCTTTGAGTGATTCGTTTGACGAGGCACTTCTCGGTGAGCAGTTACTGTTACCGCCGCGTTCTCGAGCCATCAGCACGGCTCCGTGCGGAACGGCCAGCGCGTCCGCATCGCCGATGGATCAATGCAACTGTCAATTATTGCTGACAGCATCCGCTGGGGAGCGTTCTCGGCTGCTACCCATGGGAGAAAGGTCGTGTTAGTTGACGTTCCGTCTGGGCCGTTTCGCCGCTTTCGTGAAAGTGCGTTATCCGGGTTGAAACTGCGATTTTCGCGGTCATCGATGGTCGTGGGAATCCCGGCGATGCCTGAAGGATTTCCATAATCACAGACCGTCTCTGTGACGATAATAGACCTTTATGATATGTTTCACCATGGATGGGTATCGAGGATGACAGACAACAAAACGAACGAGACGGATCGGCGAATCGGTCGCCGTTCGGTGGTACTCGGTGCGGGAGGAATCGCACTGGGTGCCGCTGGTATCGCCGGCGGCGCGAGCGTCCTTGCGGATGAACACGACGAGCCGGGACCACCAGATGACGCGGGCCCACCGGACGACGCGGGCCCACCAAACGGTGAGGAGGACACGACGATGTCCCCGGAACAGTTCATCGCCCAGCTTCGTACCGAGGCGTTCCTGGTTGACGTCGATGGGGATGAAGCGTTTCAGACGACGATGCAGGTGGAGCCCGAGGGAGCGGTCAGTGTCACGTCGGATGTCGACACCCGCGACTACGTCGGTGCCGGGATCGATCTCCTCGAGCAATCACCCTCGTTGGGCCAGGTCGTCAGCGACGAGACAACGTACGATGGGGCCCCTGATGAGGTCTTTTTGGCCTTCCAGACGGGTGGCACGAGGTTCGGCGGCGCAGTCAGGAGATTCGGGATGGGCGACGACTCGAACGGGCTCCCTGCCGATGACTGGTTCGCCGTCGAGATCGATATTGCGGACGCCAACCTTGGTGCGATCCAGCAAGAGCTGTCGGCCCCCGATATCAGCGTCGACGACGTCATCGCGCTACTCGAGCGAGAAGGTCTGGACGGCATCGAATCCGGTGTAAACCTCACTCAACGGTTCGATTCTGGAGCGACCGTTCTCGGTATGGCCCTCGGCGCCGGTGACCCCTTCGAGGGCACCACGACCGACGCGACCTTCGACAACCTGCAGGTCGCCGGCGAACCGCAGCCGATTCCGGCCGTGCTCTCGATGGATACGTCGTTTACCCGCCCCGGGGGCCAAGGTGGCGGCGGTCGAATCACTGCGGAACTCTCGTTTGCGGCTGACGAGCCAGGACTCTCGGCGACGGAGATCGACCCGGGTACGGTACGCGCGTCTCCGTATGCCTCGGTCGCACCGCCGGTTCCAGGAAGCCCACAGGCCCAGAACTTCGCCGAGGCCGACGCCGTCAGCGACGTAACCGAGGACAGCATCACCGTCGAGTTCGTACCGGGGCAGATCCAGCGACTGCTCGACGGCGACCAACCGACGACGATGCTCGTCTACGGCGACTTCGCCGACGAACCCTACACGTTCGTCGGCGTCGGCGAACTCGAGGGTCCCGGACGCGGAAACTGAATCAGTAGTACGCTTTTTTCGGCGCGTTAGCCGGCGAGGTGTTCGAACCTGGTGTAGACGCTGGCTCGCCAGCCGGCGACGACGGCACCGATCGTCCCGACGCCGACCGCGATCGCGAAGCCGACGAGATAGATCTCCGGCGGGGTGCGCAACAGGTTTTCGAACCCGACGAGCGAGGCCGCGAGGCGGTTCAACGCGAACGCCGCGGCCGGCGTCGCGAGCAGGCCGAGGACGCCGCCACACAGTCCGAGCACGATCCCCTGGCCGCCGATGAGTGCGGTGATCAGCCCCCGCGAGAGCCCGATCGCGCGGAGGGCCGCGAGCTCTCGTCGCTGCTGGGCCGCGACGAGCGCCAGGAGATTCACCGTGAGGATGATCCCCGCGAGCACGGCCAGGACGACGAGGGCGACGCCGCTGGCGAGCAACAGAATCTGCTGTTCGACCATCGACTCGAGTTGCTCCTCGCTCGTTCGAACCTCGTACTCCGGATACTGCTCCTGCAGGTCGTCGCTGACGGCGTCGCGATCGGCTCCGTCCGCGACGGTGACGGTCACGTAGGTGGCCCGATCCGCACCCGTCGTCCCCGCGATCTGCTGGAGTTCTGAGAGCGGCATCGTAAGGGTCGACGTGCCCAGAAACTGCGAGTAGGTCTCCGAGATGCCGACGACGGTAAACTCGTGTGTCGATGCCGTCTCGGGGCTCGTTCCGACGTAGATCGTGTCACCGACGTCGGCGTCGATGCGCTCGGCCATCTGGGGATCGAGAATGACCTCGTAGGTCATCGGCCCGTCGTAGTCCCCGTCGCCGTAGTGGACGTTCCCCTCGGAGAAGCCGTCGCCGGCCTCGAGGGTCATCCCGCCGTGTTCGCCCGGGACGCCGACGCCCGAGACGACCTCGAGATCGTCCGGTTCGGTGCCGGCGTACACCGCGTGGAACGCGAGCGGGGACGCGCCGGTGACGTCGTCGCGCGCCTCGATATCGTCGGCGAGCCGGTGGGAGTCGGGGATCGGGTTCTCCATCCCACCGGCGGCCGTGAGTTCGACCGCGTCGCCCGTGATCCAGACGTCCTGATCGGCCTCGGCGAACCGTTCCTCGCCCGTCTCGAGGACGCCGATTCCCAGCCCGGCGAGCAGCGTCACCGCGAGGACGGCCAGCCCGATCGCGAGGATCACGAGCAGCGTCCGGCCGACGTCGTGGCGGAGCTGGGCCGCCGACAGGCGGGCGATCGCGAAGAGTCGTTGGCGAATCATAGCTCTGGGTATCGAGTTTCGAGTTTCGGATTTCGGGTATCGCTAGCGACGGAGTTCGGCGATGGCGTCCGTTCGTGCGGCGAGGTACAGCGGATAGGGCATCGCGAACAGTCCGGCACCGATCGCGACGCCGAGGGCGTAGGGGATGAACGCCGGATGGGTGGTCGCGATCGCGCTCGAGGTCACCGTTTCCATCGCGAGGTAGTTGGTGAGCGCGATCCCGCCGTAGCCGACGGCGATGCCGATCAGTCCGCCGGCGATCGTAAGCCCGAGGGTCATGATCGCAACGATGGCGAGACGCGACCGGGTGGGAAAGCCGACCGACGCGAGGACGGCGAGGGTCTGGCGTTCGCGTTCGACAACGAGCGCCGACGCGGTGGTGATAAAGAGCGTACAGATGCCGATGCCGACGACCAGTGCGATGGCGCTCGTCGCGAGCGCGAGGTCGTCGTCCTGTAACGCCGCGAGGCCGGCGTCACCGTCGGATTCGACCGTCGCGTTCGGGTACGTCTCCTCGACGGCGGCTTCGGCCGCCGACGACTCGGTTCCGACGAGCACCTGATCGGCGAGATCTTCCTCCGCCGCGCCGGTCAGCGTTTGCAGTTCGCTCAGCCGGACCACGACGACGGGCAGTTCACTCGAGAGCGAGGCGGTGTCGGCACCGTCGTCGATCGCGGTGACTTCGTGGGGCTGGGAGAGCGCCCCGGTTCGGGGACTCATGAGGAACAACTGGTCCGTCTCCTCGGCCTCGAGTTGGGCGGCCGCCCCCGACGAGAGGACGGCGTCGCCGGTCTCGGGGCCGTCGTAGCTCCCGTCGGCGTAGTGTGGATCGCCCGGCTCGAGGGCGTCGGTCGAGACGCCGCCGACGGGCGGGGAGCCCTCGCTGGGGACGATCCCGACGGCGAGGACGTTGACGGGGTCGTCGGAGTCGGGCGTCCCCGCCTGAACGACCTCCATGAGCACGGGAACTGCGTAGTCGACGTCCTCCCGGTCGTCGATCGTGGCCGTCCGCTCGTGGGCGTCGCTGAGTCGCGGCCCCTCGATTTCGACGACCGGTGAGAGAGTCCCGCCGTCCTCGGGGACGACGCGGATGTCCGCCTCGTCCTCGGTCGTGTCGTCGGCGAGCGCAACGCTGAGCCCGGTGACGATCACGAGCAGCGCGATGGTGACCGCGACGAGGCCGATCGTGACGGTGGTTCGTCGGGGCGTCTGTCGGAACTGCGCCGCGACCCGGCCGACGGCGAACCGGAAGATCGCGAGCCAGCGTCTGGGAGCGGCGGCTGCTGTGGGTCGGTCGTCGGTGTCGTCCCTACCGCCCATCGTCGATCACCTCCCCGTCGAGCAGTCGGACGACGCGGTGCATTCGGTCGACGGCTCGCTCGTCGTGGGTCGCCAACACGACCGTCCGCTCGTCCGCGACGTCGACGAGGAGGGCGAGGATGGCCATCCCGGTTTCCGTGTCCAGTTCACCCGTCGGCTCGTCGGCGAGAACCACGTCGGGATCCGTGACGAGCGAGCGGGCGATCGCCACCCGCTGTTGTTCGCCCCCGCTGAGTTCGCCGGGTCGATGGTCGACGCGGTCGCCCAGACCGACCTGCTCGAGGAGCTCTCGAGCGCGAGTCCGTCGGTCCCGTCGGCCGTAGCCGAGTTGGACGAGCGGAAGGGCGACGTTCGCCGCGGCCGAGAGCGCGGGGAGGAGATGAAACTGCTGGAAGACGAGGCCGACCGACTCGCGGCGGAGTCGGGTCCGTTCGGTTTCGGAGCGGGTCGTGAGATCGGTGCCGAGCAGTTCGACGGTGCCCGCGGTCGGGACGACGAGCCCGGCGATCGCGTGGAGCACGGTCGACTTCCCGCTGCCGCTCGGGCCCGTGAGGCCGACGACCTCGTTCGATCGGATCTCGAGGGAGACGTCTCGGAGCGCCGTGACTGATCGGCCGGCGTCCGAGCCGAGCCACGACGACCGGCCGCCGTACTCGTGGGTGACGTCGGTACACCGAACGGCGACCGGCCGGGCTGTCGCCGTCTCCGAGGGTCGTTCACGCGCCATACTCGAGTCGAACTACCGTATCGTGTCACTCAGTGACTATTGTTTGGGTCCGCCTACTCCCCGGAGTGGCCGCGGTTTGTCGCGATCCGGGCCAGTGCTGTCGGTCGGTGGTTCGGGTCCCGTAATAGGATATTACGGAACGGTCGCGGCGCTGACGCCGATCTGGTACGCGGGGGCGTTCAGTGACTACTATCGTGTACGTGAGGAATTTTAGTTATCGTAACAATATAGAAAAGATACTATTTTGAAAGATTGATCAACGGCAGGGAAAGGTTAATTACTAAGTGTGTTGGTGAGCTCAATATGGGAGATAATCTCGAGGGAAGACCGACCGCATTTTGCGCGACGTGTGACGGAACGGAACCGATCAAGCGGACGGTTCCGTGGCAACCAAACATCTGTACCGTCTGCGGCTCGAACGTTTCGGCGTCCGACGAGTGACTCTTCTCGCGAGAAGTCGCGAGCGTGCTGCTGGAATCTCCGCAAAACGATTGTGACGTAATTTGCGAACGGCCGACGCAACCACGGTAGTTCGACGGCTGATTGTACGAGGTGTCAGTGCAACCGCGAGATGGCAGCAGTTACACCCGGCAAATCGGTACGACCGTCCCTCTCACTCCTCGAGCGACGTCCCCTCGAGTTCGAGTCGGGTTTCGCGGGCTTCGGACAGTTGCAACGCGGCCTCGAGCAGGATGGCCAGCGAGGCGCCCGCGACGACGGCCGTCGCCGGTGCGAGTGCCGCAACCGTGAGCGCCTCGAGGCCGAAGACCTGCGGGACGGTCGCCTCGATGCTGGTCCGGGTAGCCGGCGCGGGGCCGACGGCCAGGATGTACGCGGCGAGAACGGCGGCCGCCGTACTGCCGATGACGGTCGCGATGGCGATCAGCGTTCGCCTGGTCGGGGTCGCGGGTCGGGTCACGTCGTGTCTACCGATCGCAGCCGCGAGTCGAGAGTAAGTTTTGTGGTTCGCGAACTCGAGTCGCCGCCCGCGTGCGATCGGTGCGTTCCGTGATTCGTCGACGGGAGCCCGGATACTGCATCGCTACTGTGCCATTACTTTTTATCGTGTCTGGAATTAAATGCGGAGGTGATGGAGTGCGCGAAACCATGACTGAAAATTCCGCCGATCCGCCCGAAATCGAAGTCTCGCTCGACGACGAGACCGAGCTGGAACTTCACAGGACCGAGTTCAACACCGACGGTCTCCCGCTCGAGTTTTCGCTCGATGGCGTCGTTCGATCGATCGACCCCGACGTGCTGGACGAACTACAGGGAGTCACTCTCGAGCCGATCGGGATCCGTTTTCGACTCGTCAGTACTGACGAGTAACACCATTACGGACAGGGATTCTATTAGTAGCTGGACGGTGGGAGTGTTGCACATGGGAGCAGATGACGCGTCAGGGCCACTCGTTCCAGACGGCGGCAATGTCTTTTATACGGAATACCAGAACGAACCGCCGGTACAGGCGATTGCGCGCGGACTATCTACTATCGAAGAGTGTCGCGTCGACGATATTCCATCGCTGTACCACCACGTCGACTCCGACTCGATGAATCGCATGATGGAAACGGCTCGCGATTCGAATCAGGACGTGACGGTCCAGTTGACGGTCGACGACTACACCGTCGCGGTCGATAGCGACGGGACGATTTCGATCCACGACTCCGACCTGGATTCCGCCGGTTCCGACTGATTCTCTCCGGCGGGGAAGCGACACGCGTCTTTGGGTGCGACCAGTTCGAACTACGGGTTCCGTATCGTGATCCCGTCAGACTCACCGGCGACGGTTCGTGAGCCAGCGATAGAGCACCATTCCGGCGAAAACGACGGTCGTGGCGAGTAGCAGTCGCGCTTTCGGATCCGCCGGCCACCAGAACCGGCGGTTGTGGGTACCGCAGTGCGGACAGCGGCCGGCGCTCCGGTGGATCGTGCCGGCGCAGTTGGCACACGCAGTCCATTGCGCGTGGCTCTCATCGGCGGCTGGCGCGGGGGTAGGCCCAGCGGGCACCGCAGCAGTCATATGTGGTATGTTATCGTCCAGCGCCATTATGGTATCCCGTCGTCGCGGTGACTGTCTCGTCGATTGTGCGGTTCGGACAGTGGAGATGCGGGACGTGGTTGCGTTTAGGATAGATAGCTCGCCTCACACGTTTTCTAGAACACGTTCGCTTCGACTAATCCAACGGCCCAATGCCCACTATACTTTCACTCGTTCTCTAGTCGATATCAAAACATGTATACAGAACCTCAAACAATCCGTTACGTACTCGTGTCACAACAGCAGATGGGCAACCAGCCTATGATCGTCATGTCCGAGGACAGCCAGCGAACCTCGGGCGACGACGCACAGTCGATGAACATCACCGCAGGGAAAGCCGTCGCGGAGGCGGCCCGAACGACGCTCGGCCCCAAGGGGATGGACAAGATGCTCGTCGGTTCCTCCGGCAACGTCGTCGTCACGAACGACGGCGTCACGATCCTCCAGGAGATGGAGATCGAGCATCCCGCGGCCAACATGATCGTCGAAGTCGCACAGACCCAAGAAGAGGAAGTCAGCGACGGGACCACCTCCGCCGTCGTCGTCGGCGGCGACCTGCTCGGGCAGGCCGAGGACCTCCTCGATCAGGACGTCCACGCCACCTCCATCGAACAGGGCTACCGTCAGGCCTCCGAGGAAGCGAAAGCGATCCTCGAGGAGCAGGCGATCGACGTCGGCGCTGACGATACCGAACTTCTCGAACAGATCGCCGCCACGGCGATGACCGGCAAAGGCGCGGAGAACGCCAAGGGTCGGCTGGCCGAACTCGTCGTCGACGCCGTCACGAGCGTGGCCGACGACGCCGGCGTCGATACGGACAACATCAAGATCGAGACCGTCGTCGGCGGGGCCATCGAGGACTCCGAACTCGTCGACGGCGTCGTCGTCGATAAGGACCGCGTCTCCGACGCCATGCCGTACTTCGTCGAGGACGCGAACGTCGCCGTGATCGACGACGCCCTCGAGGTCGCCGAAACCGAGATCGACACCGAGGTCAACGTCACCGATCCCGACCAGCTCGAGGAGTTCCTCGACCGCGAGCAGGAGCAACTGCGCGCGATGGTCGACGATATCGTCGACGCCGGCGCCGACGTCGTCTTCGCGGAGGACGGCATCGACGACATGGCCCAGCAGTTCCTCGCCGACGCGGGGATCCTGGCCGTCCGTCGCACCAAATCCAGCGACGCCGCACAGATCGCTCGCGCAACCGGCGCACAGGTCGTCGGCAACGTCGGCGACATCGAGGCCGACGACCTCGGCTTCGCCGGCACCGTCTCCCAGCAGTCCGTCGGCGGCAGCCAGCAGCTCGTCGTCGAGGACGTCGAGGACGCCAGCTCCGTCACGCTGCTTCTGCGCGGCGGCACCGAACACGTCGTCGACGAAGTCGAACGCGCCATCGGCGACAGTCTCGGCGTCGTTCGCATCACCCTCGAGGACGGCAAGGCGCTGCCCGGCGGCGGCGCGCCCGAGACCAACCTCGCGCTCGAACTGCGCGACTTCGCCGACTCCGTCGGCGGCCGCGAACAGCTGGCCGTCGAGGCCTTTGCCGACGCACTCGAGTCCATCCCGCGCACCCTCGCGGAAAACGGCGGGCTCGATCCGATCGACTCGCTGGTCGACCTCCGGAGTCAGCACGACGCCGGCCAGTCCAGCGCCGGGCTCGACGCCTACAGCGGCGACGTCATCGACATGGAGACGGAAGGCGTCGTCGAGCCGTTGCGCGTCAAGACCCAGGCGATCGACTCCGCGACCGAGGCGGCCGTCATGCTGCTTCGCATCGACGACGTCATCGCGGCCGGCGACCTCAAGGGCGGCCAGATCGACGGTGACGACGGCGGCGACGACGGCGGTCCGCCAGCCGGCGCCGGCGGCCCAGGCGGTATGGGCGGTATGGGCGGCATGGGCGGCGGTATGGGCGGCATGATGTAAGCGACGGAGGACCACTCTCCGCTCGAGACCGTCCGTCGACCGTTCACTGCGACAGTTCGATTCGCGCCGACCGTTTTCGCGAATTCCAGACACTCGTTTTCTTCGGGAGACGACTACTAGCTCGGCAGCACGGTTACTCGAATGTGAGACGCGTGTAGAGATCGATCACGCTGAGGACGATGATGGCAAAGGGGAACGCCACGTCGCCGAAGGTGGCCCCCTCGAGTCGAAGCGCCGTGACGACGATCGGTTCGGTGAGCGCGCCCTCGACGAGGAGACTGCCCGGGCTGAGGAACACGAGTGCGATACCGCAAAGCCCGGCCCAGCTGAGTCCGCGGGTCCACTCGCCGACGGCGAGATGCCCTGCACCCGGACAGAGCACGGCCAGCAGGTACGCCGGCCACGTCTTGACCCGTTCGAGACCGGTCCGCCGATGGCCGTCGCGAGGCGTCTCGAGTCCAGTTGCGGTTTCCATACCACCCACGTCACCGTTGCCCGTCAAAAACTTCAGTCAGACGGGTGTGTGACGGACTCGAGACGCGCGGTCGAGTGGGTGACAGGGCGATGGCGGTGCCGGGATGACTGCCAAACCATGTTGGGAGAACGACTTTCATTGGAACTGGGGTATCGTCGTGACGGGGCCGCAGCTCACGCCGCACGGAACGGCTGTGACGGTGTGGCCCGGCGAGAAAGTCGGCTGTGGGCCGGATATCCGCGATTCCGTCTCGATGGTGGTGTGTCGACTGCGGTCCAGCCCACATCGTTTCGGCCCGGTTGGAACGATATCAGTTTGTCGGACCGGCGTGTCGATGACTCTGTGACTGCTGGAACCGTTCTTGGAGTCGGATCTCGCGGCGTCATCGGGTTCTCGAGCACGTGATACCGAACAGGAGTGTCCGTGCTCGGAATCGCAGTACTGGAACGGGGAAGTGGCCGCTTCCTGATTGGGTGACTCGAGTAACGATGGGTTTCGTTCGGCCGACACGGTTGAAACGCGGATTTCCCCCCGGAACGACGTATTGAGTTCCGTAATAGTACTCACGGTTTAAGAATCGACCAGTTCGTCGGCTAGCTGGAGACATGAGCGCACGCAACATCTTCGTCGTCACAATTGCAGTGATGATGCTCGCGAGCGGGGGTGCATTCGCAGTCGCACCTGCGGGTGCGGCCGTCGACGAGCACGACGACGATCCCGAGACGGATGCCGATGACACCGAGAGCCAACTGACCGTTACAATCGAACAGGCGACGATCGTCGTCCTCGATCACACTGACCAACAGGCGATGATGGAGGACGATTCGGACGCTGCTGACGACCACGACGCGGACGATGACCTCGAGACCGATGCCGACGATGACGATGGCGTAGCAGCGGACGACGACGATGAGGAGGTGGGTGTTGATGACGAAGCTGCCGGCGACGAGGCTGCCGTCGATGACGAAGAGATGATGGAGCACATCCAGCTGCAGGTCTCGTTCAACGAAGTGACGATCGTCGACCTCACCGACCACCTTGACGAGGCGGATGATGTCGACGATGTGGACGATGAAGAGGCCGACGATCACGACACCGAAGTAGGCGATGAAGACGCAGACGCTGATGAGGACGCTGCCGTCGACGATGACGAAACCGACGCTGACGACGGCGTTGACGACACCGACCTAGACGCGGACGACGATGCGGATAACGACGCGGTCGACGTTGGCGACGACGAGCTGACCGTCGACCAGGCGACGATTTTCGTCGTCATTGACAGTGATGACGAGGAGGATCACGATGCCGATGATGCCGACGACGACGCAGACGAGCACGACGCTGACGACGATGAACTCGATACGGACGCTGACGAGAACGACAACGGCGTTGACGCCGACGACGATACCGACGCCGACGACGGCATTGACGACGCAGCCGAAACGGAAGACGCCCACACTGAGGACGACGAACTAACCGTCGATCAGGCAACTATCTTCGTTGTGCTCGAGGACCACGCCGAGGACGATCCCGGCGTCGATGACGCCGACGACGATGCAGAACACGACGCTGACGAAAACGACAACGACGATCTCAACGACGACGACGATGCTGACGCCGACGAAAACGGTGTCGACGACGCTGACGACGACATGGCCGACGACCACGCAGCTGACGACGAGCACCAGATGCAGGTGACGATCGAGCAGGCGACCATCTTCGTCGTCGGTGACCACCTCGGCGAGGATCTGACCGCCGAAGAGCCGGCTGCCGAGGAGGACCCCGAAACTGACGACAATGACGTCGACGCCGACGAAAACGGTGTCGACGATGACGACGCTGCTGACAACGACGTCGACGACGACACGCCAGCAGCTGACGAGGATGACGACACCGAGGCCGACGACGACATGGCCGACGACACCGAGGCCGACGACGACATGGCCGACGACGACATGGCCGACGACACCGAGGCCGACGACACCGAGGCCGACGACGACACCGACGCTACCGATGACGACCTAGACGCGGACGACGAAGCGGATGACGAACCGGTTGCCGAGGACGAACCCGATGCTGACGACGAGGAACGCATCCAGGTAACGATCGAACAGGCGACCATCTTCGTCCTGTCCGACCACGCTGAGGACATGGCGGACGACCACGCCGAGCCCGACACTGAAGACGACGAACCGGGTGACGACGATGGTGATAATGGAGACGACGATGACGCCACCGAAGCCGCAATCGCCGCCCACTAACTGACCGCCGACCGCAGCGACCGATCACCGCTATTTTTCGCCGGCTGCAAGTCAGGGACAGCTTACTGATTCGCGGATTTACGCCTTGAGGATTACGGGTCAAGGATTGAAGATCGAGCCGCGAGGATCACGGGTCACGGATCGAAGGTCGAAGATCGAGCCTCGAGAATCGAGAGTCAGGCCTCGAGAATCAGGTCTCGAGACGGCCACACCTCACTCCGTGGCGAAGATCAGCGACAGCAATTTCTGCTCGGCTTTGCGCAAGTGTTCCGAGAACGTCGCGTACGTCACCCCGAGTTCGGCCGCGAGCTCTTCGCCCGTGTTCTCCCGCGGCCAGTCGTAGTAGCCGTTCGTATACGCGAGCACGAGCACTTCCCGTTGGCGCGGAGTGAACAGACGCGTCACGGCTTCCTGCAGTTCCTTGCGCTGGAAGAGCGGCACCGGCGTCGGTTTCTGTCGTCGCGCGATGATCTCCATCGAGGGGTAGTGCTCTTCGAATCGGCTGATGACGTCCGAGGCGGAGTACGTCGCGGGGATTTCGGCGACGATCCGCGCCACTCCGTCCTTGCTCGCTAACTGCGTCGGGATCGCGCCCGCATCGGTCAAGCAGATCGTGAAAAATCCGCCCTCCGCACTGATTCGAAATTCCACGACCGCGCTCTCGTCGCCGCTGGTGACCAGCCGCGCGTCGAACCCGTCGTAGGAGCGGGTGAACTCGAGGACCCGTTCCGGATCGGTGCCGCTGATCCGCTGGAACACCGTGTAGGCACCGTTGCTTCGCGGCAGGAGCTGGAGGAGCTCCGCCTCACAGCCCGTCTCCGCGGACAGTGCGACTAACGGATATCGAGGGTCGGAGACTTCGAACTCGACTTCGACAGCCGCGTTCTCCACCTCGGCTCCTTGAGATATGGTCACATGGGACAGTATGGGCCCGACCGATTTACCGGTTTTCGTGATCGATGTGCATATTCACTATTACCATTCATAATAGCTGGAGAGTGGGTGTATCCACTGCTGAAGGCTCGTACAAGACCGTTTCCGGAAAGTAGAGCCTCGAGTGATCGCTATCGATCCGCGAGTGAGGTCGCCGCCTGCAGATCCTGTCGTCAACACGGGTCGGCGTCCGGAGTCCCGGCGGCGTCAGTCGACCCGCGAGGGGACGACTCGAGGGAAACACAGCCGAGCGTACTCGGACGACGAACTGCGAGACCGCATCGAGACGGGTGCCGCTGCGCTCGAGGAACGATCGTCACGGAATCGCAGTCTCTTCCGGCCAGGGATCGGGGACTCGGGACTAACACCGACGCGCGTCTCGAGTCGCCCCCGGTAGTCACGAAAGGTTCGTTCCCGAATCGCTAAGCGGCCCCCGGTCGGCCGGCGTCTGCGCGTTCTCGAGGCGCTCGAGGAGCGTCTCGATACGCGCGTCCGGCTCCTTGGGGGCGTCCGCGGGATAATCGATCACGCCGACCTCGATGGCTCGAGCGTCGCTGAGCGCGCCCTCGACGACGACGATATCGAGGACCGACCGGGACGCGACGACGATCGCGCGCTCGGACGAGACGTCGAGCACCTCGACGCCGAGTGCGGTGAGCGCCGCGGGTAAGTCGAGCGACGCGGCGAACCGATGGCGTTTCGTCGGCCACGTATCCTTGGCCATGCTAGCGCTCTCCACATTCAGAAATAAAACTCTTCGTGCAAATCTCGTCGGTTTCGGCGGAACCGTCCCCCCGGCGACCGCTGTTCGGGACGTCGTCGATCGGGGATGACCCCTGGAGTTGCTGGCCGTCACTACACACCCGATCGCACGACGGCTCGTGAGCAGTGTGTGAGTCGTTTCGTACGCCCCGCTGTACGTCGGTAGCGAACGCGAGTAGTCGTGCTGTGGACGCAGTGACAACGGCGTGTATCAGTAGCTACGCGGAGCGTATCAGTGGCTACGGCAGGTCTTCGCCGTGAGGAGATCGAGATACGGGTGCAACACATCGCGATTTACGCGGAGGGTCACCGTTTTCCGCCCTTCGTCGTACGCGATGAGCTTCGCCTCGAGAAGATGCGGGAGGTGAAGATGGTAGAAGCCCGTGAGAATGCGTTCGTACCGGTCTCGCGTGGGTTCCCCTTCACGGACGGCGATGTATTCTGCGACGTCACCGAGCGGAACGGCTGCCGGTTTTTGGGCCAGATACTGAAGCGCGTACTGGCGTCGTTCGTGTGAAAGCGCTTCGAACATCGTCGTCGGCTCGATCTCTCGGCTGCTCGTTCCTACGTCGTCGGGGTCAAATGCGTTGGACTTCATGGGTACTCCGGTACTCAGCTTACACGACACTCCAAGAGACAACTCGTCACAAACCAACTTCAGCGGAGCCTGTCTGCTGAATCTGCAACCACGAATATAGGCGTTCCGGTTACGTCAAATGAGTTACAAACTGACTGTCCGGAAAAGCTGGTTTATTTCCGGGGAACGTCAGTCGATGAGTTCCGGGTCGTAGTCCGGTTCGTCATCGGAATACACTTTCTGAATTTCAACGCGCCAATCGGGAGCGTCAGCTAACGGCGTACTGAGTTCCCAGTCTCCTTCGACTCGTTCACCGCTCGCATAACAGCTCGCGATGAGTTCGTTCAAAGCGTCTTCGAAGGACGGGGGTTGGTCCGGGTTCCGAACAGAATCTGAGGGAGTCATTACCATGATGGAGGATGGAGTCGCCGTGTCGGTCACGAGTCGGGGTATCACTGTGGACTCCACACGTCCACGGCGCAAGGAACGGATATAACGCCGTCGGTCAGCTATCCACAGACCAGCGGATTCTGGGTCACTTTCGGTACTGGTTGGGAACACCCCGATATCGTCGACGGTTGTCGCATCCGGGAGTCAGCGGGTGGCGTCGAGAAACTCGAGTATCGTCGTCGACTCGAGGGTCCCGTCTCGAGGGGGACCGTCGTGGCGTCGGTCTGGAAGACTTCGGTCGGGGGACGGCAGGTCGCTACTCGTAAAGGCGGTTGAGAAGCACGGCGGTCGCCACCACCGCGATCACGGCCGGGATTACGAACGGGACCAACTCGAGGCCGTCTCTCAGGAACAACACCGCCGCCACCATGGCCGCGGCACCCGTCACCAGAATCACCTGGAGGACGAGGATCGCCATGACGATGGAATCCTCGAGTTTCCCCGCCTCGAACCGGAGCGTGAGTTCGTCTTCCCTGGCAGACATACTCATTCACAGCAACTGGACACTCTTTACTGTTGGTATGTCGGTCGCTCGAGGGAGGGTTCTAGCTTCGCGGAGGTACTCGTCACGGTCGGTTGGGTGGGCGACTCGAGGCTGACTAGCTACGATGCAGTCGTTCCTGTGCAGTTTCCTGCCGGCCGTTGTCGAGAATCGGCGACGGCGGTCCGCGTAGCGGTTGCCGACGAAACGGGGAGTGCGGTCCTACGGGGCTGACGGTGATCGTCCCCCTGACGGCTCACCCGCTAATCCTCCTTCCAGAATCCGCGCTGGCGGCCGTCGATTTCACGCAGAATACTCGAGAGTACGTCCCGCCAGTCAGCAGGATACGTCGTGTCTTCGCCCGGTGTCGGAGCGTCCGGCCCGGGATGTACGTGTTCTCTTGCATTGTGATCGGACGGGTGTCGGTCCCATCTGTGATCGAACGATCGTTCTCCGTGCTCTTCGTGATAGTGGGCATCAAAATCGCCATTTTCGAACCACACGAGTTCGAGTCGGACTCTTCGTACTGCTGGCGGGTACAATCCGATATCGTAGTGACAGACGAGTTCGTTCGCCCGTTCGGGGTTCCACTCGATTCGTTCGAACCGTTCGTCACCTCGCAAGCGATTACGGACGAGGCCAAGTCGATCGAAGTCTACGGTCGCTGAACGCCGTGGTTCGTCATTTCCCGGCGGCGACCCGGTCATGCGACGGGTCGGTGATGTCCTGAGAGTGAGTCATCCGTCGACAGCGCTCGCTCGAGGAGTTCGATTCGGCGACGTGTCGTGTGCCACTCGGCGAGCTGTTCCCACACGTCTTCGATCGATTGGTCCGTCTCGCTAGCGTACGAATGCACGCGGACGTGATCGGGATCGGCGACGCCGAACGCCGTTTCGAACTCGTCTGCCCGGCCGGCTTCGGTCGCAAGCATTTCGGCGATCTCGTCCGGTTCGTATCGGTTCCGAATACGCTCTGCGCGCCGCCAGACGAGGTACTCGCGGTTCCGGCGATAGGTTACTGGATTTCGGCCGATTTGCTCGACGATCCCCATCCGTTCGAACCACTCGAGATACTCGCGTGCGGCGTCGGGGCCGTGATCCGCGATATCCGCGACCTCGTCGACGGTTGCCGCTTCCGAGAGCTGGAGGGCGGCATCGAGAAAATCGTCGCGAGTTCGTTCGCCCCGAACGAGCTCATCCGGCGGGGTGAGCGCGTCGAAATCCGGAGGCTGCTCATCGGCGGTCGCTTTCAGCTCTTCTCGTGGCTCTCTCATCGTGTTCGACTAACGAGGTCAGACGGAATAATCCTTTGTCCATTGGGAATAATCCGGTCCGAGTATCACCGTCGACTCGAGGACGGTTTTGACGTTGGCGCGGAACTCGTCACGGTCGGTTGGGTGGGCGACTCGAGAAGGCGTCGAATGACGAACACTGGTCCGTACGACGTTGGCTCCCGAAGAGGCAGGTATTTTGCAGCTGGAAATACAATTCCTGTATCCAGAATGAGTGACGAAACTAGTATCCTTACCAGAACTGCTATGTATACTCCCACCGAACGTGGGAATATGGTGACGGTGGACTCAAAAGGACGAGTCGTCCTCCCGCAGGAGGTCCGAGAGCGTCTCGGAATTACCCCCGGGACGGAAGTAGAAATTCACGAAGAAGGCGGAAAAGCAGTCGTTACACCTGAAGACAACCCCGAGCAGATTATCGAGCAGATGGAACAGCTCGTTACGGACGCGGCGTCAGAACACGGAGAGACAGCCCCGATTGATGGGGCCGTTGACCCAATCGCCCAGCAGCACCGATCTGCGGTTCGACGAGGAGCAGAGAAAAACAGCGATGGATAACGAGAGCGGCCCATATCTGTTCGATGTTGGCGTCATTGCGCTGGCACACACGAAGACGCCGGTTCGTGATGCTGCGCTCTCGTACGTCCAAGATGCCATTGCTGGTGGGATTGATGCTGTCGTCCCATATCCTGCCCTCTTCGGTGCACACACCGTCTTGACAACGTACTACGGGGTATCAAACACAGATGCGTCCCGCCTGATGCAAAATTTCATGGACGCAAAACGCATTCACTGGTACGAGAAGATGCCCGAAGATATCGCTCGAGAGAGTTTTACTCGATCGAGTGACGCAACTGTTAACGGATGGGATGGATACTATGCTCAGGTGGCAATTGACGAAGGAGTGAACACTGTGTTGACGATCGACAACGACTTCGAACAGTTCGACGAGTTCGATACCGAGGTTATTCTCTCATCCGATGAATTTAGTGAACTGAATCAATTTCTCGATGTCTGATTACACTACCGGCTCTGAACAACGAAACTGTATTACTAACTACTGCTATTACAACTCGAAGACGTGTTCGTACTGTGGTGAGCGTGGGTATCGGCAGGGACGGCGGTTCCGCTGTACGACCGAGGAGTGCAATGTGGTGCAAGATCATACGCATGAAAATCACCGTGGTCGGTGGCCCAACGTAACGAAACGCACTCTCGCGAGTTTCGGAGTCGCGGGACGCGAGTCGGCCGGTCCGAGACATCCCACACGGTTTTCCCATCCGCCCACCTCACTCCTCGTATGCCGTTCAGTGTGAGTTGGCAGACGCTCCTCGAGGAACTCGAGGAACTCGACGGAGCGACGCTCGTCACGCCCCTGTCGCACGATCGGTTTCGGATCACCGACGTCCAGGACCACCGCGTCATCGTTCACTTCGAAGACGGGGACGAAAAGCGCCCGCTCCAACGCGACCAGTTCGAGTCGCTGTATCGACGGATTACCGATACGCCGAACGGGTTCGAACTCGACCGGCTCCCGCCCGACGCCGATCCGTATCCGGCGGTGTGGAGCCTGCATCCCCGCTTCGAGATCGACGAGGACGCCGGCGTGATCGTCGAGCAGGACGGCCCGACGTCGACGCAACTGCTCGAGGGCGAGCCCGCCTCGGAGTCCGACAACCGAACGGAGCCCGATCTCGCCGTGTACGCCGACGCGCTCTTGCTCGTTGATGCGCTCGAACGGCACGACGTCGACGTGCTCGAGGAACTGGAGACGGACGTACTGGTGAATCTGTACACGCTGCTCTCGGACGTGCAGCGCAACGCCAACGGGGTCCGCCAGGACGTTGCCGACGTCCTCCTCGCTCGTCTCCACCACGATCGGCTCGTCAACGGCCCGTTCGGCTCCGTCCAGCGGACAACTCGACGCAACCGCACGCTCAAGGACGAGGAAACGGTTCTGGCGGCGCTCGAGGACGCCGGTATCGACCGCGAGCGCGTCATGGGTGTCGACCGCGGGAAAGTCGACGACGCACTCGAGGTGACGGACCTGGCCGAGAGCGATGTCTACGACATCGAGGAGAGCGCGTACGTCCGCAAGGCCGAGGTCGACGAAGAACGCAAGGATAGCCGGCTGCAGGGGTTGAAAGAACAGCTTGCGGCTGTAGACAGCGACGAAGGTGAGGCGCTCCGGCAGGAGATAGAGGACCTGGAAGCCCGTATCGACGAACTGACCGAGTTCAAGTCCGGCCAGGCGTTTCAGTCTCGAGGCGGGGGAAACTCGTGACTCGAGCCGACCGGGACGAGGAGCGCGACGAGCGGATCGAGATGCGGATCATCGTCGACGCCTACACTGCCGAAGAGCAGGCGATGGGATGGTACTCCTACCTGGACGATACGCTGGCGTTCCCGTTCGACGCTCGCTGTATCGACGAACGAGAGGAGTCACCCCTTCGAGAAGGCGAACCGGTGCGTTGGTAATACGGATTCTTTATAACATTCTCTGAAACGTTCAGCCGTTGGTCCGGTGGCTGGTTGCACGACTGATTCTCCACTGTCCGCCGATGCCGAAGGATTTTTCGCCCCCACACCCACAGTCTTATTGCGCTATATTGCGTTCTATTACATATGCCAATCACCATCGATCGGTTCGACGAAGAACCTGTGGACGCACTCGACCTCCAGGAAGGGACACAGCCGTATCGACTGTTGCAATTCCTCGCGACCCACAGCGATCAGGCGTTCACACAGACGGAACTCCACGAAGCGACCGGCATCAAGCGCGGGAGCGTCGGCGCGGCACTCTCCCGCCTTGAGGATCGCGGCCTCGTTCGTCACCGCGGCCGATACTGGGCCATCGCCGAGGACGACCGTCTCGCTTCCTACGCCGCACAGACGAACGCCAGTTCCGTTTCGACGACGGACGACTACTACGGCGACGAGGAGTGACGGACGTCTACGAGCGCGGCGCGGTCGTAAAAGGCCCCGATCTTCTCGCAGACCACGACTACCGGCCGTATGTCTGCCTGAGTGATCGCACACACCCGTTCCACGACGAGGAAGCGCTCTACGCGGCGGCCACGACGACGCGACGGGCGGTTGCTATCCCGCTCACTGACGACGACTTCGTCTCGGGCGGTCTACCGAGGGAAAGCTACGTGAATCCGTGGACAGTCGTCACGATTCGGCACGCCGACATGGAGTGCGAAGAGGGGCATCTCGTCGAGGCGACGACAGAAACGATCGCTACCGAAGCTGCTGGATATCTCGGTGTCCGCTAAGAGCGCTGTTTCCCACGGCTCAGAGACCCTCCGAACCTCCGGCAACGTCGGCTCCGATCTGGCCGACGAGATGCTGGCAAGTCAACTGCCCCGCGCACGGTGGCGCGGGGCTTGTCAGTGGACTCACCGCGTCGTACCGAGGACTTCTCGGCGTTCACGGGTCGGCATCCCTGACTTCGAGGGCCGGTTGACGGCGGCCCGTGATTGGCGACAACTGTTGGCCGCCAACCACTACCATACTGTGGGGATGCCATCCACTAAAACGTATTCATAGTGAATCAAGTGTCGGCTTCCTCCCCGCCCACCGTGGGGCGGGGAATCCGCCTTGGTTTTCTTTTGAACTCGAGAACGGACGAGGACACCAGTTCGGTACATTGACTTTCAGTGGCTACTACCCTCGCTCGGTACGTCAGCCGACAGATTTGAGAGCCAAGCTACGCTCGTATTCAGTGAGCCATGACTGACGGTGACTGCTCCCGCTGCGGGGATACGTACACCAAACGCGGAATGTCGCGCCATCTCCGGGCGTGTCTTCCGGACTCGAGTGAGCGCACATCGGCGTTTCACCTTCGGATTACCGGCGCACAGCGCTCCGACTACTGGCTTCATCTGCTGGTCGAGGCGGAGACGACGCTCTCGCGTCTCGATGCGTTCCTTCGCGAGTTCTGGCTCGAGTGCTGTGGCCACATGAGCGCGTTCACGACCGAGACGGCCCGCTACGAGAAGCCCTACGACGACCAGGCGCCGGCATACGGACCCGACAGGCAATCGATGGACGTTCCCATCAGGGCCGTCGACGACGAGGCGTTTACCTACGAGTACGACTTCGGGTCGACGACGACACTCGACGTAGCGGTCGTCGACACCGGCGACTGGTCGCTCGCAGACCTCGAGAGCCGACGTGCCGACGCCCTCGAGACGGACACGGACGGCATCGGTCTGCTGGCACGGAACGACCCGCCCGAGATCGACTGTGGAACCTGCGGCGAGTCGGCAACCAAGGTCTGCCAGACCTGTCTGTGGCAATACGGACCAGACGCCTGGCTCTGTGAGCCGTGTGCGACCGATCACGAAGCCGACTGTGAGCGGCCGAATTATCTTCCGAAAGTGAACTCGCCTCGAACTGGTGTCTGTGGGTATCGAGGCTGACACCGTGAACGTCCACTATAATCCACAGCTGGCGTTAGTCTCCCCAAACAGGTAGGAAATCGAATCTACAGGCGGAGCAGGCCGAGTGCCTCGGGGGCGAGACGTGGAGTCGTCCGAGAGACTTCGTCCCTCGCGGAGCGTTGCTCCCCTCAGTCCCGAAAATCTTCGGTCTCGAACCACTTTACTCGAGGCAGTTCACATCTCCATTCAGTAGATATAGGGCAGGCAAAACTCACGCTGATTCAATATTCTGAAACAGAGTGCAAAATACTACTATAGATCGATATCCAATTTCGGGTATGAGTGATTCAGGAAGCGACGATCACGCGGCGAAATTGAACCGGATTCGGGAGGTTTCGATGACGGTTAGAGAGCCACGTAACGCGGGGGAGATCGCGGACGCTGCGGGTGTGGCTCGAAATACAGCCGAAAAGTATCTCACACAGTTGGTTGAAGCAGATAAACTTACTACTACCCAGCGAGGGCGCGAAACCTGCTACTACCCTGATCCCGTCACCCAGTATTTCGATCAAATTCGCGACCTCGTGGAGGACCATCAAAAAGACGAACTCACTGTCGAACTCGGTGCCATCCGCGATGACATCGACGATTGGAAGGAAGCCTATGGCGTCTCGTCAGCCGACGAGCTTCGAGCGACGGTCGGTGACGATCTCTCTGCTGATGAACGCCAGCAACGCCGTCAGGATGCTGAGGACTGGGAGTACTTCGAGCATCAAACGACGCTTATCAAGCAGGCGATACAGCTGTACGATACAATCGAGTCAACACGTGAAAGTTGGCGTGCGTCAGCCCACTGATTAATCATATCAATGGGGGAACCACCGATAGCGGGTGATACACACTTGCATCGCTACGAGGTCCACAAACGAGTAGCGGATCGATTGCGTCGAACCTCTGGAGTGACGTCACTTCCCAACCACCCGTGGATTGTATATATTTTCTCACGATGCCAAAGATTTACGATGATGGGCTGAGTAGGTGGTAGTGATGTCGTCTGATTCACCCGACGTATGGTCCGATGATATGGAAAGCGAGGACCGTGTCCGGGCTGTCGCCGAGATGCTCACACAACCCCGTAGCGCCTCGTGGGTTGCCGACCAAGCCCACGTCAACTACAAGACGGCACGCAAGTACCTCACTAAACTCGCTGACGATAAGCGGCTGGTCACGACCGACCGCGGCCAAAAGACGCTCTACTACCCCAACCCGCGAGAACAGTTCTTCAGTGAAATTGGCGATCTCGTTGATGAACACACAAAGGATGACCTCACGGCTGAATTGAACGCGATTAGCTCTCGGATCGAGGAGTGGCAGGATGAATATAATGTCGAAGATGCCGACGAACTCCGAACGACGCTCGACGAGTCACTACATGTTGAGGAACGCCGGGAACGCGAACGGGTGATTGACACGTGGGAGTACAACCAGGAGATGCAGACACTCATCCGTCACGCGATTCGACTGTATGATGACCTCCATCAGTTCACGGCTACTCACTCACCTGCGACATCTGAGGCCACGACGAACGGATAGCGATGCCAGGCGACAAACCAGAGCTCGCCTTCGATGGTGGGAGTCCACGGACACGGAAGCAAATTCTCTACCAACTCAATAATCGGTTGAAAATGGAGCCGGGAGTGGAGTATACACGGTTTGATCCCAGCCGCATCACGCCCGACACGGTTATTGCGTCGATTAACCCGACGGAGTTCCTTGGGGAGGCGTATCCCTCACCAATCGCCACGCTTGAAGTGTGGTGGTCGCCACGAGAGGTCGGAAAGGATCACTTCACGATTCAGTGGTACGAGGAACCGGATAGGGAGGCTGCTATTGACGCTGCGGATGTGAACGACCCGACACTCCCCGAAGAGTACACGCTCAGTTGCGGCTGGCATCAGGATGAGCATTTCAACGAACTCGGTGAGGCACATTTTCAGGAGGAATATCCGGATGAGTGCCCGGAGCGCTATGGCGTGACGTTCGATGATGTGACGCCACGGTGGATTCTGAGTGAATGCCTCCGAAATCTTCCGAACCGACTTACCGTATTTCGTGATTCCCTTGACGCATCTCCGTAATTCAACTGAATGTAGCACCGTATAGACGCAGTCTTAATTAGATACTGTGGGGAAAATTTAACTAAATGTACACCCATTAGCCAGTAGTTGCAAATGGCTCTCCAAGAGTTATCCGATGATGCCCCTGGACGGCTTGTCCCATACGATCGGCGTCCATATTATCGTCCAGATCCGCTCCCGCCGGATACCGAACTCCAATTCGAGGGGGAGTTCTACGAAACGCTTTCAGCGGCGACGTTTTGGCTCGGAAAACTCAGTGGCTTTACCCTGACAACTGAGTTCGCTCCTGTCTTGTACACATCGCTGCTTCGAAAGGAAGCGATGGAGTCGGCTGCAATCGAGGGGGCAGATATCGATTACAACGCCCTCTATAGCTTCGAGACTAGATCACCGGTCAGTCCGGAATCCGACGGCGATCCAGCTTTCGCTGTCGGCGAAACGAAAGACGTCCAAGAGGTCCTCAATTACGAACGAGCACTCGAGAACGGCATTGATGCGCTCGATCGTGGGGACGAGATTTCGATCGATCTCCTGCATACCCTCCACGAGACGCTCCTCACCGACGTTCCAGACGATCGGCGTGAAACGGACACCATCGGAGGATTCAAAACGGTCCCGAACCACCTCGGTGAGTTTGTTCCTCCCGTTCCGAGCGCCGTCGACGGGCTGATGGATGCACTGCTGACGTACATTCGAACCGGCGGAAGCTACCACCCACTCATCGATATCGCGCTCACGCACTACCAGTTTGAGACGATCCATCCATACGGAGACGGCAACGGTCGACTCGGACGACTGCTCATAGCCCTCCAACTGTCCAATCAAGGGTATCTCGAGCAGCCGACGCTCTATCTAAGCGAGTACTTCAATCGCTACAAGGAGACGTACGTCGATCGCATGACCGCCGTCCGAACGTACGGCGAGTGGGAAGCCTGGATCGAGTTCTTCATCACGGGTATTCGCCACCAAGCGGAAGAATCGCTGTTGCGCTCACAGGAGTTGCACACGTTACAGCAGGAATACGAAGCCGAATACGGTGACAACGCGGCTGCGTATGCACAGCTTGCGTGTACACTGTTCGAACAGCCGTATCTCACTGCGACTGTCGTGCAAGAATTGCTCGACGTGACCGGACCGACTGCCTATCGTGCGCTCGATCGCCTCGAGGCGGAGGGTGTTCTCGAGGAAACAACCGGAAACGAGCGGAATCGAGAGTTTCGTGCACGAGAGATTTTCGACATTCTCGAGCGACCGCCGCGAACATACTGAACTTCTACAGGCAGATCAGAGGGTGTCATAGAACGGTCACAGATCTTCTCCGCGAGTCCCCGACGAATATTGACATCCTCCCGCGCCTGAAGACGCGGGAATCCCACGGTACCGCACCGCTGAGTTGGGATATTAGGGTTTACAGTCTACCACTTGTTCCTGCGGTTGGAATCCGCTGGACAAGTCGTGAAGGTAGACTCCGGGCTGTGCCAACCAGCCGGTACTCCTATCCTCGCCCAAACTGGCCGAAGACTCGGAGTTACTTTGGTTTAGGTCGAGACGGATGTTCTCCGCCCCGTTCACATCAGCGTTGAACGCCGCATCACACGACTCACAGACGTACAATCCACGTTCAACTCGCTGACTATCGCCTTCTCTCCCGCACACGCAACACGTCTTGCTCGTGTTACGCTCTGAAACTTCTATGACTTCGATTCCCTCGACTTTCGCCTTGTAGGAGAGGATGTTCGTGAAGCGGTCGAACGCCCACCCGTGCAGGTCAAGATTGCCGTGCTTGCCCCAGTTTTTCGACTCACCATCTTCGTCTTTACGGACTCCCTCCAAGTCTCCGACGTTGATGCGGCCAACATCTTTCTCGACACACCGCTGGACGATGTGTTTGGCGAGACTGTGGAAGAAGTGTGTTCGTCTTTCCGACCACTTGTGATGAAGCCGCGTGGCTTTGTCGCCACCAGAGTCGTCGCACTTGGCGATCTCTTTCGGGAAGTAGTACCCGTCTTGTTTCAGGCGGTTGCCGGGGTAGAGGTCGGCTTCTTCGGTACTGTAGGCGACGGCGGCGAAGTTACTAATGCCGAGGTCAATACCCACTGTTTCGTTGCCGGGTGCGTTGGGTGTCTCGATTTCGTCTTTGCAGACGAGGTGCAGTTCCCATCGCGTCTTCGCCATGTCGTAGACGGCTCTGACTTGTTGCAGGTTCTCGACTTCTACGCCGGGACGAGTTTCGTACTCGACAAGGATGTACTCCCATGCTTTCGGGTGTTCCTTGTGATTTCCACCCTTTGAGAGTCGAACACGGTTGTTTTTCGTGTCGTGTTTGATGCCGTTCTGCTTCCACGTCACCGTCGAACGCGGGTGTTCTTCGTGAACACGGCGGCCTTCATCATCGTAGTAGTTTTTCTTGCGGTAGCCGGGCGGATTCGCTCGATCATCGGACTTTCTCTTACCGTACCACGAGTTGAAGGCTTCAGCGAGTTCCTCCAGAACGCGCTGACTGGACTGGCTATGCAGTCCCTTGTATTTGGTGTGACCTTTCAACTCGTCTTTGAGGTCTCCGTGGCCAGGAATCTCGCCCGTGTCCTCCCACACCTTGCGGGAGTGGTAGTTGGCGACGTTCCAGAGCTTGCTGGCCGACCACCCATGCTGGTCGAGCATCTCAGCCACTTGGGAGTGATTGAGGATTTTCGCTCGATGGGTGCGGTGGACTTCTAACATTCTGGACGTCTGTATAAGTGCTTATATCCGCTTGTTTTGTAAAACTTCGGTTTGAGAGCGGTGGAATATCCGGCCCTGCCATCGACAGTGGACTGTAGGGGAGTTGTCGGATTCATCCTGACCCTAAAGGGCCAGGTATTTCCTTGATTCTGTATAAGCTAGGTAGTTTCCTGGTACTAGGCAAACGACTGGGGAAAATCCACTAGTACTATTCACCATTTGCTCTCGCATTAATTCCGAATCTGACCAAGACGCTGTTCGGCGAGAAGATTTGTGTCTCGCTGAAATGGACTGAATTCTAACCAACCCACTCGACAATCCCCTGTCGCCCAATCACTCAATTCCAGTCTCGAGAAAAATCATATGGGTGAAAATAAATCAGTAACTAAAATACAATTCCGCTAACTATTTTCGTTGGAGTGTTTTCTATGGATATGGGAAAGGGGTATGTGGTTCAGTCCGGAAGAACAGCTGAACTGCTGGACAGATGTTGCTGAGAGGATGTGAGTCCGCGCGGCACATTCTCTCTGTATTGGGAGGATTGGTTGTCGGTCAGCAAGCCCAGGGTTCGAATCCCTGCATACCCACTCTAGATAGCTTTGTCCCAGATTCACTTATCAAGGGTGATTGTTCAAACCAATACACATAAGAGGATTGTGACCGCGAATTGATGGTATGGATTCTCCCTCTGCCGTCGTCCTCGCTGGGGGTGAAGGATCGCGTCTTCGGCCGTTGACCCGTCACCGGCCCAAACCGCTCCTCCCAGCGGCGACGACACCGATCCTCGAGCACGTGTTCGACCAACTGCTCGAGGCCGGCGTGACCGAGATTACGGTCGTCGTCGGCTACGGACGCAA
The DNA here is from genome assembly GCF_009834785.1 of Natronorubrum halalkaliphilum. Lineage (GTDB taxonomy): Archaea > Halobacteriota > Halobacteria > Halobacteriales > Natrialbaceae > Natronorubrum > Natronorubrum halalkaliphilum. The sequence continues at coordinate 39,092 of NZ_WUYX01000026.1, forward strand.
CCGCGTCCAGGCCTACTTCGGGCCGACCTACCGGAACGTGCCGCTGACCTACGTGACCCAGGAACAACAGCTCGGGAGCGGGCACGCGCTGCTGGCCGCCGAGTCCGAAATCGAGGGGACGGCCCTCGTGGTCAACGGCGATCAGATCGTCGAGCACGGGATTATCAGCGACGTCCTCGAGGCCCACGACAGGTCGTCGGCGGCGACGGTCGGCCTGCTCAACCGGACCGACGTCGCGTCCTACGGCGGCGTTCTCGTTGAGGACGGTTCGGTCACCGAGATCGTGGAGAACCCGGAGGACGAGCGAACGTACCGGTTTAACGCCGGGGTGTACGCGTTCGAACGGGAGATTTTCGACGCGATTCGCGACGCCGAGCCGCGGGCCGGCGAACAGTCGCTGACCGACGGCATCACCGAGTTGCTCGAGTCGGACGCGTCCGTCCGGGGCGTCGTCTCGGAAGGCCTCTGGGTCGACTCGACGTACCCGTGGGATCTCCTGGACGTCTCGTTCGATCTGTTCGAGGCGGGGATCGTCGACGGGACGCAGGCGGCGAACGTCGCGAGCTCGGCGACGATCCACGAGAGGGCAGTGGTGCGCGAGCCGGTCGTGATCGCGCCCGACTGCGAGATCGGCGCGGGAGCCGTCGTCGGTCCCTACGCCTGTCTGGGCGAGAACGTGACCGTCGGCTCGAACGCCGTGGTGGAGCGAAGCGTCGTCGACGCCGATACGCGCGTCGGGGCGTCGGCGACGGTGATGGACTGCGTGACCGGCGTCGGCGTCGAGATCGGGAACGGAACCTCGATCCCCGGCGGCCCCGGCGACGTCCGCGTCGGCGACCGCGTCTTCGAGGACGAGGACCTCGGGGCGCTGCTTGCCGACCGCGTCATCGATCGGGGCGGAAATACGTACGTTCCCGGCGCGATCGTGGGGCCGGAAGCGGACATCGAAGCGGGCGCGACGGTTCGCGGAACGATTTCGGAAGGCACGGAGGTGCGATCGTAATGTGTGGCATTATCGGATACACCGGAACCGGCGGCGGCGTACTGGACGTTCTGATGACCGGGCTCTCGGGCCTGGAGTATCGCGGCTACGATTCGGCCGGGGTGGCCGTCGCGAACGCGTCGCTCTCGGTGCACAAGCGACAGGGTGAGGTGTCGGCGCTCGAGGATGCGCTTCCCGACGGGGATCTGGACGGGCTGGCCGGGATCGGCCACACGCGGTGGTCGACTCACGGGCCGCCGTCGGACGCGAACGCACACCCGCACACGGACTGTGAGGATCAGGTGGCGGTGGTCCACAACGGGATCATCGAGAACTACCAGGAGCTTCGCGGTGATCTGGAGGCCAGCGGGCACGACTTTGCGAGCGAGACCGACACCGAGGTTATCCCGCACCTGATCGAGTCGGCGCTTTCGGAAGGGGCCGACCGCGAGGAAGCGTTCCGGGAAGCGGTTCATCAACTCGAGGGAAGCTACGCCGTTGCGGCCGTGTTTGATGGCAACGAAACCGTGTACGCCGCGCGCAACGAATCGCCGCTAGTACTAGGACTCGGCGAGGACGGTCATTACCTGGCGAGCGACGTGCCCGCGTTCATCGAGTTCACGGACCAGGTGGTCTACCTCGAGGACGGCCAGTTCGCGCGGGTCAATCCGTCGGGGATCGTCGTGACCGACGCACAAGGGGCCGTCGTGGAGACGGCCGTTGAGACGATTGAATGGGATCCCGAAGACGCCGGAAAGTCCGGCTACGACCACTACATGCTCAAGGAGATCCACGAACAGCCCACCGCGATCCGGAAGTGTCTCCGGGAGCGCGTGAACGAACTCGAGGGCTCGGTCGGCGTGGAGGAGTTGTCGGAGTTGGAGTGTGACGGGCCCGTGCAGTTCGTCGCCTGCGGCACGTCGTATCACGCTGCGTTGTACGGCGCGCGGTTACTTCGGGAGCGCGGGATCCGCGCGCAGTGTTTCCTGGCCAGCGAGTACGACGTCGGGATGGTTCCCGTGTCGTCGGATACGTTGGTCGTCGGGGTTACGCAAAGTGGCGAAACGGCCGATACGATGAGCGCGCTTCGGGCCGCGAATCGGTCTGGCGCGACGACGCTTGCACTTACTAATGTTGTGGGGAGTTCCGCGGCTCGGGAATGCGATCACGTGATGTACATCCGGGCCGGCCCGGAGATAGGCGTCGCCGCGACGAAGACGTTTGCCAGTCAGCAGGTCGCGCTGGCGATGTTGTCTAGTGTCTTGTCTGAGGAGAGTTCCATGGAATTTGTTGAAAGGTTGCGCGATCTGCCCGATCAAATCCAGCAGGTTTTGGATGGGTCACAGGCTCGGGGGGTCGCCGAAGCCTACGAGGACAGCGACGCCTACTTCTTTATTGGGCGTGGGTATAACGCGCCGGTGGCGCTCGAGGGCGCGCTGAAGATGAAGGAGATCACGTACAAGCACGCCGAGGGCTTTGCGGCGGGCGAGTTAAAACACGGGCCGTTGGCGTTGGTGACCGAGAAGACGCCAGTCTTTGCGATGTTGACCGGCTCGGATATCTCGAAGACACTCGGGAATGTGAAAGAGGTGGAGGCGCGGAGTGCGCCTGTTGTGGCGGTTACTGATTCGCCTGATACGGTCAGTCGGTATGTTGATCATGTGCTGGAAGTGCCATCGGCAGGTTCGCGGTTTACACCGATTCTCGCCAATATTCAGTTGCAGCTCGTGTCGTATTGGGTCGCCAATCGGATGGGACGGTCGATCGATAAACCGCGGAATTTGGCAAAGAGTGTGACGGTAGAATGATCCCCATTCATGACTCGAATATGATTGTGCGCAATTTTGAGTTACCACAAGCTACATGGTTTCAGTGACTGGTGTAAATGACATGAAGGCAGTTGTACTCGCAGCCGGCAAGGGAACGCGGCTTCGACCGTTGACCGACGACAAACCAAAAGGAATGGTCGAAGTAGATGGGAAACCGATCCTGACGCACTGTTTTGATCAACTTGTAGATCTCGGTGCTGACGAGTTCGTCGTTGTCGTTGGCTATCTCAAAGAGAAAATCATCGACCACTACGGTGACGAGTACAAGGGCGTTCCGATCACGTATACTCACCAGCGCGAGCAGAAAGGCCTCGCCCACGCGCTATTGAGCGTCCGCGAGCACATTGACGACGACTTCATGATGATTCTCGGAGACAATATCTTCAACGCAAATCTGCAGGACGTTGTACGTCGACAGCAGGAGGACCGTGCTGATGCGGCGTTCCTGGTTGAGGAAGTTCCATGGGACGAAGCCTCTCGATACGGGGTCTGTGATACAAATAACTACGGGGAAATCACGGATGTCGTCGAGAAACCCGAGGACCCACCGTCGAACCTGGTGATGACCGGGTTCTACACGTTCACGCCGGCTATCTTCCCGGCATGCGAGTTAGTGCAGCCCTCGAGTCGAGGCGAGTATGAGATCAGTGAAGCGATCGATCTGCTGATTCAGTCCGGACGAACGATCGACGCTATTGGACTGGATGGATGGCGGATTGATGTCGGGTATCCCGAAGATCGAGACGAAGCTGAAGAGCGATTGCAGGCGGCAAAAGAGGAAGATCCCGAGGTCACGGCTTCTTCGTAATCTATTGAATACGCTATCTATCCCGTCTTACTGATCATGGAGTAGTTGTTTTTCCTCGATTAATTCGTCGGTTCCGTTATTTTTGGGATATTCGATCAGCGTCGGATGTGCGCCGATCTTGGCCAGTCGGGACAGCTGATCGGCAAAAGCCTCCCATTCGCCCGCGCAGCTATCGTGGAGATCCCACTGCTGTGTACCAACCGATGAGCGTGGTGGTGGTCCAATCGTCGTCGTGTCTTCCTCGCGGCTGATCGACTCGGAACACCACGGACACGAGTTTCGTTGCTGCTTCGTCTGGCTCATATTCGCTGTTACCGCTATAGTAGCATTTGTTAAACACACCCTACCAGATAGGTTGGTAGGATCATTCTATATTGCTATTAGCACCTTCACTAGTTTATGTGAGTAAACACGTTCAGATATGGAGGGTGGTCTAATTGGTTATTTCATCCCTCGTTATATAGCACTCTCAACGTAACCGTCAGGTATATATTCGATGTCACAAATGGTAGTTCATAAGTTGACAAGAGATGGGCTTTATCTACCTCTGCCCTATGAGATACTAGATGTAATTGACCTCTGTCGGGTGTATTCATCAACCGATGAAAGTCGGAACCGAAGGAACAAAAACATGATATTAAACAATGGGTTCGGTGGAACTAATGGTAATGGAGAGTAATAATTCGGTTTCCGTTTGCGTCGTTGGCCTCGGTTACGTTGGGCTTCCGCTCGCAGTCGAGTTTGCTCGGAGTGGACACGATGTCATCGGCTTCGACGTCGATCCAACGAAGATTGAAACACTACGATCGGGAACCGATCCAACTGGCGATGTCGGTGACGAAGCGGTTCAGAACTTCGACATTGAATTTGCGACCGACGAAACGGCTATCGAACGTGCGGAATACGTCCTCATTGCCGTACCAACGCCAGTCGACGACCTCAAGAACCCAGACCTGAAGTACGTCGAGTCTGCCGGAAAAACGGTTGGTCGAAATATCACGGCTGGGACAACGGTGGTCCTCGAGTCAACCGTCTACCCTGGTGCAACACGCGAGAAATTGGCTCCAGCACTTGAGGAGGCGTCGGGGTTGACTGTCGGTGAGGATATCTTTGTTGGATATTCACCGGAACGAATGGTTCCAGGCGACGAGGAACATGGACTCCGAAACGTCGTGAAGATCGTCAGCGGACAAAACGACGAGGTTCTCGATGATGTTGCATCATTATACAAGGACATTATCGATGCTGGCGTCCATCCTGCTCCTGAGATCGAAGTCGCTGAAGCAGCTAAGTGTATCGAAAATATTCAGCGAGATCTGAATATTGCGCTGGTCAATGAGCTCGCGATCGCCTGTGACAAACTCGATCTGAACACGCAGGCTGTCCTCGATGCGGCAGGAACGAAGTGGAACTTCCATAATTACCGGCCAGGATTAGTCGGTGGCCACTGCATTCCCGTGGATCCATTCTTTATGATCTACGAACTCGAGCGGAACGGATTCACTCCACAACTGATCGAAGGTGCTCGAGAGGTCAACGAATACGTTCCCCACCACGTAGCAGATCTCGTTCTGAGAGGATTGAACGACTGTGGGAAGGTTCCGAGGGAAAGTTCCATTCTCGTTCTCGGTCTGGCATACAAGCCAGAGGTCGGGGACGTACGAACGTCTCCAATCGGCGGAACGATTAGGAAACTCGAGTCCTACGGGGCGGACATCGTCGGCTTCGATCCACACGCACCCGTAGAGGTAGTTCGCGATGAGTTCGACATCGACGTTCAAGAAGAGTTATCCGTCGAGGACTTCGATGCAATTGTATTAGCGACCCCACACCAATCGTTGCTCGAGTTCGACTACACGACGGCATCCAGCGTCATGGCCGATAATCCCTTGATGGTCGATGTCGATGGTACACTCGATGGAGAATCGCTCGACGACTGTGGGTTCGAATACATGAGGCTCTAAATGTACCGAGACCATACCGTAGGCGTCGTCATCCCTGCATACAATGAGGAGGGTTTCGTGGGAGATGTGATCACGTCCATGCCCGACTATGTCGACAGGATGTTCGTGATCGACGATCAGTCAACCGACGGAACGTGGGACGAGATTCTAGAGGCTGCCGAGGAAGATTCCGTTTCGGCTGACCCGTTGACGAGAGGTGAGAGTGATACGTCAGAGCCGAGAGCAGTCGCGACGGACGGTGGATCGATGCTTACAGACCGAGCAGTCGTTTCCGATCGGATTGGTCGCGTTGTTCCGATTCAACACCGTGAGAATCTTGGCGCTGGTGGCGCGATCAAGACGGGGTATCTGGCTGCACTCGAGTACGGTGTCGATATCGTTCCAACTGTAGACGGGGACGGACAAATGGACCTTTCACAAATGAGTCGGTTACTCGATCCAATTGTCGAAGAGGAAGCCGACTATGCAAAAGGGAATCGATTACTATACAAGGGCTATCGGTCCAATATGCCGAAGTTCCGGTTCTTCGGTAACTCCATTCTGACGTTCCTGACGAAAATCGCGTCGGGCTACTGGAAAACAATGGATCCCCAAAACGGATATACAGCAATTTCAGGCTATGCGCTGGCTAACGTCGGAATTGAGGATATGTACGAATACTACGGCTACTGTAACGATCTCTTGGTAAAGTTGAACGCCAAGGGGATGCGTGTTGCAGATGTCGCGATTCCAGCCGTGTATGGGGATGAAGAGTCCTCAATCAATTACACAACGTACATACGGAAGGTGTCGGGAATGTTGTTACGGAATTTCTTCTGGCGGTTAAAGGTGAAGTACCTCGTGTTGGACTTCCATCCGCTGGCATTATTCTACCTATTTGGAGTAACGACTGCCGGACTGGGTATCGCCGGTTCGCTGTGGTCGTTGTACGCGAAGTTCGTATTGGGGGATCCATTATTCGTTCGTGCATCTGCGAGTTTGCTTCTGTTCTCCATTGGGAGTATGTTCGTCATGTTTGCAATGCTGTTTGATATGCAGTCAAACGAGAGTCGAGAGGTACAAGTCCGTGACTGAGGAGAAACTCGCTTGCATAACGCTCGATCTCGAGAACGATTGGTACTTTGACGAAGATGGCTACGACCATCTCACATTCGAGTACATCGATGACTACATCAAGCTAATACAGGAACTAGAAATCCCGATAACATTTTTTGTTGTTGGAAAGACGATGGAACGGTTTCCAAATGTGATTAATAAACTAGATGAGAAACTAAATTCTGAATTTTACCTACATTCTTATCAGCATGATATTTCAAAGTCGTATGATTTTCGAACGGAGGTTCAAAACGGAAAAGAAGTGTTCGAATCGCATTTCGGGTACGAACCCAAGGGTTATCGAGCACCCCAGGGGAACATCGAACCCCCTGAGTTCGAGATTCTGGAAGATGAGGGATTCATATTTGATTCAAGTATATTCCCATCGTATCGACCAGGTATCTACAGTAACCTCGACAAGCCGTTGGTGCCGTACCAGCCAACTAAAGCAGAAAGACTCCTTGAAATCCCGATTACAGCGACCCCTTACACACGAATTCCACTCTCTCAGAGCTATCTCAAATTGCTCGGCCAGCCATATCTCATGTATATTAGACATACACCCTTAGCAGACTCGTTGGTCTTCAATACGCATCTTCAGGATTTCTATCAGACAGAATCGCATGATAAGCTTGGTCAGCCAAAAAAGACCATCATGAAAAGAAATCTTAATAACTCTACCGAGATTTTTAAGTCACTAATAGAGATTTTGCAAAGAAAAGGGTATAAATTCTCGACCATTTCAGAAATTCGAAGAAGGCATGAATATTCTACAAAAGAAAAAGGGGATGACAATAAACAGACTAGTTAGAATTCACGATATCACGACAGTATCTGGTAGGATCTGTGAAAAGCAAGCAAATTGTAGAGTTAGTATAGGTCAGTCCTCACAAAACTACTCAGCAAGAATTATGTGATGGGGATTATTCGCCCTCTTGCGCCCTTAAACAAGCGAGTTGACTTCTTCGCCAATATCACATATCTGTTTTTCTTTTAATTTTGAGTGTACTGGGAGATTGATGATTTTCTTGGCTATATTTGCTGATACAGGGCAAGTTTGTGGATTGTTTGGCAAGCTGTAAGAATACATCTTTGAACATCCTATTCCGCGACGACGAAGTTGAGCGATGAGATCGTCTCGGTCATTCTCTACGAGAATTGAGTACCTAAAATAGGAATGGTCATTTTTGATTTTGGGAGTAGTAACCAAATCAGACAAAATTTGGTTGTATATTTGAGCGTTTTGGCGCCTCCTATTGACTCTGGTCTGCAGTTTATCTAGCTGATTTTCCAAGAGTTTTGTAGTCCGATTCTGTATCTCTATGGATTCAAGCGGGCCTAATTCTTGTGAACTTGATGTGAAGAGTGGAGTAAGAATTCGCCGACGGATAATGTCATAGAGCTTACCTGGCATTAGGTTAAATAGCGTGTCTGTAGCAAAAATTGAAACTAGCCCTAACAATGTGAGGAAATCAGACTTTTTTCCATTTCGTATATTCGCCATAGGTTGATTGCTTAAAACAATACCGCCTCCCTTTGATGTTATCTCTTTAGAAAAACGAAGGCTGAATATACAATAATCACTATGTGTCCCAATTTTGTCATTTAACACCAATGTTCCTAAGGCTTGGGCAGCATCTTCAATTATAATAAGATTATTATTAGCGGCGACCTTAGCAATAGAAGGCATATCACATGTATTCCCAAATAAATGAACAGGTATAATAACAGAACTATCCTCCGTAATCTTATTTTTTAGATCGCTAACGTCAATAGTGAAATTCACCGGGTCGACATCTACAAATACTGGAGTTGCAATTTCTTCAACTGCACTGGCAACTGCATAACACGTATATGCTGGCAACAAAACTTCATCATGTTCTTGTAACTCTAAAGAGTTAAGAACATTATAGATTCCTGCCCTACCAGATTGGAATATCGTAGTGTATTCAAACTCTGTCCTATGAGAAAGATTGCACCAAAACTCTGAATTAACTCCTGGTTTAAAATAGGCAGAAAAGTCTGACGGATGCAATTGTATACGTTCAACTCTTGCTTTCATTAAAATCTGTCTCCATATGATAATCTATTAATTGAATCGGTTGATTTCATGCTGCCAAGCGACTATGGAGTATTAATTGATTCCGTTGTTATTAATGTTTTCCTTTAACTGTTTCATCGCCTCCTGTAGCTCAGTTCTAGTGAGACCACCACCGGTGGCAAGTTGATCCGTGCCGCCAGCACCTCCTTCACCAAGTTCAGCGATACGCTTTGCAATGTTCACGGCTGCATAATTCTCTGAAAGATTAGATGATACCCCAACTGCAAATTTTCCATCGTCCAAGATACCAGCCAACAGAATTACATTCTCTTGGTGAATGGCACTCGATGCTAATTGTTCAATATCATCAAAATTCCCACTTGTGAAGATTACATCTATTACAAATTCTGACTCAGTAGGAGGGTTCTCTTTACGAGCAGACCACCACGCATCAATCCAACGTTGACGTGTCTGGTCAATTGATTTATTAAGTTCCCTAATACGGTTATCTAGTTGCTCTACTTCCTCTGGTAAATCTTCCTGGCGACAATTAAGCATATCAGTAACCATTTCTAGTGTTTGTGTAGACGTGCCAGTTCGATCGATTGTGGAAGGTGACTGCGGGCGTTGCCATTCTTTTATAGACTCAGTATCAATTACTGACGATTTTGATCGCCACCACCAAAATACGTTCGTAATGATAAGGCATCCAAAAAGGATTCCAGCAATAAGTCTCCAAGTCATTGTGATATTAGTACCGCTTTTTGCCAGCAGTATAGTTACTTTGATTCTCACGATTATATGGGTTAGTATCCCTCTAATTACTAACTATGCCCTACCTGTTTGACAGGAATAACATCAGTTAACTGGAGGAAGTAAGTCATTTTATTACCTTTGTTTCGGTAACGTCTAATGATGGACATCCAAATCTCACCAGATGAAACTGATTGGAACCAATTTATCGAATCAAATTCAGGACCTATCTTCAATCGGAACGAGTGGAGCGCAATATGCTCAATATATGGTCATAAATCATACAATATGGCAGTCATTAATGATTCAGGTGATATTTGCGCATGTCTACCTCTTATCCATCTTAAGAGCGCTATCTTTGGTAATACTTTAGTTTCAATGCCATTCTCAGAGCACGGTTCGATAGTAATAGATGAGTCTATCAACGATCGAAACCAAGCCGTTGACCTTTTGAGAGGGAAAGCACAGGAATTGGCTCAACAAAAGGGAGTAGATTATCTTTGCTTACGAGGTTCGAGATATCCGTCTTCTAAAGAGTTTATTCGTCTAAGTAGATATGTAACATTTGTAGTCGAGACTAATTCTTCAATGGAAGATATATGGGATTCTTTTGAAACACGTTTTCGGACAAATATACGCAATTCTCGCGATCATAGTCTTACAACCCAAGTAGTTGAAAATGAGGCAAGCAACTTTTCGCACGATCCAGTAAGTAGTTATTATAATCTCCACCTTCGAACAATGCGCGATCTAGGAAGCCCGCCTCATGCTAAAAGCTTTTTCGTTAATATATGGAGGAAATTAGGAAAAATAGATGGCGCAATATTCATTTTCGTAATATATGATGGGATCCCTATTAACGCAGCTCTTGCATTCCCTTACGGTGATACAGTACATTATTGGGGTGCTGTCTCAAAACCCAACTACCGTCACCTCAATGGAGGAAGTTTGCTACTCTGGAAGTGCATAAAATGGGCTCAAAATAACGGTTACCAACAAGTAGATCTAGGACGTACTCGACCAGGGACAGGGGTCTACAAATTCAAATCAGGCACAAATGGGCAGGAAATATACCTTGATGATCTTTTTTATTTTCCAGAAGAAATTAGTATGCCTCCCGATCCAGAGGATTCAAAATTCACCCCGTTAATACGTATTTGGAGACAGTTGCCGTTATCTGTAACAGAGGCCCTTGGACCTCACTTACGAGGAAACATCCCATAATTTATAGACTCAATCATCAACTCGCCGGCATAAATACTAGACGAGTGTATGGGCGAGTCAGGAACCTTTTAGTCCAACCAGAACCCCGTGCTGTGCACCTCACGGTTCGGTTTGGCACGTGGAGAACAAAGCTGAGAGGCGATTACTGAAGCGTCTAAACAAGGCTAAAAACTGTATAGGAAATCTGGGAGTTGGTGAACTCGTATTTGCTCCCTCATAGCAGAGGTGATTACGATTGTGTTAGACATACTTTCTGCACCGCGTTGTTTCGTACGTAGTATATTATATGGGCCAATGGGATAATATAAATCCCTAGCTAACGTGAATGTCTATAAGTAACCTAAATCTTTAAGCCGGTCCTCTGTGTCTTTAGTCATGGCCCGTTCTACCTTTTCTGCAAGGTGTTGATCTATAGAGCCAAGCTCTTTGTCTGACTGTTCAATTGGAAAATCAGGTGAACCCCACGTTTTTTGATCCGAGAATAGAAGCTTAAATCCAGTTGGATTGCGAGTTTTTCGAAGATGCTTCCCTGCGGATATTCGTGTTAGATAACCTATTGTAAGTTTAATCTTTGACCAAATATTTGAACGAACGAATACATGACCCCCGTCTTTATCCCACTTACTGTCTATTCTATAATTAAATTCTCCTTGAAAAGATGGGAATCTTCGATTATAGAGACAATAGGCTGTCTCCCGATCATATTCAGGGTCAAAGATCGGTGAACCAGGTGTATCTGAGAACGGTTCTTTATCAAGCAAGTGTGAGACTGTTACCGGTAAATCAACGTGACTAGTTATATCAATATCTATACTAGGAAGGTCAGGATGAATGTAAAAGGTGGGTACATACACGATTTCTGGGCACATAGGATAAGATTGGCTTACATGCCCGTACTCTCCAAGAAGTTCACCATGATCTGAAAGGAATATGATTAAAGTATCATCAAGAAGATCACGGTCTTTCAATGGTTGTAAAACATATTTTTCAAACCGATTGATGGAGTCGTTAATTCCCTTTTCGTACATCTTACGGAGGTTTTCGGTATCCCCAGCGTGTTCTGTGAAGAAGTCTGGAACAGATATCTCAGCGTTCATGTCCATGTCCCATCGTCCATATGGTGCATGGCCGCCTGGGTCACGCATAAACCAGCCAAATGGTTCCTGAATATCATCTAGAGAAAGACGGTCATATCTTTGTAAAGGATAGTCATATATTGTTTCGTTGAAAAATTTTCCCAAATGATCGTCGTTCAACATCCCTCCAACATCACTAAGCCCAGAGTGTTCGAATTGATCCAATATTGTTGGTGTCTCCTCAGGAATTACATCTGTAAAGCCCCCTACACCATGTTGTGGAAGATATTGACCAGTCAGCATACTAGCTATTGAAGTCGGGGTATGCGATGAGGCGCTTATTGTTTTGAATCCTTCACCCTTTTTTTGAATCTCTTCGGGGATCGAATCCCAACGAATCGAATCAGACATATATATTACAAGGTTGCTTGCATCTATCATGCCTGATCAGTTTGATTGGATAGATTTATATTTTTGGATTCACACTCATCCTCTATGGCGCGCATTCTTTTCAGTATTCATCATCCAGCACATGTACATTTCTTTCGAAACGCTATAAAGGAACTCACAGATGATGGAAATTCCATCGCTGTTTTTGCTAGAGATAAGGATGTAACTGTACAACTATTGGAAAGTTACTCAATACAGCACGAAATCTTGTCCGGAAATTTCAAAACTACGATGGGATTAGTTAAAGAAAGTTTGAAGTATGAATTTAACCTGTTACGGAAGGCTAGGGACTTCGAACCAGATATATTAGTCTCGATTGGAAGTGGTGCACTAACTTCTTACATATCTAGTTTGATTGGTGCTACTAGTATTGCATTTAATGATACCGAAAATGCAACCCTTCAAAATCGTATCGGTTACCCAATGGTAGACCAAATTTTCACTCCAGACTGTTATAATGGTGATCACGGCACCAAACACGTAAAGTATGCAGGTTATCATGAACTGGCATATTTACACCCAGATAGATTTAAACCTGATCCATCAGTGCTCAATATGGCTGGACTTGATCACGATGAACAGTTTGTCATACTACGATTGATCTCTTGGGATGCAATACATGATGTTGGTGATAGTGGGTTTAAGGATATTGTTGATGTCGTGGAAGAACTAGAGGACACAGGTGCTACAGTTAGAATTACGTCTGAAGCGAATCTACCATCAGGTGTTGAAGATCGGCAAGTTTCAATCCCACCACATCAAATTCACGATCTTATGGCCTTTGCAGATCTATATGTGGGAGAAAGTGCAACAATGGCTGCAGAGAGTTCTGTTCTTGGAACACCAGCTATTTTTGTGTCTTCAAGCCGCAGAGGCTATACCGACGAACTTGAGGCAAAATATGGACTCGTTTTTAATTACTCTGATGAAAGTCGTCATAAAGATGGACTCAATCAAGCACTGAAAATTCTGGAGAGAGATGATGACGAAAATTGGGAAAAACGTCGTCAAAAAATGCTTGAAGAAAAAATTGACACAACAGATTTCATAACGAAAACAATTCAAAAATCAGTTAGGGGGGCTAATAGATGAGAGTTTGGGGAACGAGCAGGTGGTGGCGAGAAGTGTCCAATGCAACTCGCCAACCTGCTCAGAGAGAGCTTAGACGTGGACTGTGATGAGGTTTGGGAGAACGAGCGCACCCCGACACCCGTTAGTGCCTATCGTAACTTCTGAAGGTATCCACCAAGGTGGTCGGCGATCCATGAGGCTGCGAAACTCAGCCGAGTCGTAAGTTGCTCAAAGAGTTCAGTGAGGAGAGCGCGGTATTCTGCCGCGCTCTCCACGATCAACGGCGATGCTTCCCATTTGAGGCTTTTCCAGACCTGCTCGATTGGATTGAGATCAGGCGAACCAACTGGGAGAAACACGATATCAATGCCCAGTTGGTAGGCTCGCCTACGCGTGTACTCACATACGTGCGACGAGAAGTTGTCCAAGACGAGCAGAATCCGCTGGCCCGGATTCTGCTTGCGGATCCCTTCGAGACAGCCACAGATCCGTTCTTTCTCTTGATTGGCCGGAAACTGAACGACACTCTCACCCGAGAGTGCGTAGAACCCGGCCGCTGGTTCGTCTAACTTTACCAGCGGTCGGGTGATATGTGGATCATCCACGGTGTAAAGCCGCTGTGAGTTGTCCCATGGTTGGGGATGCGATGTGTCGAGAAATCCAAGGACAGTTCCGCCATCCGTACGGATTTCCTCGTCAACAACCCACCCTTCTTCGCCATCTCCCTCGCGTTGGTTATGCGGCTCATCAGCCCCCTCGTCGAACGCGTCGCCGACGCGTTCGTCGAGAATCTCTTCGGCGTTCTCCGGGCGTGATGGACGCTGCATCTAATGGATCATATCGACGAGATCTCCGTCGAAGAACTTCACGACGCACTCGACAACGTCGAGGGAAGGAAGCCGACACAACGGCTGTTAGCGGCGATTGCGTACAAAAACGGTGTTACGCAGACTGAACTAGCCGAGTGGCATAACACCGCGAACAATTTACAGTCGCTCTTGTGAAGCACGTTGTTGATTTTCAGAGCGCAGCATCGATAGCATGTTTGAGAGCTTCATCACCTAGTTTTCTATAGAGTTCACGCCGAAGCTGAAACGCTCTGAGAGACGGTGTTAGCTTGTCTTTCGAGACTCCTCGATGTGGTGAGAGCCACGGTCGCACCAGCGACCCGTGGCTCTCGCAGGTATTGACGTGCACATCTCCATCAGCGTATTCACCATTGCCATGGACGACGTATTCGCGGGCGAATGCGTCGTCCTTCTCAAGCGGGTCGTACGCGCGAAATCCGTCGGTATACACTGTCAGTGGCTCCTCTTCGTGGTCCGCAAGCAGGAGCCGAACCGTCGATTCGTCGGCGGATTTCGCTGGCACGACGTACCGCTGGTCGTTGCCACGATCAACGAGCGTGAATACCGGTGGTTTGTCTCCCTCGTACGAGCCACGACCGCGCGTGGACAGGCCACGCGAGCGCGACTTTAGTACTCCGGAAAAGGTTTTGAGGAACGGGTGTTCAGAACAGCGGCCTTAGCGTCAGTGCCTGAACTCCACTGATTGGATTCCTCAATAGCTTCTCTGGATCACTAAAATCTCCCAGACAGTCGGTGGGCCGACACAGGTCGATGAAACCCAGCAAGTGTGTTCGGGATTCAAAGGCCAAGAGCCGCCGCGGGAGGGGCTCGACCGCGGCGGCTCGCCAGAGGGTGGACGAACCAGATGGACGGGAGAGCAGGGAGACGAATTGACGCTCGTCGCGGCGTGCCGCGACGTGCTTCGTGTAGTATCAGCACAGGAAGGAAGCGACTACGAGGACGATTTAGGCCCGATCATC
The DNA here is from genome assembly GCF_009834785.1 of Natronorubrum halalkaliphilum. Taxonomy (GTDB): domain Archaea; phylum Halobacteriota; class Halobacteria; order Halobacteriales; family Natrialbaceae; genus Natronorubrum; species Natronorubrum halalkaliphilum. The sequence goes on from NZ_WUYX01000026.1 coordinate 54,213, forward strand.
GAGGAAGCAGCCGACCTCTCCCAGCCGCTGGGAGAGGTCTGGACTGATGGACTACCCGCCTATCAAGGGATGGAGCACGATCACCGGTACGTCGTCCATGACGAAGGATACGTCTCTGAGGACGGCGTTCACACGAACCAAGCGGAGTGTCTCTGGTCGCTGTTACAGCCGTGGCTTGCGAAATTCCGCGGCCTCTCCAAGCAGGGCTTGGAGCAGGCCGCTCAGACCTACGGGTTCCTTCGTTCACTGAACCTGACCGGCGCACCGATCCATGGCCTCATCGATTGTGTCGCTGTCAATGTATTCCGCTAAACTACCGAAGAGCGAGTCTGGAAAGTGCTCAAACGCAATGCCTCGCCAATCGCCGTCTCTTCGATACCCTCACCGATCGACTTGGATTCGCCAAGTCCTGGATCGATCAGTTCCTTGGCCCATATTTGCAAAAGTTATCTTGATCATTAAGCCGTCGCGGGTCGCGGTCGACGAGAAACAGATCGAGGTAGATGGTGAGAAAAAGTGGCTGTACGCCGCAATCGACACAGAATCAAAGCTTCTGCTAGAAATCGATGTCTACAGCCGCCGCGGGACTGACCCCGCGGCGGCGTTCCTGCATCGGCTCACCGAGAAACATGAAATCGACGAGACAGAGTTTCTCGTCGATGCTGGCGGGGATTTGACTGCCCTCGCGTGCCACGAATTGAGCGGTCAGCTCAACTACAGCGACCGAAACCACGTCGAAAAGTGGTTTCAGACTGTGCCAATGCGGATCGACCGCCTTCACTCCTTCTGGCGGGGCAGTCCGGCCAGCGCAAGACGCTGGCTCAGACGCTTCAGATACCATTATAACCACGATCGACCGAATCAAGCACTCAATGGCCGAACGCCAGCTGAGGAGGTGTCGAACTAGACAGTGCCGTATGATGCTAGATATCTATAAAACGAATATAATATGAACTCTAAAACCGAATTCGTCTACGACGAGTCGACGACCAGCCAATGAAAAAGAAATATGGTTTGGTTAAACCAAGGATAATAATGAAATAATGTCTTCTGATATTAGAATGCAACCATCCGGAAATCGAGAAGCAGAAGTAATCAATCATCTTAACAAAGCTTACAAAGGATGGGGTAACAAAGAATACATTACGTATACGAAAGGAGATAGGATTTGAATGAAGGTTTTAAATCTGGTGACAACGCCAAGGCCGTTCTTTGATAATCAGTTACGAGCACTTCAAAGACTCGGTGTTGAAGTTGATGTAATCCAAGTGCCAGGCCGGGAATCCCAAGAAGAGTCTCGCTTGGCCACTGATTACTTACAGTATTATCCGAATGTACTCCGAAAACAGTTTGAGGACTACGATTTAGTTCATGCAAACTTCGGTAATACTACCCCATTCGCTATATTTCAGCCAACACGGCCTATTGTTGTCTCTTTCTGGGGGTCAGACCTTATGGGTCGATTCGGTGCAATTAATTCTCGTTTTGCATCTTTATTCAACGAAGTGATCCTACCGTCACCTGTACTCACTAGATATGTTCCCTGTGATTGTCATATAATACCATTTGAGATTAACACGGAACTCTTTTGTCCAATTTCAAAGTCAGAAGCACGTTTGGAAGTAGGTTGGGAACAAAACAAAAACTATATTTTATTCCCCTATTCGGAAACGAGAGAAGAAAAAAACTATCCGCTAGCAAGACGCATAGCAGACAATGCTGACCAGAATGTTGAACTTATTGCGATCTCAGAAGTCGAATATGAGCAAATGCCATACTATATCAATGCAAGTGATGTAGTATTAATAACATCAAAACGAGAGAGTGGTCCAATGGTCGTCAAAGAGGCTGCATTATGTAATACACCAGTCATTTCCACCGACGTTGGATTTGTGTCAGATGTATTATCAGATGTGAAGAATTCATACGTCTGTAGTTCAGAAGCAGAACTTGTTGAACAGTTAGATGATGTACTTGAATCAGGCAACCAATCGAATGGCAGAAAATATGCTAATGAATGGGGATTAGATACAATGGGAGAACAATTAGTTAATGTGTATGAATCTGCTATAACCAACCAATGAATTATCTTCATCCAAATCATTTGATTGAGAAACTAACTAGGTTGTGGATTCTTGGACCCTTACTACTAGTAATCGGAGCTATTGGAGTGTACTTTTCCACAGTCATACGAAATCCATATACTCTTTTATATCCTCCATCCCTTATTTTCGCGCCGTTTCTAGCATTCATATTGGTGCACTATAATTCTGATGACTTACCAATAGGGGAAAAGAAACTATTTGGAAAGATAATCGTATTCACCTTTCTATTATTATTATCTATCGTTATTATCCTATATCGGGAAAATGGTTTCCAAAGAACAAGTACTATCTTCTATCTTACATTCGCACTTTATCTACTGACAGCACTACATATTTTCACCCAACCCAAGCCCGTACTCAGTTTGGTTATGATTTTGATTGCTGGGATAACAAACAGACTAACAGCATATTATTCGAGTTCCCTATACAATGGGGTTGATATATATACCCATAGCAACTACATCAAATCTATAACTGCTAACGGGTCCTTAGAGGTTTTTGCCACAAGTAAGTATTTTTATGCACCCTTTTATCATATTCTAGCATCAAGTGCGGAATTGATATATGCGGTACCAACTCGTGATGCGATCGTTCTTACCACACTTATAGCGGTAACAGTACTTCCGATGCTTGCTGTCTATCTTATAACAATCCAATTCTGGAACTCAACGAACAGTCTAGTTGCCGGATTTCTATATATCACAACAGACCATGCAATTGGTTGGGGAATTCATGTGATTCCAACCTCATTAGGCCTTGTATTCTTTTCCCTTCTATTCTTATCATTAATGAAGTATGTGTGCTGGAGAAGGAAGCGTCAACTCATCTTAGCAATAGCGATGATGACAGCACTCATGTTCACTCATCAAGTTAGTCTATTTATTGCAATTACTGCAACAGTGGCATTTGCGATATCAACAGTTATATATCAATTGAACATCTCGAGGATCGAAGTAAATATTGGTCTCTTGGCTGGCCTTACAATGTTTATAGATTTTGTTGTCACAAAGTATAGCGGACCACAAGGAACAGCCAGCTTTTTTGATGTTGTTCTAGGAAATCTATTCATTTCTCTGATGGGTGCTGGTACAGAAGCTCGTACAGAAGTAGCCGTCCCTCAGGATCCATCTATCAGCCCGTCTGGGGCTGCTGCTCTTACACTTCCTCAGGTTGTTGGTTCTGCTATCCTCCTCACATTTGCTATTGTGGGTGCCCTGTACTGGTTATCAAACCGTCGAGAAAATGACGCTTTATTTATCGGTATCGGATTGAGTACTGTCACAACGGTGTTACTTTTTGTGACATTGGTTGGTCCAGTAATAGGGCTACGAAATCTCTTACCAAGTAGATGGTGGGCGTTTATATATATTTTTCTAGCTGTGCTCGCTGCTCCAGGACTAATTGCGACCATAAATATAGGATCGAAATTGTTTGTTCCAATACTAAATTTAAGCAATTTTCAAAATGTGACTATAATACTCATATTAATTGTTGTCCCGTATATTGCTTTGATGGGTGGTAATTATGCAGGGGCCTCTGATGACCCTCTATTAGATGATGCACCTGGAGCAGAAGAAATGAAAGTCACTGATTCAGAAAAACAGTTGTTTGAACACGCTATTGAATATCAGGACAGCACAAATATCCTAGCGGATCGTCGGGCATCAGCCATATTCTCACGATATTATGGTGTTCCAGCAAACACATTATCTATAGATCTTGATAGTCAAGAACATATACAAGAACCATCCATTGTTATTAACAGAGAGTATATTCATACAAGACATTCCCAATATGAAATTAGAACAGAGCAAGCTATACATGTTGTTCATGGCCGTTTCCCAATAACTGAACTACCGACTACGTCTAAGCAACCTATCTACAATAGTGGAAACCACGAGATTACTCATATTTCTTTCTGAGACCTTTACTGAATGTGTCATGGCAAAGCTCTACTTGAAATATCCATTCAGAATAGTGCAAGACCGGACTTCCTCAAGCATTTCAAGAGTAGAGCCGCCCGTCTATATTCTGATTATGGCTGATAACTATAGCTTGCAACACACGCGTCTCACCCTCCATGGCGATCGGATTGAATCATCCTACCTATATATTAAGAGGTTATACTGGTCACTCCAATGCCATTCTCGGCTGATGGGAAGATACGAAATATAATTGAGTACTCTCGATTGCCGTGTTGACTCAATGGAAATCCTGCTATCTCCTGAAAATGTAAAACAAGCCCGGGACGCAAGAGACCGAGAGCTAGCGGGCGAACCCGCCGCTGGCGTTCTTGTCCGCCAGGTACACGTCATTCTGAATTGTTTTGTATAGAAGGGGCCCATAGCTACCGTGAAACGTCGAACTGGCTAAAGTGCATGGCTGAAGTTCGTAATGGGCTCTTGCATAACTCAGCGAAACACGTTGACGACAAAACAGTCAAGAAGGCCGTGCAAGGGTGCTCCAGCGAGGTTTAACGTCCGTCCGAACCTGTAGTAGTTCACAGAAGCACTGGGTACTCGACGAGAGGTGCGCTGGTCAGAGTGGCTCTCTCGCGTCGAATTACTGAATCAGTTCACCCAGAAGTTTGTTGAATCACTACAGGTTCGGACGGACTGTTCTAACCCGGGCTTGGAGAGGCCGCGGAATTTCTGCAGCCATGGGTTCACCAGCGACCAGAGGCATTCGACTTGATTGATATGAACACCGTCATCAGTGACAAACTCTTCGGAGTGAACAACGATCTGCTCATTCTCGTAGACGAGTGGCGCGTACCCGCGCCACCCGTTGTGCCACACTTCGTCAAGTTTCCCCGAGAGAATCTCTACCTCATCGAGTGCTGGCTTGAGCTCTTCCGGTTGGGAACCTGGTTCGGTGCGAATTACTCGAAGGACGTCACGACAAGCACCGATCAGCGTCATTGTGTCACCAGGTGCACCTTCCCAGCGTGATCGCCCTTTCTCTCCAGAGCCGCCGCGGGAGAGGCTGTCCCGCGGCGGCGTCTGTCCCTTGTAGCCGGAACACTTGTGATCGGTTTCGTCGATCTGAGTTGGCCCGTCGATGGTGTGCTGGATGCGTTCCCAGACGAGGTAGAAGCCGCCTTCGAGCGCGGCTTCTACCTCTCGAATCGTGGTATGAATCGTGTCGTAGACGGCATCAAAGAACTGGGCAATCTGATGAATGCTGAGTAGTGTATCAGCGTAGAGGACGAACGCGATAACAATCTCGCCAGGAGTGAGTGTACGGCCGTGGAAAGGTGTGTTACGGGTGTATATGAAGCCGTATCGACAGTTGGTACACCAGAGTCGGGGACTGTCGTCCCCACTCTGGATTTCGGTTTCACTGCACTCTGGACAGGGAGCTTCTTCCCAGGCGTGCTTACAGCGCCGCTCGATACGGAGATCGAGCGGCTCTGGGCGCAACACTATTGAGGAGAGCTCAACAAGATTCTGTAGCATCCCGCCGAAGGCTGTCCGCTTGCACATAGTAACTAGCGTACGGCGGGATGCTGTAATTCTCAGGGTGCTGTTTCACTCAGTTCGGTAAGAGCCCGTAATGTATTGGTCCCGTCCCAAAGTCGTCTAGAGTTCGCCTCTGGTATCGTCAATTGACACCTCCATTGTGATGGCTGTTTTGGCTGAGCGCTCGAGCAGTTCGTCGGCGAACGCCGCGAACTGCTCGGGATCGGCGTACTGCACCAGATTCAACCAGAGAAGCGACTCTAGCCCTGCTTCTGACCATTGCATCCATTGCTTCTTACACCGTTTCGAAACTTCACCCATGGCTCGTTCGACCACGTTTGATGTCCACGGAACCTGCTGTTGGTTAAGCGCGAACTCCGCGAACGTCACGGTTGCTTCCGCCCATTCCCAGAGGTACGCCGCTGCTTTTGGGGAGTCTTGACGCTCTAACCTCCAGGCTTCTTTCCGAAGGTTCTCGAGCGTTTGGTCGATCCGCTTACGGATCGCCAAACGCTCATTCCTCGGTGCATGGAGTGCGACAGAGTTCTTCAGATGGAACAGATCATTCGTAACGCCAGAGACGATTGCTTTCCGCTCGGAGAGCGGAAACGAATCGTCTTTCCAGAACTTGTACCCGAGCGTTCGACCGACGTGAACGAGGTCGAGCTGGTGAGATCGGCCACCATTCTCGAACGCATCGACAAGCGCTTTCTCGGCGTCACTGACGACCGTCGCGTCGTCAGTGACCGCCTCATTCTCCTCGAGAGTCTCAGCTGTATCATCCTAAGAATCGTTGAGATTGACGTCTAAGAGCGTAGTTTCCGTGTCTTCCTCGGTGGTCTGTCCGAGGGTGACGTTGACGTCGTGGTACGTGCAGTGATCGTCCTGGCTATGACACTTCGTTCCGTCAGGAACGACAGTGTCTGCGTTCGTCCCAGGAAGCCGATCACGAACGAAGTCACCGAGTTTGCTGCCGTACTCGCGGACTCGACGGTTGATTGTCGTTTTCGAAGGCATCGGAGTGAAGCCGTCGCCGTGGGCGACGGCATCACGAAAGCTGAGCAACGTAGCGAGGTCGGTACTCTGGAGCGAAACATCCTCTTGATAGATACGCTGTCCGTCGAATTCGACGAGATCCTCGAGTGGACGGAAGTAGGTTGGATCGTCCTCAGCAGCAGCGGTATCTTTGACGTGGTGGAGAGTGAATTCGTGTTCTCCAGCAGTTGTAACGGCTGT
>NZ_WUYX01000026.1:61024-69241 GCF_009834785.1 Natronorubrum halalkaliphilum
GCGGTCGCCGTTTCCGCGCGCGTGTTTCTCCCCGCAATACGCCTCGACGAGGCGCTCGTCGAGGCTTCTGACGATCTCCTCGAGGATAGTGGCCTCGAGCTGAATCTCGGTAAGAGATTCAGCGAGCGTGGCAAGCGGTAGGGTTTTGTCTGGGTCGAGACTAACTGTGAATTGCGCGTCGATTGTGGCGTGCATGGGTCACTTCGGGGTAGGTACCAGAGGTGACCCTGTTTCCACAGGAGTCAGTTACGACTCTAGACGACTTTGGGACACGACCAATGTATTTGGCCTCGACCGGGACGAGTTACCGGACTACAGCACTGTCTACAAGTCATTTGATCGGCTGAAAATGTGGGTTCAGCGGACGTTGCTGCGCATTTCAGCGCAGCACACCCGCAATCTGGACACCTGGTTCTCGACAGTATTTACTTTGACCAACGAGCTGCTTATTCGTACTACTGTCAGTATTCCGGAAATAGTGAACAGAATTGAAAGCGAGGTCACTGACGGATGTAGAGTCTTACAGTTCTTGACGTTCATATGTTGGTCCAGTGAAATACGACACGAAGACAGGGCCACAGGCCTTCACCGGAACGCGGATGACCTGCTTTCTGTGACTGCTGACAAAGACTCCTAGAACTATCATACCAAGTATAAGTTCTATGGTCTCGGTGTCGAACCACTGACCTTGTGCGCCGATCGAGGTCGAGGTCACTCACGAATGGACCACGCTGGCCTTGTTTAGACGCTCCCGAATGGACGAGTCAGGAGCCTTTTGGTCCAACCAGAACCCAGTGATGTGTACCTCACGGTCCAGTTTGACACGTGGAGAACAAAGCGTGAGAGCCGATTACTGAAGCGTCTAAACAAGGCTGACCACGCTTATTCGGACAACTCTCAGCGCTGGATGGCCGAAATTTCGTACTCGACAATGTAACGTTCGCTCGTCGATGCCGTGCGAGCGCTGAAATGGCATCGCCAGTTCTGGAAATACCTATGTTCGACATCATCAACATCGAAAAGCTTTGTGAGCCGAAACTATCATTCAGCAGCTATTCAAGAAGGTAACCTCAACAGTATAATATACGTTGAGGTAATACCGTAATTGTCATCATCCGTCCTTGGCACCGCTGGGTCACGGTCTTGTTATAATAAATAACTATGGATTAAAACGAGTTAGAAACCATTAGCCATTATTCTGGAATGATTCCAATCTTTTCTCTAATTCTGTCAAGTCTACCCTCATGTCCCTATGCCTTTTTTTTCTATTCTTTCTATTTATCGGGTCACATTGTAGGAACTCATACGAATGGCCACATTCGTTTGCAAGTACACAGAAATGCTCACCAGCTTCTTCGGTTAGTAATTCTAATACCTTGGTGTTGTCTGCATAAATCATATTTGTGAGCCCTGCTCCATGAGGCCCAATAATCATTTTTGCATCTGAAAATAGTCGAACCTGTTCATCAAATGAGAGTCTTCCAGGTTCAAACGACTTGACTTCGTATTCTTTGAGCAGCGAAACCACCTCTTTTTCGTTAATCACCTGTCTACGGTTTGCATCTGCTCTCGATACATAGATCTTATCGTGGGAATCCTTCGAGATTGATGGTAGATTGGAAAGAATAGTATCGCGTACCCATTGGAGCGCTGTCGGACAAACATGAAATGGTCCGCCTCGTGTGTGCAAGGGATGGGGAGGAACTAATAACCGAGAAACACTAAGTATTTCTTTGCGTTGGTGTTGATAATAATCGTTTGGGGAATAACCTACTAACTCTAGGGAGCGTATTTGCCACTTAGTTAATTCTCCAGAAACAATCAAAGCAGGGTTACTGTCTGCTTTTTTACAATACATTTCATACCAATATAGTTTGGGAAGTTGTTCGTAAAACCACTTTGCGAAACTGCTTCTACCTCCTCCAATTACGAATCCATATTGCAATTGCTGATATTCGCCTATTTTAGAAAATATAAAATCCTGAGGAGGATGTATTGAGGCCAACAGATTGGGCCGTGAGTTACCGATATGAGCTATATCGAAAAAGGTCCATCCAGTATTTCCGAAAAGATACTGGCCGAATAGGTTGACATTATTAAACTCAAGTATGTGTCTGGGGGAAGTTACAATTTCTTTTTCAGCCTGTTCTAACAGCTTTGGGACCCCCGAATTACGTTCACTCCCATAAGATATATTGGGTTTCTTGGATGGTTTAATTTCCCAACGAACATCCGATCTTTTCTCTAATTCATTATTACTTGGTGCAAATGCAGCATCTACAAACCACTTCCAGGCGGCAATATTTGAAAAGCGAAGAGAAGTATACCTAATCGATCGCCGCAAAAATTGTTCTACCCCATCTTCCTGTAGTATTCCCAGAGCTTTTTGTAGAGGTAATGTAGTCATATTACCACCTTAAACTACAGATTCAAAGTAGGAGATTGTTTGCTTTAGGCCATCACGTAATGGGACTTTAGGTTCCCAGTCCAATTCCGTCTTGGCACGTGTAATGTCTGGCCTGCGCTGACTGGGATCATCTTGGGGAAGTGGTTCATAGGATATATTAGAGTTGGTCTTAGTTAGATCGAGAACTTCATGTGCTAGTTCCTTGATTGTTCGCTCATTTTCGTTCCCAATGTTGTAAACATAGTGTTCTGGATCGTTAATACGCATTAATGAAGTTAGCCCCTCTACAAGATCATCCACATAACAGAAACTTCGAGTCTGTTCACCATCACCATAGATTGTAAGATCGTCTCCTTGAAGTGCTTGAGTAACGAATGTTGGCACAACTCTCCCATCATTTGGTCGCATCCGGGGCCCATATGTGTTAAATATTCGAATTGTTCTGGCATCAATATTGTATTTTCTCTTATATGCAACAGTTAAGGTTTCACCAAATCGCTTAGATTCATCGTAGCAACCTCGAATCCCTCGAATATTCACGTTACCTGTATAGGTTTCTGGTTGTGGATGGACCTTTGGATCACCATATACTTCACTCGTACTGGCAAAAACCATCCGTGCATCGCATGCTCGAGCATGATCTAGCAACCGGCGGGTACCCTGCGTATTCGCTAACGCAATGTTGACCGGGAAATCTGTGAAATCCGCTGGTGAAGCTCGGGATGCGAGATGATAAATTTGATCTACCGAAGGAAGAGATCCTGGAATTCGAACGTTCCGGTCACTAATTGTGAAGGAGGGATGATCCGCGAATTGTGCCATATTATCTCGGTGTCCACTTCCAAAATTATCAAGACAAATGACTTCATTACCTTCTGCTAATAGATATTCACAAAGGTGACTCCCCAGAAAACCGGCACCGCCCGTTACTAATATTCTGTTGGACATATCTGTTGAACGTACCTGTATACACATCAATCTGCCGTGTTGGATAAGTACTGAGTTACATTTAGAAGAGTCCACAGGGTGGTTTCATGTTTAAAATATCGAACATGAGGATACCCCCATGAAACCGATGGTACTATCCTACTGTAGACAGTATAACAATTACAAGAAGATGATTTAGTTGTACGTGGAGAGCAATATTGCCTCGAAAGTCGTGCTGACTCGATGGAAATTCTGCTATAGCCCACGAGAGCGTGAAACAAGTATGGGACGCAAGAGACTGAGCGTTATTCCGTGCCCGAGAGCACGTGGTGTTGACTGGTCGGAGTGCGTAGGAAGCCGAGTCTGGGCAGTACAGCCCGACTGCCGCTCTAATGAGCGAGAAAACCTTTGTCGGTCACGTTCGATAACAAGGTAATGAGTGGAGATCGCCGAAAAGAGATTGCGTATCATCTTCCAGAAGGAAAATCGACGAACTCCTTTGTGAAGCCAAAAACGATCGCCGAAAAGAGCGGCTGGGCTTCCTAAAGAATCTCTATTACGGCAATTCGGTTTCAGAAGCTGCCGACCGTGAGGGCAGGTCCGCAGCAACCGGGAGGCGCTGGGCGGACGCCTGGAACGAAGATGGACTTGACGGATTGATGCCGAGTTTCGGGGGCGGTCGGCCCCCGAAACTCGACGAAGACGAACAGGAACAGTTGGTTGAGATGCTTCGAGACGGCCAGCCATGGAAATCGCAGGAGATTCAGCATCTCCTCAAGGAGGAATTCGATGTTGAATACCATCCGGATTACCTCGGAAAGTTTCTCCGTGAGCTGGGCTTATCCTATGCAAAACCTCGTCTCAAGCGTCCATATCGGCCGGAGAATCCAGACGAGATTCTCGACGAGGACGACAGTCCACACAACAAACGCGAAGGAGACGACGAAGAAGGATGGGTTGTCGACGAAGATGTCTGTACAGATGGTGGAACTGTTATCGGGTTTTTCGATGCGTCACAACCACAGCCTACGATAATTCACGCCGTGTCTGGTACGTAGACAACCCTCACGTGGAACGACCGTTAGTCAAGACAGAGGACTCAGCGGTTGGATTCTACGCACTGAACGGAGAAAGTACAGTTCAGTGGAAAGAAACCGGGGAGAAAGAACAGATTTGCGAGGCGTTAGAAGCGGTACGCGAGCAGAATCCCGGCAAGCGGATTCTGCTCGTCTTGGACAAGCACGGCTCACACGTTTGTGAATACACGCGCAAGCGCGCGCATCAACTTGGCATAGATCTCGTGTTCCTTCCGTCAGGATCACCGCATCTCAACCCGATCGAGCAGGTCTGAAAATACCTCAAGTGGACGATGGTACCGATCATCGTTGAGGACGAAGACGAGTTCCACGAACTCGTCAAGGACGTGTTCGATCAAGTGACACAGCGAATCAGTTTTGCAAAAGACTGGTGTGAGAAGTTCCTCGATTTTCAAAAGTTTTCTTGATCATTATCCAGGTATTCGGAAGGTGCATCAGCGAGCGATGTACGTTGATTAACTACAGCGGCAACTGAAGCGAAAATTTGGGAATACCTGTTCAACTCACAACTCAAAGCTCCTTATTATTCTCTCCTGTTATACTCTAGCCGAAAATAGGCTGGTTGAACAAAGATATCTCTCATGAGTCGGCGTTCCGCCGCGGCGGAACGCCTACGTCACGGGTACCTTCTTGCGGACAGTATTCAGAAACGTCCGCGGAGGCACGCGTGGTTTCAGCCGCTGGTCAATCTCAAGGCTGACCTGCACCAGCAGGTCAACCAGCAGCCACATATCGTAGAGGATCACCGCAAACCCGAAATAGAACACTCGCACCGCAGTGTTCCGGGAGGTCGTCCACGCGAGAAAATCCTTGATCGACTTGTAACTGTTCTCTATTCCCCATCGGCGGGCGTACCGCCGCATCACGCGGCGGGTACGCCCCCGTGCTTTCTTTGTCGCGTCGCTCACCGCCAAATTCGTGACAAACGTCACCGTTTCATCTTCCTTGCGGGTCGAGGGAACCCCGACCAACGTCGGGGTGACCGTCGCTGTCCCTCCTGGCACCGTTCCTTCCATCTCGTGGTCCTGCTTCACGCTGATGTCGTGGTCCATGTCCCGTACAAACCGCTTGACCGGGTCATCCGATGATTTCCGGATGAAATAGGAGAAACCTGCCTCTTCGACGGCGTGGATCACGCCGACGCCGTCGAATTCGGCGTCGGCGTAGACCGTTCCAATCGAAACATGGTCGCTCGCAATTTCGAGAAGTTGCTCGACGAGAACTCTCCGAGGGATGTATCCGCGCAGCGGCCGCATCCCGAGCGTGAACTTCACTTCCTCTCCGACGATCGACACGGTCGCCATTTTGTAACACCACGAGTAGGATTTGCTCGGTGGCGAACCTGTACTCATCTGGAACTCGTCACGATCACCGTAGTAGGCGATATAGGTGATATCGATCGCCACATCGACGTGGCGATCGATTGAGTAGTATCGCTCAGCAGCCCATATCATCGTCCCAATCGCCTCGAGTTGCTTGATGTAGTGGAGGTGCGTGTCGCTGTCAGGACCACCGTTCTCACGAGTTGTTTCCTCGTCAAAGATGCGGCTCCCTTGGTTGGCAGCAGTCCCAGTCAACCCGAGGTAGCTCTGGAGATCGAGGAACGCGGTATCGTCATACCGCGTTCCGTCAGCCGGTCTCTCGAGATCAATCGCCGGAAATACGATCTGACAGAGAGCCTCTGTGACGTCCTTTGCTTTTCCTGTGACGTAGCGCTGTTCCGAGCGGTTAGAGAGGTCGCTCTTGTCCTCAGGTTCGAGCGCACGCATCCCGAGTGGGTTACCCATCTCGTGGGCAACCCCGAGGATACGCTCAGCAGACGTTTGGACGAACGTCTTGAGCTGGTCGGAAAACCGGGTGCGCCACGCACGACCAAGCGTGGTCCGACCCGGTGCAGTCTTGTCTGGTGCGAAGTGGTCGGGATCGAAGCCGAGCGTGCCCGCACGCTCGGCGTCGGCGAGATACTCGTGAAGTTCTTTCGTCGTCAAGCCAGCGAGTTCCTTGCAGTAGAACGCTCGTACCATCGGTTCATAGTCGTAGCGAGCGGTCCACTCGGGTTCGTTAGCTTTGTAGACTGGGACCTCGTTGAAGTCAAACGCACGGACCACCGTCAGGAGGTCCGTGTCTTCATGGATCGATTCGGCGGCCTGGCGTTCGAACCGTCTGATAGCCGGCTCGAACTCGGATGTCTTCTGTGACATCCTTTCGTACTCATCGGTCAGCCCGAGTTAGTCGCACGCCTCATGCACACAATCTGTCGTTCCGACGACCTGATTCTGGCGACAGTCGGGAAAGCCCGTATAGGTGAATTTCTGTTTCACGCACCAGCGTCCCGAGGTGAACCCAATGTTCATCGGAATCGACGTACATGACGGTACTCGCAAATCGCTGTATTGGACGAAAACGGTGAGGTCGTCGAAGAGGTTCGCCTCAAAAACGCGAACCTCGACAACTTTGCCCAGCAGTACGCTGGGTCCAAAGCCGCGCCTGAAGCGACCAGCAATTACTACCACATCCATGATACACTTTCAGCGTATCTGGATGTGACTGTCGCCAATCCAGGCGAATTGAAGTTAATCTCCGACTCGGACAAGAAAACTGACCGCGTCGACGCGAAACAACTCGCTCGGATGGTTCGGTTAGGATCGATCCCTGAAAGCTACGTTCCAGCCGATGAGGTTCGGCAAGCCTGCGCACTTGTGCGCGGGCGCCAGAAGCTCGTTGAGAATCGGACCGAGTACGCGAACAAGATCCATGGCTTGTTGAGTGACCATGGCATCACCCGGGAGGTGAAGCCGTTGAGTGTGGGGGGACGAGAATTCCTGGCGGAACTCTCGCTCCCGGCCCCATGGGATGCGTTGCTGGAGTCGTATCTGGAACTCATTCAGGTGCTCGGACGATCGACATCACGATGCTCGTCTGGTCGCTCATCTTGGGTTTCGCCGTGGATGGCGAAACCCGCTCTATCGCTGCGTTTCAGCGAGCCTATCAGACTGTAACCAACCAAACCGTGGCTCGCTCCAGCTTCTACGACCGATTTACGCCGGAACTCCGTGATCTACTGAACGACCTCCTCGCGCATGCGATCGAGGAGGTCGCGGTTCCGCACACTATCGCACCGCAACTCACACAGTTCCGTGACACGATGATCGCCGATGCAACCGTGTTCGGGTTGCATCGGCTTCTGACAGCGTTTCCAGCGACTCACGAAGATCAATCCGGAGCACAGCTGTATCTCGTCTACAACGTGACCAAGCAAACGCTCGCGCGGTTCAAGCTCACCGACGAACGAACCCACGAAAGCAGCCAGTTCCGTACCGGAAACTGGCTGCGTGGGCGGCTGTTTCTGTTCGATCTCGGATTCTACAGCTACCGTCGGTTCGCGTTGATCGATAAAAACGGCGGTTACTTCGTGAGTCGGCTGAAAACGAACGCTAACCCACGAATCGTCGGCGAGCGACGGAATTCATCTCCAAGACCAGCTCTCAAAGCTCACGCGCAAGCACATCGATGTGACTGGTGAGTTCGAGTTCAAGCGCCGGCAATACGGTGAGAAGCGGTCACGAGCCACTGTTGAGTTTCGCGTCGTCGGTGTCCGCATAATGAATTAGCTAAGTTCTGGGAATGGCCTTACTCCATCTGCCGACAAGTGGTGTCTGTAGTGATACTACTCCGTACACCGTTCCCAATACTTCTCTCAATTGCTCTGTTGAATAGCGATCTAATCCGCCGATATCACTAGCTTAGAAGGATGAAGCCGAGGAATTCGATTCTGTCTATGGAAAT
>NZ_WUYX01000026.1:69251-188119 GCF_009834785.1 Natronorubrum halalkaliphilum
GAATTCAGGGGGTTGCTGGGTCAGATATGTATCAGGGACGGAGTTAGATCGGTCTGCGTCACCACTTGATCGTCGTGATGGTGACGTACGCGTTTATCCCCGAACAGCGACTGTGTACTGGATCGGATGGAACGTATCTGGACATCATCAAAGACGCAGCTTACTGCCCCATCTATGGGTAGAATAATAATAGATAAAAATATCGTTGGATACAAACTGATTATTATTCTTGTCGATATATCATAACACGAATTACACTATAGAGGACAGGAAGTGTAACGAGGATACTAAATCCAGGAGTTGAGTCATCTGTTGTCCCGTCATCTGCTGCCGAGTCATCTGTTATCTCTTGGGCATCTCCAACAGTAACTTGCATTGATGTTTCGGATTTTGTTAAACTCTTATCTGGATTGCCTTCCGGATAGTGACGAATTTCATATGGAATTTCCAATTCCTCGCCTCGCAAAGACTCATCGTGTACCTGTACGCTAAGACGCATAGACTCTGTTTGCCCGGGAGCCACAGTGCCAACTCTCGCCTGAATTGCTGCATCCCCTTCAGAAACATCCTTTGTACTGGATATCGAAAGACCATCAGGGAGTTCGGCGATGATCTCGACAGATATCACTTGATCATTAACATCTGGATTGCGAAACGAAAAGGTCAACAATTCTGTTGATCCGGCAATCTCAAGTTGTTCAGATGAAGATTGGTCACTATATATTGGCATTGATCTATATGAATGCGCAGTAACATCCCATACAGTGGTGTCTGAGTGTTCTTCTGATTCTAATTGATATTCAACGGTATGTTCCCCATGGTCGTCAAACGTATGTGTATACCGTATATTTGATGAGTCTAGTTCAGACTCATTAACGAGGTCCCCATTAACGAAGACCGATTGAATGGGTGTAGGCGATGTTTCTCCATTGATTTTTGCTCTGAAATTTTCTTTGTCGCCAGCTTGCAGTATCACCGTTCGACTTTCTGGTGATATCCGTTCTAATTGGAATTCAGGCGTATCAGCCTGGCTGTCACCCTCACTGGGCGGTGATGACTCCCCCGGTGGTAAGGGTAACGGTGATGGCTGTGAGCCACTGCCACCATTATCGATTGAGATTTCAATAATTTCAGAGTCGTCATTACTACTAACGATCATAGTTTTGGATTGGGCACCCTCAATCACATTTTCCCATTGAAGGGTTATCGTCTCACTTTCACCACCATCTAGTGTTATAAAGCGAGAGTCCACTAATTCATTGTTCTCCTCAGTCTCCAGAGAGATTACCTGTGACTCAGTTAGTTCCCCATCATTACTAATTGTAACAGACACATCTAGAGTATCATTAGGTTCGACCGGCTCATTTGAGTCGATATTACTGAGGCTAAAGAAGGCTTCATCTGGTTCATATACGGAGATCAACTCCGAGACGGTGTCGTTATTGGTAGCAACTGTTGTTTCAACTTCTGGTGTGTCGTCGGTGTTCGTTTGGTAACTGAACGAACTCTCATAAATTTCATTCTCACCCAGTCCAATATTCTTCTCAACATCTTTTTCTGTCCCATCAACTTCGAATGAGATATTTTGAGAGCCCGTTGAACTACCAATATTCTCAATACGGTATTCTACAGATATATTTTCCCCAACACGAACATTTTCTGATGTGTTTGTAATCTCGGCTTCAAAGAATTGATCATCGATAACCGTCTCATGTTCCAACGTTTCACTAATTACGTTTCCAGCTCTCGCTCTGAACTCATATTCAGTATCAAATTTCAAATCCTGAGTATGCGTGAATTCGCCAGACTCGGTGACTGCCTTCTTACTAGTCTCTGTCCACTCAGAGTTACCAGTTTCACGGTACTGGAACGAGACTGTTGTTTCGTCGAGATTGCCAAGACTAACGTTCCCAGTTAGAGCGGAAGATGACGTGTTCAACATAGTTGCTCCGACTGTCTCAACCGGGTTGCCTGTCTCAATGGTTATTGGATCATCAGGAGCACCGTCTGCTACTGCACGAACCTCAAACTCGGTGCCAGCATCCAAATCAACACCAGTCTCAATCTCGGTGTTGAATGTACCTGGGGTATCTACAGATTGCAACTCGCCGAGCATTCGCAAACTACTTTCTCCAGACGAACCGGAGTACTCATAACTTGAAAAATAGACCCACTCCTCTTCAATTCCTTTCGCTGTCCACTCCAACGTATCATCAACATAGATTTGGACTTGATCTCCATCATGTTCGACCCGGAGAATCACCGTCTCTTCATCGTTCATAATGTTCTTATGAGACCCGCTCCAGGTGGAGTCGATACTGCCGTCAGCAACGTACTCTTCGCTCCGAAGATGTGGTCGAAAATTTGCACCTGAGCCAGCTTCAAAATATGCATACCGCGCTGTCTCTCCCTCTTCGATTCGATCGTTTAGGTGGGCGTAGTCCCCATCATGAGCCCACCCATTAGGCGAACTCCAGAAATCACCATCGGCAGATATCTCTGATGTGTTTTTGTGATATGCGAGTGGCTCCCAATCTAGATTGCCTGCTTGACGATATTCAAACCAGACGTTCGCACTGTTAAGGCCACCCAGATCAGTTACTTCCCCGTGTAACACTGGCCCCATCGTGTTTGTGTTTGTTGCATCAAGCGTTTTGACCGTCTCTCCTGTTTCAATGGTTACTATCTCACCAGTCAATTCATTGGCTGCTGCTCTAATTTCGTAGGTCGTGTTTGATGCCAACGGTTGAGCAAAACTATATTCACCTGACTCGGTGACTGTTTTCCGTTCTGTTTGTTTCCAACTGGAGTCACCTGACTCTCGATATTCGAACCATGCTGTCGCCTCTTCCAGCGATCCTAGCTCAATATCTCCATTCAGAGTTGGACCTGTCGTATTCAACCTCGTTGCTCCGACTGTCTCAACTGGATTGCCTGTTTCAAAGGTTATTGGATCATCAGGAGCACCGTCTGCCACTGCACGAACCTCATATTCGGTACCAGCATCTAAATCAACGCCTGTCTCGATCTTCGTGTTGAACGTATCCGGCGTATCTACTGATTGGAACTCACCGAGCATACGTAAACTACTTTCTCCAGACGAACCGCGGAACTCATAACTTGAAAAGTGGACCCACTCCTCTTCAATCCCAGTTGCTGTCCACTCCAGAGCATCGTCAATATAGATTTGAACCTGATCTCCAGTATGTTCGACTCGGAGAGTTACCGTTTCCTTATCGCTCATAACGTTCTTATGATCCCCTGTCCAGATGGAGTCGATACTGCCATCAGCAACGTACTCTTCGCTCCGGAGATGTGGGCGGAAATTTGCACCTGAGCCTGCTTCATAATAGACATACCTCGCTGACTCTCCCTCTTCGATCCGATCGTTCGCGTGGACGTAATCCCCATCATGAGCCCATCCGCTAGGCGAACTCCAGAAATCACCGTCCGCAGACATCTCTGATATGTTTTTGTGATATGAGAGTGGCTCCCATCCTAGAGTGCCCGATTTGCGATATTCAAACCAGACATTCGTACTGTCGAGGCCACCCAAATCAGTCACTTCCCCGTGTAATACTGGTCCCAGTGTATTCGCGTTTGTTGGATTGAGTGTTTTGACCGTCTCTCCTGTTTCAATGGGTACTATTTCACCAGTCAGCTCTTCGGTTGCTGCTCTGATTTCGTAGGTCGTGTTTGATGCCAACGGTTGAGCAAACGCGAACCCACCTGAATTAGAGACCGGCTTCCATCCTGTTTTCGACCATTCAGAGTCGTCCGACTCTCGGTACTCAAATTGTACCGCCGCTTCGTCGAGTGCTCCTAACTCGATATACCCCTGCAGAGTCGGACCCGTCGTATTCAACCCCGTTGCTCCGACCGTCTCAACTGGATCGCCTGTCTCGAATGTGACCGGTTCTCCAGGTGCATTGTCCGTTACTGCCCGAATATCGTACTCGGTACCAGCCTCTAAATCGACACCTGTCTCAATCTGGTTCTCAAACGTGTCTGGAGAATCTACTATTTTTTGTTCATCAAGCAGCCGAAGGCTACTCTCTCCACTCGAACCAGACCATTCATAGCTCGAGAAATAGATACTCTCTTGATGGATATTCGTCGCTGTCCATTCTAAAGAATCACCGACGTAGATTCGTACCTTATCGCCAACGTGTTCAACCTGTACAACCACTTCTTCGTTCGGCGATAGCACGTCTTTGTCATCACCACTCCAAATTTCATTAATTCCGTTATCAGCAATATATTTTTCATCACGAAGGTATGGCTGAAAGTCTGCACCTGAACCAGCCTCATAATATTCAAAGCTCACTGCCTCACCTTCTCTGATTTCTTCGTTTATATGTACATAATCATTATCGTGAGATGCACCATATGGTCCATCCCAAAAGCTACCATCGGCAGAAATAGCAGGACCGTTTAATATTCGCTGCCATTCGGTAGTTCCAGATTGACGGTACTCAAACCAGACGTTCGCACTGTCGAGGCCACCCAAATCAGCCACTTCCCCGTGTAATGTTGGTCCCAGTGTATCCGCGTTTGTTGGATTGAGCGTTTTGACGGTCTCTCCTGTTTCAATGGGTACTATTTCACCAGTCAGTTCTTTGGTTGCTGCTCTGATCTCATAGGTCGTGTTTGATGCTAACGGTTGAACAAAACTATATTCACCTGATTCGGTGATCGTTTTCTGTTCTGTTTGTTCCCAACTGGAGTCACCTGACTCTCGATATTCGAACCATGCTGTCGCCTCTTCCAGTGACCCTATCTCAACATCTCCATTCAGGGTTGGGCCCGCAGTATTCAACCCCGTTGCTCCGACTGTCCCAACCGGATTGCCTATCTCAATGGTAATTGGATTGTCGGGAGCCCCGTCTGCTACTGCACGAACATCGTACTCAGTACCAGCCTCTAAATCGACACCTGTCTCAATCTGGTTCTCAAACGTGTCTGGGGAATCTACTGTTTTTCGTTCATCAAGCAGTCGGAGGCTACTTTCCTCACTTGAACCAGACCACTCGTAGCTCGAGAAATAGATACTCTCTTGATGGATATCCGTCGCTGTCCATTCTAAGGAGTCACCGACGTAGATCCGTACCTCATCGCCAACGTGTTCAACCTGTACAACCACTTCTTCGTTCGACGATAGCACGTCTTTCTCATCACCACCCCAAATACCATCGATTCCGCCATCAGCAACGTGTTTTTTATCACGAAGGTGTGGCTGAAAGTCTGCACCTGAACCCGCTTCATAGTACGTAAAACTCACTGATTCACCTTCTCTGATTTGCTCGTTTATATGAACAAAATCATCATCATGGGATGCACCATATGGTTCACCCCAAAAACTACCATCGGCAGAAATAGCAGGTCCGTTTAATATCCGCTGCCATCCGATAGTTCCAGATTTGCGATATTCAAACCAGACATTCGTACTGTCAAGGCCACCCAAATCGGTCACTTCTCCTTGCAATACTGGTCCCATCGTATCTGCGTTTGTTGGGTTGAGCGTTTTGACCGTTTCTTCTGTTTCAATGGGTACTATTTCACCGGTCAGCTCTTCGGTTGCTGCTCTGATCTCGTAGGTCGTGTTTGATGCCAACGGTTGAGCAAACGCGAACTCGCCCGAGCCAGAGACAGACTTCCATCCTGTTTTCGACCATTCAGAGTCGCCTGACTCTCGATACTCAAATCGTACCGTCGCTTCGTCAAGTGCTCCTAACTCAATATTCCCGTGTAGAGTCGGGCCCGTCGTATTCAAATCCGTTGCTCCGACCATTTCAACTGGATCGCCTGTCTCAAAGATGACCGGATCTCCAGATGAATTGTCCGCTACTGCTCGAATCTCGTACTCAGTACCGGCCTCTAAATCAATACCAGTCTCAATCTCGTTCTTAAAAATATCTGGAGAATATGTTGTTTTTCGCTCATCAAGCAATCGGAGGCTACTTTCTCCACTTGAACCGGCATACTCATAGCTTGAAAAGTAGATACTCTCTTGATGGATATCCGTCGCTGTCCATTCTAAGGAATCATTGACGTAGATTCGCACCTCCTCGCCAACATATTCGACCTGTACAGTTACTTCTTCGTTCGCCGGTAGTACGTCTTTATGATTTCCACTCCAAATTTCATCTATTCTGCCATCAGCAACGTATTTTTCATCACGAAGATATGGCTGAAAGTCTGCACCTGAGCCAGCTTCATAGTATGTAAAGCTAACTGCCTCGCCTTCCCTGATGTGTTCGTTTATATGTGCATAATCATCATCATGGGATGCACCATATGGTCCATCCCAAAAGCTACCATCGGCAGAAATAGCAGGTCTGTTTAATATTCGCTGCCATTCAGTGGTTCCAGATTTGCGGTACTCGAACCAGACATTTGTACTGTCAAGGCCACCCAAATCCGTCACTTCCCCACGTAGTACTGGGCCCATCGTGCCTGAACCATTGGCAGACAGAGTACTCACAGAGGCACTCTGGGAATTTGTATCAGATGTGTTAATATTATCAGTGCCATCTTCAATCGAGCTATTATTAGGCTCAGCCAATACTACACCTCCTATTGCGACGCTAGCAATAAGGAGAGCGATAATATATATGATTATTATGGGGGGATTTTGTATTTTGGACATAGTTTGACCGGTTCTTAAACGACTGCGCAGCTATGGTCAGCGGAAACTGGGCAATGACATCTCCAGTTACACATCGCTACAATTAATCACCAGTAAGTCGACGTTTCAAAATGTAACCAGCTCCGCTAAGACCAGCTAGTGCTCCTGGAACTCCAAAACCAGGGACGCCATCAACTGTGCTCTCGTCATCATCCTCTGATTCTTCTGGAGCGGGGTTCGGTTCCTCGACTTCGATGGTATGTCTGATGCCGCTCTGCTGAACAGATTCTTCAGGATTGCCCTCAAACCAAAGCTCGTAGTCTGCGACAACAGTTACACTGTCACCGGCTTCAGCACCCTGCGTGTGGAGTTCGGCTCGGATGTCGCGGACCTCTCCGGGCCGAACCTCGAATGTACCAACCACGAGATCTGAAGTCGCTTGATCCCATTCTGCACCGCCACCCCACTGGAAGCCTGCGTCAGTAAAGCTAAATTCGAGATCAACAATGATCGTACAGTCATCCGAGATCATCTGATCCGGTCGGAAATTGGCCTCGACCACGGCTGGATCCTCGGTCGTGATCCGACTATTTGGTGTGGTCACGCTCGTCCGACTCATACTGGGCGATCCATCACACGTCGTCGCTTCTTCTTCCTCTTCGCTGGCTTCGTCTTCCTCCTTGTCGTCAGTCTCAGTCTCATCATCTGCGTCGGTCTCGTCTTCCTCAGCTGAGATTGGTGTCGAACCAACGCTGATAGCCGTTCCTGTAAGTAACCCAGCTGCTGTAGTTTGCAATACCTTTCTTCTCATCCAAGGAGTAGTTTCGGAGTCGGAGTTTTTCGTCATACCATATATATAATATTTCGTGTATATAAAATCTCTGGCCGTGACGAATCGCCATACAGCGTTGAAATTGCTTACCCATAGCATGCTTGATATTTGGTTGGTGAGATAGTTTGAAAGTCGAGGTAGCCATCTGTGTGCGGTTGATCACAGTTATGAGTCCGTCATCAGCAATCCTACTCACGATCACTCGTTAAGTATTACCGCGCTGCTATTCAATCGATCAAGCCGTCGACTAGGAGTGAAAGTTGATGTCATTCTGGTCGGAATGTCTTTAAGGACTCATTACATTTTATCGTGTATGAGTCAGCTAGGGTTGGCAAAATCGTTTCGTGCTTATATGAAGGAAACTTCTGCAGGAGATTCTACTAGGGACGAGACTTCTAGCAATGACCAACAACGTGATCAAGAGAGTGATATTAATGCATCTGATCTCGAGTCAAATTGGTGGATGACTTCGGATACGGTTGATGCGCCTAATCGAGTGCTCCGCTATCTCTACCCGGGATACTTCGAATCGGACGCGAAAGCACAGATTCCACTCTTTGAAGATGAGAGCGGCATTACAGTGACTGACGAACAGACGCCAGCACATGCCACTGGGACACGCAAAACCTACACGACTCTCTTTGATCACGACGAAACTCAATTCGATGTGGGGCATATGGATGTTATTTGGCCAACCTATTTTTCAGAGAATGAGTGGGCAGAACCTGTTGACGACCGGGAGAATTACACCGACGACATGATCAAGGTGCAAGTGGATACTGTTACAGTAGACGGCGAACTGCGGGCTATGCCGATTCATACTGATGCTAATGTACTCTACTATCGAGAAGACAAACTCGAAGAATACGGGTACAGCGCTCCTCCAAAAACCGATTCAGAACTCGTTGATATTGCACAAGATATCCTGGACCGTGATGATGAGATTGAGCACGGTTTCATTTGGCAGGGCGGCCAGAATGAGGGGCTCACAATTATGTGGTTGAACTGGCTCTGGGGACGCAACGGTGATCTCGTTGATGGAGATGATATTGTAGTAGACACTAAGGCAGGTGTCGACGCACTGCGACATGCTGTTAATCTTATACACGTTTATGATGTCACACCGGAGTCAGTCACACACAGTTCGACTGACAAAAACCGGAAAACCTTCCAAACTGGGAACACTCTTTTCATGCGAAATTGGCCGTACGCCGTCTCTAGACTCGATGATGGGACACCAGTGAGTGATGATTTCAGCGTTGCTCCGTTACCAGTTCACGAGGAACATCCTGACGCGAATAACGCCTGTCTTGGTGGTTGGAATCTATTTATTAACCCCGAATCCGATCAAAAGGCTGCTGCACAAGAGTTTCTCGAATGGATGGCGTCAGAGGAGGTTCAACGACGCCTCGCTCTGGATCACAGTCGGCTTCCCGTCCGGAAATCAGTGTATGACGACGAAGATGTTCGTGAAGAGTTTGAAACACTAGATGTGTTCGAACAAGCTCTGGAACAATCGCAAAGTCGCCCATCAATTACGCAGTACCCTAGGTTTTCTGAAATAGTCTTCACCGAATGCAACGCTGCGTTGTGTCAGGAGAAAACACCGTCTCAGGCGCTCTCGGACGCCCAGTCTAAGATCGATATGGAAGTGAACTGACCCGCCACTCGACTCATAATACGAATACAAACCATGTCATTTACCGAAGACGAGGTTGAGAAGTTGCTAGATGGGAAGTGGGTACTCCCCTTTGATAAGGAAAGTGAGATGACCATACTCAGACAGCTCGATAACATAATCCCGTCGTCAGGTGTTTTCTGGGATGTTGGCGCTCATGCGGGACTGTACAGCATACTCTGTGCCCAACTTTCCGCTAATGTAGACGTATACTCCTTCGAACCGTCAGTATACACTCGGACCAATCTCCTACAGAGGAACGTAAGTGATTTCGAGAACGTTTCAATTGTTCCATATCCGTTAGCAGACACCGCTGGGATGGTTACGTACGTAGATTCAGAGGAGGGACACACAACGAACTCGCTTCTCTCAACACCAATTACTCCTGATGATCCGACCACCTTCGAACTGGATGCTCATACGGCGCAAACTGCAGTAAACGAACTCGGAGTGTCTCCACCGGATGTTGTCAAAATCGATGTTGAAGGTGCTGAACACCGCGTTCTACAAGGGTTTGGTGACGATTTGATGGAAGGAGTCTCGGCAGTGCTGTGTGAATTGCATCACATTGATGGCGAGGATACGAATACGATTCCGTATTTGCAGGCACATAACTTTGACGTGACAGTTCTTGCAGATCGCGAGACGTACGACAACCGCAAGCAGGAACACATTCTTGCAACAAAATAATCCGTTGTCTGCCACTCGTTCAAATAAAGTGAGTGATTATCCCAGTTCGTAACTCACTGCGCGACTGACTGATAGTGAGATTTGATCAGTTCCCATTCGTATCCGAGATCGGACTCCGCTTCTGTCGCACAGGCCTTTGCTTCGTCATAGAGTCTCTGGATATGATCGATGTTCTCCCTCTCAAGTTCTGCTTCTATATGATGACGGAAGACACGTATCATGGTTAGTGGCGCGCCAATAGCAGCTAATTCTGCGTATGCGTCGTTGAGTTTGTGCCGCCCTGATTCCTCATTCCCGTTGGCTACCTGAACTGCACCGAGTAACCCAGCAGACTCTGCAGCAGCATGCTCGTCCTCAAATTTCGAGAAAATGTTTTGACTCCGCTCAAGCTTTTCCTGCGCTTTTTGATACTCCCCCTGAGCACGTACCATTATAGCAAGTCCCCCAAGGATCGTTGCCTCGCCATATTCATCTGAGATTTCCTGGAAAATGTCAAGACTGCGTTCGTAGCTCTCTCGAGCGGTATTGAAGTCCTCCTGGTCCCTTGCAATTAGTGCTTTAACGCCGAGTGCTTTCGCCCATCCCTCCCGGTATCCGAGTTCACGTTCGATTTTAATACTCCGATCAATAAACTCAGATGCAGTTTCGTGATTTCCTTCATTACGAGAGACCAGTCCCAGTCCAATGAGTGCCTGTGCCTTTCCTCGTCGGTCATTCATGTTGCGCGTAATTTCGAAACTCCGCCGAAGATACTTGCGTGCTAACGGGAGATCACCGCTATTCTGCGCGATAATCCCCAGATTTCCAAGACAAACTGCCTCGATATGGCCGCCAGCAACATCTCGGAAGAGACGTAAACTCCGCTCAAGATACTCTTGAGCTGTCGTCAAGTCTCCTTCTTTCCGTGCAACTAACCCGAGATTGCTGAAACACATCGCTTCACCTCTCCGATCGCCAAGTTCACGGAAACATTCCAAACTCTCTTGGAACCGGTCTCGCGCAGTTTCAGTGTCACCGCTAGCTTCGGCAACTAAACCAAGGTGATTGTAGCTTCGTGCAACCGCGTGTTTGTTTCCATGCTCAGTAGCGAGTTCAAGCGTGCGTTCATACTCGTACCTGCTTTTCTCGTAATTCCCTCGCAATCGGTGTGTATGTCCGCGCAGTTCCAACGCGCGACAGCGACTCTCATCTGGGCACATGTCCGGGAAGTCGTAGATTGCGGTTCGTGTCACTCCGAAAAGTGATGCCAGTGCCGGCCAGTTTTCCCCCATTTCGAAAATCATGTTGAGGAACTCGGTGACAACCACGTCTGGCTGATCGTTTATGCGATTGATGAGTTCTGAATCAGGAAACTCTAGGCTAAGTTCCTCTCGGTGTTCAGCGTCATCAAAGAGTGCAAATAACGATGTGAGGCAACGGGCGAAACGCCTATCGGACCGTTCACGTCGGCGACTATCACGTTGATTCACCTCATGGTCGAAAGCGAGTCTTCTAAGGTAGAGTGTCGACCACAGTCGGTGCGTAGTACGAATAATCCCGTCGGTGTCGTCAGTTTCGACTGCGTAGAGAAACCATCCTTCTAACGCAGCACGTATCTCTGCAATCTCGTCGTGCGTTTCCCAATCGTGGCCGTACTCATATCCAAGCGCGTGGACGAGTTCGGGTTTGATGCCGATCCCACTTGCGTTTAGCAGTGTCAACATAACTCCAACATCAGCTACTAACTCGGGATCAAACCGAGACAAATCTCTGATGGCAGTTTCGGAGTCCGGATCCAACGTTTCATATCGGTTACGAACATTCCGTTCAAGTCCTGTATCACCATCTCCGCCAGTAACGGGTAACAGGAAGCTAAGTAGCATCATGTCACCGATCTCGGCATTTGACCGTGATCGTATCTCGTTCCGTAGGGAGTCTGCATCGTGGTCAACTGTTCGGCCAGTCGCAGCCTCAAATCCCGCAATTACTCGTTCGATATCTGTTTTTGAGAGGCGAGGCAAGTGGTATCGGTGCAATGACTCAACGAGGTTAGACTGGCGCGGTCGGACGCTTGATTCAACTGGTCCAGTCCCGTCGAAGTCCTCTACTGCTGTTCGTAAATCATCGAACAGGAAGCTTACCTGCTCGTACCCGGATAATTTTTCCACCACCTCGAACACCGCACTTGCGCCCGGCTGTACTGCGTCTTCAACGACGACCAACGTGTGTTCATCTGAGGCTAAGATCGCCTGCTTCAACGCCTCAACGCTTTCGAACTGCGTTCCTCCCCCGGACCCACTTTCCCGATACAGAACTGGGCCTGTTGATTGTGACTCGTACCAGCGAATGGCTACTTGCTTACAGAGCGTACTCTTTCCAGAACCCGGTCCACCAACGACGAAGTGGTCCTCTCCACTTTGGAGAGCTTCAAACAACTCCTGGCTCGCTGGTTTAGTCCCGTTCTTTCCAAGACGCTCGGCTGGCAGGCCGGCATGAACATCTGCCAACGTAAATCCGATACGCCAGCACCGTTCAGGACGAGGATCGGGACCGTAAGCGAATCCACTTGGTGTTAACTGTTGGAACCCTTCTTCACGAGCCGGTTGTGATAGTAGACTTTCAATCGTAGCTCCCAACTCTGCTAACTGATTCCGGAGATCATCTAACTTCTCCGAAAGCACAAGTCCAGTCTCTGTCTCGAATACGTCCGCTAAATCTGTGCCCGCAATCCGCTGCTCAAAATCCGCGATAGCCTGCCGGTACGCTCGAGTGAGTGCTGCTTCAAGCGCCTGCCGCAACTGTGGCGTCTGTTCCAAATCATAGCCTTCTGTTGCAGCAATTGCGTCCGCGATTCGGCGTACAGCCGTTTCCTCATCTTCAAAAAGAAGGCTTACTTGGTCTTTCTCTCGAGGCGATAGCTCGTGTGTAGAATCGGAGCCTTTAGCGAGCCGTACTGCTACGTCTGACCAGTTATCAACAACTCCGTTGAGTTCTTTCGTATCCCGACGCGCGTTCTCGTCTTTGATCGCTGATTCGAGTGCCTGAGTGAATTCGGTTGCAACCGCTTCCACTTCCTCCGAGTACCGCTGACGCCGAAGGATGTTTTGAACACGGCCAGCCGATACAGAAGTTGCTGTGGTAACACCTGCAGCAGTTAGATTAGTAACTAGTGAAACAACTTGATCCTCGACCATGCGCGGCCAAGACACTATCAAATATTGAATGTTACCCCGCGTACGGTAGCACTGGAAACCTTGTTCTCATGGAAGCGGGTTTATATTGAGGGGTTCAGTGATGATATTGACGGAAACGTCTCGGCAGGAATTTCGTCGAAAAAATTGGAAATAGAACGGGTCGGAGATGAGGACATTTTCCCGCCCCTCTACGAATCTCAAATGAGTGTCCGTCTCCTGCGATAGTGAACAGTACACGTAGATTGAAACGTCGATTGCACAGCCAATGGGATACATCTACGACCCTTCGCAATACGTCGAAGTGAGCGGTATTGATGACTACGTATGATGTCAATTCTATACTCGTAATCTGCCGATCAAGCGCCTAGCGGTCAACCAACAATCGAGGAGGTACCGAACTGACCGTACCGTGTCGGACCGAACCGACTCAGTCTGCCGATGCGAATCCGCCGGTACTACTCGAGTCGCTCTCACCAGTCAGTTCCATCACTGCCTCTTCGAAATGGCGCATCTCTATCGTGGTCGGAACGGCACTCTCAGCCTCGAGGGAGTCGGTGTTGATCGCTTCTTCGAGCGCGATTGTGGCCGCGCAGTCACAGATCGCCGCCAACGTACTCCCTGAGACACCGTCTGTCTCTTTCGCGATGGTATCAAGTGCGACGTCGCCGGCGAGTGGCTTCTCTTCGGTGTGGATCTCGAGGATCTTCCAGCGGGCGGTGAGATCGGGGAGACCAACAGTTACCGGGTCACCGAGGCGCCCGTCACGGAGGACCGCGTCGTCGATCCGGTCGGGGCGGTTCGTCGCCGCGATGACGGTGACATCACCGCGGTCGGTCACCCCATCGAGCTCGGTCAGGAACTGACTGACGACGCGTTCGCCGACGGGACCAGTCGTCCCACGTTCCGGGACGAGGCTGTCGAACTCGTCGAAAAACAACACTGTCGGTCCCGTTTCACGGGCTGTTTCGAACACCTCTCGGACTTCCGCCTCCGCACTGCCGACGGCGCCACCGAGCAATTCCGGCCCGTTGACGAGCATGAAGTTAGCCTCGGCTTCGGTGGCGACAGCGTTCGCGAGCATCGTCTTGCCCGTACCGGGCGGGCCAGCGAGGAGGACGCCCGCTCGCGGTGAGATATCCATCGCGTCGAACGAGTCGGCGTACTCAGTTGGGAGCACCGCTGCTTCGTAGAGCTGGTGTTTGACGTCTTCGAGCCCGCCGATATCGTCCCAGTTCGTTTCCGGGACGGTCACGCGATGGTCAACGAGGCCGCTTGGCTCGACGGTCTCGAGTGCTGTCTCGATATCCCCGGCGGTCACCTCACAGCGGTCGAACCAATCGATGATCTGTTCACGATCCCTCCCCGACCACTCCGTATCGAGGAGGTAGGTGACATCCAGGTTGGCGTCGTCGAGGTGGCGGCTGAACGCCTGTTGCTGAGCCGCGTCGACGACGGCTTCGATATCCGCTCCGGTGTAGCCGTGTGTGCGGGCAGCGATCGCCTCGAGGTCGACGTCGTCCGCCAGCGGGACGTCGCGGGTGTGAACACCGAATATCTCTTCGCGACCCTCCGCCGAGGGCGGGCCGACCTCGATCGTGGCCCCGAGGCGACCCGGCCGGCGTAGCGCGGGGTCGATCTGTTCGGCGTTGTTCGTCGATCCGATGACGATAACGTCGTCGTTCTCCTCGAGTCCGTCCATGACCGAGAGGAGCTGGCCGACGACCCGTCGTTCGGTCGTGTCCGTCGGCGACGCGGTCCGGACTTGCCCGAGGCTATCGAGTTCGTCGAAGTAGATGATACTCGGCGCGTTTGCGCGAGCGGCGTCGAACAGGTCACGGAGCCGGCGTTCGGCTTCGCCGTACCACTTGCTCATCACCTCCGGGCCGTCGATACGGTAGAAGGCGGCGTCGGTTTCGTTGGCGAGTGTCTTCGCCAGCAGCGTTTTGCCGGTGCCGGGCGGACCGCGAAGGAGGATGCCCGTCGATTGGTCGTCGCCGAGGAACGATTTGAGTTCGGGGAACGCGAACGGAAGTTCGGTGACTTCCCGGAACTGCTCGATGATGTCGTCGAGGCCGCCGATGTCGTCGTAGGTGACGTCGGCGATTTCGTCGTCGGTGAGGCGGAACTCGTTCGTACCGGCGTAGCTCCTCGAGTCATCGCCGCTGGCCGGTTCATCGTCCTCGTCAGTAGTCTCACTCGAGTACCGGTCGCCACCAGTATCGGGCTGGTACTCGTAGACGACTTCGTGGTCGTCACGGTCTGTCGAGTACGGGGCTCCGGGACCGTCGTTGTGGGCGACGAACTCGAGAGTCGTCTCAGCTGTAATGGTAACGACCGATCCCGGAAACGTGCCGACGACGTTGGCGACCCCAGTGTTTCTGTCAATGGCGTCGATGCCGACTAAGACGTTTTTGGAGGCGTAGACCGGACGGCCGAGTAGTGCCTCGCGGAGCTCTTGGTAGGCAGCGGACGTATCGGACAGTGACGGCGGGATCCGGACGGTAACACGGCTGGCAGGCGTTGCGGGAACGGGCGTGATGTAGACCGTTGCACCAGGTGCGAGACTCAACGCGTTTCGGTCGGGCCGCCCGAGTGCGACGATCCCTTCGTTCTCTCCGTCGGTCCGTGTCAAGCGCAGGAGGAGGTCTCGGTCACCGACGCTGACGGAAACGGCATCGCCGACGGAACACTCGAGGTCGGTGTAGATGTCGTCACTGACAGCGGCGATGCCTTCGGCGTTCAGTTCGGGGGAGAGTTTGGTGAGGGTGGCTTGCATGGGTGGATGGGCTCGAATTCCGTCGCCGTCGTTCAGAGACAGTACGCCGCCAACTGCAGTGAGCGATCAGTAGAACCCGCCGCGGCCGGAGTCGTCGCTACTGGCCGCTGAGTCATCCACGTCGGTCGGGTAGTCCTCGAGTGCGGCCCTGATATCGTCCCGTCGGATTTCGAGCTCGTCGTCGCTGCCACCGGCGTCGGCGACACGGCGCATGGCGTACCAGCGGAGGGCGTGGTCGCAGACGCCAGTCATGGTGGCTGCGGGAACGTCGCTGTCGAACTGAGCGGCAATCCAGTCCGCGGAGACGTCGTCGGCAAACGGGTAGTCGCCGGCGTGAGACTCGATAACCGCGTTCGCTGTCTCACTGTCGGGCACTGGGACGCGGATGTGGCGTTCGAGTCGCCCGGTCCGCAGGAGGGCATCGTCAAGCGCGTGCGGGCGATTGGTCGCCCCAACGACGAGCACGTCGTCGATATCTTTGAACCCGTCCAGTTCGGCCAGGAGGGTGTTGATGAAATCGACCTCGTAGGAGGCGTGAACGTCGTTGCGGCTGGGGGCGAGCGCATCGATTTCGTCGAAAAAGACCACGCTGGGGGCGTTCTCCCGGGCGGACTCGAAGACCTTTCTGATGTTCTTTTCCGTACTGCCGACGAGGGAGTCCTGGAGTTCGGGTCCTTCGACGGTGATGAACGTCCGGTCGTACTCATTGGCGACCGCTTTTGCGAGCATGGTCTTCCCGTTACCTGGCGGTCCGTAGAGGAGGACACCGGCGGCGGCAAGGCCACACTCGTCGTAGGTTTGTGGGAACTGTTTGGGGTACTCGATCGCGGCTTGGAGCTCGGCTTTCACCTCCTCGAGGCCACCGATATCGTCGAAGTTCACGTCCGTCTCCTCGACGAATCGGTCGTCCGTTGCATCTGCCGACTGCGGCCCGAATCGGGAACGCGGTTTCGAGTCGGCCGTGACGGACAGGCTCTCGATGAGCGTGTCCGTCTGTACTGTCTGTTCGACACCGACAGCCACCCGCTGGAAGGCCTGTTTGGTTCCCGTTCGGAGTTCGAGGGCGGACAAGCCCTCGACAGCCTCTTGGAGGGTTTCGTCCGTCGTGTCGACGGTGACCCCGACATCGCTTTTCGCAGCGAACTCCTCGAGGTAGGTCTCGAGGAGCGCACACGCCCGGTCCGTGTCGGGTTCGTCGACTTCGATCGCAGCCTCGAACGGGATCGATGACGAACTGAACGAGTCAAATGCCGTAGTCGCGATGACGAGGACTCGCGCATCGGTTTGCTCGATGCGTGCGAATTCGGCGCGGAGCGTGTTGAGCAGGTCGTCACGGTGCCACTGGTTGAACTGGTCGAGAACGAGAACACTCGGGGCGGCCGCGATGGCGTCGCGAACGGCTTGGCCCACGATCTCAGTGGCGTCTCCAGGGGTGTTCTGGAAGTGTTGTAACCAGCCGATGGAAAATCCGTCTGCGGCAAGTTCGCCACAGATGGCATCGACGAAGAGCGTCTTCCCGTTTCCGCTCGGCCCGTGAACGAGCAGGTTGGAGGTCGTGATCCCAGCATCGACCGCGAGCGGTTCGATAATGTTCCGCGCGAAGGCTTTCGAATCGGCGAGTCCGACGATGTCCTCCAGCGTCGTTTCCGGGGTCGCATCGAACGTCAGGTCGAGGTCAACGTCAGCGGGGTCGCTGTCAACCGTGGCGGGCTTGGGGGTGAAGTATTCAGACATGGATTTGGGCGATGGCTGCGGTGTGGTTTGCGAGCGGTTCGTCGCAGTAGCTACTATGTGGATGCACCTACATAATACTAGGGGAAGTCGGGTTTGCAGATACGCCTTTCTAATATATTCTGTACCGAGAATTCAGAACCGCTACGTGGGTAGGTGAAGATGAATCGATCAGTTCCCAGCGCTCGCTCGGTGCCATCCCTATCGAACAGTTGGTCTGCAGACACAAAACCAATACCTGGTCGGTCAGCTACTCGAAATCAAATCGCTAGTAGCAGCAACCAGAGCGGGACATAGTAGATTGTATACCCGTCCTTTTCGACTTGGAGCGTTTCGGCGGTCTGGCAATCTCGTGGAACAATATCAGTCAAAACGATTCGGTATGGAGACTGGAATTCTCCTTCATCGTGGGCTGGCTGTGCGTCAGTCGGATCAAACGCTTCGACGGCCGCTGCGGCTTCGGCCGGCGTTTTCACGCCCTGATACGCCAGTGAGATCGGAACGAGCAGCGGTTCCGTATCTGATCGGATGACAAAGTCGACGAGGCCGCTCGAGGTTTCCGCGTACTCAACGTTGGAATCGTAGTTTTCGGAGAGATGAGTGAGACGTTTGAGGTGATCGAAACACACCTGCTGAGCGACTGCACTCTCGAATTCACGATTCCAGTCTGCATCGGATCCACGAAGTTGCCGTTGAGAGAAAATCGCCATATGATGTGGATCGCGGAGATACAGCCGTCCCTCTCGGTGTGATTGCAGCGAATAATCGTGCGAACGCGAGAGGACGATCGCCTGTTCGAGATAGTCGAAATAATCATCGAGCGTTCGACGATCGATCCCGGTGCTTCTGGCTAACGCAGTATAATTGATCGGCTCATCATCGGGAAGCGCGGCGGCAGCACAGAGCTTGAACAGATTCTCCGGATTTCGCAGGGAATGTTGCTCCGCCAGTGACTTGTAGACTAACAACTGCAGATTCGTACGACCTTGTTGAGCGCCGTCGTGCTGACTGTCCGTAACGGGTAGTCCACCGTGATACAGATACGTGTTCACGCCCTCCTTCAGGTTCGGTTTCAACTCGGCAATGTCCTTGTCGAAGTAGATCTCGTCGAAGGCAGCGAGACTCTGCTCGAAGCCGTCTCCCGTCCCATCTTTTAACCGCTTTCGGGCAGCTTGCAGCGGCTCTCCATCTGATCCACCGCCTTTGTGCCGCGTTTTCACGAACGCACGGGTCTCTCCCTCTTCAGTCCGTTCGACCCAATCTGCAAACTTCTCCGGCATCAACCGAAAATGCTCGTGGTCTCCCTCGAGGATAGCGTGCTTTTCGGAATCCGCCGAAACGATAAGATACGTATTATCATACATGACGTCCAGAAGTGGCTCTTTCCAGGCGTCTGGATCGTCAGATGCGAGGACGTCGATATCGTCGACGATTATGAGATGGGCACCCTGCGTTACCTGCGTTTGCTGATACCACTCGATGACCTCTACAAACTTCTGAATGCGCGACTCTTCCGGCAGCAGTTGATACTGACTGTCTTCAAGGGGGAGATACAGGATCTGTTCTTTCGCGAGCGCGTTCTCGAGTTCGTAATCGCCGTTCGTTTCGCCGATCCGATCCGTGAGTTGCGCATCGGTCGACGCCAGAGCGACGTTGATGAATTTCTGTAACAGGGTCGTCTTTCCGATCCCATACGGACCAGTGATCGTACGAGAGACGGCGGTTTTCTCGTTTGCGTCGTCAACTAACTTGGTGCTGTGAAATGACTTCACGAGATTGTAGAGGTCGGATCGTTCCTCTTTGTCTATCGTCGGGAGACCGGTATCGGCAGTTGACCGCCACCACGGGTTTTGCGCCTCTGCTTCGCTAATGAAATCCAGTGTATCGCTAAATGAGCTGGCTAACTCTGCTGACATTGGTTCTTCTTCAAACCGAAAACAAATAAACTCTGTGTCTATAATCGCTGTCTTAGAGAAAAGACGATATTATAGACACGCTTTATTGGAGTTAATTCAGTTGTAGGTTAGGTGACACAGGAGGCTTTGATGACTCCTTCGGCGTAGTTCACCCTCTGAATCCAGCCTCGAGGCGCTCACCTTGGTTATAAATAGAACTCTCGATTTTGGAAGTCGCGATCTCTGAAATCGTAATTTCCTCTCAGACTCACAGGATGATTCCCTCACAGAATTTATAACAACCTGCTTCGGTCGGGTATCTCCGACTACTGAAGCCGATTTTTTGACGGATTGTCTCGCTATCGCTGAAAGCTTCGGAAACGGTGGAGGGGGTATAGCTAATCAACCGAATCAGGCGCTCAATGGTCGAATGACAGCAGAGGAGGCGCGAAACTAGACCGTACCTCCAATGGAAATAGCCATTTCCGGAAAATCGAGCTCAGATCGCGCCAGTACCCGGAGAAACGCGGTAGCTTCCTATTTTTCTTGTTCGAGAAGTTTAAAAGGAGCGTTTCCGGAAACCACCCAGTCACGCTTTTGTAAGTTGGCGAAAAAGCAGACAGTCACTAACGTATGATCCGTGATGCTCGAGTTCTACGCGCTGGGTTTGTCCCTCGAGAAGTCGAGCATCGTGACGCCGAAGTCAACCATCTCTCCAGCGTTCTCGAACCCATTACGAACGGCGAACCCGCTGACACTGCTATCGTGACCGGTCCGAGCGGAATTGGAAAGACCTGTATCTCGAAATTCGTCACCGAACGCCTTCGCGAGGAAGTCCTCGAGGTTGAAGCGACCTACGTCAACTGCTGGCGGAACTACACTCGATTTCGAACGCTCTATCAGATCCTCGACGATCTCGGAACAACGATCGACATTCACCGACAGTCAACACCTCACGACGAACTTATCGAACGGCTCCAACAGTACAACGGGCCTCGAACGGTGATTATTCTCGACGAGGCCGATCAACTCGAGGATCCCAGTGTTCTCTACGATCTCCACAGTCTCCCCCAGTTCGCGGTCATCTGTATTGCGAACAAGGAGGAGGACCTGTTCAATCGTGTTGACGACCGACTCGTGAGTCGCCTCCGCTCGAGCGAGCACGTCCGGATGGACAAGTACCACAACGAGCAACTCTATGATATTCTGCAAACTCGAACAAAGTGGGGACTCGAACAGGACGTCGTCACGGAGGAGCAACTCTATCGGATCGCAGATGCAGCAGCTGGTGATGCTCGGCTCGCAATCGGTGTTCTTCGTTCCGCTGCGAGCAAAGCCGACCGGGAAAACCACGAGCGAATCACCGACGATGTGCTTCTTGACGCGGCGACGGATGCCCGTGCACAGATCAGGCAACGAAGCCTCGATTCGCTCACTCCTCATCAACAGGCCGTCTACAATGTCGTCCGGGACCACGGCCCCCTTGGGCCAAGTGAGATTCACGAACACTATGTCGATGAAGTCGATGATCCCCGGACGAAGCGAACTGTTCGATCATATCTCTCGAAGATGGCCCAGTACAACCTCCTCGAGGCAGAAGGAACAAGTCGTGATCGACAGTACTCGCTTGTCGACTCAACGGCAGCCTCATCTATTCAGTGAAGGAGTGTCAACTCAAATAATTCTGTATTCCATCAATATAGGGTGATTATTCTCTATATTCAGAAAGCATTTCTGGGAAGATCTGAATGATATGTTCAGCTTCTGCTGAATACAGAACACGAATGTGGTACGACACGGTATCGGATAGGGCGCGAATGTTGCACTGGATATTGGCCCAGTCAGGTCCGTTGTGATCGGTCACTCTAGAAGGTATTGGTACCGGAGTTTTCATCGATAGTTCCGGCATCTGTCAAGCACACTGTGATATTACACCTCAATCTGCTCCAGAAGATGTAATACTGGACCTGTGTTAACGACTAGCATGAAATCACCCATCGAGGAAATCGAATTTATCGCCAGTTCGAAACACCGCGTTGGAGTTCTTGAGGCACTCGCAGAGGCTGGCCATGATCGACGCGACCTAGAGTCGAGGACTGGAGCCCATTCCTCAACCATCGGACGTGTACTCAGTGACTTCGAAGAGCGGCGATGGATCATACGAAACGGGCCGACGTATGAACTGACACCGCTCGGTGAATTCGTCGCCGATCAGTTCGCGGAGATGTGCGACGCGATGGAAATCGAAGGAAAGCTCCGGGATGTCTGGCAGTGGCTTCCGCGGGAAATGGAAGGGTTCTCACCGGAGTTGTTTGCAGATGCCGTTATCGCCTATCCGCCTACTGGCTACCCGTACGAACCCCTCGAACGGGTCATCCAACTGTACGAAGAGAACGACTCACTCCGCGGATTTGGGGCGACAATATTCAAAGGAGCTGCGTACGAGGTGTTCACTCGAGAGGCTCTCGACG
The DNA here is from genome assembly GCF_009834785.1 of Natronorubrum halalkaliphilum. Lineage (GTDB taxonomy): Archaea > Halobacteriota > Halobacteria > Halobacteriales > Natrialbaceae > Natronorubrum > Natronorubrum halalkaliphilum. Next base: position 91,126 of record NZ_WUYX01000026.1, read on the forward strand.
GGATGGAAATGGAATTTATCTACCCCGCAACGTGCCTGTCAGCGATCATCAACTGGAATCCAGAACTATTCCAGCAAACGGCCAACCTGGAACATTGCAACATCCTTGTTCACGATGACCTCCCCGACATGCGACGGTGTGGCATCGATATCTTTGATGACCGTGTCGCGATTTGCTGTCACGATCCAGAAACTAGGGCCTTCCGTGCATGGTTCGATACTGCTGCACCCGACGCCAGAGAGTGGGCGAAATCTATCTTTCAGGAGTACCGCAGCGAGGCTCAGCCAGTCGACGAGGAAGTGTTGGCCACACCGGTACCGGAGCAATTTACATCGCCATAGAAGGCCAGACCGATCCGTCTATGTGTTTCGGTTGCACGCCGTGCAATATTTCACTAAATAGTCTCATTATCGCACATCTCGCCATCCTACGTGCAGGAAGGTGGCTAACCCATGACCGAATTTACAGAATCCGACACGCGAAACGAAATGGAAACTGTCACGTCTCCGGATGGGACCGAGATTGCCTACAAACGGACCGGGAGCGGACCACCGCTCGTGCTCGTCCACGGCGCGGATGTCGACCACAGGTTCTGGGACGTCTCCGGCGTTCGAGAATCCCTCGCGGAACACCACACGGTCTACGCGATGGACTGTCGCGGCCACGGCGAGAGCGAGTACCTCGGCGAGTTCGAACTGGAACAGGAGTTCGAGGACATCGTCGCGGTCGTCGACTCGGTCGACGAGCCCGTGCATCTGGTGGGGGAGTCCGGCGGCGCATTCTTCTCGCTGGAGGCCGCCCTGCGAACCGACAACGTCCGTACACTGACCCTGCATGAACCCCCCGTTCCGGGGTTCGAAGACGCTCGCGCCCGGGAGGGCTTCGAAACGATGGTCGCCATGTTGGATGAGGGGAACCGCGATCGGGCGCTGTCGACCTTCCTGGAAGGGCCCGCTGGGGTCACCCTGGAGGAAGTCGAGCAATTGCGCAACCATCCCATTTGGCCGGAGTACGTGGAGACCTTCATCGAAACCGTGATCCCCAAGATAGAGGCTGAAGCCGAAGCCGACTACCAGTTCGACCCGGACCGCTTCGCACAGTTGACCGTCCCAACGCTGCTGTTGGCCGCCAGCGAGACCGCTGAGTGGCTTCTCGACGCAACGAACGCGGTCGCCGACGCGCTCCCGAACGCCCGGGTCGTCAGCATCGACGGATACGGCCACGGAGCAGTCGCCAGCGCACCGGACTGGTTCACGAGCGAAGTACTCGGGTTTGTGCGTGAATCGAACTGACGGTTCAGCAACCGTCTCCGATCTTCCACAGGGTCCGTTTTTGCTGACTATATCTTCTATACTCAGCAGGCCGTTTTTGACGCCTATCCGAGAGATCGGAAACTGCTCCGGTAACGTGTTCGCCTGTACTGACTGTTCACTGATTCAGGAACCCTTCCCGGAAACGACAGCCGAAATTCGGACAACGGGTGTAGAGCAGTGAATTTCCCCGTTTAGTAGTATTCCCGGAAATGCGGAAGCGACACGCTTCGGCTTATTGAAAGAGCGAGTGTCTAGTCGAGTATGCCTAGAAACGACACGTCAACATCGAATCGGTTTGTGGCCGATCGACAGACTCGAGGTGCCGATCGCAATCGTGACCTTGTCAAGCGAGCTGACCCGGCAAGCGATGATCTCCTACTACCTTCCCTCGAGGACGGCATTACGCTCCTGGACATCGACGGCAACCGCGGGGTTCCAATTTTGCAGTCGCTCGTCCTCGATCATCTACTCCTACACGATGGGGCTGCCTTTTGGGTTGATGGAAATGGTCACGCTACGACGACTGCACTCGCTCGGATCGCACCCAGTCAGCGGTTACTTGATCGGATCAACGTCGCTCGCGGTTTCACTGCGTATCAACACTACGGCGCAATCTGTGCTCTCCCGAAGGCGATGAATCGGTCAATCCAGCAGTCGACAACCGATTCGAACGCATCACGTCAACGGAGAGCAAATCGCGACGAGGCCTCCTCCCATACGCCCTCACTTCTCGTGGTTCCAGCGGTCGACGTGCAGTATCGGAGCGATGAGACACTCCGAGGAACACAGGCGGAGACTCTCCAGGCCCGAACACTCGCGCGATTGGCGACCTATGCCGAAGGGTACGATATCCCCGTACTCGTCACCCGCAGTAGGAACGACGAATTTACGGCTTCGATCGAGACCGCTGCTGACCGTCATCTGAGGTGTGAGCAAACTCGAATGGGACCGCGGTTCGTGGGCGATGAGTTCGAGACGCTCGTATACCCGGTTGGCGACGGCACGTACTATCAGACCACGTTCGCGTATTGGCAACAGCTGCTCAGTGCTCGAGCAAAGCAACTCGGTATAGAGCCGGTAACTCCGTCGGCTTCAGCGGAGAGCGCTGGAGGCGTCGGGGCTGGCGTAACTGCCGGCGGTGAGACGACAACGCTCAGTGTGAATCCACTGCTCGATGCGTGGACTGCGGCTGGTACAGGAGGGCGATAGCGATGGGCCGAACCAACCCGACGTACCGGGACGCGCTCCGAGCTATCGAGGAGCGGTGGACGGAGTTCCGGCGAGTGCTTCGGCGTCGTGATCAGCCTCGCTTCGACCAGTTGTTCGAGTACGCTCGCGAGCATGCTGATGCCGGCGGACTCCTGAACCACCAAAATCCACTACTACCGGCGCTGCTCAGCGTGGATCTCGAGCAAGAGGCTCGTCTGGATGCACACGAAGAACGCCTCGAGGAACTCGAGGCTGCGCTCGACGAAAGAGACGGCCGAGAGGCCGATTTGCGTGAGAGAGACGAATAGCCATGCCCTTCACGATCGATTTCCTCGATGATGGCCGCGTCCTCGAGTGGGAACCAACGCCAGACGGTGCCGTCGTGACCGAGTGTGATGAGTACACACCGCGTTTCTACGTTGCACCTCGCTCGCCTGAAAGAGATCTCGATCTTTCGAAACTCCGGGCAGTCTACGATCGACATCCTGACGTCGTCTCAACCGAGATTCGTTCCCGACGACCCGGCTTTCGACGTGCTGAGGGACCTGTCCTGGCTGTCGACGTTGTCCACATCGATCGAGTTACTGCGCTTGCTAACCGGACTCGACAGCTGTCCGAATATCCGATTGGCGACCTCGCCTTCTTCAACGTTGACTTCTCTCGAGAATTCCGGTACTGCTTGGAGAGGGGAATCGATCCGATACCGACGGCAGACCTATCGAGACTCCGTCTCGGCGTACCGCTGACGGAAGCAGGCGATGAGACATACGCTGAACTGTCCGTCGCTGGGGAGACGGTCAGCGGTCAACCAGCGGATATCCTGACCGCGGTTCAAACCGCGCTCGAGAGACGCGATCCGGATATCCTGGTCTGCTCGACGAGCGAGATCATTCCGACGCTGTACGGGATGGCCGCGACTGCCGGTGTCGACGACTTTTCCCTGAGTCGGTGGCCCGATATCGACTACCAGCAACTCGCAAGTCAGTCGACGTACTCGAGTTACGGCCGGGTCGGCCATTCTCCCGCTCGATATAACGTCCCTGGAAGAGCGATTATCGACGAGTCGAACACGTTCTTCTACGACGAGACAAATCTTGATGGCGTCCTCGATCTCGTCTCGCGCTCGAAGAAACCCGTTCAAGAACTCGCCTGGGCATCGATCGGAAACGTTCTCACGGCGATCCAGATTTGTGAGGCTCACGACCGCGGCGTCCTCGTGCCCTGGAACTCCTGGCGACATGAATTCTATAAATCAATGGGAACACTCCACGACGCCGACCGCGGGGGATTCATTTTCGCACCGGAAGTTGGATTTCACGAGGACGTTCACGAACTCGATTTCTCGAGTCTGTATCCGAACATCATCTGTACGCGAAACGTTTCTCCGGACGTTATCCGATGTGAGTGTCATCGTGACCGCGACGATGTCCCTGGACTCGGTTACTCGATCTGTGACGAGCGCGGCTATCTCGTCGACGTCCTCGAGCCGATAATCGACGCCCGCGATGAGATCAAAGCCGCCATCGGCCGCGAACAGCAGTGTGACGATCCCGATGAAAACCGACTCACAGAACTCGAGGGACGATCGGCGGCGCTAAAGTGGATCCTCGTTGCCTGCTTTGGGTACCAGGGGTTCAGCAACGCGAAGTTCGGTCGAATTGAATGCCACGAGGCGATCAACGCGTTCGCTCGAGAAATTCTGCTGACGGCCAAGCAACGTCTGGAAGCCGGCGGATGGCGAGTCGTTCACGGCATCGTTGATTCGATCTGGGTGACCCCAGACCCGAACGGTGACGAAGGCGATCGGACCGATCTCGAGACGCTCTCGAGTGAGATTTCGGCGGCCGTAGATATCCGACTCGAACACGAAGCCCGCTACGACTGGGTCGCGTTCGTCCCGCAACGCGAGGGTACCGCCGGTGCGTTGACGAAGTACTTCGGGAAGGTCGATGGCGAAGATGAATTCAAGATCAGAGGCATCGAAGCGCGGCAGCGATCGACGCCGACATTCATCGAGGACGTCCAACGGACATGTCTCGAACGCCTCGATGCAACCCGATCACCAGCGGCCGTGCTCAGCCATCTCGAGACTGCAATCGAGAACCTTCGTTCGGGAGATATCGCGGTAGAACAACTAGTCGAGAGAAATCGCGTCTCCAAACCGCTCGAAGGGTACACGCAAAACACACAGAACGTGGCGGCGCTGAAACGTGCCCGTGATCAGGGTCTTGCCGTCCATCCAGGACAGGACGTTGAATACGTGGTCGTCGACGACGAGAAGGATTCGAGGGAGCGGGTTGCATTGGCTCACGAAGAGAGCAAGTCGTATGATCCGTCGTACTACGAAACGGAACTCGTCCGAGCCGTCGAGAGTGTACTTTCACCGCTGGGGTGGGAAGAGACAGACATTCAACGAGAACTTGGCGAGACTCGAGAAACGGATCTGACGAGTTTCACTGGATGACGTGACAATTGTGTATTTCAAAGCGGAGGCAGCTTACTCCCTCCCCGACATCGATGTGTAATCTCCCAACTTCGGCCGAAATTCTTCCACCTTCAGGCGGAGGAGGATGTCAACAACTGTGACGTGAGCAGGGGGCAATCGTTTTCACAGTTGTTGGTGTACTCTAATTGATGGGTGTTAACATGGACCACTATAGGCAAGACTCACCGATTGGAGACGTCGCGTATTTAACCCGGTCCGAACATCGCGTCCCGACGCTTGTCGCGTTGACAGACCGTCCCCGGAGTCGCTCCGAACTCTGCGAGTTGACCGGGGTGTCGTCGTCTACCATCCGCCGGACGCTAACCGAATTCGGAGACCGAAACTGGATCCGGAAAGAAGGATACCAGTTCGTGGCAACGACTCTGGGAGAGGGTATCGCCTCCGGGATGGAGGACCTGCTCGAACGAGTCGAAGCCGAACGGAAGTTGCGTGACGTGTGGCACTGGCTTCCGGACGATGTGATCGAGTTCACGATCGAGATGAGCTCGGAGATGACGGTGACCGTCGCCGACCACGACGCGCCGTACCGTCCGATTGGACGATTCAGGTCGTTGCTCCAGGATGCCGATCGATTTCGGTTTCTTGGAGTCGACATCGCCTTGCTCGAGCCCTGCCGGGAGGAATTCCGTCAGCAGGTCCTCGGCGGAATGCAGGCTGAAATCATTAATCCGCCGAACGCCGCCAGATACGTTCTTTCGACGTACCCCGAACTCTGCTCGGACATCCTCGAAAGCGGCAATCTGAATCCGCTCGTCCACGACGATGTGCCTCCCTACGGGCTCAGCTTCTTCGACGACCGAATCGCTGTGAACGATTACGACCCCGACAGCGCAGGAGTTGAGGTGTTGATCGACACCGACACGCCGGCGGCAGACGAGTGGGCAGAATCGGTGTACACGACATACAGAGCCGAGGCTCGACCGCTCGAATATCAACAGCTCATCGGATGACGATTTACCGACGTGTGCGTGGCGGGCTCACGCCACGCCAAATCGCAACCGTTGACGTTTCTTCAACGACTGCAAAACTGGCTGCACCTGCCGGAACGGCACGAAATAGCTACAACAGTTTTCCCTTCGTAGTCTCGCTCGCAGGGGGACAATAAACCATGTCAAACGAAAGTCAAGTAGCCCACGGAGTAGACCTCGAAACGCTCGAGGAGTTCGCTGAACACGCATCCGAACACCCCGACGCAGTCGAGCTTGGCCTCCGAGCATCTGCGACCTACGAAGGGACGGCTGCACACAGCCTGGCGAAAGTCGATAGCTACGAGCTCGGGGGCGAAACGATCGCTCGTGGAACGCGCGAATACACGATTCCCTACGGCGCCTGGAAGGAAGTGTTGGACGCTGGCGGGTGGGTAGGCGGGATCGATCGGCTCGAGCCGATAGAAGCGGCGCTGTCGGCGCTGGCCGCTTGCATCAACGTCGGAATCACCATCAACGCCGCCGCCAACGGCGTGGATATCGACCACCTCCAGACGCGCGTCCGGACCGATTTCGATCCAGCGGTGCTCTTCAACCTCGAGGAACTGAAGGAGGCCGACTCGGTTTTCGAAAACCTCACCGCCGAAGTCGAGATCGATGGCGCCGACGTCGACGAGGATCTGATCGACGAATGGGCGCGGCGTGCGCCCGTTTACACGTTCGTCTCGCTCAGCCAGGACGTCGATATGACCATCAACACGCCCGCCAAGGTGGCAGGCGGCGACTAACAGGTGATCAACAATGAGCAAATCACTCGACACGGAGAAACTCGAACACGAAGTCAAATCGATGTACCGCGACGTCGCGGAGTCCGCCGACGCGGAGTTTCACTTCGAGACGGGCCGCGAACTCGCCGAACGGCTCGGATACGATCCGGACACTCTCAGCTACGTTCCCGACGAAGCGATCGACTCGTTCGCAGGCGTCGGCTACTACTTCGAGATGGCGGAGCTCGAACCGCGCGAAGACGTCCTCGATCTCGGCAGCGGCTCCGGGATGGACGCCTTCTACGCCGCGATGAACGTCACCGAGACCGGGTCCGTCACGGGTGTAGACATGACGAGCGAGCAGGTCAAGAAAGCTACGGACCTCGCCGCGGCCAACGGCTTCCACAACGTCAGCTTCCGACAGGGATACATCGAGGACCTGCCGTTTGAGGACGAGTCGTTCGACGCCGTGATCTCGAACGGCGTGATCAATCTCTCGGCAGCGAAAGACCGGGTGTTCGAGGAGGCACACAGAGTGTTGCGGTCGGGCGGGCGGCTCGCCCTCTCGGACATCATCAGCGAACGGCAGCTGCCCGAGGGCATCAAGAACGACGCGGATCTCTGGGCAGCCTGTATCGGTGGAGCCGAACAGGTCGATAGCTACACGTCGCTCATCGAAACCGCCGGGTTCGGCCTCGCGGAGGTCCGAGAGAACGCCGAGTACGACTTTATCTCTGATCAGGCTGCGAATGCGTGTCAGAAATACGGCGTGAAGAGCATCTCAGTAGGTGCTCAGAAAACCGGCTGAGACCGTGAGACACCGACTGACAACACCGAACCGACGGACAACATATTTCCCGCTTGTTGGATCGCAAACAATTCTTTCTAGTCACAACAATTCATGCGCCCCATTTTTACGAACGGGAGGGGAGGATTGAGATACGATGGCGTACAGCTGTACCACCAGTAACGAACCGTTCCGGTCAGCAGACGGCGTCACCCAGCACGTTGCCCTGCATCACAGCACCTATGCCGCATACGACGAGGAATTTGGCGATGTGGACGATCTCCGCGAGGACGTTCACGAGAAGCACTAAGGAGAGGCATTTAGCTCGACTGAAAATCTAACCGGTCAGATTCGAACGCTAGAAACGCCTCGCGTTCCCAGACCCGCACACGAGTATCCTCGAAGAAGCGACTCACCAAAGCACCAATGACTAAGAGACAGATCGGCCTCGTTCGCCAGCCCGACACTGGTGAACGCCGTCAAGAATGGGGCACCGTCAGTGAAAACGAACTCCGCATCGACCGCGACGACGCCGAGGTCATCATCGACGCACTCAGTGTCGATCACGCCGGCACGTTCAATCTGTTTTATCTCCTCCGCAAGCACTACTGGACGGCGGAGGGGGCCGAGTTCGACGAGGTTGCGGACTTTCTCGCCGACGCGTATAAGCGCGTACGCACCATCAATGACGATCTCGCCGTACGCATCGTCGAACTCGGTGGCATTCCACCGAACACGCCGCCGACGATTCAGGACCATGCCGAGGTCCACCTCGAAGCCGAGGACCTCTACGACCTGCGAGCCTCACTGGAAGGGGACCTCGAAGGATACGCGACGGTAGTCGCAAGCGTACGTGAACACGTTGGGCTCATCGAAGACCTGGGTGATACGGGAACGGCAGAGCGTCTTCGTAACCACCTGAACGTCCTCGAAAACGACGCCCACGAGATCGAACGGTTTCTCGAAGACGACACGCTCGTTCGGGAGGACGCACTCGAGTAACCATGGGGAGTACACCACATCTACGGAAGCCTGATCCGGACCACCTTCGCCAACAGTGGGATACTGTCAGGGGGAACGAACTCCGACTCGAGCGGGAAACGGCGAAACGGATCGTGGAAGCGCTGAATGCCGAACTCTCGGGGCTCTACATCCTCTTCAATCAGGTACGGAAACACTACTGGCTCGTCGAAGGAGCAGAATCGAACGACGTCGGTGATTTCCTCGAAGGCGCCGCCGATCGGCTCACTGGAATGACTGATGCCCTGGCGATTCGCGTGCATGCACTCGGCGGTGTGCCGGTCTGTGGTCCGATGGGTGTTCGTCAGCACGCTCCAATTGAGATCGAAGATTCACACCACTACGACGTGCGATCATCCCTGGAACGTGATCTCGATGGGTACGCGACGCTCGCAGTTCAGATGCGCGACCACGTCGAGTTAGTGGACCAATTAGGCGACGAGACCACTGGTGAACTTCTTCGCGAGCACCTCACGACGATCGAAGCGGATGCGCACACGATCGAGAAGTATCTTGCCGACGATACACTGGTCTGGCGTGGACCGGGCGACTAGTCCCTCTTTTTCGGGGAGCGAATCCCACCGTTCAAGGCGTCCTCAGAACGCGTCGCTCCCCGAGAGAGCGCACGAGAGATTCGTTCTCGTGACTGAACTGGGACACACAGTGGCGCAGTATGCCCGTGATTTGCACGCTTTTCCCGACCAGCACGAACTCGACGACGTCGTCTTGATCGGATGGTCGATGGGTGCGCTTGTTTCCTGGGACTACGTCGATCAATTCGGAACTGGCAGGCTTCGAGGACTGGTGGATGTCGATATGGAAGCCACCCGCTTTCAGTGGGACGACTACGACTACGGCATCACCGATCTGGAGGGACTCAAAGCCACGCTCGAACTAGTCCAGCAGGACCAGACGAGTCTCATCGAACGGGGTACGGAGCAAGTCTTCAAGGACCCACCCAGTGCCGAGATGAGAACTATGCAGTTCGACGAACTCTCGCGGACGCCCGCGCCGATCAAAAGTGCAATCCTCTTCGACGCGCTCACGCACGATTACCGGTGCTTCCCGAAATCGACGTTTCGATGTTGGTGTGTGCCGGCGCGGACGAGAAACGAGGAACCGTCGCGTCTGTTCGTCACGTCACGGAACTCGTTCCAGATAGTCGTTTTGAACTCCTCGAAGACAGTGGGCACTGTCCACTCCTCGAATAGTCCGAGCGATTCAATCGGGTAGTGAGTCAATTCGCCAACTCATTGTAACCGATACGCGCTGTGTATGCAGCAGAGCTTGATTGAACTACCGAATTACTGCAAAGAATGAACTGCTGAATCCAGAGGATGGATGCAGTACAACGACCCCGTTTGTTTCACGCCGTAAGATGTGTACCATCTGCTCACTACAGATGCGAACTGATCAACATTTCGAGTGGCGCAAGAGTTTTGTATGTCAACACAGTAGTGGGAATCAGGTGATTCAAAATGGGAAAGTCCGCATTTGAAGCGAACAACGGGGAAGAACTCACACTCACAGTGGACGATAGAGGGCGGGTAACACTCCCAAAAGAGGTTCGGGACCGATTAGGAATCGAATCAAACGATGAGATTCCTGCAACCCTCGTCGGGTCGGTCCTTGAAGTCAACCCCAAACCAAGCTCGAAATTAGAGACAGCAACAGCCGGTCAGAAGAACTGGGAGAACACGACACCAACTGATGCCGGAGAAACCCTCTTCGGTCCGATGGACCAGTGAGCGACTATCTGATGACTGATTCTCTCCCTACTGAAGTGACAGTTCTTACTGACGTGAACGTACTAGCAATCGCGCTCACCGATGATCATCCTGCACATGACGATGTGTATCCATGGGTCCAAAACGCAATTGATGGACCAAACGTCTTGCTCGTGTTTGATTATTATCCGTTGCGAGCGCAGTATCTGATGACGAGCAATTTTGGAGTAGACGCAGTTGATGCTCGGAATGCTATCCAATCACTTGTTCGTAGCCCTGCACGAATCGTCAGTGCTACCGAGACAACGCTGCTTGAGGCGTACGAGATCAGCGCTGAGAAAAACCACGACGTGTACGATTCGTTCATCGTCGCGCTTGCTCGAGCATATGACGCCGATTACTTGATTACAACTGACGGCGATTTCGACGGTCTTTGTGACGACGAAGATGTGAAATACGTCAATCCAATTCCAACTGAGACACGTGAGAAATTAACCCTAATTGATGGATAGTATGGTCTGTGATGCATATGCGGTCTATACTGACCGTTCGATCTTGGCGTTGACCCCTCCTCAGCCCGTGCAACATTCGCGCTGTGTATTCAGCAGATCTTGACCGAACTCCCGAGTCGCTGCCAAGATCGGCCTGCTGAATAGAGAGGAAAGATGCAGCAAAAGACCGTCTTTTTGACTGGTCTGTGTCGAGTCAGATATCTGTGTCTGCAAGCTGAACTGCTGATAGCAAACGCATCCAGTTAGCAGTAGTAGACCCAGAAGATATGCCCGTCCAAGCATTCGATTTTCGTGTAGTCGCCGAACGCACGTCTGTACGGGCTGGTTTTCAGATCCACCTCCGCTTCAGGGACTGGCACGTTGCTGATTTTTCCACACTTCGGACACATGACTTGCCGTACTTCTGATGTTTGCATCTTTTCACCGTCCCAACGAGAACCGCTACTATGCGAAAAGGTAGATAGCTATCTTCTGCAATTTCTGCAGTCTCTGACGTCCGTGCAGACGATGATCCGGTGTCAGCTGTTGCAACGCAATCAACGACTGCTGAAAGAACAGTGAATAGCTATCTGTACCCGTTTCTCGTAGTTCGTTTCGCAGAAAGTGATACAAACAAGAGTGGTCCTATCCCGAAGTCGACGACCCCATCGTGGTCGAGTTGGACGATGCCTCCACAACCATGTTCCTCGAAGCTCGCTGGGAGCCGGGAGGCACAGGTGGCTGGCACACCCATCCTGGCCACTTATAGAAATTAGGCGAGAAAATCCACGACGTTAGTCGTGGGAGGATGTCACGCTCTACCAGATTCTAATAGGATATTTGGCGGCTTGGATTCAGGGCGTGTATTCTTCACTACCCGAACGACCCGTACGTGGCAGTTCCTGCTCAGCCCGTGCAGATTAGTCACGGAGTGACTATATGTGGTTGTTTCGCATAGTCTCCCATCAGATGACAGACGCTAGTAATCAGTTAGAAACCGAAGACAAACAGATCAACCGGGATTCTTCCGGGAGCAATCGCGCTGAGCGTCTGACGACGCCGGTGGTTCGATATGACGGCGCTTGAGACGGACTACCTGGTAGTGGGTGCCGGGGCGTCGGGGATGGCGTTTACGGACACGTTGATCGACGAGTCCGACGCCGATGTCGTGATGGTGGACCAAAGAGCGAATCCGGGTGGCCACTGGAACGACGCCTATCCGTTCGTGCGGCTGCACCAGCCGTCTGCGGTCTACGGGGTCAACTCGCGGCGGCTGGGCGATGACACGATCGACGAAGTCGGTTCCAACGCTGGGTTCTACGAGCGGGCCAACGGTGCGGAGATCTGCGGCTACTACCGCCGCGTACTCGACGAGGAGCTGCTCGCCTCAGGACGGGTCCGCTTTTTCGGGATGTCCAACTACGTCGGTCCCGATGCTGGCTACCATCGGTTCGAGTCGCGGCTGACCGGCGAGACGACCAAGGTGCAGGTCCGGCACCGGGTCGTGGACGCCACCTACGTGGAATCGTCCATTCCCGCAACTCATACGCCACCGTTCGACGTGGACCCGGACGTGCGGCTGGTCACCCCCAACGAGCTCCTCGAGCTTACCGATCCAGCCGACGGGTTCACTGTCATCGGGTCGGGGAAGACATCCATGGACACCTGCGGCTGGTTGCTCAACCAGGGCGTTCCACCGGCAGAGATCCGGTGGATTCGACCACGCGACCCATGGACGCTTCCCAGGCGCAATCTGCAAACTTTGGAGCTATTGCCATCATTACTGGAGTGGTCTTCGCTGAGGTTGGAAGCCGCCGCGGAGGCCGAAGACGTTCCCGACTTTTTCCAACGGCTTGCAGCCAACGGGGTGGTCGTCCCGCTCGACCCCGAGATCGAACCCGAAACCTGGCGCGGGGCGATTCTCAGCCAGGACGAACGCGACGACCTGCGCCAAATCCGCAACGTCATCCGCAAAGGATACGTCCAGCGTCTCGAGGCCGACCGCATCGTGCTCGACAACGGGACCGTGCCCACCGACCCACAGCGTGTGCACGTCGACTGCACCGCCCGCGGACTCAAGACCCCCTCAGTGCGGCCGATCTTCGAACCCGACCGGATCACCGTGCAGTATATTCTCATCCCCATTCCGTTCAGTGCCGCTATCACCGCCTACGTCGAGGCGACCCGCAACGACGACGCGGAGAAAAACCGGCTGTGCCCGCCCACTCCACTTACCGGCGACGCGGAGAACATGATCCAATATACCCTTAACACCCAACGGGCTCGCGCCGCGTGGCGAGAGGAACCCGACATCGAGAACTGGCTCCAACACTGCCAGATCGGCTTCGTTCAGGGTATCGATGATCACCTCGATGATCCGCGCATGCAGGACGCACTCGAGCGGATCAATGAGCACCGCGAACCGGCGATTGCCAACCTCGAACGGCTCCGCGAACTCGCCAGGTCCTCGACCCCCTGAACGATTTTTCGATGATCTGCCTGTCCCAACGCGGGAGGATGTCAACGGAATACTACCCCGCTCACCATCGTGTTCGGGTAGGCTGATTCCGTGCAACGACGAACGATTTAAACCACTGGTCAGCAGTTGCTACCCACACGTTACCGAAATAGTTTGGGAAAATAGGAGTTGTGTGTCCTATTTCAAAAAATGCATGTTTAGCACAGCTCCAACTCCATGTCGCTCACATCTGAAATTGTGACCATGTTGTCGACAAGTATGATTTAGACGGCTCATCTCCACCGACGAGAAATACGGCGTCTTGACGTCGTGTTTCTCGCGTGACTCCATGAAGAACACATCAGAGTTAACCTAGTTTAGAGTCGTCTCAAGCGTTGTCCGGAGTGGTCGTTTAACTCCGAATCGACAGCAGCGTACAGCCAATACTGTTCCTTGACGAGCCGAATCACCGTCTTCTCAACTGCGACGTGATTCGAACTTCGACAGAGATCGGGCTGGAAATATACCTTGTGAATCCAGCTTCGACTAGCTAATTGAACCCACTTTGCACCAATCATGTCGGTGATTCGAATACTATTCGAAAGCGAGACTTCAGTAAGGGAAAACCAAATATAAGATTCATAAACAGCTATGATGTTTCTTTGCGCTTCACAAACTCCAAGCCAAACTGAGAGAGAGTGTGTATCACAGATGCGTGCGTTTTCGAGCTCGGATCGCCCAGAAAACGCAACGTCTCACTTCCCTCACTGGGTTTGGAGTTGGACCTCTGGCTGAACTATCGGCTCACTACCCAATGGGGACCGAACACCTCGAGGATCTCGTCCCACGGCCCGTTTTGGAAAGGTAAGCTGTGAGCGTTCTGTAAGCGTTTCTCATCCGATGGTAGCACTCGTGTATAATAGCATAATGAATCCAGCTGCTATTACTAACATTAACCAAGCAAAAAAGATCATCGCGGCTTGCCGGCCGGTGATCTGGTCGCCGTTGAGGATCTCGTCAAGCGCCATATTCAGTAGTATCCATTAGGCCGAGATAAATTGTTTGATCTGGATTTGTTCTCCGACTGAGTCACGGTTTGTTCGACTTAATTTTCTGGAGATTCTCGAGGAGTTCGTCAGTCGAACTGTCCTCGTCGAACGTTATTTCCCCTCGATACTCGTTCGGTTGATCGTCCGAATCCAACTGAAACTCGGAGATCGCTCGTTCGCGACGCTCGTCGGCATGCTGGTCATCGGTTTCTATACCCATATGAAATCGAGTATAGGTGAGGAGTCGTAATCAAGGTATCGCTCAGCCATACAATAGCGATACAGACGATGTAGCGTCGTTCTGACAGACATCTATTTAATAGTCCACTATAGCTGGATTTCGACTACTCCACGTTCAACTCCGCCATCAGGACTTTACATGCGTATCGATGTAAAAGAACGGTTTCGGGCGATTTATTCTACAATCGGATACTAAAATATACAGGATAGGGTGTTCAGTCGGAACGGGAGAAACGGTTCTCGAACAAGCGTTGCTTATAATAGTACATCCATTTCGAACATATAGTAGTATCCCGAACAGAAATCGACACGCAATTGCGGAGATCGGCTCACTCGGGCCATGTGCCTGATTGGAAAATGATCGACGGACAGTACCAGATTCACGCGGACGATTACTCACGTCATGTTGCTCGTGGCGACAGACGTACTGGACTATGTCATCGGTGTGATCTGGCGCGGATCAACACGACTTATAGGGTGTGGCCGCCAGTACAGTAGTATGGCAGACCTCAACCCGATCGCGAAGCGAATACACCAGTTCAGTCCTGGACCCGTCGAGCTGACGCTCGACGACGGAACAGTAGCTGTCTTTCGTATCTCCGGTGCTGAGTTCTTCCAGCGGGAATTTCAGGCGGAGGGCATTTGCGAAGCCGATGACGCGGACTATCGATTCGTCTCGAGTGCCGATACCGAATCGATTCTGGTCGGACGAAAGGGCCCAGACGAATCGGAATGGACGATGACGGGAACGGTTACCGAAGTTAACAGAGCGGAATCGTGACTTCGCAGTGACCGGCGAATTTTGAGAGCCGGCATCGGACTATGGGATAGCAGTCGGGTTCCACCGGTCGACAGGATATAGTGATACAACGTGCGGAACGGACGCTGGAACTTGTGGGGGTCCGAACGGTCAGCGATAATCGTCCAAGTACGAGTCGTCGATCTCGTTCTCGAGGTCGTGGACGTATTCCGTTAGGATCTCCGGCAGTTCGGACGTGTACCGTTCGTCCGTGAATCGGTACTTCGGACCGATGATAGCAATCGCACCGAGAACGCTCCCATCGGGTCCGTGGACGCACCGACCGACTTCTCTCAGGCCGTCGACGTACTCTTCGTCTGCGAACGCGATGCCTCGGTCTCGAATCTGCTCGAGTTCTCGGAAGAAGTCCTCTCGGTCCGTAACGGTTCGTGCTGTCTGTTTGGGGAGTCCCCAGTCGTCCAGTACTGCTTCGACGCGTTCGTCGGGCGATTCGGCGAGAATCGCTTTACCGGTTGCGACGCTATGGAGATAATAGTAGATTCCGGCTGAACTCGGCGCAGTTGAAATATGTCGTTCCTTGGACGGGAAATGGCTGTCGGGATGGAAGGATTCGTGGACGAGAATACCGCGATTGTCGCTTTCAACGACGAATTCGACCTCTTCGTCGATCTGGTCGGACAGGTCAGTCACGGTCTGCTTCGCCAGCGTGTACGCTTTCTTGCGTGAGCGCGCGTACTCGCCGTGATTGAGAAATCGTAAGCCGACGTGATATACGGCACCTTCCTTGGTGAGATACCCTTCCTCGAGAAGGGTCTGGAGGTGCAGGTGAATCGTACTTCTTGCAATCTCTAGTTCACCGGTTAATTCCTCGAGTGTTGCACCGCCTAAGCTCTGAACCGTATTGATCACGAGGAATGATCGTTCCGTAGTTTTCGCTGTTTGTTTGGTCATAGTTCTCTGTAGAGATCGAATCGATATAAAGATTCGGCTGGACCGGATTATTATATAGAAAGGGGCCGTAGTGAATCGCTATACGACGTTAGATTTGCCTAACTCACCGCATTCACCTTGGCCAATAACTGACGAAATCTACAGCCGATCGGATATTTATACCATTATTTGTTCATAGACTTGATTCTGATATGAATGGTAAATTACATTCAGTTAGCGGACTCATAGAGATACGAACTAGAAAAGACGATTCTAGCCCGATATGGCATGTAAACCAAATTGAGAAGAAGTAGATTGAATGTATAGAGCGATTTCCAGGAAAAGTCTCGAGTAGATCCAAATCCTGCCTAGAGGAGGATCTTAGCACTTCAAATTCGGACCTGGGAATGTATTGCGATGATTCGGATACTGAGTCTCAATGGAAAACCATCATATCTACTATTTGAGTACTATAGCAATAGATACTATTATTGATAGTAAAACCCGAACGTACTGTCCTCAATTGTGGGCTGGGGATTCCCTACAGACCACTGCCATCTCTACCCCTGAAGTCGAGGATGTCTGCGTTGGGATATCGTGAATCACGACGTCAACACCCACTGACTTGCTGTGGAGACATTCGTTCGTTTTGGATCGGCAGCGGCAAAGTCAGTGCACACCCGATCGCACGACGGGAGTGCGGTTGAGGACGCGAGAAGCAGAGACGCGAATAGCGCGGGATCACCGATCCCGCGAACCGTGTGAACGGCAGCACGCCGCCGTGAGCAGACGGGGAGCGACCGACCCGTGAGCGACTGCGATCGGTGTGTAAACAGCTCCAGTTGGTACCATAGCACCGCGGATCGGTAAGGTAAATTGCCCAATTCACCTTTCGAGTGCGATCAGACGACACCGGAGATGACAGAGCACTCGACAATATCGACATACAGACTTATTGTCCGGTACCGCAACCGGTAGACATCGTGTCACTCAAACAGTCGAAACCGATCGATCGACTGTATCACGAGGTTGCCGACTACGACCTCGTGATCGTTCCCGACTCACCGCTTGCAGATGCGCTCAATCGCCGCCTCGAGCGAGCCCATTTCGGGCCGTTCGCTATCACGCCTCGGCGCCTCGCGACGCGCCGCCGGGAGACCGCGGAGGACCGAACGGCGTTTCTCGAGGTGATCGACGAGACCGATCTCGGCTGGAAGGAGATCGCCTACACCGTCGGCAACGTGCTCCAGTGTTGGGAGTACCGGGGTAGCGCCGACGCGATTCTCGAGTACGAGGCGTTCGACACGCCGGCGGCCAGAACCGTCGTCGATATCGTCGGTTCGTTGCAGACGTCTTCGCGACTGCTCGCAGCGTACGAGATCGACGCCGATACGGACGAATCGGTCGCGGTCGTCGGCGAGTCTCAATTGACGAACCTCGAGCGGTCGATTCTTCCGGCGGAGTACGATTCAATCGACCGGTTCACCGAGGACGCGTTCGATCTCCCGGCGTTTCGAATCTTCGAGTCGCCAGCAGCGATCGTCGACGCGATTCTCGACACCGTTTCGCAGGAGAACGCGGACGATATCGGCATCGTGCTCGATTCGAGCAGCGAATATTCTCCGCTCGTCGAGTCGGCCCTCGAGACGGCGGCGGTTCCGTACTACGGTGGTCCCGGCTTCATGGACGACCGCGATCACCGCGCGTTCGTCCAGTTGCTTCGCTGTACGACGGCGGGGTCCGATACCCGCGTGTACTCCGTGAAGCCGCTGCTGTCGTGTCTCGGTGCAACGGTGCCGGTCGAACACGACGAGAAACGACTCCTCGACGTGGACGATCCCGAAATCGAGTGGCTCTGTGAGTTCATCGATCGGACGGACGCGCTAACCTTCGGAGAGACGCTGAACGCGTACGAAGATCGAGCAGGGCGAACGCTTGATCCGTTCCGCGACGAACTCGAGGAACTGGGGATACTCGAGGAGGCGATCACGACGGACGCGATCGATCGACTGGCCTTCTACCTCGAGACCTATGAGGTGCCGATCGATCGCGACAACGAGGGAGTGTTGCTGGCGGACGCAAAATCAGCGTCGTTCGTCGATCGGCCGGTCGTCTTCTATCTGGGGCTCGACGAGGACTGGACCCACGACTCGCCAAACCGCCCGTGGGTCGACCGCGAGGAGGAGTACGAGCGAAACGTCGACAGCTTCCAGTCGCTCCTCCAGAGCGGCGTCGAACAACAGTATCTCGTGCAGGATACGGCCGGCAGCGTCCCTATCACGCCGTGTCTATACTTCGACGAATTACTGGAGAGCGAGTTCGAGCGGTTCGGCGATCTCGAGTCGATCCGCCACGCACGGACGAGGCGAACGGCCGGTGACGGCTTCGAACGAGAGCCACTGGATGCGGCCGTCGACCCCGATCACGTCGAGACGGTCAGCCAGTCGGGTCTGAACGCATACGCAAACTCGCCGCGAGACTACTTCTTCGGGCGACTGGTCGAGTCGCCGGACAAGCACTACTTCGCCGACGGCAACCTCTTTCACGACTTCGCCGAGTTCGTCGTCAACCACCCCGAGTTCGTCGACAACGGCCGTCTCGAGGAGGCCGTCGACCTCATGATCGAAGAGACGCGTGCGTTCCACCGGCGTATCGACCTCGAGACCCAGCGGACGCGGTATCGGATCGGCCTCGAGACGATCTGTGACTACCTCGAGGAGAACGCGCCGACCGAGACGACGTTCCTGACGCCGGCCAGCGGCCGGGGAACGAATTTCTTCGCAGCGTCCTTCGATCGCGACGTCGACTCGCCGGCGACCGAGCGGTGGTTCGAAGACGACGACCTCCGACTCAAGGGAAAGATCGACCTCGTCCAGTCGCCGACGCGACTCGTCGATTTCAAGAGTGGGAGCAGAACCTCCGCGTCGCAGGTGACGAAACACGCCTCGATCGACGACCCGAGCGACAGACCGAACTTCCAGGCGCTCCTGTATCTCACCTACTGGCGTCGGCAACGGCCCGACGAGTCCCTCGAGTTCACGTTCTTCCACTTCCTCGAAACGCTCGACGATGTCGTTGCCGGCGAGGCAACGCTCGAGGATTGCCTGACGACGATAACCTACCGTCCGGTCCCGTTCGACGAGTTCGTACAGTCCCGGACGGTCTACGACGAACTCCGTGAAGACGCGGCGAACGACTGTAATAAGACGTTCTCGAAAAGCGACTACGAGACGTATCTGGCGACGTTCGACGCCTACGACGTCCCCAGAACGCGAGACGCGGACGAAATGGCCGACTCGCCGTTCGGCGAGGCGCTGGTCGATCGCCTCGTCGACGACGTCGGCGACTACAAGTACGTCAGAAACGGCTGCATGCAAGCGTTCAGGCACCTCTGTGGCTACCGCAAAGCGGGCTACTTCGTCGACGACCTCGACGAATTCGAACGCTTCGTCGACGAGCAACTCGAGGAGTTGAACCGCTATCGCCGCGGCGAGGACCGCTTCCCGATCGACGGGCGCGCCGGCGAACCGAACTACCGCTACGTGGACAACCGCGATATGCTACTGACCGAATCCCGGCCGACTCGAGACGACTCCCCGGACGCGCAGACCGACGAAGCGCTAGCAGCCGATCCGGCGGACTCGGAGGTGCAACGATGACGTCGCCATCCGAGGAGTCGGCCCCTGCAGCACCGACGCCCAACGCGGGCCAGCAAGAACTCATTGAGAGCACGGACGGACTCTACCTCGTCGACGCCGGCGCGGGGACCGGGAAGACGTTCACGGTCACGCACCGATACGCGAACATCGTCGCCCAGGACGACGTCGAACCCGACGATATCCTGCTGATCACGTTCACCCGAAACGCGGCGACCGAAATGAAAGACAGGATCGTCGCCAACTGCGACTACGACATGCGGGCGCTAAACGACGCGCCCATTCAAACCTTTCACAGCCTGTGTAACGAGATTCTCGATCAGCACGGCTTTCACGCACCGTCGTATCTCGGAATCGACGATGCGATTACCGGGTCGACACAGATCCTCGAGAACAAACCGATCGAGCAGGAGTACTTCCGCGAATTCATCGACCGATTCAGCGACGAACACGACGAGTACGCCGATCAACTCCGGTGTCTCTCAGAGCCGACGGAACTGCTTGATCTCATCAACACCCTCGCCGCGAAAGGCGTTTTTCCGACGGCTGATGGCTGGTATCGCGACTCCAGAGACGCCCTCGAAGGGGAGTTCGACGCGTTCAAAGACGCGTTCGACGAGGTAAATCGACCGCGAAACGGCGGCAGCAAGCAGTCGACGCTCCGATCGGCTCTCGGTCGATACGGGAAGGACAAGTGTTACCTCCCGGACGCTCCCGACCGCGACGAGTTACGCGGTGAGTACGGGTCGAAATCCGTTCCAGAGGACGTCGCCGAACGCGTCTTCACCGAGGATCGCGACCGGCTCATCGAGTTCGTCCACGACGTCTACTTCGACTACCTCGAGTTTGCCCTCGGACGGAACTACCTCAACTTCTCCTTCCTCCAGCTGTTCGCGTTCGTGCTGTGCTGTGAAGACGACGACCTCCGCGAGTCGCTTGCGTTCGAGTACGCGATGATCGACGAGTTCCAGGACTCGAGCGAGATTCAGTTCAAACTCGCCTTACTCCTCTCGGGGACGAACAACGTCTGCGTCGTCGGCGACTGGAAACAGAGCATCTACTCGTTCCAGTACGCCGCCGTCGAGAACATCACCGCGTTCGAATCGCGACTCGAGCGTTTCGCCGCGGAGTTGAACGACGACGCCGATCGCGTCTCGTTTCCGCTCGAGCCCGTCACGCGGATCGAACTCGAGCAGAACTACCGCTCGACGCAGTCGATTCTGGACTTCTCCGAGAACGCGCTCGTCGCACCGGGGAGCAGTCGGGAGTCGGTGGATCGAGAATCGGTTCTCGAGCAAGTTGTCTCCTTGTTCTCGAACACCGAACGGGATCACTCACAAATTGAGGCGTTTCAGCATCCCGACGAACACGAGGCGATCCTCACGAAAATTCAGGAAATCGTCGGCAACGACGAGTACGCCGTCGAAGATGATGGTGAACTACGGTTGCCGACGTACGGTGATATCGCCGTCCTCACGCGGACCCGAGATTTCGGCCGCGAGTTGCTCTCGACGGCCGAATCGTCCGATTTTCCGATGGCCTACGAAGGCGGGATCGAGCTCTTCCGTACCGACCAAGCCAAACTCCTGCTGGCCTGGCTGCGCATTCTCGAGGGCGGATCGGCAGCGAAGCGGGGATGGGCGGTCGTCTTAGAGCGTGCCGGCTACGTGCTCGACGAGATCGATTACGTCCTCGAACACGGGCGCTATCCCGACGCGATGGAGGGATTCCGGTCCGAACTCGAGGCCTTCGAGACGCACGCGGCCGTCACGCGGCGCGTGTTCGATCGCTACGGCTACGACGGAGCGACGGCCGACGTCCTTCTCACGACGATCCAGTCGCTGCACAGCTCGACCACGATGACACGCGGCGACCTGATTCGAATCATCGAACGGGGCGTCGAAAGCGGCTACACGCAGGAGGTTCAGGCCGCCGCAGGCACCGATTCGGTCACCGTCCAGACGATTCACTCAGTGAAGGGTCTCGAGCATCCGATCGTGATTCTCGGGAACATGAACAGCGGAGCGTTCCCGCCGTCGGGCGGCTCCGGCGGCACCGTCACCTACTCCGAAACGACCGGCCTCCGTCAACGGAAGCGTTACGACGACGCCCACGGCGACCCACACGTCTACGACAACTGGCGTGCCGACGTGCTGCGGCGCTGTCAGCCGACCGAATACGACGAGGAACGACGGCTCCTCTACGTCGCGATGACTCGCGCCGAAGATCACCTGCTGTTGGCAGCCGGCGAGGAACCCAACACCTTCCTCGAGGAGTTACCGGTCGAAATTGCGACACTCGAGCCGAACGTTTCGTCAGTAGACCTCGACGAACGGACGCAGACACAGTTCAGTATCGATCTGCCAGCGTCACCGGGACCCGAAGGCTACTCGCCGCACTCGCTCATGGACGACGGCATCTACGAGGCCGTCTCCGACGGACGAGGGACGGAGTTCGGATCTCGGGTTCACGAGTTCGCCGAAGACTATGTGCTTCGAACGGACGCCACACCCGATACTGACGACGAACGGCACGTGAAGGCGTTCCTCGATGGACTTCCGGGGGAGCTGCGAGTCGAGGAACGCGCCTATCTTCCGCTCGAGGCCGACGGGAAACGGGTCACGCTATCAGGGGTGATCGATCTGGTTCACGTAACTGACGACACCGCGGAGATCGTCGACTTCAAAACGGACCTCAGTCGCCACGCCGAGTCCGAGTACCGAATCCAGCTCAGCGTCTACTACCACGTCCTCGACGAGTGGTTCAGCGATCGCACGGTGACTGCATCGCTCTTCTATACGGCCGAGGACACTCGCGTTGAGATCGACCCGTTATCGGAAGCAGAGCTAGCGGAGTTGGCCACCGAGAACGGATTGAGACCATGACGATCAGCGGGCTGATGACGCGTCCGTCAGAATCAAGCAGCGAGGGACGTCCACGATCGTCCCCGGGAGCGAGTTTTGCAGCGGGCAACAACGGCTCGGACTTCAGCCGAGCGGAGAGTCGCCAACGATCGTCGGAAGCAGTTTCCGCTGGGCCGATGCGAGATGTTCCGCAAAGGTTGCCCTGTTGATATCGAGCGCGTCGGCGACGTCGCCCGCAGTGGCCTCTCGCGGTCGTTCGAAGTACCCCATCTCGAGGGCCGTCCGCAACACCTCGGTCTGCCGGTCGGTCAGGGTGTTCCGATCGATGTGTACGGGCCTCGAGTCGGCTCCCTTCGTCCCGGAACGGACGATCCGTTCGACCGACATCCCGGCGTAGCGCGATCGAAGCTCCGAGAGGACGGTTCGAATCTCGTCGAGTTCCGAGACGTGGAAGGTGATGACGAGCGATCCCTCGCTCGCTTCGACGTTCGCGATCGGATAGCCGTAGCGCTCGATCGACACGCAGGGACAGCCCTGCTCGCAGTCCCGGTCGAACCGGTAGATTTCGCTTGACGCGTCAGCAAACACCGTCTCGAGGGGTACCTCGAGGTCGCGTTCGTCGGCCGATTCGTCCGGCGCCTCGAGAACGAACTCCTCGACCGTCTGACCCGTCTCCGGATCGTCGGACCAGGTGACGGAACGGCCCGTTCCGCCGGTCGCCGCCGAGACGTCCGCGACCGGACACGTCTCCGGTGCGGTGATCCGTACTTCAACGCGTACGCCACCAGTCATGTTCACTGGTATCGACCCCCATCCCCAAAACAGGGTGCAAGCGTATGCAGGGGAAAGGTCACAAAAGACAGTACTCGGGGGATTATGTCCAGTATTTCTGGTCATTCAGCAAATCGTGGGCGGGATCGGTGGCCATATGAAACCCCACAGCCCTGTGGGGTTGTCCGTTTGTCGCCGTGTCACGCAGTAACGATCGATGACGCTCCCACATGAAACCCGATCGCGAGCCGAACCGCGCGTAAAGCGCCCGACCGGTGTCCCACCGAGCCCATGACGACGAAGCCACCCACTCGCGCCGGGAACCCGTTCGCAGCGATCGACCTCCCCGACGGCAGCGATCCCGTCTCGAAGGGAATCGTCCGCGGGTTCGACAGGCGGGACGGGACGGTGACGGTCGAGGTCGCGATCGACGGCCTCGGAGACGGTCTAGCCGAGCGCATCGTTGAACAGATCCGCGGCGCCGCACTGGCCCTCCCGGAGACCCGACGCGTTCGGGTCCTCCCGGCGCGACACGAGGACAAAGACGTCGAGCTACCCGCGGTCGACCACGTGATCGCCGTCGCGAGCGCGAAAGGCGGCGTCGGCAAGACGACGGTCTCCGTCGCGCTCGCCCGGACCCTCTCGGCGCGGGGGTACGACGTCGGGCTGTTCGATGCGGATATCTACGGTCCGAACGTCCCGCACCTCCTCCCGGAAGTCGAGGGGCCGGTCCTGACGAACGGACACGGCCAGCCGGTTCCCCTCGAGGGCGACGAGGGGCTCCAGGTGCTCAGCCCCGGCGTCGTCGGTGGCGATCCGCCGACGGCTCGTCGCGGCGCGATCGCCTACGGCGCGGTCGAAAACTTGCTCGGCCAGGGTGCCTGGGACCAACGCGACGTGCTGATCGTCGACATGCCCGCGGGATCCGACGACGTGGTCGGCGCGGCGCTCGAGCACGTGCCGGTCGACGGGGCCGTCTTCGTGACGACGCCGTTCGACGCGAGCGTCGACGACACGCGACGGACGATCGAACTGTTCGACGAACGAGGCGTCACCCCCGCCGCGGGGGTGGTCAACATGAGCGGGTTCGAATGCGAGTGCTGTGGCACACAGAACACCCTGTTTGAGGGCTCGGTCGACCTCGACGTTCCGGTCGTCCACGAACTCCCGTTCGATCGATCGCTCCAACGAAATCCCGGCGGTCGCCGCGAGTACGAGGCCTTCGACGCCCTCACCGAGACGGTCGGCGCGTTCGTCGACGAGGTGCTCGATGACGTGCCCGACGATGCACTCGACCTGCGCGGGTTGCCTCTGGAGAGCCAGGTCCGGCAGTTGAGCGACGAACTGGGAACGGTGACGGCCGGAACTCGCGTGCGGGCCGTCGTCGAGGACCCGACCGGCGTCTGCGACGTGCTCCGGCGTGACGTCGGCGACGTGCTGGCCGCCGCAGACCGCTCGCAACTGGGGACGACCGGCGCGATGATCGAACTGAGGAGGGGGTAACGATGGCGGACTCGAGCGAACGCACAACGACACGCACTTGGACCATGATTCGAACACGACGCTTCCGCGCGGAATCGGCGTTCAGAAACGCCAGAAACGACGAACCGCGAGCCAACTGGCACCGAACGCGACCGAAACCGAGGTGGTTCGATGGTTGATACCGACCCGGACCGCGAGAGCGGCCCGTCTCGCCGTACCGTCCTTCAGGCTGGCGCAGTCGCGGCAACTGCCGGGCTCGCGGGCTGTCCGGCCCTCGAGGATGACGAACCCGACGACGACGACGAGCGGCCGATGAACGTCTTCTCGGAGTATCCCGACCGCGACTGGGAAGAGTTCTACCGCGATATCTGGGACGTCGACGACACGTTCATGCTGACGTGTACGCCGAACGACACGCACAACTGTTACCTCGAGGCGCAGGTCACGAACGGGACGATCACTCGCCTCCAGCCGTCGATGGGGTACGGGGAGGCGACGGACCTCCAGGGCAACCAGGCCTCTCATCGCTGGGATCCCCGCGTCTGTCAGAAGGGGCTCGCGATGATCGAACGCTTCTACGGCGACCGTCGGGTCCACGCCCCGATGGTCCGCGAGGGCTTCCTCGAGTGGGCCGAAGACGGCTTCCCCCGGGACGACGACGGCTCGATGCCCGAGGAGTACGCCCAGCGGGGCGAGGACGGCTGGGAGGAGGTCTCCTTCGAGGAAGCCTACGATCTCGCCGCCGAGACGATGTTGGAAATCGCCGACCACTACAGTGGCGATGAGGGCCAAGAGATGCTCCTCGAGCAAGGATACGACGAGCGCGTCGTCGAGGAGACCCAGGGCGCCGGCGTTCGGACGATGAAGGTTCGCGGTGGGATGCCCCTGCTCGGAATGATCCGCCTGCAGGGGATGTACCGCGTTGCAAACCAGTTTGCGCTGGTCGATAACTACGTTCGCGACGTCGACGAGGACGACGCGCTCGGGGCCGTCGGCCTGGATAACTACTCGTGGCACACGGACCTGCCGCCGGGCCATCCGATGGTGACGGGTCAACAGACGGTCGACTTCGACCTCGCGAACGTCGAGTACGCCGACAACATCGTCATCATGGGGATGAACTGGATCTGCACCAAGATGGCCGACTCCCACTGGTTGACCGAGGCTCGCATGAAGGGCGCGAAGGTTACCGGCGTCTTCACCGACTACAACGCGACCGCCACGAAGTGCGATGAACTCGTCACGGTCAGGAACGGCACTGACGGCGCGCTCCTGCTCGGCGTGGCCCGACAACTCCTCGAGGAGGATATGTACGACGAGGAATTCGTCCGGTCCTACACGGATCTCCCGCTGCTCGTCCGGATGGACGAGGGTCGGTTGTTGCGCGCGAGCGACCTCGACGAGGACTACGAACCCGCGGAACTAGAGAAGACAGTCGTCACCGACGACGATGACGACGAGGAGGTCGCCGACGACCGCCTCGAGGACGGCGAACTCGACGTCTGGGAGAACATCCTCTCGGAGGACCTCCGCACCGAGTGGGGTGACTTCGTCGTTCGCGACGAGGACGCCGAGGAGTTCGTTCCCGTTACCCGCGACGAGATCGGTGACGACTTCGACGTGCCGGCCAGCCTCGAGGGCACCTTCGAGGTCGAGACGGTCGAGGGCGACACCGTCGAGGTACGAACGGTCTTCGACCTGCTCGCGGAGTACCTCGAGTCGACGTGGGACGCCGACAGCGTCGCCGAGGTCACGGGCGCCAGTCCCGACGCCGTCGAGAGCCTCGCGGAAGACATCGGAACCAGTCACGAATCGACGCTGTTGCTGACCGGGATGGGACCGAACCACTACAACAATCAGGACCTGTTCGGCCGGGCCTCGTTCCTCGTCACGTCGCTGACGAAGAACGTCGGCCGGTTCGCGGGGAACGTCGGCAGCTACTCGGGGAACTACCGCGGCGCGTACTTCAACGGCCGCGACCAGTGGTCCGGCGAGGACCCCTTCGACATCGAACTCGATCCCGACGAACCGGCGACGACGAACGTTCGCTACGACATGCAGTCAGCCCACTGGTACTCCCACGGCGACCGGCCCCTGAAGTTCGACGACGACGGCGAGTACGACCCCGAAGACGGCGAGTACTACATGGGCGACTCACACATGTTTACGCCGACGAAGTTCATGTGGACGAGCGGTTCGAACTCGATCCTCGGGAACGCGAAGGGTGCCTACGATATCATCCAGAACATGCTCCGGAACGGCCGGATCGAGGCCTACTTCACCAACGAGTGGTGGTGGACCAAGACCTGCGAATACTCCGACATCGTCTTCCCGGCCGACTCCTGGGCCGAACACCACCTCCACGATATCACCGCTAGCGTCACCAACCCCTTCGTCATGACGATGCCGACGACGGGTCTCGATGAGCGCATCTACAACACGCGCAACGACGCCCAGATCTACGCCGGTGTGGCGGAAGCCCTCGCCGAGCGCACGGACGACGAGCGGTTCACCGACTACTGGGAATTCATCGACGAAGACGAGTACCGCGCCCGGCCGTACCTCCAGCGGGTCATCGACCACTCGAACCCGGTGGCAGGATACGATATCGACGACATGCTCGAGGAGGCCGAGGAGGGGGTTCCGAAGCTCATCATGACGGGAACGTACCCGAAGTTCATGGGCAGCCGCCAGACCCAGGAGGACGATCCCTGGTACACCAAGACCGGCCGGATGGAGTTCTTCCGCGAGGAGGAGCCGTTCGCCGAAGCCGGCGAGTCGCTGCCGGTGTTCCGGGAGATCGTCGACGGCACGCCAAACGAACCCCACGTTCTCGTCGACGGCGGCGATCACCCGCTAATCGACCCAGAGACCCCCGAAGACCGCGGGTGGGATCCCGATCAGCGGGACGGCGACCTCCGGCAGGTTCGAAACGTGGTGTTGAGTCCCGACGAACTCGGAGAGACGTCACATCCGCTGACCGATCGCGACGAGGGCTTCCGCTACAACTACATGACGCCGAAGTACCGCCACGGCGCACACACCTTCGCCAACGCCCTGCCGAACATCGCCGTCTGGTGGGGTAACTACGGCGACTTCGACCGCGAGGACGAACGCCGCCCCTACATCGGCGAGGCCTACCTCGAGATGAACCCCGAGGACGCTCGAGCGGAGGGGCTCGAGGACGGCGACTACGTCTGGGTCGACGCCGACCCCGAGGACCGACCGTACCGCGGCTGGGACGAGGACGACGACGATCAGTACCAGGTGACGCGAGCGATGTTGCGCGTTCGGTACCAGCCGGCGCTGCCCCCGGGAATCGTCAAGAGTTGGATGAACCTGAACGCGGCCTCACACGAGACGGTTGCGGCCCACGAAGCGGGCCTCGAGGACGACGAGGGCGACGGCGAGGCGCGCAACGAGGAGACCGACTACGTCTCCTACTACCGCTACGGCAGCCACCAGAGTGCGACCCGGACCTGGTTCCGGCGGACGCTGCTGACCGACACGATGGCCCGCAAGGAGTACGCAGGCCAGGATATCGACGTCGGATTCCGGGACGACGTCCACTGCGCGAACGGCGCGCCGAAGGAGGCCTTCGTTCGCGTCGAACACGCCGAGGACGGCGGGCTCCTGGACGAGGACGACGACGAGCGCGAGCGGCTCTGGCGCGTCGCCGAGATGGGGCTCCGTCCCGGCTACGAGGACGACGCCATGGAACAGTATCTGGACGGCGAGTTTATCGAGACCGGAGGTGACTAACGATGCCACAGGTTCACAACTGGCAGCTGAATCGCGAGGTCGAGTTTCCCTACGAGGAGTCACGTCCCGAGCGACAGTGGGCGGCGATGTTCGACCTGAACAAGTGCATCGAGTGCCAGACCTGCACCCTGGCCTGCAAAACGACATGGACCCACGAGGAGGGCCAGGAGCACATGTTCTGGAACAACGTCGAGACCAAGCCCTACGGCGCCCATCCGATCGGGTGGGACAAACGGACCTTAGAAGACATGGGTACGATGGAGTGGGACGGCGATACCTACGAGGGAGACACCATCTTCGAAACGGAGGACGTCGACTGGGACGATCCGGAGAACCACCCGACCGAGGAGCGTATCAACGAGGACGTTGCCGGCTTCATGCCGGACATCGAAGACGACTGGCGGTACCCCAACCTCGGCGAGGACGAGACCGCCGGCGAGGAGATGGATCTGGACGTCCACTTCGACGAGGATACGCACCCGATCTGGTTCTTCTACCTCCCGCGGATCTGCAACCACTGCACGTACGCCGGCTGTGCCGGCGGCTGTCCGGTCCAGGCGATCTACAAACGCCCCGAGGACGGCGTCGTCCTCATCGACCGCGAGGAGTGTCAGGCACAGATGGTCTGTAACGAAACCTGTCCGTACAAGAAGGCCCAGTACAACCCGGCCGAGACCATCTCCCAGAAGTGCGTCGGCTGCTATCCGAAGACCGAGGACGGACGAGCGCCGCAGTGTTTCGAAACCTGTCTCGGAAAGATCCGACTCCACGGCTACATCAACACGCCCGAAGAGGCCGACGACAGCGATCCGATGGCGGAGCCGACGAACCCGCTGGACTTTCTCGTCCATCAGAAGGAAGTCGCTCTCCCGCTGTATCCGCAGTTCGGCCTCGAACCCAACGTCTACTACATTCCGCCGACGACGGCGCCGGTCGACTACCTCGAGCAACTGTTTGGCCCCGGCGTCGAGGACGCCTTCGAGACCTACCGGGCGATCGGCGACGGTGAGGAACCCGCCCTCGAGGGATTGTTGAACCTGATGGGGTCGACCGAGTGGTCGATCACGGCGTTCGAGGTCGACGACGGCGAAGCCGTCGGTTACTACGAGGGCGACGAAGTCGGTCGGGTACCCATTACGGAACCGCAAACCGAACGCGACCGCGTCGACGAGGTCGACGGCGAGGAGGTTTATCGACTCGACATCACGTAACTATGAGTGACAGCGACTTCAGCATTCTCGGTGGACCACCGAGCGAACGAAACGACGAATCGAGCGGAGGAAACAGGACGGCCCGTGACGACCGCGACACTGACGCCGATCCGACGCCGGAGTTGCCGCCCGGCGATGCCGCGACGGCACTGCACCGTGCTCGGCTGTACTCGCTACTGGCGCTCGGGCTGGAACGACCGGACGGTAACGGCGGTCTGGAGATGGACGACACTACCGCGCTCGTCAACGCCGCGGCGGCACTCGACCGAACCGTCGAAGACGCAGCGACGGCCGTCGACGACCATCTCACCGATACCGCGGAACGCAAAAAACGGTGGGCGTCACTGTTCGGCGTCGAGGAAGGCCACACCGTTTCACCGTACGAACTGACGTACTTGCCGGGCCCGTTGCTGACCACCGTCAGACAGCTCGCCGACATCAGGGGATTTTACCACGCTTTCGGTATCGACGTCGGAGAAAAGATGCCGTATCGCGGCGATCACGTCTGTTACCAACTGGAGTTTCTCGCCCACCTCTGCCTGCGTGACGCACGCTTGCGTCGAGCAGGCGACGACGAAGGAGTGACGATCGTTGTCGATGCCCGCCGCACCTTTCTCGAGGCCCACCTCGGCCGATGGTTCTGGCGGTTCGCCGGTGAGATAAGCGCCCACGACGACGGCTTCTTCGCCGCGGTGGCCGATCTCCTGGCGGCGCTCGTCGAAGACGAGATAGCGATACTCGACCTCGATCCGGAGTGGGTGCCGGATACGTCCGAGGTAACGGAGTGGAACGAGGGTATCTTCGGAGCGGCCGGCCGTAGCTGCGGTGGGTGTGGAGCCGACGCCACCGGTCTCGAGGACCTCGAGGGGAGTCCGGGGAACCCAAGGAATCCGGGGAGTCAAACAGCGCAGGACGGTCTCGATGACCGATGAGGCGTAGGACGAGTACATGCTCGCCTTTCCACGATAGTTGCCGATTCATACTGCCGGACAGAACTATTCGAAGCTCGGTCGCGCTACTGCGGCCGTCGTCCTCGAGGACGGCCGCGACTTCGCGACCGACTGCTGTCCGACAGTATCAGACCCGAGGGAGAGGATTCGAACGGGAGTCGGTCAAATTCCCCACCGTACTGTGGATCCAATGGTATGTGATGGGGTCACGTATCGACCAGTAAACGATGGGGCCCGAACTGTACGAGTTCGAATGTCCGCACTGTCACGAACGAACCGTCGTCGATTCACAGGTTCTGACGGAACTGGTCAGCACCGGCTGCGTGTTTTGCGGCGCAACCGTCTCGGAAAGCGACTTCGAACCGGCGAATCCAACCCCATGAACGTCTCGAACACGACCGCACACTCGAGTGGGTGTACGACCATCCCGACGCGGAACCGCGGGGAACTCCGGCTGGGCGTCGGCGAGTCGATCGACGGTGCGTACGGAACGATCGACGTTCGGGATCTCAAACCCCAGCGGCGCCACCAGGGCTTGCTCGCGATCTTCAACGGGCTGGACGCCGGCAACGGGTTCGTCCTGGTGAACGACCACGGTCCCAAGCCGCTGTACCACCAGTTCGACGCCGAGGCCGGCCCGTGGGTGTGAAACGTGAGTGCTGACTGCGGCCACGAACATCTCATTCCGGATTTTCCCTGGGATCGTGCAATTTTCACGTCCGACAACACGTCCGGTCGTAACGTCACGGAGGGTGTGGTCGTATATTGCGTTCCAACACTACTATGCTGTCCACGCACACAGTGATAGCATGGCTCACTGGCGTCGTCTCGTCTCTGTACTCGGAGGAAGGCGCATTATCGGGGCTCTTGGAGTTCTCTACGTCGTATTTTCCGTTTTCCGGATGGGTATCGGGTTCAATATTGGCGCACCAACCGGTAGCATTTTTATTATAACAGTGCTCATCGCGGTCCCTGGATTCGTCCTCATCTACGAGGCGTATTGGCTCTCACAGAGCGATATCAACACCGAGTTCCACACCGACATCGCCGGCTGGTGTCTCGCCGGGTTCGGGACGATGGCGGGCCTCCTCATCTTGTTTCATCTCCAGCCCGAAGGCGGTATTTCCGAACCACTGACCGGGATTCCGATTCTCACGGCGCTGGGTAGCGTCGGAGGTCTCGGTGTCGGTATCTATGACGGCCGGGCCAAAACGCAAACTCGGCAACTCAAACGTCGAGCCAACCAGCAAGATGCTGTGGCCGATCTCGGTCAGCTCGCACTCGAGACCGACGACCTCGACGACCTCATGTACGAGGCAGTCCGAAAGGTCGCCGACGCACTCGACAACGACTACTGCAAAGTGCTCGACCTCGATCCCGAGAACGAGGAACTGCTACTTCGACAAGGTGTTGGATGGAAGGACGGGATCGCCGGAGAGGCAACCGTCTCGTCCGTTGAAGCGGACTCACAGGCGGCGTATACGCTGGCTACTTCTCATCCCATCGTCGTCGAAGACCTCGAGACGGAGACGCGGTTTAGCGGCCCAGACCTCCTTCGAAGCCACGACGTCCACAGCGGCATCAGCACCATCATCGGACCGTTCGACGAGCCGTGGGGGATTTTGGGAACGCACGATACCGACCGGCAAGAGTTCACCGAGGAGGACGTCAACTTCGTCCAGAGCGTCGCCAACATCCTCGCGGAGGCGATCGAGCGGACGGAAACGGAACAGCAGTTACGGGAACGCCAGGCGCAACTGGACGTGGCGACCGAGGCCGCGTCGATCGGGATTTGGACGTGGGATATCCGGGAAAACGTCGTAACTGGTGACGAATACCTCGCGGAACTGTACGGAACGGATTCGGTAATTATCACGGAAGGGGCTCCGATAGAAGTCTTCTACGATCAAATCCACGAAGACGAGACGGAGGAAACGAAGAACGAAATCGAACGGGCTGTTACGGACACGGGTAAGCTCAAAACCGAGTACCGGCTCAAAGACGACGACATCACCTGGGTAGAGGTACGGGGAGAGGTCGAATACGATGGTTCCGGCGACCCGATCCGGATGCATGGAACGGTTGCTGATATCACCGACCGGAAGGAGCGAGAGCAACGGCTAGAACGCCTGGTCGCTGAACTCGAAGAATCGAACGAGCGGTTAGAGCAGTTCGCGTATGCGGCCTCACACGACCTACAAGAGCCGTTGCGGATGGTCTCGTCGTACCTCCAACTCATCGATAGTCGCTATGAGCTCGACGAGGAGGGAGAGGAGTTCCTCGAGTTCGCAGTGGATGGGGCCGAGCGAATGCGGTCGATGATCGACGGGCTTCTCCAGTACTCCCGCGTCGAAACGCAAGGCGACCCGTTAGAGCCGGTGGACCTGGAATGTATTCTTGACGATGTCCGTGATAACCTACAAATGACGATCACGGAGAACGATGCAACGATCGAAGCGGATTCGCTCCCGCGTGTACAGGGCGACCCCGACCAATTGCGGCAGGTGTTTCAGAACCTCCTCGATAACGCCATCGAGTACAGCGACGACCGACCAACGGTTCACGTAACCGCAGAGCGAAACGGCAGCGACTGGATCATCTCCGTCGAGGACGAGGGGACCGGGATCGATCCGCAAGAACAGGAGCAGATCTTCGAGGTGTTCCAGCGAGGCCACAGTCATAGCGATGGCAGCGGCACCGGCATCGGGCTTGCGCTCTGCGAGCGGATTATCGAACGCCACGGCAGTGAGATTTGGGTCGAGTCCGAACCCGACGAGGGAGCGACGTTCTCATTTGCCCTCCCCGCGAGCGGTAGCCAGTGACATCCCCAACCTGGCCGAAAGCAAGCCAATCCCCAACGAGGGGAATTCAACCTGCTACTGGAGCGGTTTCAGCCCCGCTCCGCGAGCGTCGTCTGTGCGTCGAGAAAGGGTAACTCGATCGTCGGTCAAGTCACTACGATATCGACGGCTTGGGACGAACGGCAACCGAGAAACGACGAGAGTGGGAATCGCGGTGCGTGGATTAGCCAATGGAGACTTCGTAGTAGTCAGTATACTTCACGAGGTCACAGTCTTCGAGTCCGTTCGCGATTGTACTGTCGACGGAGACGTCGATGTTTTCGGTGAGGGTCGGGAACTCTTCCTTCGCGTCTTCGTCCAGTTCGTCGTAGTGGCAAACTCGGGAATCCGAGGGGACGTTTTCAACCGGTTCGAGTGTGATGGTCCTACTCATGGTATACAATACCAATTGCAGCGTCTTCAATATTTTTGTGGTGATAATCCATGACCGTCAATTTGAAGCGGGTTTTGAGGTGCGTTATATTGACAATCGTCTACCGGGATAGTTGTCGAGGGTGTGTTACTCGTCGCCGAAAATAGGTTCAGCAATGAGGAATGGAGTGAGCTACCTCGTTCTCCTCGCCCACCGCTATCGCGATTCGTCTTGCTCGCTGTGGTGTTCCATGCGAACGGAGAGGTACCGTTCG
The DNA here is from genome assembly GCF_009834785.1 of Natronorubrum halalkaliphilum. GTDB lineage: Archaea > Halobacteriota > Halobacteria > Halobacteriales > Natrialbaceae > Natronorubrum > Natronorubrum halalkaliphilum. The sequence goes on from NZ_WUYX01000026.1 coordinate 125,492, forward strand.
AAAATCAAACCGATTCGACCGCCTCGAGCAGATCGTCGTAAGGCGGTTCGTTCGTCGGGTCGTCGGCAACCCATCGGTACGCGACCGTACCCCTCGAACTCCTCGAGTCGGTCCTGTAGGGCGACCATTTCGTTCGTGCAGGGCGGCGTGAACGCACCGGCGAAGAACGCGAGGACGACCGGACCGTCCCCGAGGTGGTCCGTGAGGTCGAACGATTCGTGGTCGCTTGTGCCGACCGTCGCCGTGAACGTCAGAGCAGTGTCTCAGGTCGTGGGCATACGCATATATTGGATACCGTCATGATAGGCGCCGTTCTCGCATCAAAAACGTTGAGCGGGACATATTCCGGATCCCGACGAAATGTGATCCGGAATGCAATATGTGGGCCCCGACCGAGTGGTACCGTTCCTTGAACGCGTCAACGGGCACCCGTCGTCGTGTTGAGCTATCGTTACAAACCGAATCCGTCGTATCCTCCGGCCCCTATCGCCGTCGGAGCCCGATCGCCGTTGCGAGGAGGATAGCAACGATGGCGATGATCACGCCGAAGCCGGGAACGGTGTCATCGTAGCCAGCCGCGTCGTCCGGGCTACCACCGGTGTCGTCTACTCCAGTACCCGCTCCATCAGCGTCGTCAGCCGTATCGCTGGCCGATTCGTCATCGGTACCATCGCGGTCGTCTCCGTCGTCCGGTTCGCTCTCGTCGGCGTCGTCGTCAGCTGGATCAGACGGCGGTATACCGGGGAAGCCACCCGAACCACCGGAGTCATCGGAATCCGTCGACTCTACCACGGTGAACGTCGTCTCGAAGGTTGCTTCTTCGCCGGCTTCGTCGACGACCGTCACCGTAACGGTATACTCCTCGTCGTACTCGATCTCGAGGTCGTGGGTCGCCTTCGTCGAGTGGATGTTCGTGGCATCGTCGTCCGTGACGTCCGCGCCGTTTACGTCCATCGCAACGGCGCTGGCATTCACGCCGGAGATCGCGTCATCGTACTCGAAGACAACCTCGATTGTTTCGGACGCCGTCGAAACCGTTTCGCCGTCCGCAGGCGTAACCGAGCCGAGTTCTGGCGGTTCCGTGTCGGTCACCAGAACGCCGTACGTGGAGAAGCCCGGAACGGCCGAAACGACGGAGATGTCGTTCCCCACCTGAGTGATCTCGGCGTCCTCGACGGGGGTCCACTCACCGCCACCGTCGTAGTGGTGAAGTGCGAGGTCGTCCGTACCGACGCCGTCGGGGAGGTCCGCCCCCGAAACTGTGAGTTTGATCTCCGCGCCCTCGAGGTGGGCCTCGAGCAGTCCGGGGAGTTCGGTCTGGAGGAATCCCACGCCGACGGCGCCGTCGTCGAGGTTCGCATTGACCGTACTCTCGGAGACGGCGAGGAACAGTTCCTCGTCGGAGAGGTCCTCGTGCACCCCGTCGACGTCGAAGGTGACGTTCGAATTCGCCCCTTCGAACGCGAGTTGACCGTTCGAGAGAACGAGGTCGGTGTTTACGACGACCGACGTCTCGTCGGTGTCTTCCTTTCCGGCACGATCAGTGCCGGTGACCGTGACCGTGTACTCGCCGGATTTGTCGAACGTCAGCGTCCCCTCGAACGTCGTGTTCGTCGGGTCGTGGTCGGTCAGTTCGACCGACGGATCCGACGATTGCGTCGACGAATCGTCGAAGTCGAGTTCGATCGTCGGCACGCCCGACAGTGGCACGTCGCTCTCGACAACGACCGTGGCGTCGTCGGCGGTGACGTCTTCGATACTGACCGACATCGTGGGCTCCTCGCGGTCGATCACGAGGAGTTCGGTTTCGGCGGTCAGCCCGAAGTACCCGTGTTCGTCGACCGCGATCGCGCTGAGTTCGTACGCCCCGTCGTCGGCGATCGCATCCGGGCCCTCGATCGGAATCTCCGCAGCCAGCGTGCCGTCGGCGGCGGATTCGGCTTCGACTTCCACCTGGTAGTTCGACTCGAGCGAGGAGACGTGGACGAACACCGACTCGAGCGGGAAGTCCGACTCGGCCTTGAGTTCGACCGCGACGTCGTCGCTCGCGTACGTCACAGTGCGCTCGTCGAAGTCGGGGTCAATGGCCGACGAGTGGCCGTCGACGTCGACGATCGACGGCTCGACGATCGGTTCGCGAACTTTGATCGTGCCCGCGGGCCGCTCGCCGAGCTCGAGTTCGTACGTTCCGAGTTCGTCGGCCTCGAACGCCGCGCTGACGTTCAGCGCACCCAGGTGGTAGAACCCCGGCGAGAGCGAGACATCCTCCTGGACGCCGAGTTCGAGCGTCTCGCCGTCGGTCACGGACTCGCCGGCCGCGTCCTCGACGAGCGTCGCGTTCAGCGCGACGTTCTCCGGGTCGTCGACCGTTCCCGCCTGGTAGATGCTGCCGATCACGTTGAACGACTCCCCGGCGGCCACCTCGTTGGCGTCGGCCGAGGCCGCGATTACCTGGACGTCCGACTCCGCGGGCAATGCCTCCACGGTCCCCGCAGGACGGTCGCCCAGCTCGAGCGTGTAGTTGCCCGGCTCGTCGAGCGTCCCCGTGAGGTTGATCGCCCCCAGGTGGTAGTATCCCGGCGCGAGCGAGACGTCCTCGGAGACGCCGAGCTCGATCGGGTCCCCGCCGTCCTCGTGCGTCGCGGTCAGGGCGATGTCTTCCGGTTCGTCGACGTTCCCCGCCTGGTAGATGCTCCCCACCACGTGGAACGACTCGCCCTCGATGACTTCCGTCGCCGACGCCGAGGCCGCGATCACCTGAACGTCCGAGACCGCCGGCTCGACGTGGATCGTACCGGCGTTCCGCTCGCCCAGCTCGAGCGTGTAGTTGCCCGGCTCGTCGAGCGCCCCCGTGAGGTTGATCGCCCCCAGGTGGTAGTATCCCGGCGCGAGCGAGACGTCCTCGGAGACGCCGAGCTCGATCGGGCCCCCACCGTCCTCGTGCGTGGCGGTCAGCGCGATATCTTCCGGTTCGGCGACGTTCCCCGCCTGGTAGATGCTCCCCACCACGTGGAACGACTCGCCCTCGAGTACTTCCGTCGCAGAGGCCGACGCCGCGATTACCTGGACGTCCGAATTGGTTTCCAGTACCTCGAGCTGTCCAGCGTCGTGACCGCCCAGCGTGAGGTCGTACGTCCCCGGCTCGTCGATGGCGAACGAGATGTTGACGGCCCCCAGGTGGTAGTATCCCGGTTTGAGTTCGACGTCTTCTTGGACGCCGAGGTGGCGTTCGTCACCGGTCTCGTTCGTCGCCCAGAGTTCGATGTCCTCCGACAGCGAATCACCGCCGTTCGCGGTCCCGTTCTGGTAGATGCTGCCGACCACGTACAGCTCCTCGTCCTCGAGCACCTCGATCTCGGAGAGCGAGGCAGCGATGACCTGGATGTCGGACGGTGATTCTTCGACGCCGATGGTACCGACGTCGTGCTCACCCAGCGTGATATCGTAGGTACCCGTCTCGTCGAGCGTCCCCGTGAGGTTGATCGCCCCCAGGTGGTAGTATCCCGGCGCGAGCGAGACGTCCTCCGAGACGTCGAGCTCGATCGGCTCCCCGCCGTCCGTGGGCGTCGCGTTCAGCGCGACGTCCTGTGGATCGTCGACGTTCCCCGCCTGGTAGATACTGCCCACGACGTAGAACTCCTCGTTGACGCTGACGTTCATCTCGGAGAGGGACGCGGCGACCACCTGAACGTCCGATTCCCTCGGTTCGACGTCGATCTGACCAGCCGATCGGTCCCCAAGCGTCAGGTCGTACCTTCCTGGTTCGTCGAACTGTGCGGTGAGGTTGATCGCCCCCAGGTGGTAGTATCCCGGCGCGAGCGAGACGTCCTCGGAGACGCCGAGTTCGAGCGTCTCGCCGTCGGTCACGGGTTCGCCGGCCGCGTCCTCGACGAGCGTCGCGTTCAGCACGACGTCCTGTGGATCGTCGACGTTCCCCGCCTGGTAGATGCTGCCCACCACGTGGAACGATTCGCCCTCGACGATCTCCGTCGCCGATGCGGAGGCGGCGATCACCTGAACGTCCGATTCCCTCGGTTCGACGTGGATCGTACCGGCATTCCGCTCGCCCAGGTGGAGCGTGTAGTTGCCCGCCTCGATTCCCACGGATTCGTCGAGATCGATCTCGCCGGTGAGGTTGATCGCCCCCAGGTGGTAGTATCCCGGCGCGAGCGAGATGCCCTCGGAGACACCGAGATCGACCACTGCACCCGTGTCCTCGTGCGTCGCGGTCAACTCGACGTCCTGTGGATCGTCGACGTTCCCCGCCTGGTAGATGCTGCCCACCACGTGGAACGACTCGCCCTCGATGACCTCCGTCGCCGACGCCGAGGCGGCGATCACCTGGACGTCCGATTCCCTCGGTTCGACTTCCACGGAGCCAGCGTTCCGCTCGCCGAGTTCGAGCGTGTAGTTCCCCGCTTGCTCGGGCGCAAACGTCACGTTCAGCGCACCCAGGTGGTAGTATCCCGGCGACAGCGTTACCTCCTGGCTCCCCACCATCGTCTCCGTTCCGTCTTCGTGCGTCGCCGTCAGCTCGATCTCCTCGGTCCCTTCGATAGTACCCGCCTGGTAGATCGACCCGATCACGTACGCCTCCTCTTCACCCCCGATCAGCTCGGTCTCCGACGTCGACGCCGCGATCACCTGGATGTCCGAGTTGCGATCCTCGACGGCGACCGTGTCGACGAGCAGGTCACCGAGGTAGACGTCGAATTCGACACTGAGGTTCTCACCGAGGTCGAATTCGTCGTCCGCGTCTGGGTCCCAGGACAGTTCGAGAGGGTCGATCTCACCGGGTGTGACGTCGAACGATTCGCTCTCGACAGTTCGAAGATCCGCGCCCGTCCCCGACTCGCGGACGCGGAGTTCGATCGTCTCCGTCCCCGGCACGTCGCCGGTGTTGATCAGGCTGGCCGAGACGACGACGGCCTCCTCACCGAGTTCGACGGCCGCTTCGTCGACGTTCGCGCCGTAGACGACGAGGTTGGGACCCGCGTTGACGGTGACCGTTCCGGCGTCGACGCCACCGACGGACACCTCGTACTCGCCGGACGTATCGAACGCGTGCGTGAACGCGACGGGAGTCGTCTTTTCGACGTCGAGTTCGACGGTCTCGGTGTCGATGACCTCGCCGTCGACCTCGAGGGGCACGATCAGTTCGCCATCCTCGTTGCCGACGTTCTCGACCGACGCGGTGACTGTCACCACGTCGCCGGTTTCGAGTTCGAGCGGCGTCACGCTCGCCTCCTGGACGGCGAGTTCCGGACTCCTGGTGTCGGGGGCGACCTCGACGTTGGCGGTCGTGGTCTCCCCTTCGGTCACCTCGACGTCGCTCGTTCCGGTCATCGGCGGCACGTGCTCGGTGGTCACCTCGATCGTGTGTGTCCCGGTTTCGACCTCGAGTTCGTACCACCCGTCTTCGTCGGTGAATTCGACGCCGGGATCGCTGCTCACCGAGACGAATGCGCCCTGGACTGGATCGCCGGTCGACTGCTCGGTCACCTGTCCGACCACAGTTCCAGTCGGGGATTCGGGGGTGAGTGCGACGTCACCGCCCGTTGGATCGTCGAGGAGGGCGTCGTCAGCCGTGAGCACCTCCGGGTAGAATCCATCGGCGGTGAACCTGACCGAGGGCGTCTGGGAGTGGTGTTCGGGAACGTTGATCGCGTACGCTCCGTCGGCGTCAGTCGTGGCCGAAAACTTCGGCTCGCTCGGGAAAAAGTGCGATTGGATCTCGACACCCTCGACCGGATCGTTCGTCTCCGAATCAGTCACCGTGCCGGTCAGAACCGGAACGGTATCGAGTTCGATCTCACCGATCGCCTCGTGTTCGCCTGCCTCGACCTCGACGTTCTGATAGAGGCCGTCGTCGTAGCCGAGCGTCTCGACGGTGATCTTGTAGACGCCCGGTGGAACGTCGACCTCGAACACACCGTCCTCGTCGGTCGAGAGGGTCGCCGTGAATCCGTCCGGGGCGGGGTCAGGGTCGCCGACGTCGACCTGTTCGATGACCTCGACGTCCGCGTCCGAGATCGGCGAACTGTCGCCAGTGACGACGCCCTCGAGCGCCCCAGTCTCGGGCACTTCGGCGTCTCGCTCACCGAAGAGTCCGATTTTTCCGTCCTCGGTCGTCGTCGCCGTCGCCGTCCGCGCGTCCGGATCAATCTCCCCACCGATCTCGCTCCACTCGGCGCCGTCGTGGGACCAGATGCCGAGCGTGTCCGGATCGTCGACGTCACCGACGTCGTAGTGGAAGGTAATTTCGAGAGAGCCGTCCGTCGGATGCGACTCGACGTTGAGCACCGTTCCAACGGCGGTCAACTCCTCGGGAACACTCGGTCGCACGATCGAACCGAACGCGACGTCTGTCGCGACGAAGTCGATCGTCATCTCGGCGTATGCGTGCCCGACCGTGACGTCGCTCGCGGTGACATTGTCGACCTCGGCGCCGGTCGAACTACTGTCGAGATAATCGCCGGCCCTGATGTCCCAGTTGCCGCTGTCGAAAATCGTGTCGCCCGAAAGCGTGACGCCGTCGGATCCGCGAACGTCGACGCCGCGGTCGCCACTTCCGCGAATCGTGTTGTCGATCAGTCTGGCGTCGTTACTCGATCCCTCGATGAGGATACCGTGTTGTTCGTTGTCGATCGCTCGATTGTCGACGAAGGTGTTTCTGGACGCACCGTTTTCCGCACGGAACCCGGTTGCGCTGTTCGCGACGGCGGTGTTGTTCTCGAACCAGTTATCGGTGCCGCTGGCGACGTAGACGCCGTGGTTGTTCCCTTCGAGATGGTTGTGGACGACGGTGACGTTCGCTGCGTACGGGTCGACTTTGATCCCCGAGCCAGCGTTTCCCGTCGCGTTCGTGTACTCGACGACGGTTCCCTCAGTTGTGTAGTCGACCAGGATGCCGTGGCCGTAGTTGTCTAAGACGTTGTTGTGCGTGTACGTGTTGTCAACCGACGAACGATCGTCGACAATCCCATTGCCGTTGTTCCCAGTCGCCGTGTTGTTCACAACGACTATCTCGTCACCGGTCACGCGAATGCCGTCGCCGTTGAAGTCCTGGCCATTGTCGGTGACAACGTTGTGCGCGACGGTGACGTTCGTGTTGTACCCGGGGTTGTCGCCCGACGGCATGAAGAAAGAGATACCCGAATCGTCGTTCATGGACGCCGTCACGTACTCGACCGTACTGTCGTGGACGTCCCCGAAAGAGATGCCGTCTCCTCCGTTGTTGGTCACCTTCGCCTCGCTGATTTCGATACCAACGCCGTCCCGTACTCGAATGCCGTCGCTGGCACTGTTCTCGGCGGTAACTTCCTCTACGGTGAGGCGTTCGACACTCCTCGCGGTGAGCCCGTTGTCCCAGCCCTCGAGCGTAACATCGTGGACGTGGACGTTCCAGGGTTCGATATCCGTCGAGTACGGGTGGTCGACGACCCCAACCTCGATCCCGTAACTGTCACTTGAGCCACTGCCAGTGATGGTGTGGCCGTTGCCATCGATAGTGACGCCGTCAGCCTCAACCTGAAGGCAGGTCTCTGAGCCTTGAAGATCATTCTGCAATTCGTATTCGCCAGGTTTATTGAGTGTCCTGCACTCGGTGATTGGTTCGGCCGAACGCGAGATTTGCGTGCCAACGAGGTCGTCAGACTTGTCCTGGGTACGCTGTTCCCCCAGAGAGTCCTCGTCCGAGTTTGTAGTAGTGGACTCGAATGTGTCGAGAGTGCTCGAATCCCCCTCCGTCTCGTTCTCGTCGGTCGATTCGTTGCTCGAGTGGGTCGATGCTGTAGTCGCTTCGATAGTGTCGTCCCCGTCGTCGGTAAACGCGTCGAACGTTCCACCACTATCGTCCGCAGCGACGTTTGACGCACTCGCCGCCCCCACCGGGGCGACGACGGAGGTCACCATCAGTATGGAAAACAAGACGGCGACCACCTGCGGTCTGCAAAATCCGATTCGTTCACCCAGACACCCGTGAATCATACAGACAGTCTCCAGCACTGACCTATAACTTGGCGCTTACCCCGGGGTACGGGCACGGTTACCTCGAGGTAAGTACGGTCAGGGAGTCGGTGTCGGTGGGAGCAATCCGGCGATGCACCCGCAACCTACGAGTCGTCTCCGGCGGACTCGCGGTCGTCTGCGAGCACCTCGAGCCGCTCGCACAGTCCCTCGTACCGCTCGCTCTCAGCCAGTACGGCCGCCGAGACGGTCGACGAGAGTGCCTCGCGTTTCTCGCGGAGCGCGTGGTACTCACGTTCGCCAGGTGGCTCACCGTATCGTTCGACCTGCGTCTCGATGACCTCGTCGACGGTATCCTTTGTGGCCGGTTTGCGCACCACCGCGTCGCAGTCGAGCTCGAGCAGTTCGAGGTCGATCCGCCCGGTGAGCAACGCGACGAGCCGACACGCCTTCGTTACGCTTCCGACGAGGGAGGGAACGTCGGCGTGGCCCGTCCCGGGAAGGTGGGTGTCGTAGACGACGACCGTCGTCTCGTCGTCGACCGCCTCGAGCAGTTCGGCGCGGTCGTGTGCGCGGTGGACGACGTAGGTCGGTTCGAACCAGCGCTGGAAGAGCCCCGTGAGTCGGCGGTCCTCGTCGGCGACGACGACCTCCGGGTCGTCGGTCACGAGGTGGCGCTGGCCCCACGACTCGAGGCTGTCGAACACGGCCTCGAGTTCCCGGCCCGCCTCGGTCAACGTGTACTCGACGCGCAGGGGTGATTCGCTGACGACCGTGCGATCGACGACGCCGGCCGCTCCGAGCGTCTCGAGACGTTGGGTGAGGACTTTCGACGAGACGCCGGGGATGGCCGACTGGAGTTCGGAAAAGCCGAGCGGTCCCTCGCCGTGTAACGCCACTACCACCTGCGGCGTCCACTTCCTCGAGACTACCGACAGCGTCGCGGACAGCGCGTCCTCCCGACTGTCGTCGTTCATCACTCGACCATTCGGGCGGGGGTCGATATACGTCACGGTTAGCTGACAGTGTCCTCACCTCGAGAATTACTCGTCGGGTTCGGGTGGCCGCTCGAGCGTCACTACGATCCGCGGGCCGGGGGTCACCGAAATCGTCCCGCCGATGTGGTCGATCACGGTCGTGGCGAGATACAGTCCAGTTCGCATTCGACGAACGGACTCCGTCGACGCTTCGCGGGCGTTCAGTAACGCTTCCTGACCGTCAGAGAGGGCAACTCCCGCTCCGCGGATCGTCACGGTAACGTGGTTGCCATCCTCCGTGATGGCGACGTGTGGCTGAGGGTGTTCGTACTCGTACTCGTACTCGTGCTCGCGGTCGTGATCGTGATCGTGATCGTGAGGACCAATCGCCTCGGCGAAGAGGTGCTCGAACACCGATCCCAGCATCGGCGTTGCGAGCACTGTCGCCTCGTCGTTCGTCCCGTCGACAGTGAACTCGACTGTCGGGTGGTCGCGCGAGAACCGGTCGACTTCCGCTTCGACGATGGCGTCGATCGACCTGGGCTCGAGGGCGTCTCCTGCCTGCTCGACGACGGTCACCACGTCCGCCGCCGCATCGGCGAATTCGACGACGTTGGCGAGGGCGTCGTTCAGCGCCTCGAGGGCGTCGCTCTCGCCGTCGACCTGCGTCGCGAGTTCGCCGGCCCAGCCGACGGCGACGCTCATCTCGCGTTGGATATCGTGACCGATGATCCGGTTGAGAAGTGCGAGTCGTCGATTCGCCTCGACCAGCTCGAGTTCGTGGCGTTTGCGCTGAATTGCGTATCGGATCGCCCGACCGACGAGTTCCCCGTCGATCCGACCCTTGGGGATGTAGTCCTGGGCGCCGGCCTGGATCGTCTGCGTGCCGGAAACGGCCTCGTCGTGAGACGTCAACGCGATGACCGGCACGGTCGGTGCGTGGTCGACCAGGGCGGCGATCGTCTCGACACCCCTGCTGTCGGGAACCATGAGATCGGAGAGGACGACGTCGACGGGCGTCCGACCGAGGACGTCGACCGCCGCCGCGAGCGAGGTTGCGTGATGCCACTCTCCGACGGTGACGGTCGTGTCCCGCCCGCGAGAGTCGATCGCACCGCCTCCGCGAACTACCCGTTCGACGAGCGCCGCCTCGTCGGGGTTGTCCTCCAGCAACAACACGTCAAGGGAGTTCGCAACCGTCATCGTTTCACCCGCGAAGACTGCGGGCAATCCGACGGCGTCGCGTCGCGACTGTCCTGAGTCATCCTTAGAGATCGGAGACACGGGGACCTATCTTTTTCGACGACCGTCACCGGCGGCTCGAGTTCGGTTTCATCCGACTCACTACGTGGATCAGTCGATCACGTCGTTACGATCTCGAATCGTGCACCGCCGTCGGGACCGTTCCTGACCTCGATGCTCCACCCGTGTGCTTCCACGACGTCGCGGACAATCGCGAGACCGAATCCGGCGCCGTCGTCGCTCGTGGTGTGACCTCGTTCGAACACGAACGGGCGGATCGACTCCGGAATACCCACACCGTCGTCTTCCACGAAAACGCCGACCGGGTCTCCGGTAGTGTTCCGGTCGTCATGGTCGGCGAACTCGCCTGGGTTCTGGGTTTCACTGCCCTCGAGGTCGAGCGCTCCGACCCGAACGGTCACGGGCCGGTCGTTGTGGACGACGGCGTTGCGAAAGAGGTTCTCGAAGACGTGACGCAACCGGTAGTAGTCGCCGTCGACGGTCCAGTCGGCCGGCAACTCACATTCGAGGGTCGACCCCTGGGTCGCCGTCGCGACCCACGAGTCCGCCGCCACGGTGGCGAGATCGACCGGTTCGGTTTCGGTGATCGTCGTCCCTGCTCGGGCCATCGTCAGGAACCGCTGGATCATTCGTTCCATTCGATCGAGGACGTCCGCGACCATTCCGACGTCGTCGGGATTGCCCGACTGCGTGGCCAGTCTGGTGTAGTTCTTCGCCAGTCCGAGCGGGTTCTGCAGGTCGTGACTGATGACGCCGACGAACTCGTCGAGACGTTGGTTCGTCCGCTCGAGTTCGCGTTCACGCTCGTTTCGCTCGGTAACGTCCCGGATACTGATGACGACGCCGTCGACGAGGTCGTTGTCGAGCAGGTCGACCGATCCCCCCTCGAGACCGACCCAGGAGCCATCGCGGTGGCGACCTCGATACTCGAACCGTGTCTCGTCGTCGGGCCCCGTCCGAAGCTCGTCGAACGCGTTGATGGCACGCTCGCGGTCCTCGCCGTGGACGAAGTCGAACACCGACGTTCCGACGACGTCGGCAGGCCGGTACCCGAGGACGGACTGGACCGAGGGACTCGCGTAGGTAATCTCACTGTCGGCGGTCACCACCACGACGACGTCGGAGACGTTCTCGATGAGCGCCTGGAACCGTCGCTCGGCCCGACGCTGCTCGGTGACGTCTCTGAGCATCAACACCGCACCCTCGGTACGCTCGTCGCCGACGCTCGATACGGTCGCGTCGACGACCGTCGCACCGCGTGCGATCGTCAGTTCGGTCCGTTCGCCGTCGAGCAGCGGGCCGGCCTCCGGCAGGGCGGTCCGTATCGGTTCCCCGACCACGACGTCCTCGTCGACGATCGAACGGGCTGCAGCGTTGTAATCGACGACGCGCCGATCGTCGTCGATCACGAGGTAGCCGTCGCGCATCTCGTCGATTACCCGGTCGCGGGCGATCGGGACGAGGTCCAGCCACCGGTATCGATAGAGTGCGATGGCGATGAGGATTCCCGTCGCACCGAATCCCCAGACCGAGTAGTTGACGCTGGTTACCTCGAAGAACGCGAGGACGTTCGCTGCACCCGGGATTAGCGGTGCGAGCACGACCAGACGGGACTGTCTGTGGTAGACACCGCTGCCGCGAGCGTCGACGTACTCGAGGAAGAACAGAAAGATACCGCCAGCCGAAAGCGACCAATTCCAGAAGACGTAAAGCCAGTAGCCGGTCTTCTGGTACTCGACGACCGGGAGCAACACTTCCGTGTACTCCATCGGTTGGTGCATCCAGTTGTGAATCGGATCCGTCCAGATCACGACGATCCAGAGACACGTGCCGAGGTAGATCGCGCCGAGTCGCCCCGGTCTGAGCCACTCGGTGCGGCCCGTGTACGCGAGTGCGAAGTGAAAGAGACCCGTCGCCATGATCACGGCCCCCGAGTTGATTACGACCGACAACGCGAGTCCGACGGCGGGATCGGTTTCGACGAGCAAGAACCCCTGTGGAATCGTCCAGAGGGAGATGCCGACGAGGAACCCACCGAGGGGACGGACGTCCTGGTCCGACCGCGTCCTGAGAACCAGGACGGCGAGCCCTATATTCAAGAGCCCGACCGAGACCAGTGTCGCCGCGTGAAGCGACGTGAACGCAACAGGCACGAGTCACAGAGGGAACGTATTCGAGAAAAGCGTTACGGGGATTCTGTGCCGTATTCACGGATGGCGTTCGAAATCGACTCGAGCATCGCTACGTGATTTTGAACAGCCGGTGGACCGCCTCGAACTAAAATTCAGTGGCAGGCAAACGGATCTGACCGCCGATCGTATCGGACAAACCATCCAGGGGTGTCACTCAACTCTTGCAAGGCCATTTGCAACTACTGGCATACGGATATAGAGTTAGTTACATTTAGCCTATCGCATCTAATTAACTCACGTCCATTCGACCCCGAGACCGAGACGTCTCACACGCCAGAACAGGTCGTGTCAAGAACCAGTGGCTGACTCACCTGCGGTACGGGAAGTCGCGTCCTTCAGGGCGCGGAGGATCATCACAGAGTGTGTATCGGTAATACATTTCCGCGAGCGATTTTTATATCACCACGAGGATGAATACCCGTGCAGCCAGATCGGTCGACACTTCTCAAAGGAGGGCTCGTTGCGGGGGGATTTTTTGTCTTCACCGGTGTACTCACCGGACTCGTTCCGACACCCGTCTTCGATCGGATGGTGCCGCGTACGCCGCTCGATTTCGGGTTTCTTGGGCTTACTTCGGTCCTCGCAGGCGTGTACGTCGTCCAGCGATTAGCACGCACAGAGTGTTCCGGTGATCGGTGTGCCTATGGCGGTGTCGCAAGTGGCTTTTTTGCCGTCGCCTGTCCGCACTGTAACGCGGTTCTCGTCGCGCTGTTCGGAAGTTCGTGGTTGGCTACGTACGTCGATCCGCTCCGGCCGCTGCTGGGAATTCTCGCCGTTGGGTTACTCGCCGGGATCGTGTACGCTCGATCGGATCGCAATTAATACGCCATGGGCACGACAGATCTTCGATGTCCGAACTGTGATATCCTACTGAAAAAAGTCGACTCCGTTCCAGAACCGACGGTTATCGACGGTCGGATGCGGCTAGATGTTGACTGTCCGGGGTGTGTGATTCCGCTTGCCGTGTTTCTCGAGATCGTGGCCGGAGATGAGCTCACGGTTCGCAAGTTCGTCGAGTCCACCGGCAACCGTTGACAGCGGACGGCCCCCGTTTTGTGAGTGTGGCAGCAAACCGGACACGATAGAGGTAGGCGCACGCCGGCATCGCTCGTGTGTCCACCACACACGAGCGCGAAAGTCGTTACTCCACTCTCGAAAATACTACCACAATGGAACACCCGTCGGAGACACTGTCCGATCTCCCTCCGAGCGCCAAACTCGTATACAAGGTCCTCGAGCATAATACATCACTGAACCAACAGGAGCTCGCCGAAGAGACGATGTTGCCAAAACGGACCGTCCGGTTCGCGCTGACGCGATTGAAAGAATCCGGGCTGGTTGAGGAACGAATTTCGTTTCGGGATGCACGCCAATCGGTCTATTCACTAACGGAAGACGGTAAGCAGGTGCACGCACCGCCGGTTGAAAACTGATACGCGTACCTCCACCTGGGTCTTCCGATCACGTTTGTTTCGTCGGATTCGGTAACCGCACTTCCAGTGCCTCGAGCAGTGGAGGTACGTGCGGCGCTCAAGGACAGGGTTGCTATCGGATGTGTATGCCGGGTACACAGCCGCAGCCGGGTTATTGGGAAGGCGGTCCTTCCACTACCTATGCGAGACAGTCCCACAACGAACGGCTGCTCTAGACGGAGCGTCCTCGGCTCGGCGACGGCCGTCGGCCTGACTGCCCTCGCAGGCTGTCTCGGTACCCCCGGAATCCTCGACGGAGTGACCGACGATGAAAACGCTGTGGCCGAGGGTCCGCCGACCGTCGACCGATCGTTTCCCCAGGAGTACACGATCGAGGAACTGAACGACGCGAATCTGTCCGACGGACCGGGTCAAGACGGGATCCCGTCGATCGACGACCCGCAGTTCGCTCCGTCCGACGAGCCCCCGGCGAACCTCGAGGGAGGTGACCCAGTCTTCGGCGTCGAACTGAACGGCGAGGCGAAGGCCTACCCGCAGTACACTCTCGTGTGGCACGAAATCGTTAACGACGTGGTTGGCGGGGAGTCGGTTGCAGTGACGTACTGTCCGCTGACCGGGACGGCACAGGGATTCTACCGTGGCGAGAGCGAACTCGGCGTCTCCGGCCGGTTGATCAACAGTAACCTCGTCATGTTCGACCGCGGAACGGAGACGTGGTGGCCCCAGATACTCGCGTTGGGTATCCGCGGCCCACACGAGGGCGAATACCTCGAGGAGTTTCAGGTGGTCTGGACGACCTGGGACCGATGGCGCGAGCAGTATCCGGAGACGGCCGTCCTCACGGAAGATACCGGCCACATCCGTAACTATGGCGACGATCCCTACGGGGAGTACAATCCGCGGAGGGGCTACTACGAGAACGATAATACGCTGTTCGCTCCGTTGGCGACCGACGACCGGTTCCCGATGAAAGCGGTCGTCATCGGCGCCCGGAACGCCGATGGCGCGATGGCCGTCCCCAAGGACACCTTGCGTGAGCGTACGGTCGTCGAGGGAACGATGAGCGAGACGCCATACGTGACCGTCTACGACGAGGCACTCGACACTGGCTACGTGTATCGGAACCCCGACGGCAAATCCGTCGAGGCGGACGAGGGGACGGTCGTCGTCGACGGTGACTCGTACGAATCGAATGCGTTGCCCCTCGAGCGGGAGATCGGCTTCGACGCGATGTGGTTCGCCTGGTACGGCTACTATCCTTCGACGGTGGTCCACGAATGAGCACTACTGGTCGACTCGCCGGGTGGTTGAATCCCCGGTCACGGATCGAAGAAACGATAGCTGCGACGCTGCTCGTCGTCCGCCGATACGACTCGCTGGCGGTCGCAACCGCCGTGGTGATCGGCTACCTGGTCGCCTTCCTCTGGGCCGTCGGCGACCTCGCAGTTCGACCCGACGTGGCGGCGAATCTGATCGTGATCGACGATCCGCTGAGCCGAATGTTCGACCGAACCGGTCCCGCGTCGTTCGAGGCCGTCGCCATGGTCGACACTGGCGTCGTCCGGATTCTGATTTCGCCGGTGAACGCGGCCATCGGACTCCTCCTTGCCGGCCTCGTCGGCGTCAACCTGGGGCTGACCTATCTCGCGGTCGTGCAGCCAGCCGCCTGTGGAATCGGCGCCGGATCCGGTCTCTTGGCGTCGTTTCCGGCGCTGCTGTCCGGAACGGTCTGCTGTGGCCCCGTCGTGCTGATCGCCCTCGGCATCCAGGCGAGGGGGCTCATGTTGACGATGTTCGTGTGGCTGTTGCCGGTGGGAATCGGTCTGCTACTCGTGAGTCAGGTGTACGTCGCCGGAAAAATCGACGTCGCTGGAGCGTCAACGTGAGGCCGAGGAGCGACCCTGTAGCGATCACCAGCGGTCCGATACGGTGAACAGACCGGGCGCGCCGAACGGCCGTTTGATACGATACGATCTCGACTGGCACGGAGAAATCCGACGGGGACGGCTGTCAGTGACCAATCCGGGGCTCGTTATCCGTTTGGGAATCTGCTCACCGGCGTCACGAATCGGCGACGAGGAACATCAACAGGGCTACTGTCAGCCAACGCAAAGGGGACCCGTGACCATCTCGAACACCGATCAGTCGACCGCTGACTCGTCGATTGCCGATCGGTTTCCGAGACTCTGGACGCTCTGGGTGGCTGCTCGACCCAGTCAACTCGCGCTCATCGTGGTGGTGGACGGGGATCGTCGCGTCCTAGTGGTCGTTCGGAGTCGGCAACTAGGACGCCAATCCACCCTTGCGGCGATCGCACCCAACCGCACAACGATTTTGTATCGTCCCAACCCAGCGTACGTATGGCCGATTCGTCGGACGAAGCGCCGCGGGATACGGATCGCAGCGACGAATCGACCGCCGCTTCTCCCTGGTCTCCGTCGTCCGTGGACGCCGCCGACGAAACCTTCCGCGACGCGTCGAGCGGCGAGACCGTATCGTCTCTCGATCCGACGACCGCTGCGTATCGGCTGCTCGAGTCCGTCAAGCGTCGCAACGCACCCACGCCGTATCTGAACGCCCTCGCGGAAGCCGACGCTTCAGACCTCGAGACCGTCCGGACCGACCGACAGGCGGGACTCGCGTTCTGGCTCAACGTCTACAATGCGGCGACACAGCTGTTGCTCGATCGGCGACCGGCGCTGTTCGAATCGCGCGTTCGATTTTTCCGCGCAAATGCGATTACGATCGCCGGCACGGCTCTCAGCCTCGACGACATCGAACACGGGATCCTCCGCGGCAGTCGCTCGAAGTACGGACTCGGGTACCTGCCGCGCCTCGAGCGAACCGGACTGAACAAGACGTACCGCCTCGAGGCCGATCCCAGGATTCATTTCGCGCTCAACTGTGGAGCCGCGAGCTGTCCGGCGATTTTAGCGTACGAACCCGACTCGATCGACGACCAACTCGACGAGTCGACGCACGCGTATCTCGACGAACACGTCGAGTACGACGCCGAACGCGGTCGCGTTCGCGTTCCGCGACTCTGTCTGTGGTTCGTCGGAGATTTCGGCGGTCGGTCGGGTATCCGCCGCTTTCTCCGGGAGTTCGACCAAATCCTGCCGGAATCGTCGCCGTCGCTGCGGTTTGTATCGTACGACTGGGAAAAGACGCCCCGACGGTTCGGGTGGTAGCGGTCGCGGAACCAGGCGGACAACACCGGACCTGTACGGTAACCAAAACGGCTCCAGAACTGTATATGGAACACAACTCCCAACTCCAATTTACGATCGGAACTCCGATCACCGTGCGATGCCGACTGCTCTCGGTAACTCGGGGAACACCGATTTTATGGTCTTTCTCGAGCCCGAGTGGGCCGTCGCATATATCGAGGGCGAGTAGTCGACCGAGGAGTACTACGACGAGATTCGTGACTCGGAACATTGAGCGACGTATCGGCGTGTCCGATGCTACTGATACTGGTACCGGTACCCACCGTCGCTTCGCCGGAGGGATTTCTGTCGGTGTCCGATTGACTCGTCGGATGTGAATGCACCGTACACAGCAGCCGAACGGTTTTGCACTACCAAGAGCCTAGGTCACCCATGAGTAGGGTTTCAGATTTTTCGCTCACGAACGTCGCGGCGGGTCCGGACCCGTTTACGCTCTCCGAACTCGACGACGACGTCGCGTTCGTCGTCCTGTTCTTCCAGCGCGATCACTACTGTACGAACTGCCGCAGTCAGGTGCAAGACCTTGCAGATCGCATCGAGGCGTTTCACGAGCGGGACGCGGAAGTCGTCTCGATCGTTCCGGAGCCAGGCGATCGCGTCGAAGAGTGGCAGTCCCGGTACGAGCTTCCGTATCCGCTGCTTGCAGACCCCGATGCGTCGGTCGGCGACGACTACGATCAACCCGTCCGGTTCGGGATTCTCGGCGCGTTCAGCGATTTCTTCGGTCGGATGCCCGCGGCCGTCATCGTCGATCGTCGCGGTGACGAGCCGGTGGTCGCCGCCACCCACCGCGGTCGCTCGACGTTCGATCGGCCCGACATCGACGAGCTATTGGCTGAGCTAGACGAACTGCGATCGGCGTGAGCGCCAGTGAAACGAATCAGACGCTCGCATCGACCGGAAGACGCGCTACTCGAAAAACGAGTCCGAACCGTGATCGTCCTGCCAGGCGAAGGCAAAGAGCCGCCGCGCCGGGAGTCGAGAGAGTTGCCGCCCGTCGGTCGCCGTTCCCGTCGCACCGTTCCACGTCGTCGAATCGGCCCGAAACCGTCCCGTAGTTGTCGGCTCGAACTCGTAGCCCGGATTCTCGAACGCGTGGATTCCGTCGTCGGTCGCGAAGACGACGATATCGGTCTCGGCGATCGTTTCGTGAACGACGCCGCCCGCATCGGCCACCCGCGGTAACGGGAAGCCCACCGCCTCGCCATCTACCTCGAGTCCTAACACGACCGTTTTGGGCTCGAGATCGTCTCGATCCCAGGAGCGGGCGTCGTCGCTCCCGCGGTGGGCGGCCAGCCCGAAGCCGTCGCTATCGAAGTAGCCGGCGTACGGTCGATCGGCGTAGTCGATCGGTTCCGGCGTCTCGTCGTCGCTCGCCGCTTCGCTCCGTGCGTCCTCGAGGGGCTGGAGGACGATCCCGTCGGGGTGGCGTTCGCGGAAGGTTTCCCAGGTCAGCATCGCGCTCGGCCGGACGGTCAACCGTCGTCCCTCGTATCGACCGTCGAGACACGCGCCGGTGGACTGCTTCCACTCGGCGTTGGTCTCCCGATCGTACATCACCAGGTCGTCGTCGGCGAGTTTTCCACTGACGCCGAACGTGAGCGTCTCGCCGTCGATCCGCCGTTCGTAGACGACCGCGCTTCCACAGAGCGGACACCACGTGACGGCGATCGGTACCGCACCGCCGTCTCGCTCCCAGACGTCGTTGACAATTTCGTGGTACTCGAGGATCCGAATCGGGTACGCCTTCGGCGGCGATCCGTCGACGACGATCACGTCGTCTTCGCCGTCGCCGAAGTAGTCGGTTCCGAACGTCGGTGAATCGATGCTCGGGATCGCATCTTTCGGAAGGACCTGTCGGATGTTCACGGAAGATAAATCTGAATACGCGCTCATAATACTCTCGCCACTGACGAGGAGACGGAATGCGTACTCGTGCGACCCTCGTCAGCGAGTTCGGCGAGGGAGCCGTCCACTGCAGCCACGCAATAGTAGAGCTGATAAGTACTGGTTTCGACCGACGCGGCGTCGGGAACGCGGTGTGAAGCGGACGAGTCGGACGAGCGGACGGCCTCGAGCAGTATTCGGCTCACCGACACCGAATTCCAACGGGGATGCGTCTTTTTGCTATTCGACCACGAAAGATTCGGTATGTGGTACCGCTCACCGCGCGACCGTGTTGGGTTTCGGGTCCTGCTCCAGCTTGCAGGTGAGTTCGATGAATAAGCGTGCGAGTCGCTATATACCGATCGAGGACTACGGCGTCGTCGGCAATCTCGAGACGTGTGCACTCATCGCGCCGAACGGGTCGGTCGACTGGTTTCCGTTCCCCCATCTCGAATCGCCGAGCATCTTCGCCTCAATCCTCGACGCCGATTCGGGCGGACGGTTTCGGATCGCTCCGGTGAGCGCGTTCGAAACTGACCGACAGTACGTCGACGACACGAACGTCCTCGAGACGACGTTTCACGCGGCTGCTGGGACGGCGACGATGACGGACTTCATGCCGCCGGCCGGCCACACTACTCATCCGAAGACGGTTCTGTACCGAAAGCTCGAGTGTACGGCTGGATCCGTCGATCTCGCGGTCGAATTCGATCCGCGGTTCGATTACGGACGGGCGGAAGCGAGTGTCGAATCACTCGAGGAGGGCGTTCTCGCCGAAGGCGACGAGGAACGAACGCTGCTCGAGAGCCCGGTTCCCCTCGCGGTCGAGGACGGCCACGGTACCGGCGAACTGTCGATCGAAGCGGGCGAAACGGAGTGGTTCCTCCTTCGGTGTACTGGCGCGGAACACGCGAGTACGGATCCGGACGCCGCCCTGGCGGAGACGATCGAGTACTGGACCGACTGGGCCCACAACTGCGACCCTGGGAGCGACTGTACGTTCGAGGGACCCTGGCACGACCAGGTCGTCCGCTCGCAACTCGTCCTCAAACTCCTCACGCACGCCGAGACCGGGGCGATAGCCGCTGCACCGGCCACCTCGTTGCCCGAGGACATCGGCGACGTTCGGAACTGGGATTACCGGTTCAACTGGCTTCGAGATACCGGGTTCACCGTTCAGGCGATGATGAACCTCGACACCGCCGACGAAGCGAACGCCTACTTCGACTGGTTCATGGACCTCTGCAAGGCCGACGATCTGGCGGCGATTCAGCCGCTGTACGGGCTCCACGGCGAGGCGGAGCTTACCGAGCGAGAACTCGATCACTTCGAGGGGTATCGGGGATCCCGTCCGGTTCGAATCGGAAACGAGGCGGCCAAGCAACGCCAGCACGATATCTACGGCGAACTGCTGCTGGCCGTCGACGAGATGCGCCGGCACGGGCGCGAACTGACGGACGACGAGTGGACGCGGGTTCGAGATATCGTGGACTACGTTCGCGAGATCTGGGACCAGCCGGACGCGGGAATCTGGGAGGTTCGCGGGGGAGACAACCACTTCGTGTACTCGAAGGTGCTTTGCTGGGTCGCACTCGACAGAGCGATTGCGATCGCGACCGACGGCGACCACGACGCCCCGATCGAGTCCTGGCACGAGACTCGCGAGCGCATCAAGAACGACGTTCTCGAGAACGGCTTCGACGACGATATCGGGGCCTTCGTTCAGGCCTACGGGACGGACGCCCTCGACGCGACGGGACTGTTGCTCCCGATCGTCGGCTTCCTTCCCTTCGACGACGAACGGATCCAGGGGACGATAGCGGCGATACGGGATCGACTGGTCGAAGACGACGTGTTCGTCCAGCGGTACGACGGCGAGGACGGACTCCCGGGAGACGAGGGGGCCTTCGTCCTCTGTTCGTGTTGGCTCGTCGACGCGCTCGCGCTCTCTGGACGCGCGGAGGACGCTCGGCAGCAGTTCGAAACGCTGCTCGAGTACCTGAATCCGCTCGGACTCATCGCGGAAGAGATCGACACGTCCTCCCATCACTCGTGATACTCGTCACTCGAGTGGCGATTGAGCCAGTATCGGAGGCACAACGTGCGGCGCTCGCTGCCGATCAGTGATGATTAGCAAGCCATATGTATGCTTTTCTCACACCCTAACTGACCAGTTGTTCGATGGCTTCCCGGAACAACGACTCGAGGAAGACCGACGCGAGGCCGACGGCGACCGAGAGGACGACGGCAATGACGATTGCCGCAATCATGAGGGTGGTCACAACGGCCCGCCCGTGGTCGGTGCCCTCGAACGAGCCGAAGTAGATCCGGCTGAGAAACGGGACCACGTATCCGATCGTCAGGACCGTCGAAACGATGACGAAGAGGGCGACGAGCCAGAACCCGTCGGCGAAGGCCCCGACGGCGATATACCACTTGCCGACGAACCCGACCGTCGGCGGAAGCCCGATGAGGGCGATCCCGAGGCCGGCGAAGACGACCGAGACGACGGGTGCACGATCCGCCAGTCCGTCGTACTCGTCGATCGTGCGGGCGTCGAACCGGATAGCGATGATTCCGGCGACGATACAGAACGCACCCTTCACGATTCCGTGGCCGAACAGCTGGATTACCGAACCGAAGATGGCCGTTTCGTTGGCGACAAGCAGGCCGGCGAAGACGAGACCGAATTGTGACACCGTCGAGTACGCGAGGACGCCCTTGATGTTGCGCTGTCCGAAGGCGAGGAGACTTCCGAGCAACAAGCTCACGAGCGCACCGTTGATCATTCCGCTGGCGATCGTGGGATTGGCGGCGAGGAACTCGACGGTGAACACGTCGTAGAGGACTCGGACGAGTGCGTACACCGCAGCGGCGGGGAGTACCCCCGAGACGAGCGCGCTAACGGGGTCGTCCGCCTTGGCGTGGGCCTCGATGAGCCACCCGTGAAGCGGGATCAACGCAGCGAGCAATCCTAACCCGATAGTCATGAACACAAACGCAACGATGGTCGCTGGTTCTGCGTATCCCGTCGTAGCCAACTCCGCTGCGAGGCGCTCGTGATCGGTCGTACCGCCGAGCCACGCCGCGAGAACGACCCCGACGACGTACGCCGTCACACCGAGAGAGGCCGTCCGTCGGTAGCCCCGAGCGGTGTCACGAGAGCCGGGCTTGTCGCTGCAGGCGATCAGTCGCGTCGTTGCGACGATCAATACCAGCAGGAAGCCGCCGGTGAGAACCAAGTCGCCCGAGAAGACGACGCCGAAGACCCCGGTGGTAAACAGCAGGAACGAGACGTGGAACGCCCCGTCGTGTGGCCCCGCAGTCCGGGTGTAACAGAGGATTCCGAGTTTGAGCACCACGTCGAGAAGCCCGACCGTCACCGACAGCACGTCTAAGCTGAACGTGATCCCAATAGGGGCCTCGAGCGGTCGGTAAACGGTCGGGCCACCGAGGTCGAGAAGTACGGCCAGTGCGATCGCCAACAGCGTCGTCAGCGAGAGCGTGAGTGTGGTGATCCGCCAGTACCGCCGTTCGCTGCGGTCTCCAGTGAGAAAGACGGCGAGCGCACCGACGGCAGGGAGGACGACGACGCCTGCGGTTAGGGGGCCGACGAGGCTCATCTGGCGGTCACCCCCAGGACGAGCGCGACGAGCAGACAGCCGGCGAGTACGATCGCCCGGAGCCGAACGCTGGCCGTGAACCCGATGGTGCTGGCGACCTCGGCTTGCCGCGTCCGGTACCCGCGGGCGAACTTCGCCGGGAGCCACCGCGTCACCTGCTCGGCGGGATCGGTGAGCGTCTCGAGGAGGTGTCGTCTTGCACCCTGTTCGATCCTCGCCGCCGTCCGGAAGGTCGTTTCGACCACGGCGACGGCGGTTTTTGTCGTTTCGAACACGAGCGGATCGCGCACGGCGTCGACGTCGACGCCGCCGTCAAGCCGACCCAGAACGGGCCGACCGAGTCCGAAGACGACGGCTCCCGTGATCAACAGGAGAGTGGTCTCGAGGAGTTTCCCGCGGGCGTACAGCGGTACCGACCACTCGCCGCTGGCAGGTAACAGACTGAAGAACGGCCCGTACCAGAGCCCCAGAGCGACACAGGCGACGGCGACTGGCACCATCACGAGTCGCTGGGAGATGGTCGTCGGATCGCGGACGGGTCCCGGGCCGCGACGGAAGGCGTAGTATCCGAACTTGCAAAACGAGACGAAGGTACCGACCGCACCGGCGAGAAGGAGCCACCGAAGCGGTTCATGCCCCGCCTCGAGGGCCGCCTCAAGCACCATCCCCTTGCTCACGAAGCCGTTGGTTCCGGGGACGCCGCTTATCGACGCTGCCGCGACGAGGAAGGCGACCGCGAGGATCGGGGTTCGTTTCCCGATCGTCCGCGCTTCGTGGAGGCGGCCCGTCCCGCCACGGAGGACGATGAGTCCGGCGACCATGAACAGCAGCCCCTTGAACAGGACGTTGTTGAACAGGTGGGCGACCGCACCGGCCAGACCGAGCGACGAACCGACGCCGATACCGGCGAGAATGTACCCGACCTGGGCCTGGATGTGATAGGCGAGCAACCGCCGGGCGTCCTTCTGTGCCAGCGCGTAGCTCGCGCCGATCACCGCCATCGCGCCGCCGACGTACGCGAGCACGATGTTCCCGTCGGGGAACGCGCGATAGGCGGCGTACACCGCGAGCTTCGTCGTGTACGCCGAGAGGACCACCGACGTACCGACGTGGGGACTCGCGTACGTGTCCGGCAGCCAGACGTGGACGCCGAAGACGGCAGCGTTGACGCCGATCCCGAGTCCGACGGCGAGCGCCGGCAGACCGGCACTGATCGCCTCGCCGTGGTGGAAGACGGTCGGATCGACGCCGAGCGTCGCGGCGTGCAGCGCGAGCCCGGCGGCCAGCACCGTTCCGCCGATAGCGTGGACGAGGGCGTACCGGAAGCCGATCCGGACGGCGTCGCCGCCGTGGAGCCAGACGAGTACCGTGCTCGTGAGCGCCATCAGCTCCCAGCCGATGAACAACCCGAGCCAGTCCCCCGCGAAAACGCTCCAGAGGGCCGCACCGGCGTACGCGAGCGCGGCCGTAAGATGGCCCCTGTCGCCGCCGGTCGCCGACAGGTACCCGATCGCGACGATGGCGAAGGCCCCGAACGCGAGCCCCGTCACGCGACTGGCGGGGTCGACCGCGACCGGGATCACGGCGAACTCGAGGAACGTCACGGAGCCGTAGCGTCCTGCGGGAACCGAGAGCGTCCACCAAGTGACGTAGCCGCCGGCGAGTACGCCGGCTGCCGTGCCGGCCGCTCGCCCGCCGAAGAGGGCGACCAGCGCGGCGAAGAGGAAGGCGACGGCGGGTGGGACTGCTTGCAGCGTCTCGATCACGCGTGACTCACCCCGAATGCGTTTTCCGCGGTCTGCGCGGCGAGGTCGAAGACGGCCAGCACGTCCGGTCGGACGCCGAGTGCGATCACGAGAACCACGAGCACCGCGAGCGAGACGAGGATCGTCGGGCGCGTCTCCGTGCCGATCGGGTGCCACCCCGCGAATGCCCTGGCGGGTTCGTCGCTGCTCCCCCCGAGCGGACCGGTCACCAGCGGTTTCGGATCGGCGGTCGCCGGAGACTCGAAGAACGCGCCGTAGACGATCGGCCAGAAGTACGCGACGTTCAGCGCGCCGGAGACGACGAACAGCGCCGGGACTACCGCTGAGACGTCGGCGCCGCCGAGGAGGAGATACCACTTGCTGGCGAAGCCGGCGAGAAGCGGGATGCCCGCGAGCGAGCACGCGGACAGCGCGAACACGCCCATCGTCAGCGGCATCCGATGTCCGACGCCGGCGACGTCGGAGACGCGTTTGACGTCCGTTTCGACGGCGAGTGCACCCACGCAGAAGAACAGCGCCAGCTTGGCGACCGCGTGTGCCGCGATGTGGACGAGTCCCCCGACGACCGCCGCCGGAACCAGCAGGGCGACGCCGAGAACGACGTACGACAGGTTCGCCACCGTCGAGTACGCGAGCCGGCGCTTGAGGTCGTCCTGTTCGAGCGCGAGTACGCTTGCGAGGAGAATCGTCGCCCCTGCCACGACCGCAAGCGGGAGCGCGATTCCCAGTTCGGCGGTCGTCTCCGGACCGAACACCTCGAGTACCGTCCGGGCGATGCCGAAGACGCCCGATTTCACCACGACGACTGCGTGAAGAACGCCGGAGACGGTCGTCGGGGCGACCATCGCCTTGGGGAGCCACGCGTGCAGTGGCATCACCGCACCCTTGACGGCGAAGCCGGCCAGCAACGAGAGGGCGGCGACCGTCGTCCACTCGGGATACTCGGTCGCGGCGGTCGCGAGGGCGTCGATTCCGCCGGGCTCGAACGCGATTGTGCCGGCGAACACGTAGGTGATCACCGCGCCACCGACAACCAGCGTTCCGCCGATGATGACGTAGATCGCGTACTCGTAGGCGACGCGTCGCGCACGTTCGCTCCCCTTGTGAGCGACCAAGGGGTAGGTGCCGACGGTCGTCAGTTCGTAGAAGACGACCAGAACGAGGAGATTCGACGCGAACGCGACGCCGATTCCTGAGCCGATACTGAGACAGAGCGCCGCAGTGTACCGCGTTCGGTGGTCCAGTCCGGTCCCGCGAGCGTACCCGACGCTGTAGATCGCCGTGACTACCCAGAGACCGCTCGCGACGAGGGCGAAAAGCATCCCGAGCGGATCCGCCTGGAACTCGAGGTCGACGCCGGCAACGAGGGTGCCGAGGTTCGTCGTGTGCACCTGCCCGCCGTGTGCGTCTGGAACCATGCTACAGACTAGCAGAAAGGTGAGCGCACCTGCCACAATAGGAGTCCCGTCGCGCACCGCCGGCCATCGTCGGCCTGCGACGACGACGCACATCGCGACGAACGCGACGAGGACGGCCGCCAACGGACGGAGTGAGTGAACCTCGGTCATGCGAGCGAAGGTGGCAGCTATCGAACCGTGTCAGTCGAATCGGTGTCGCTTCGATTCGTCGATATCGACGTACTACCCGGTTGTTCTGGTGCTGGAACACCAATGGGGAGACGGCCGGAGTGCAACCGATCCCCCGACGGTCACGACGTGTTTGCACCTGAATCGTGTCCGCCCAACGGGACGTCTATTCGTTTCTCGGTGACGACCTACTCCTCTGTGTGCTCTCCCTCGACGGGCAGCGTAAACGAGAACGTCGATCCCTCGCCGGGTTCGGAATCGACCCAGATGTCGCCATCGTGGCGCTCGACGATGCGCTTACAGAGCGCGAGACCGATTCCCGTTCCCGAGTGCTCGTCGTTCGCGTGCAGGCTCTGGAAGACCTCGAAGACGCGCTCGCCGTCGTCCGGCTCGATACCGATCCCCTCATCTGCAACTGAGACAATTACCTTCGAACCGGTCCGATCGGCCGAAATATCCACCCGTGGCGAGTCGTCGCCACTGTACTCGAGCGCGTTGGAAAGCAGGTTCTGGAACACCTGTCGTAACTGCCCCGGGTCCCCTTCGACGCGCGGCAGCGACTCGGTCGTGATCTCTGCATCGCTCTCCTCGAGCACCACTTGGAGATCCGCCAGAACGTCCTCGAGCACGCTGTTCAGGTCGACCGTCTCGAAGGGATCGCCGCGCGTTTCGACCCGTGAATACTCGAGCAATCCCTCGATCATGTCGCGCATTCGTTCGGCGCCGTCGACGGCGAAGTCGATGAACTCCTCGCCGTCTTCGTCGAGGTCGTCCGCGTAGCGGCGTTCGATCAACCGGAGATAGCTCGTGACCATCCGCAGGGGCTCTTGCAGGTCGTGCGAGGCGGCGTACGCGAACTGTTCGAGGCGCTCGTTGGATTTCTCGAGCCGTCGCTCGAACTGCTTTCGCTCGGTGATGTCGGTCAGTGCGCCGGGGAACGTCACCGGATTTCCGTCATCGTCGTACTCGACGTGACCGCGCGCAACGACCCACCTGAGTTCGCCGTCGGCGTCCCAAACGCGGTACTCTTCTTCATACTCTTCTCCCGATTCGATCGCGCCCTCCACCTTCCGTTGAACCCGATCGCGGTCGTCCTCGTGAATGGCTGAGATGAACTGCTCGACCGATACGCCCTCATCGGTTGCGTCGGGATCGATCCCGAACGTCTTGGCAAACGACGGACCCGTGTAAATTCGATCGTCGGGAATATGCCACTCCCACGTTCCGATAGCGCCGGCTTCGGTCGCCGCCTCCAATCGCTCCTTTGCATCCTCGAGATAGCGCTCGCGTTCGACCCGTTCGGTTACGTCGTTCGCCGCGCCTAACCATCGAGTGATCTCGCCGTCCGCGTCCAGAAGCGGTGTGGCACGCGAGACGATCCAGGACACCGTACCGTCTTCGCGAACGATACGGTGTTCCAGTTCGAAGCTACTTTTCGTCCGAACGGCTTCATCGATGGCCTCCTGAACGCGTGGCTGATCTTCGGGAGGGACGTGTTTTGTGATCCACGACCGACCTTGTTCGTCGGTGTCGGCGAGGATATCCGCCCCTTCCAGACTGTGTATCTCGCTCCACTCCGCGTTCGCACTGAACACCGCGTCCGACGTGGTGGTGACCAACGCGCGAAAGCGTTCTTCGCTCTCGCGCAATTGTTCGTACGCCTCTCGTTTTGCGTCTTGGAGTAGTTCCTGTCCGCGCAACACGATGTCCGATTCGAGCTGTGATTCCGTGGCGTCGGGATCCTGTAGCAGTTCCTGCTCGTCGTCCGCCTGGAGTTCCTGGACGATCGGCGTGATGTCCGTGACACTGTGGATGATGTAATCGATTTCGCCCGTCGTATCAAACACCGGCGAATTGGTCGGACTCCACCACCGTTCCTCGAATTCGTCTCCACCGGACTCGCGGTCGGGGATCGGATAGTGCGTCACCGACATGACGTCGGTTTCCCCGGTCTCCGCTACGCTCTCGAGGGACTCGCGCAGATTTCCGACGCCATCGGCCGGGTCGTCGGGGTTGTTCGGAAAAATCTCGAACAACGTCCGACCCATGATCTCCGTCCGCTCGGTCATCGTCGCGTCCAGATACGCATCGCTCACGGCCACGATTTCGTAGTCCCCGGGCTGTACGATGAGATAGTTACCGGGCACGTTCTCGAACAGCCGACGAAAGGTCGCTTCGGTGGCCTCCGGTTCCGTCCGATTGCGTTCGCTGACGTCGCGAACGACTCCGACCGTTCCCCGTGTATCGCCCGCCTCGGGCACGTTCACCCGCACTTCACAGCGAATCTGTTCCCCTTTTGGACCCTCCACGGTGAGATCGAGTACCTCGCCCCGGTCGGCGGAACTCGCCCGGAGACGGTCGATCTCACGTTCGATCGTCGCACTCTCGCCGTCGAAAAGCACCGACACGTGCTCGCCGAGCAGTTCCTCGCGTGCGTATCCGGTCATCTCGGTGATGGCGTCGTTAACCGCAACGAGTCGTCCGTCGGCGTCGAGCCGATAGATACCTTCATCGATCGTGTCGACGAGGGTACGATAGTGCTGGAGGGCCTCGGTCTCGTCCGCGTCTCCCCAGAACGTCGTTTCGGAAGAACCAGCCCGTTCACTCATATACGTGGTAGAGACCCTCGACTCTGATAAACATCCTGCCAGACCGCTCCCGTACGAGCCGCCAAATTGAAATTGAGCCGAATTACGCGGAGCCGGCCGTCAGTTCGGTCCCGGTTTCTTCGATCTGACGGATGCCGATGGCTGGGTGGCTGACTCGCCGTCGACCTCGAATTTCCGAAGAAGGTGTTATACTGCCGGACAGAACGATTCGAAGGTCTGTCGCGCTACTGCGGCCGTCCTCGGGGACGACGGCCGCGAATTCGCGACCGACTTCTCAGTGACTTCTGTCCGACAGTATAGAGTCGCTCGGCTCCCTCGACGAGCGATCCAGCTTCGGAAGCCACCTGCGACATTGCAGAGCGTTGCTCATCGACGGTTACGGAGACACCGTCTGCTTTGTCAGCGGTTTCGTCGCTGATCTCGCGGATTCCGTCGTCGATTTCCGCTGTGTTTTCGGCCACGTTGGAAAACGCATCAGCCGCGTCCTGGACGGCCTCTGCAGTGTTTTACATATGCTCAACAAGCGGGATTCGCATGTTTCGCTGTAGTCGATAATACAAAAAGGGTGAACAAGCCAATACGGGCGTCGCTAGCCCACGACGGCGGACACGAGGCTGTTGAAGGCAGCGCCGATGCTCGAGGACAGACTGTCGCGCTCGAGGCTGTCCGACCGGTTGTCGCTGTCCGAACTGTCGCTGGAACCGTCGTGGCCGCAGTCGCTGTCGTAGGACTCGTCGAAGTCGCTCTCGTCACTGGAACTCTCGAAGCTCTCGCGTTCGGAGTCGGTCGTGGAGTCGCTGCGAGTGCTCTCCCGTTCGTCGATATCGCTTTCGCTGTCGCGTTCGTCGAAGGTGGACTCGCTCTGACTGTCGTCGTTGCGCTCGCTGCGGTCGCTCTCGCTCAGGTCGGAAGCGCTGTCCTGCTCGCTGCTGGACTCGCTTTCGACGTCGGTGATCTCGACAGTGTCAGTACCGGTGTCGCTCTCGCTGTCGGTGTCGAGTGCGGACTCGCTGTGTTCGCTGCGATCGGTCTCGCTCGCGTCGCTCTCGTCAGTGATCGTGCTCTGGTCGGTCTCGCTGTAGCTGCGGTCGCTCGAAACTTCGTTCTCCTCGCTCGCGCTGCTACGCTGGTCGCTGTCGTTGTCCGTACTGTCTAGACTGCTCTCTTGGGTATCGGTCTGGGATTCGCTGCTGGCGCTTGCACTCTCGTCGCTTGCGGATTCACTGTGGGTCCGTTCGCTATCGGTCGTGCTCGCGTCGCTCGTGCTCTCGTCGTTGGTGCTCTCGGAACCCTGACGGTCGCTCTGGCTGCCGTCGAACTCGGATTCGGCGCTTTCGCTGCGATCGCTGGCGTCGTCGGAGCCGGAGCGGTCGCTCTGCGTAAGGGTGCTCTCGCTCGCGTCACGTTCCGATTCGTCGAAGGTGTGCTCGCTTACGCTACGTTCGTTTTCGCTCCACTCGCTTTCGCTCTGGACGCTCTCCTCAGAATCGCTCTCGCTGTCGCTCTGACCGAAGTCGAAGCTGTCGCGGTCGTTCTCTCCGCGGTCGCTCGAGTCGCGTTCGTCCGTTTCGGAGTCGCTCTCGCTGTCGGCGCTGTGGCGCTCGGCGCTCTCGCTTTCCTCGGAGTCGCTCTCGGCCTCGTCGCTGTCGTGCTCGCTGACGTCGCGCTCGCGCTCGTCGGACGAGTTTTCATCGAGGTCGCTCTCGTCGAGGCTGCTCGAACTGTTGCTCTCGTCGAGGCTGCTCGCGGTGCGCTCGCTCACGTCGATATCGGAATCGTCGTGATCGACGTCGCTGGCACTCGAATCACTCGAACGCTCGTCGGTGGAACTGTCGCGTTCCTCGGAGTCACTCGCGTTCTCGCTGGCACTCGAGTCGGTCTCGCTGAGCGTGCTGTCCTGGTCGGAGTGGCTCTCCGCGCGCTCGCTGACATCCCGATCGAGATCGTGCTCGTCTTCGTCGATCTGGACGTTCGTATCGTCGATCTCGGACTGGCTCGCGCTGCGGTCGCTTTCCTCGATGTCGCTGACGTCGCGCTCGCTGCTTGAGTCGCGCTGTTCGTTGCGGTCGTTCACGTCGGCGGAGCTCCCATCGCGGTCAGCCGCGGAGTCGCTCGAACTATCCCTGTCGCTTTCGTTGCGCTCGCTTTCGTCGAGAACGCTCGAACTGTCGTTCGCGCTGTCGCTCTCGCTGCGCTCGGACTCGCTCGAACTCTCGCGAGTGTCACTACTGGATCGGTCTCGGTCGCTACTACTGTCTCGCTCGCTGTCTTCGTTCTCGTCGAGCGACGACGCGCTGTCGCTGACGGTTTCTCCTTCGTCACATCGATCGTCGACGTGTGTGTTGACGCCGGCCTGGCTGGTACCGGCCGCTGCCAGCCCGCCCGCTCCGGACAACACGACGAGGACAACCACTGTGACGATTGCTAATCTTTGAAACATACTGTTCTCAGAACCTATTGCGTAGGCTACTGCAGTCTCCGCCGGGACGGCTTAAGAAACGGAAACGAAGCCTCGGGAAGATACGGGACGGAAGGCATCTCTTGCGGGATATTGTTCCACGAACGGCCGATTCTAATGTACCGATCAGTACGAAACGCCGCCGCCGTAGGATGAGATTGCCCGAATCGCCACACTACCGTTATCCGCTCGGGGGGCCTCGTATCGGTATGGAAAAAATAGCCGATCCCATCACGACCGAATCACGGTTCCAGACGGCTCTGCAGACGCTCATTGTGGACGCGATTACGAACGGGGTTCCGGTCGAGGGTGGCTGGGAATGCCGATCGTCGAACGACGACATCCCCGACTGGGATATCGCAATCCAGGAGGTAACGAAACCGTTCACACTGTCAAACGATCGGGACAGTCAGTAGTACGAATCGCTCGCCACACCGTCCGGTTCGAGGATCGAGGGCGTGATCAGGATCGTGTTCGCTCGTCCGCTATTTTTTGTTCCACTCGAGCGATCACCCGCGGCTTTCGCCGGGCCCCAGTCGGCAGTCGAGGCAGTAGTAGCCGTGATACGTGGCTCCTCTCCCGTAGGTGCTCCCACAGTTGACACACAGCGAATTGGTTCGTGAATACATCTGTACGGTATCGTAGGAGCGGACTGCTCCTATAAAGTCGGTGAACGATAGGGGTAATTCGGGTAACATGTTACTTGTGTTAGAAGGTCAACGAATCCAGAGAACGGGAAGTTCGCACTCGAAGATGGCGAATCTCCGCCCTTCCTGGCAGTCATACGGTTTACTGTAGTCAATTACCGCCGACCGCCGACCCCGTTCTGGCGATCGGTGGTAAACAGTCACAGCGATCCGTATCAAACTCTCGTGGAATACCCTGATCAGTACAGGGCAAAACGTGTGTACTCACCGCGAGCGACCGCAGGGAGTGAGCGGGCGATACTCCCAGCACCCGTCAATCGCCCGATTTAACGACGATTTCGACGTGGTCCCCGACCCCAGCCTGCGCGTCATCGACGGACTCGACGCCCTCGAGGACGTACGCCTGTGGGTCGACTGGGCCGCCGTTGACAGTGACCGAAATCGTGTCGCCGTCGCGCTCGGAGAACGTCTGACCGTTTACGGCGAACTCCTCGGCCGTGATCGTCATGCCGAGCGTCTCGAGGGCGTATTCGATCGTCACGTTCTCACAGTGGGTGTGCCAGACGTCGCCGTTATCGTACTCGTGGAAGTGAAAACACTCGTCCAGTTCGGCGTACTGGGGGTCGTCGAACGCCACGACCGTCTCGTCGTACTGGACGTCGATCGTCCCGTGTTCGTGGATTTCACGGTCAGCGTCGGGCTGGACCGCGGCAGAACTGGCGGCCGTTCCGGGAGCAAGAAACACTGCGGCGTAGCCGACGAGAAATAGGGCGAGTACGAGACTGGCACCCGCGTAGAGTGCCAGATTCCGGCGTTTCGATCCGCCAGAAGAGAGGTTCACGCGCCGCCTATCGATGGCCGTTAGTTCGTCGGCGTGGGCTCGATCGAGGTGTCTTTCGTACTCGTCGTCGGAAACGGGGTCACCGCAGTAGGAACACTGTGTCGGCATCGGTCTGAGACGAATGCAGGCGTCGAACGGCCATGAACACAGGTCGAAGAACGGGGGCGAAAGTCGGCGCGTGTGGGGCGACGGTCGGCAGTTTCGAAGTGTCTTACTCGTCCTGAGTGGCCGCTTCGTCGAGGAGAATAATCGCCCCGCCGAGGAGCGCGACGTTTTTGAGGAAGTTGATCTTGTTGTCGTGGCGCTCTTTCCCCTCCATCGTCCAGAAATCGTGGATCGCAGGCGTCGTTCCGAGGAAGAACACGACGAGCGCACCGGCGGCCGCCCGCGGGAACTTCCAGAGGATGATTCCGAGATTGGCGACGAACAGCATCCCGGTGACGAACGGAACGAGGACGTCCGGCATCGGAACGCCCTTCTCCTCGGCGACTGTCACGCGCTTGTCGTTGTTCTTGAACCCGTCGATGGCCATGTACGCCAGTATCCCGCCGTACAGCGCTCGACCGATGGCGGACGGCGGATCTGCCGAAGCGTCCGCCATCGTTACACCACCTCGATCCGACTGACGTTCGCGCCGACGCGACCGACGGTTTCGTACTCCCCGCCGTCGGTCCGGCGCATGATCCGTCCTTCGACGTCGTCGCGTTGTTCGGGAACGTCGAAGAGGCCCGAACCGCAGATAACGTCCCCGTCGTGGACGGCCCACGTTTCGATGATCTCGTGTGGCTCTCCGGGGAAGGAAACGCGTTCGAAGTCGCGGCCGAAGTTCGTCGACTCGAACAGCGCGACCTCGTGGTCGTCGTTGACCCACGCCGGCGGTGCCTCCTCGCCGCCACAGAAGAAGACGGTTCCGTCGTGGACGAACACGCAACGGATGTACGAGAAGTCGTTGCCGCGGTCGAGACGGGTCCACGACTCGCCGCCGTCGGTCGTCCGGTAGAGCCCTCCTTCGCCGACCGCGTGACCGAGGCCCAGGTTCTCGAGATTATGGTCCAGGTAGCCGGTGGTGGCCAACCAGACGTCTTCCGAAATCGGACGGATCTGATGGACGTCGTCGACGATGGTGTCGCGTCGATCCACCCACGTCTGGCCGCCGTCAGAACTGAGGTGGATGCCGCCCGCTTCGACGCCGGCGATCAACTGCTCCGGTCGTCCCGGAACGACCTCGAGTGCGCGTAACCGAGCGTAGTGGGGATCGATCGGGGACTCCCAGTGCCCGCGAGACGGGAGGTCGCGAAAGCCCTTCAGCTCCGACCAGGTTTCCCCGTCGTCGACGGATCGGAAGAGGTAGGGATCGTTCGTTCCGGCGTAGAGTGCGCCGTCCGCAGTCGCCAGGATCGACCAGACTTCGCTTTCGCCGGCGTGCCAGAAGCGATCACCGAGGGGGACGCCCAGTTCCTCCCACGTCCGGCCGCCGTCTCGAGAGCGATACGCGCCGGTCGAAGACGCGACGAACGCGCCCTCGGCGTGGTCCCACGACTCGACCGCCGTCACCACGTCACAGTCCAGGACCTGCTCCGCCTCGTCGCGGTCGAACGGTACGTCTTTGACTCGGTACAGCCCGTCGTCTGTCCCGATCAGTAGTGCCATACCCTGCGTGTTACTCTCCACCATACTAAAGTTTTACCAAGCTGTAAAACAGTACGTCCAAGCGGAGACGCCGAACGGATAGCCGACCGATCGATACCAACCGACACCTCTCGCTCGGATACGACTCTCAGCAATGACCTCATCGCACCCGACCAAGCGCCCGACGGACGCAGCACACCTCGACGAACGACGGACGGAGTTTCCGACCGATCTCCTGAACCTCCCGTGGATCGACGTCCACAATCACGCACACACACTGTCGTGGGAGGACCGCGAGCGGTACGCCCTCTCCGGCTGCCGGTCCATGGTGATGGTCGCGTCAGGCTATCACTGGACGCCGTACAAACCCGTCAGAGCGGACGATATCCGCTACCTCTGGGACGACGCGGTCAATCGCCGTGCGGCGATCGAACGAAACCACTTCTTCGAGGCCAAACTCGGGTTGGGGGTGCACACGGGCGTCCGAATCGAGAACCCGGACGAACTGCTTGACGCGATGGCCGACTACTGTGCGCTGGACGAGGTCGTCGCGATCGGCGAAACCGGCGTGACTCCATCACAGCACGTCAGTAGCTGGGACGTAGATCACCAGCAGGCCGTCGTGCAGGCCCAGATGGAACTCGCGGACGACCACGACCTCCCGGTCATTTTGCACACGCCGAACCAGTCCGGCGATTCGGGACGGTCGTACCGCCCCGGGATGGGCATCCCCGGATACGAGAAGAACACGACGCTGGGGCAGGAGCCGGTGCTCGAGGGCGACAATCCAGCTCTCGAGGCGGTGAAACTTGATATCGAAGCGATGCGCGACGCCGGGTTGGACGACCGGCAGGTCGTGGCTTCCCACGCCGACGAAAACAACACCGAGTACCTGATGAGCGAGACCGACTGCTACCTGAGCTACACCATCGGCCACTCGTGGTTGATCGGCGTCACCGCCGCCGACGTCGCCGACGCCATCGACGAGTACGGACCGGAGCGGATCATGGTCGACACGGATTGTGCCAACGTCCTCAGAACGGACCCCTTCGCGCTGAAACGGGCGATTTTCGAGCTCTATCGGTACGGAATCGACGAAGACGCGATTCGCAAAGTCGTTCTGGAAAACCCGCGCGAGGTCTTCGGACTCGCCGAGTAGCGCCTTTTCGGGAGCTATTCGAAGGCGCAGGAGTTGGTCAGTTCGCCGAGTTCTTCGATCCCGATTGTCACGCTGTCGCCGTCCTCGAGGAGCACCGGCGGCTCTCGGTAGACGCCGACGCCGGGCGGCGTGCCGGTGAAAATGAGGTCGCCCGGCTCGAGGGTAAACGCCTGGCTGCAGAACGAAACGAGTTCGTCGATCCCGAAGATCAGGTTGGCGGTCGTCGACTCCTGGAGTCGCTCTCCGTTCACTTCCGCCCAGATATCGAGGTCGTGCGGGTCGTCCAGTTCGTCCGTCGTGACGAGTTCCGGGCCGATCGGGGCGAACGTGTCGAGGCTCTTTCCGCGGACCCACTGGCCGTCGCCGTGCTGGAGGTCCCGCGCCGACACGTCGTTGCCGACGAGGAAGCCGGCGACGTGGTCGAGCGCCTCGTCCTCGTCGACGCGACGCGCCTCGCGGCCGATGACGACGACGAGTTCCGCCTCGTAGTCGACCTTTTCAGTGAGGTCGGGATCCCACGCGATGGGGCTCTCCGGACCGGTAACCGACGTGGGAAACTTCGAGAAGAGGACGGGCTCGTCGGGGATCGGATTGTCTCCCTCCTCGGCGTGGTCGCGGTAGTTGAGGCCGACACAAACGATCTTCTCCGGATCCGTGATCGGCGCGAGCCGTTCGACCTCCTCGAGGTCGTACGTGCCGACGTTCGTCTCGTCGGCGTACTCGACGGCCAGTTTCGCCTTCCGTTGCCACTCCCACTCGGCGAGCAGTTCGGTACTCCGGTCGCCGATAGTCACGCCGGCCGCAGCTCCGGCTTCGGAGAGGTTAACGACGGTTTCGTCGTCCGTTCGTACGCCACACCACGGCTCTTCCGTTTCTGCTGTCTGATATTGTCCAAGTCTCATGTGTGTTAGTGAATCGTTGATATTGGTGAATCGTTGGAGTCGCTGCTGGGCGGACGGCTCGGTTACAGGTCCAACTCAGCTTCGTCGACCAAGCGTCGTCCGGACTGCACGAACCGGTCGAACTCCTCCCGCACGAGAGGGTTGAGCAACTCCCCGTCGCGCTTGACCGGTTCTCCGTCGACGAGCACCGTGTCGATGTGGGATGGATCGGTCTGGAACACGACGGTCTGGATCGGGGAGTGCGAGGGAGCCGTCATGAAATCGTCGGTGTCGATCATGACGATGTCCGCCCGCTTTCCGGGCGTGAGCGTTCCGATTTCGTCCTCCATGTTCAGGGCCTTCGCCCCTTCGATTGTCGCCATCTCGAGCGTGTCGCGAGCCGTCGTGTTGACGCCGGTGACCTCCTCGTCGTTCTCGAGCGTCGCCTGGTTCTCGAACATCCGCTGGACCTGCAGGCCGATCCGCATCTGGCTGGTCATGTCGCCGCTGATGTTCGAACAGACGTCGACGCCCCACGCCGGGCGGCCGCCGGCTTCCAGTACTTTCCCCGTGACGGGGATTCCGTGGCCCATCTGCATCTCGACCTCCGGCGTCGCCGAGAACGAGACGCCCTGCTCGACGGCGTGGTCGATGTCCTCCTGGGAGAAGTGATTCCCGTGGGCGACGTTGACGTCCGGGCCGAGCATGTCGTGGAGGCAGCCAAAGCCCTGGTAGTCCTCGCCGTAGACCGAGGAGGGCCACACCGTAGCCCCCATATGGACGGTCGCGAGCGCCCCGATGTCCCGCGCCAGTTCCAGGTCGGTGCAGGCGGTCTCGTCGGTACAGAAATCCGGCCCCCGGAGCCCGATCCCCAGACTGAGCAGGTCGTCGTCGCGGATCCGCTCGGAGTGGAATTCGCGGATCTGCTGCTCGGGGAGGCAGACGTCGCTTTCGTACCACCACTTCGCCGAGTCGTCGCCCGCCGGGCCGTAGGTGTACACCGCTCGCAGTCCGGTGTCCTGCAGCGCGTCCACGGCCCGTTCGGCGTGTTCGAGCGAGTTGGGATACGACCAGTCCAGGGCCGTCGTCGTCCCCGTATAGAGCTTCTCGAAGGCGCCAAAGAGGCCGCCGAGGTACATGTCTTCAGGCTGGTAGAGCCCGGTGATGTTGCCGAGCATGTGCTCGAAGTATTCGCCCATGAGTGACCAGTCCCCGGCGATACCCCGTACCTGGGTCTGTGCGAGGTGGATGTGCGAATCGACGAATCCGGGCAGTACGATGTGGTCCGACGCGTCGATCACCTCCGCGTTCGACGCGGACAGTCCGCGCCCGATCTCGACGATTTCGCCGTCCTCGATCAGCACGTCCGCGTCGTCCAGTTCCCCGATCTCCGGGTCGAGGGAAACGACCGTCCCGTTCTGTATGAGTGTTTGTGACATGGCCAGTAACAAAGTCTGACCATGAGGTTAAAAATTTACCGCTCGGTAAAGATTCGGTCGTCGATATGTTTCGGAGCAGTCCTGTTATATATCTCTCTGTCCCAGTATCCGTATGAGCGACCCCCAAGAGAAAGTCTCCTCCAAAGACACCGAGGAGGTGATCATGGAGGCGACGTTTCGCGCGCTGAGCAAACACGGCTACAAGGATCTCCGAATGCGCGATATCGGGGACGAAATGGAGCTGACGCGACAGGTCATTCACTACCACTTCGACGGAAAGTACGATCTGATGTCCGCATTTTTAGAACACATCATCGAGCAGTACGAGGGCAGCGTCGAAGTGGACGGAGACGCGGACCCGCGGTCGGAACTCGACGCGCGGATCGATCAGTGTCTGTTCGGGCCGGAGTTCGAGGAGTTCACCCACTGGGACCGCATGAAGGTCTACCACGAACTGTACACGTACGCACAGAACGACGGCGAACACCGGAAGGTCTTCAACGAACACTATGACCGGATCCGCGGCAGTATCGTCGAGGTCGTCGAGGACGGCATCGAGCAGGGCGAGTTTCGTGACGTAAACGTCGACCGAATGGGGCAACTTATTACGGACGTCATCCACGCCGCTCGGGGACGCCGAATCTCGCTGGGCCACGAAGACGCGCCGGAAGAGGCCCGCCGGGCCATCGACGAGTTCATTCTCGATTCCTTGTACGCGGACGCTTGAGGACCGCTCCGCCCCGAAGGGGCACGATGAGACGCTTCCCGTCTCGATGTCG
Organism: Natronorubrum halalkaliphilum; assembly: GCF_009834785.1. Lineage (GTDB taxonomy): Archaea > Halobacteriota > Halobacteria > Halobacteriales > Natrialbaceae > Natronorubrum > Natronorubrum halalkaliphilum. The sequence goes on from NZ_WUYX01000026.1 coordinate 163,859, forward strand.
TTCGAGAAACGGGTTCTCCCGCGCTGACGAGACGGACAACCTATCTCGAACCACCCGCAAAAACGCGACGGCTTTTCGAGGACGAGGATTGCTCGCGGGCCAGCGGACCGTTCCCACTCTCTCGAGGAACCACCACCGAGCGACGAGTCACGGAACCTTTCAAGGTCCGCCTGGCCGAAGGATCGCTCAATGTCGGAACACCAGATCTCGCTCACCGTCGACGGGGAGCGGGAGACGCTAACGGTAGAGGGGCGGACGCTACTCGTCCACGCACTCCGGGAGGACCTGGGCGTTACCGCACCGAAGGTGGGCTGTGAGACCAGCAAGTGCGGGGCCTGTACGGTCGAACTCGACGGCGACGTCGTCAAGGCGTGTACCGTCCTTGCGGTCCAGGCCGACGGCAAGACCGTCCGGACGGCGGCGAGCGACACCGAGGACGACGTTCGCTCCGTCGTCACGCAGCAGTTTCACGAGCAACACGGCCTGCAGTGTGGCTACTGCACGCCGGGCATGGTGTTGACCGCGGCCGACCTGCTGCGGGAGAATCCGGACCCGACGCCGTCCGAGATTCGGGCGTCGCTGAAGGGGAACATCTGCCGGTGTACGGGGTACACGAACATCGTGCGAGCGGTGGAATCGGCGGCGTCCGAACTCGAGGGGACGGCCGCCGTCGCCGGAGACGGCGGTAAGACCGCGGCCGTCGACGGGTCCGCGCCGGAGGGTGACGACTGATGTTCCCGCCGTCGTTCGACTACCACCGCGCCTCGAGCGTTTCGGAGGCGCTGTCGTTGCTTGCGGAGCTTCCGGACGCGACGCTCCTGGCGGGCGGACACGCGCTGCTCCCCCGTCTCAAGAACGGCCGCGCCGAGCCGGGAGCGGTCGTCGACGTGAGCGAACTCCCGGAGCTGATCGGCGTCGATGTCGGCTCCGAGGCGACCGTCGTCGGCGCGGCGACCACGTACGCGACCCTGCTCGAGACGGGCACCGAGGCTGGCGACGCCGATGAAGAGTCCGACGCTGGCGGGTCTGTAGGCGATCCCACCGCCGGCCGTTCCGTCCTCGAACAGCACGCACCGGCGTTTCTCGAGGCGACTCGCGCGGTCGGCGATCGCCAGATTCGCAACCGCGGCACCGTCGGCGGCAACCTGGCGGAGGCGCATCCGGAGTCGGACCTGCCCGCCGCGGCGCTCGTCGCCGACGCGTCGGTCCGGATCCGCGGGTCGGGCGGAGAACGCGAGGTCGCCGTCGAGGAGTTTCTCACCGGCGCGTTCGAGAGCGCCGTCGGCGACGACGAGATCGTTACCGCCGTCCGGATTCCACATGTCGACGGTTGGGATGGGAGTAACGGCGGCGATGCTGAAGAGAACGGGAGCGACAGAAACGAACCGACCGTCGACAACGGCGGTGCCTACGTCCGGAAGACGCATCCGACGTCCGGCTACGCGATGGTCGGCGTCGCGGTTCGCGTCGGCATCGATGACGGCGTAATCGCGTCGGCACGCGTCGCCGCCAACGGCGTGGCCGACACCGCGCTGCGTCTCTCGAGCGTCGAGACGGCACTCGAGGGGATCGACGTGACCACCGAGGGCGTGGGCGAGCGCGTGACCGCAGCCGTCGAAAACGCGCCAGCCGACGTTCCCGAGGCAACACGGCGCGGCGACGTTCACGCGTCGGCAGAGTACCGCGTGAGCGTTCTCCCGACCTACGTGGAACGGGCGGTTCGAGCGGCCGTAGACAGTACGGAGGCCGGCTCGGATGGTGGTCCGGATTCCGTCGGCGACAGCGCTCCCGACTCCGACTCCGGGAGGAACGGCCGACGCGACCAGCAGGGAGGTGAGCCGCGATGAGCGACGCGGAGTCCGCGGACGCAGGAGCCGCCGACCCATCGGAGCACGATCAGGAGGCCGTCGACGAAGACGCAGACACAGACGCGTACACGGGATCTGGCGAAAAGCGCCGGGAGGACGCCGCGTTGCTCTCCGGACGCGCCGAGTACACCGACGACCGCGAGCCGCCGGGAACGGTCCACCTCGCGTTCGTTCGGAGCGAACACGGCCACGCCGACCTCGAGGAAATCGACACGTCGGCCGCCGAGGCGATGGACGACGTCCTCGGCGCGTACACGTGGGCCGACGTCGAGGCCTCGCCGTCGCCGGGTCGGCTCCAGCCGCCGGGACTTGACCGGGACGTTCCGGCCCATCCGGTGCTGGCGACGGACCGCGTGCGATACCACGGTCAGCCCGTCGCGGTCGTCGTCGCCGAGGATCGGTATCGTGCACGCGATGCCGCCGCGGCGGTCGACGTCGAGTACGACCCGCTTGAGGCGGTGGTCGACCCCGAGACGGCGGCAACCGATTCGGAAGCGCCACGGCTCTTCGAAGCCGCGCCGGACAACATCGCGACGACTGCGGAACTCGGTGACCGCGACGCGACCGAGGAGGCGTTCGCCGCGGCCGACCGGACGGTGTCGATCGACCTCGAGAACAACCGGCTTATTTCCTCGGCCCTCGAGCCCCGGGCCGCGATCGGCGAGTTCGATCCCGACGAGGGCTTTACCGTTACGGTGACGAGCCAGTCACCCCACGGCCACCGCCGAAAGCTGGCCCACACGCTCGGCGTCCGCGAGGGAGAGGTTCGGGTCGTCTCGCCCCGCGTCGGCGGCGGCTTCGGCCACAAGGGCCACCACCATCCCGGCGAGGCGATGGCGGCGTGGTGTGCCCGCGAACTCGAGGTCCCCGTGAAGTGGACGGCAACTCGGAGCGGCAACTACCTCGAGGGGGCACACGGCCGGGACCATCGGACCACGGCGGAGCTAGCAATCGACGACGACGGGACGATCCGCGGACTCAGGGCGGAGACGTACGCCAGCGTCGGTGGTTACGGGCTCGGTAGCGGGGCCAGAATGCCGGTCCGATACGGTCGCCTGTTATCGAGTCAGTACGCGATCGACGCCATCCACTGTGAGACCCGCGCCGTCTTTACCACCACGGCGCCGATCCACTCCTACCGCGGTGCCGGTCGTCCCGAAGCGATCTACGTCACCGAGCGGCTGATCGACGTCGCCGCCGACGAACTCGGGCTGGACCCCGTCGAACTCCGCCGTCGAAACCTCATCTCGCCAGAGGCGTTTCCCTACGAGACGCCCGTCGGCGCGACCTACGACTCGGGCGACTACGAGCCCGCGATGGACAAGGCGCTCGAGGCGATCGGGTACGACGAGCGAACCGACGCCACGGGAGCCGACGACGGCCGACTGCGCGGCGTCGGAATCGCCAACTACGTCGAGTCCACCGGCGGCGGCTTCGAGAGCGGACTGGTCCGCGTCCTTCCCGATGGAGACGTGGCGGTGTACGCCGGAACGCACTCCCACGGGCAGGGCCACGAGACGACCTACGCCCAGCTCGTCGCCGACGCGCTCGAGCGTCCGATCGACCGGATTCAGGTCTCCGAGGGCGACACGGCGGCGATTCCGACCGGAACAGGCACCTTCGGGAGCCGATCGACCATCGTCGGCGGCAACGCCGTCGTTGAGAGCGCCGAAAAGGTACTCGCGAAGGCGCGACGGATCGCGGCCACCGAACTCGGCGTCGACTCGGCACAGATCGGCTACGAGGACGGCACGTTCGCGGTCTCCGGAGCGAACGATTCCGTCTCGGCCGAGGCCGTCTCGGGCGCCGACGAGACGGTTTCGTTCGAGGACATCGCCGATACGGCGTACGGCTGGGGACTTCCCGACGACCTCGAGCCGGGGCTGGAATCGACGACCTTCTACGACCTGGACGGAGCGGCGTACACCTTCGGGACCCACGCCTGTGTCGTCGCCGTCGACCCCGACACCGGCGACGTGGAACTCGAGCGGTATTTCGCAGTCGACGACTGCGGCGAGCGCGTCAACCCGCTCATCGTCGAAGGACAGGTCCACGGCGGCGTCGCCCAGGGGATCGGCCAGGCGCGCTACGAACAGGTCGCCTACGACGATGACGGGACCCTACTGACCGAGACGATGGACAGCTACGGCGTACCGCGGGCCGCCGACCTGCCGTCGATCGAGACCGATTCGACCGTGACTCCGAGCCCCCTGAACGAACTCGGCGTCAAGGGGATCGGCGAGGCCGGCACCATCGCCGCCCCGCCGGCCGTCGTCAACGCCGTCTGCGACGCGCTCGATATCACCCACGTCGATATGCCGCTTACTGAAGAGCACGTCTGGCGGGCGATTTCGGACCAAAACGAGGAGTAGGGTCGGGCCTCCTGGTTCACGGCGTTATAAGGACGAGTTCGTGTGTGTACCGAACCCAGTTGTCAGATACGTCTGCGTCTGGAGTCCGGTGTGGTACCGCTGAACGATCTCGGATTGATGTTCCGGACAGGCCAGAACGACGGTCGCCCCGTTCTGGATCGGTATCATGGGATGGGCCGAATTGTACGGCGCGAGGCGACAGCTGGGACAACTGATCCCGCCGGCCGGCCGGTGATCCAGGAGCTCCGCCGCGTCTTCGGTCGTCAACCCGCAGACCGATCTGAACTCCTCGAGGTGTTCGTCACAGCCGATCGCGGGAATCGTAAGCTGATCCAGAAGGAGAAACGAAAGAGACTGCCGGCTCTCGGACTGCAGAGCGGACTGACACTCGTCACAGTTGACCGGCGAATGCCCCTCGTGACCGTCCGGCTGGGAGTGCTGGAACTCTGCTGATCGCATTACTGTACCGGCAGGTCGCCACACAGGTAAGTGATGGGGCGGCTCTCAGCCCACAAACCCGGCCGTGGTGAACGCTCGAGCGCGAGAGAATCCACACGAACGCCGGGAACGACTGGAACGAGTGGCCGCATTCCACAACTTCTTTGCACGGTCACACTCCCTTCCGTCCATGACCAAACTGCCGAACGACGTCGTCGGTGACGCGTACACGAGCACCTACCACTGGGAACTTCTCGAGGATCTGGTCGACATCGGTAACCGGATGGCGGGCCAGGAGGGCGAACGGCAGGGCGCCGAACGCGTCCGAAAGGCCTTCAGCGAGATCGGCCTGCAGAACGTCCATATCGACGAGTTCGAGATCGACGGCTGGTGGCGCGGCGACGCCGCGTTGTCCACCAGCGGCGTCCACGAGGACACCTTCGCGGCCGACTACCAGGTGATCGGTCTCCCGGGCACGCCGAGTGAGACCGTCGAGGCGGAGCTCGTCGACGTCGGCTACGGTCGCCCGGCAGACTTTGCGGAGGCGGACCTCGAGGGAAACATCGCGATGGCCTCGAGCGAGACGCCCGACGACCACGAGCGCAGACTCCACCGGATGGAAAAGTACGTCAGCGCGGTCGACGGCGGCGCGGTCGGCTTCGTCTTCCGCAATCACGTCGCGGGCTGTTTGCCGGCGACCGGCGAAATCGGCTACGATAACCGCCCCGGTCCCATCCCGGCGGTAGGCGTCTCGAAGGAGGTCGGAGATCGGCTACTGCGACACGCTTCGGACGGCTCGCTCCGGGTCGAACTCGACGTGGACGCCCGCAACGAGCGCACCGAATCGGTGAACGTCATCGGCGAGGCCGGACCGGACACCGACGACGTCGTGATGGTGACCGCTCACCTCGACGCCCACGACATCGCCGAGGGAGCCAACGATAACGGTGCGGGTACCGCTCTGGTCTGCGAGATCGCGCGGCTGCTCAAACGGGTCGAGGACGATCTCGAGACCCGCGTGCGGTTCGTTCCGTTCGGGTCGGAAGAGATCGGATTGCAAGGTGCCGCCCATTCGGTGGCGACCCAGGACCTGTCGAACGTCAAGTGCGTCATCAACATCGACGGCGCCGGCAACTCTCGAACGCTCCGCGTCAACGCCAACGAGTTCGACGGTCTACGGAATTTGTTCGAGGAAATTACCGACGAGTTCGACGTTCCGCTGGTGACGGACGACACCATCAGCCCCCACGGCGATCAGTGGGCGTTTGTCCAGGAAGGAGTTCCGGCGTCGATGACGTCGTCGACGTCCGAATCCAGCGGCCGAGGCTGGGGGCACACCCACGCCGACACGCTGGACAAACTCGACGTCCGAGACCTCCGTGAGCTGTCCGCGCTCATCGGCTCGGCGGCGTTTACCGCCGCCGAAGACGACCGGGAGTTTGCGCCCCGTTCTCGAGCGGAGACCAGGGAGATGATCGACGACGGCTACGTCCAGGAGTTGAAGATCGGCGGCCGGTGGCCCTACGACGAGTAGGATCATCTCGGCCTCAGTTCCGTTTGTTCTCGGTCCGTATCTCCGGAACCACTCTGTCTTCGAAACGGAAAGCAGCGACAGCTAACACCAGCGTCACGATAGTTGGTAGCTGTCTGTGACCAGTGTGTCTGCGATCGACGACAGTCGGCGGCTACCATCGTTGGAGGCCGGGGAAGCGACATCTTTCGGGCCGAAGTGCGTCGAGTTCGTCGCCAGTTGATCCGCGGGGACACCCACGGCTAGCAACGCTCGGTGGGGCCCGATTATCGGACGACGATGACCGGAACCGGCGCCCGACGGACGACGTTCTCTGCAACGCTACCGAGAAGCATCCGCGAGACACCCTCGCGGCCGTGGCTGCCGATAACAATCGTGTCGTATGCTTCGTTCTCCGCTCGCTCGACGATACGGTGGTCCGGCGTCCCGGTATCGATTTCGGTCTCCAGATTACGGCCGCGTTCTTCGGCTACGGCTGTCGCTTCATCGAGGATGGTCTGTCCGTGTTCATCGGCTTCCTTCGCGCCGGGAATCCTGTTTTCCGGGTCTTCGAACGCCGCCCAGTATCCCTCCGGAATCGGAACGACGTACAGGGCGGTAATGTCGGCCTCAGAGAATTGTTCGAACGCGTACTCGAGCGCCTTTTCCGACGGTGGCGAGCCGTCGTACGGGACAAGGATTTGCTCGCTCATGTGTGCCCCTATGCGTGCTTTCGATATAATATATTCACATATGGGAGGCAGAATGAAACGTGAATTGAACAACGGGGTCAGCCAGCGGCGATGACTCCGTGGCAGGTCCGATGTGTCGATACTTCGCCCGCCGAGCACACGCCCGAGTTACAGCGGGTGACTAAGCGGGGTGCAGTTAAACGCCGGGGGAAACGCCACAACAGGAGGAACGGTACCTCAGTTTTATTCCCTCGTATCGGGAAGAGACGATCGATGTACGACAGTATTCTACTCCCGACGGACATGAGCCCCGGTGTCGACCGAGCCATCGAACACGCTATCGACGCCGCCGAACGGTACGACGCGGATCTGCACGTGCTGTACGTCGTCGACGCAGACGCGTACAGTTCCTATCCCGGCGACGAGTACGTCCACGAGTTCGAAGGCCTCGAGAACGCGCTCGAACAGGCCGGTCGCGATGCGGTCGAGGAAATTACCGATCGGGCGGCTGCTGCCGACCTCGAGACGGTGAGTGAAATTCGCCACGGCGTCCCACACGAAGAGATTCTTGCGTACGGCGACGAAGCCGATATCGGACTCACGGTGGTCGGGTCGAAGAACCGGTCAGGCGAGTACCGACGAATGCTCGGAAGCGTCGCCGAACGCGTCGCGCGTCAGTCCGAACGGCCGGTAACGATCATCAAAACGCCCGTCGAGGAGACGGATACCTGATTCGGGATTCGGCTGATGGCTCGGACGGGAGCCCCCAGCAGCGACTACGCCGAGAGTTCGGATGCAACCGGGTTCGCGTGCTCGAGCGTTTCGAGGAACGCTTCGGCGTCGAGCGCCGCCATGCTGCCGGTCCCGGCGGCGGTAACCGCCTGCCGATAGTTTGGGTCCGCGACGTCTCCGGCAGCGAACACGCCCTCGACCGCCGTTTCCGTCGTCGCTCGACCGGCGTCGTCCGATCGGGTGAAGAGATACCCGCTCTCGTCGCGTTCGACGGTGGTTCCCTCGAGGAACTCGGTATTCGGCGTGTGCCCGATTCCGTAGAAGACGCCGCCGATCTCGATCGTCTCTCGTTCGACATCGGCCCCGTTCGCGGCCCGGTTTGCGGGGTAGCCGTCCGGATGCGAGACGAGCGTGGCACCGGTGACACCCGTCTCTCGTGAGCCGTGGATCCCCTCGAGTTCCGTATTCCAGCGGAACTCGATAGCCTCGTGGGTGCGGGCGCGATCGGCCATAATTTCGGAGGCTCGAAGGTCTTCGCGTCGGTGAACTACCGTCACGCTGTCGGCGAATTTCGCGAGGAAGAGCGCCTCTTCCATCGCGCTGTCGCCGCCGCCGATGACGAGGACGTCGTCGCCGCGGTGGAACGCGCCGTCACAGGTCGCACATGTCGAGAGCCCGTAGCCCATGAGTTCGTCCTCGCCGTCGGCACCGACCCAGCGAGCGCTCGCGCCGCTCGCGACGATCAGCGCACGCGTTCGCAGCGTCGTGCCGTCCGAAAGTTCGAGTTCGAGCGGACGACTCTCGAGTGCGACGTCCTCGACGGTCCCGTGCGTGAATTCGGCGCCGAACGCCGTCGCTTGCTCTTTGCCGTTCTGGATTAACTCCATCCCGCCGACGCCGTCGGGGAAGCCGAGGTAGTTCTCGACGTCGGTCGTCAACGTCAGCTGACCGCCCGGTTCGGGTCCCTCGAGCACCAGCGGCTCGAGATCGGCTCGCGCGGCGTAGACGGCCGCCGAGAGACCCGCGACGCCGGAGCCGACGATGATTACGTCGCGGACGAGTTCGGTCGCAGTGTCGCCCGCGCTCATTCGGTGTACCCCTCGATCAGGTCTCGGAGTCGGTCCGCCGGCAGCGCGCCGGTGTGCTGTTCGGCCTGGTTGCCGTCCGCATACAGGACGAGCGTCGGAACGCCACGTACGCCGTACGATCCCGCGAGTTGCTGGTGTTCGTCGACGTCGACTTTCGCGATCACGGCCTCGGTTTCGGCCGCCAGTCCGTCGAGGACCGGCTCGAGCATCTGGCAGGGGCCACACCAGTCAGCGTAGAAGTCCACGAGAACGACGTCGTGCTTCGATGTAACGTCCTCGAGGTGGGCTTCGCTCTCAATGGAGACCGGTTCGTCGATCGATCCTCCCGAAGCGTCGCCGCGTGCATCAGTTGCCATCACGTTCTCCTACGGCCCAGAGGTATTTAAGGATTTTGTGAGTAGTGTACAATATTGACTCAGGTAGCGGATCTCCTTTCACTGACAATGTGAGTATTAGCGACCACCAACTATAGCGAATTCACGGCCTATTTGCGAGTTTTTCGGCTCAGACGACGGTCTCGGTGCTGTGTCGATGCTACTTGACTCAATCAGAGTGGGATAGTACTGTTGTGGTAACAATGCAAAACAATAGGGAAGAGAAACAGAGAACGCAAGCCAAAACCTACCGGAGTTCCGGTCTGGTCCGGAGGCAGATCGCCGTCGTTCGTTAGCCTTCGACCGGTGTCGGACCGTCGTCGACGTGTTCGTACTTGTCCTCGAACTCCTGGATAAGCTGTCCCATCTTCGCGTACCAGTCGTTCAGCATCCGCTGCATGTCGTCTGCGATCTGATCCGGATCCGTCGGGGAGTAGACGTGGTAGTAGCCGCCCTGATCGTAGTTGATCTGCTCCTTCTGAATGAACCCGCTCTGGAGCAGTCGCTGGATCGACCGGTAGGCCGTCGAGCGCTCGCGGTCGACCCGGTCGGCGACCTCATCGATCGTCAGCGGTTCTTCGCTTTCGACCATCGCGCGGAAGCAGTCCTTGTCGAGTTGCTTGAGACCGTGGATACACTCCAGTAAGCCTTCACATTCCATATCCTGCTGGAGTTGTTCCGCCATTGAGTCAGCCATTATCTTAACTCGAGGTACGAACCGCGGCAGTATAAGAGTTGTGTGAATATTGCGCAAGTTCGGTCTGCAGCCGGTTCAGCCGTCGGAAACCGTAATTGTGACCTCAACTCGTCGTGCAGGGTGGACCCGTGGATCCGGTCTCGAATCAGTTCTCACCCGCAGTGAACGCCATTTCAGTCCCCCTGGCCGTTTCGACACTCCGGCAGTCACCCATCCACGACTCGAGCGTACCGCGACGTTCCGATCAAAGGGAAGCCGCCATCCGAAGACTGAACAGGACTTGTGCCCGGCAGCGTGATACCTACCCCACAGAGAATCGTTCATCTGCGTCTGCACGGGTACCCGAACGGCGGTGGTGAGCGTGAGCACGCCCGTACCATCTGTCATAGCAACGAATACCGAGTCCGGCAGTTTCGTCCCGAGGCCACACGCGATGGAGTTGGACGATACGAGTCCGGCGGCGGCAACTACCTCAGTATGTTGCAGAGAGAGTCCAAAATAGGGCAATAAGACTCCGTCCAGCGGTCGTCCAAACGTTCCATATTGCCACTCGTATGGGTCTTCGGTGGTTCTCGAGCGCAAATCTCGATGTTACGGCTCACCGTCAGTGTATAGAAATGGACTGGTTGCACAATACTTTTGTACTACCGCCGTCAACCCAGTATTGTATGTCAACCGAAACACCGAGGTCGATGGCGTTCGATTACGAGTGGGAGTATTCTCCACGTGTAACGACGCTTTTCGGCCTCTTTACGGTCGTCGCAGTTCTCGGGTGGATGATAACGGTCGCTCTCACAGCGATCCACATATTCGCAGTCCCCGCAATACCAGCCGATGCACCGGTACAGGGAAGTATCGAGGTCATCACCAGCCCGTGGGCGTACGTCTTCGGAATCCCGCTCGCGACACTCGGCGGGTTTTACTACCTGACGACGATCGGACTCGCGCTCTGGTGGTTCGACACCCGACACCCGCTGCTCATCAAGATTCTCACGCCGATCACCGCCAGCGGCGTCGCGTTCTCGGCGTACTTCGTCTACCTGCAACTGGGCGTCATCGGTGAGATCTGTCCGTTCTGTATGATGTCCGCAGCAGCAACGGTCGTCCTGTTCGGCCTCGAGTTAGTAATCCTCCGGCAGAGCACGACGCCGTCGCTGTCCAGCATGGGAAGTGACCTCGGTCGCGTCTTCGGGGAGACGAACTACGCAGTCGTCCTCTTCCCGGTTCTCGTGGGGTTGGTCACGCTCGCGGCCCTGTTTATGATTCCGTTGCTCCCGCTGCCGGACGTCGTTCCGTTCGCCTGATCACACCGACATCAAGCCTCGGCTAGCGATTCTACGAAACAAAATATAGCACACCAGTCCATCCTCGTTCGCCGGTGGTCACCGCGACAAGTCCGTGTCTACGCCATCAAGTTCGTGATCGATCGCCCAGACGTGGAAGTGACCGAAGGCGGGAAACAATTGCTCAGCTTTTGCCGTCGGTTCGTACTCGACACGTGGTGGAACTTCGTTATACTCTTCGCGGACGAGCAACCCCGCGTTAGTCAATTCCCGTAATCGGACAGAGAGCGTATTCGCAGCGATATCGAGCGAGGATTCCAGTTCAGAAAACCGTAGTGGGCCATCGGCAAACGCGAACTCCGACAGAACCGCGATCGCATGGGCGCTCCCGAGCAGCGATAGTAGCTCTTCGACCGTTGTCTCGACCTGCTGTCGTTGCTCTGGCGATAGCGATTCACGCAGATCACGTGCCTCTCCGGCGGATAATCCCGAACCCAGCCGAGACGACTCTTCGTTCCGTGTCACGTCTGGAACGACTACGCGTACCGCCTTAACTTTGTTATTCGAACCTTTGGATATCCATGGCGTATCACCCCTCCACTTCGAAGGTTCGAAGTTGGAAGTATAATACGTTGGTCGCTCTACTAGGTGTATGCAAATCACCGTCTTCGGCGCGACCGGCCGGACAGGGATTCCACTATGCGAACAGGCGCTCGCCAGGAATTACGAAGTCGTTGCCCACACGCGATCGCCGGAGAAACTTCCGTTTGAGGATGAGCAGTTGACCATTGTCGAAGGCGATGTATACACCGGAGACGGTGTCGCCGAAGCCGTCGAGGGCGCCGACGCAGTCGTGAGCGTTTTGGGTCACGGTGACGGATCACCCGACGACCTGCTCACGGTTGCTGGCGACCACATCATCGAGGCGATGGAAGACGCCAACGTGACTCGGTTCGTGACGCTCGTCGGAGCCGGGGTCCGCGAAGAGGGCGAATCGGTGTCCCTCGGCGGGAAAATAATGGGTGCGCTCCTGAAACTGCTCGCCCGCGACGTACTCGAAGATGCTGCCGAACACGCTCGCCGGGTGCGTGCGTCACAGCTCGAGTGGACGATCCTTCGGGCCCCACGACTCGGTGAAGGCAACCCGGAGGGCGATTACCGAATCGGCGACCTCAAACTGGGCTTCGACGCAGTCGATCGCGGCGATGTCGCTACCTGTCTCCTCGACCGACTCGAAAAGAACGATTACGGCGAAGAGATGCCGAAAGTCGGCGCCGTGTAGGACCTGTCAACAACCCCGACCTCAAGGGTCGGGGCATCCGCCTCGACCGCTGATGAAGGGTCTCGAGCAATCTCTCACGAGCCAGTTCTTCTTCCGGCGTTCGGTTATCATACCGAAATAGCGGGCGACAAACGGCGAGGATCAGTCGTGCGGGTGGAACCGCTTGACGGCGCGGTCGACGGCGTCGGTCTGCCCGAGAAAGGTCACGCGGTCGCCGTCGCGGAGTTCGTGGTCGCCCGTCGGGACTTCGGTCGAACTGTCTCGGTGAGTGAGCAGGCCGACGATGACGCCGTCGGGTATCTCGGCGTTGAGTTCGGCGATCGTCTTCCCGACGAGATCCGCCGCCGTCACCTCGATCTCCTGGACGTCGCCGGTGCGGCCGAGTTCGTTCATCCACGCCGACAGCGACGGCCGCTCTAAGACGTTCTCGAGCGACCACGCGGTCGCCATCGAGAGGTCGATCGCGCGGACGCCCAGCGACTCGAACGCGTCGACGTTGTCGGGTTGGTTGACACGCGAGGCGACCCGTTCTACGTCGAACGTCGTCTTGGCGAGCTGACAGGCCAGCAAATTGACGTCGTCGTCGGGCGCGGTTGCGATGACCGTCTTCGCGTCGGCCGCGCCGGCCCGCTCGAGGACGTCGGCGTCGGTGCCGTCGCCCTCGAGCGCGCGTAACCCGCGCTTCTGGGCCGTTTCGACCGCGTCGGGGTCGTTGTCGATCAACAGTACGTTCTCTCCGTCCCGTTCGAGCCGTTCCGCGAGGGAGAGGCCGACTCGTCCCCCGCCGACGATTATCGTGCGCATTGGTGATACCTGAAGCGTATTCGCGATCTGTCGTGCGAGGCCGGCCTGCAGGACGACCGTCGCGAAGATGATGAGGAAGACGGTGCCGGCGAGCAGTTGGGCTTCCTGAGAGCGGCCGAGCGCCTGCAACTCGACGGCAAACAGCGTCGCGACGCTCGCGGGGATGATCCCGCGCGGACCGACGGCGCTCAGGAAGAGTCGCTCGTTGCGAGTGAACCGCTCGCTGGTCGTCGAGAGGTAGATGACGGCCGGCCGGAGCACCAGCGTGATCGCGACGACGATGGCGATTCCGGCAAGACCGAGCGAAAGGATGTCTCCGAAGTCGATCAGCGCCGCCAACGCGACGAAGACAAAGGAGAGGACGACGACCGAGAGATCGTCGAGGAAGTCGATGACGTCCTCGTGGTAGGGAAGATCGACGTTGCCGAGGACGAAGCCGGCCATCGCGGCAGCGGCGATACCCGTCTCGCTGGCGACGGTCTCGGCGCCGGCGTAGGCGACGACGATTCCGGCGAGGACGATCAGGCGCGCGTGCAGCGGCGCCGCACAGGGTCTGGACCGTCCGCGGTCGAGCAACAGCCACACGGCGGCGGCGACGATCGCGCCGATCGCCAACCCGACGAACAGTCGCACGGCGAAGTTGCCGACGAGCGCGGCTGGCGTCCCGTCCCCGGCGACCAGCACCTCGAAGACGACGACCACAAGGATCGCCGCCGTGACGTCGTTGATCACGCCCTCTCCCTCGAGGACGGCGGCGACGTGGTCCCGGACGGTGACGACCTGCAGAATTGGGCCGATCACGGTCGGGCCGGTCGCGATCAACAGCGCGCCGACCAACAGTCCGACTTCGAGACTGGTCTCGAGGAAGACGACGACTGCCGCAGCCGTCCCGAGCCAGGTGATCGCTGCACCGACGGTGACGAGGCGAGTCAGCGCCGCGGGGCTCTCGCGGAGCTTCTCGCGGCGGAGGTGGTAGCCGCCCTCGAAGAGGATTATCGCGACGCTGACACCGACCATCGCCGAGAGTCCGCCGCCGAACGTTTCCCGAGAGACGACCCCGAGCACCTCGGGACCGATCGCAATCCCCGCGAGGATCAGGAAGAGGACGCTCGGGATCCGAAGGCGGTCAGCGAGGACGCGAGAGGCGACGCCGAGTGCGAGCACGAGCGCGACGATAGCGACGAGGTTCACGGGCGGTTACGCGCAATCGGGCCGAGCGTGGAAACGCGCGTCCCGGCCTCGTGCGGGCAGTTAACCGACGACATTAGTCGCCACCGTCGGGAGTCCCGCGTGTGTTCGACTCGCTCGCACCGATCGATTGGACGACCTTGTAGAGGATCATCGACGCGACGAAGAACGACGACCCCACGAGCAGGAACACACTCACCAGGTCGAGTGCGCCCGTACCCAGCCAGTTCGCGAGTTCGGAAAGCGCGATGCCGGCGCTGGCTAGCACCATCATGAGTCCGAAGTAGACGATCACGTCGTCCTCTTCGACCATCGTGGTCGCCGCCGAGCCGATCCGCGCGCCGAGGGCACTCCCGACGAGCAGCAGGGAGACGACCGTGAGGTCGACGCTGCCGGACATGCCGTAGGTAAAGGTCCCGAACGCGCCCGAAAACAGTCCGGCGAACAGACTGGTTCCGACGGCGGCCGTCAGCGGCGTCCCGATCAGGTAGTAGATCGCGGGCATACGGATGAACCCGCCGCCAACGCCGATCAGCCCGGAGACGAGGCCGACGCTTCCGCCGGCACCGCCGATCGTCCACAGCGATGCTCGGCCGCCGGAGGTGAGGTTGATCATCGGCGGCACACTGTACGACTGGATCTTCTGGCCGACCGCCGGAATCTCGTCGTCGTTGGCGTCGTCATCACCATCGTCGTCATCGTCCTCGAGGTTGTACGCACGACGCAGGAACAGCGCGCCGATTCCAGCCAGCAGGACGACGTAGGCAACGCCCGTGACGAGGTTGGCGATGCCGAGCGCCTCGAGGCCGAACACGAGCCGACTCCCGATTTCGATCCCGATCGAGAGGACGACGAACAGGATCGCGCCGAGTTTGTAGTCGACCTGGCCGACGTCGTAGTGTTTCAAGACAGCGATAACGGACGTTCCGAAGTAAAACGCCAGCCCGCTGCCGATCGCGACCGAGGCAGGATAGTCGAGGAGCAACAGCGTCGGCGTGATCAGGAAGGAACCGCCCATCCCGAAGAAGCCGAACAGCACCCCGACCATGAAACCGAAGCTCACGAACAGCGCCAACAGCGCCAGGCTGAGCCCGAATAGCTCCATCTATCGTGCGTCCGTGATCGTGTCGATCAGTGGCGTTGCGACTCGCTCGAGGGCGCCGTAGCCGACGTACAGGGCAACCGCCTGGACGAGGATGACGCCCACGAGGATCGTCGCCTGTACCAGCGGGGAGAGAGCTGCAGATTCGATCATTCGTTTGGACCCCCGTTTTCGTTCGATAGTGTGCGGATCATGGATTTCTACTCATTACTCTCTATCCGGAGAGTCGGTATAACGCTTTTGGGACTAGCGCACAATATTACTATAGAGTATGCGACGGCTATCCAACGGAGATATCTGTGTACGTTATGGGAATACACGTAGTTCGTCGATCGGCCGATTCGTACCCACACTTCGTGTCGTCCGCGTTATCATTGCCGCACGATAGGCGTCGCGCAGACTGTGGCTCTCGCGGCCCGAGAGCGTGGGAGCGAACTTGGTGTTCGAGCGAACGACCGGGTTCGGCGAAAGCGTCCGGACGGCCGCGTCAAATCCCTATGAAATTACCTTCAATAATTTCCCGTTGCCGATCGAACCGCCCTGGTATTGGGACACCCAAACAATATTATACCGTCAGCACCTACAGCCGGTATGAAAGCGGTACTCGCCACTGACCTCTCGGCCGCCAGCGAGGCGACCATCGAGAACGAGACCTGTCTCGAGTGTCTCGGCCGGATCGGGATCGAAGCGATGCATCTCGTGACGGTCATCCCCTCGAACGTTCACAGAGGAATGCCCGGTATCGACTTCGAGAAGCGCCGAAAGAAGGCGATCCGGAACTACCAACGAGTCATCGAGAACGCGGGATTCGACGTCGAGGTACACGTCGTCCGCGGGACGCCCCACCGACGCATCCGGGGTATTGCGGAGACGATCGACGCGAGTCTCACCGTCGTCGGTTCGCGCGGGAAGAGCCCGCTCGAAAACCGCGTTATCGGCTCGACGGCGCGCAACCTCGCGAGAACGACGGAGACCCCGCTGCTCGTCAACCGAATCGAACGCGAGGCCGACGACCCGGCCGTCGTCAGACAGCACCTCTTCCAGCGCATGCTGTACGCGACGGACTTCTCCGAGAACGCCGAACGCGCGTTCGAGACGTTCTCGTATCTCCGTCACGCGACTCAAGAAGCAACCCTTGTCCACGTCGAGACTCCGAAGGACCCGGGGCTCGCGGAAGACACGGACCCCGAGGGACGGCTAGCGGAGCTGGCCGACCAGCTCGAGGCGTGGGATATCGAGACGCGAATCGAGGTTCGACAGGGCGATCCCGCCGACGAAATTCTCGCCGTCGAAGACGCCGTCGATCCGACGACGATCCTCGTCGGCTCGCGCGGTCACAGTCGGCTTCGGAGACTGCTGCTGGGCAGCGTCTCCGAGGATCTCGTCGCTCGAGCGAACGGGAACGTGATGCTCGTCCCACCGGCCTGAATGCCCTCCCAGCCCGTCGCGTCTCGAACCGTAGCGATATTGTGATAGCGTCGAAATTGTGACCGGCTTTATCATGAGGGCGGTCGAATCGCCACGTATGGCCGACGACACGACGCTCCTCCGAACGGTATTGTTCATCGCGGGGCTCGTCATACTCGTCCCGCTGGTCCTGATGGCTGTCGCCTGGCCGATGATGGGGATGTGGGGTGGCGGGCACATGTGGAATGATGGCGCGTGGACTGGCCCGGGAATGTGGTTAGTTAGCTGGGTTCCCCTCCTGATGCTCCTGGTTGTTGGCTACTTAGTGTACAGGGCTGCCGCTCGCTCGACTCGCGCCGAAGACGACCCGGCGCTCGAGGAGCTCCGACTCGCCTACGCCCGCGGTGATATCTCGGACGAAGAGTTCAAGCAACGACGTGAGCGACTACGGCGGGACGAGTGAGTAGCACAAAGTGGCCTGAGCACTATACTGGATGTCACTCTGCACTTACTAACCGATCGTCAGCACGCGATCAGCCGATCTCACGATTTCGAGGAGGTCGGCCATCGTCGACATCGGACAGTACTCGCTTTCCTCGTTGTTGCGAATCTCGAGACACGTCCCACACGCCTGCAAGTCACCACCGGCATCGACGAACGCTTCCATTCGGTCACGAACGTCGAACTGGTCATCAGTGATTTCCTCGGCCTCGACGCCTTCTCCCAGCAGGAATACTGACACGTCGTGTCCGTTCTCGACTGCCGTAATACCGAACCGTAGCGCGTTCCAGGCGCGTTCGGGATCAGCAGTCTCGAGAACGATTCCGATACTATCAACTGATCGTTCAGATTGCTGCATTACAGATGTGTATTATATCCCCAATAGTATAAACTATTTCCTCCCCCATTGAGAAAGCGAGTAAAACGAGTTCACGTGAGAATCTCAGCAGTCAGTCCGTCTGAACCTCTATATCTCCGACCTGGGTCGATTCGTGGTACGTACAAATGTACACCGACATCTCTTCAGAGGCGACTACACCCTCGAGGGTCGTTTCTTCGCCTTCTTCGCTGACATCGTCGCTTTGGTAGTCGTCGATAATCTCGTCATTCTCGTCTCGTATCTCTAGATTATGCGTCACGCCGTCGGCGTTGATCCAGGTGAAATCGTATTCGTTCCCCTCGATGAGCGTGATCGTTGGATTGTCCTCGCCGTCGATGATACCGGGTTCCAGCCCAGTCCACGCCTCGATGCGGCCTTCGAAGTAGAACTCGTCGATGTCTTCCCACTCGTCGTCGGCCTCGCCATTTTCCGCTCCGTCCGGCTCCTCCTCGTCCGTATCGTTTTCTTCTCCAGGTCCTCCGCACCCTGCCAGTGCTGCCATACTAACTGCACCACTCGCTCCAAGGACCATACGACGTGTCAGGTCATTATCCATACAACATCTATCACCAGACGACCTGATAAACGGCTATTAGGCATTAGAGAGACTGTCATTGGAGACCGACCTGGAATTCCCCAGTGGGGGACATCAGAAACAGCGACTGGATGGAGCAGCGATACAACCGATCCCCCATACACGGTTCCGGCGGGTGCCTTCGCTGCAGTATCGGAACACAAGAATCGACAACCGTAGCACGCCAGTTCGGAACGTCAGCCGTGGCGTTCTCACTACGTTTCTCGTATCTGCTCGAGTGCGTCTGCGAACCGCTCTAGTGGCTGGGCGCCAACTAGCGTCCCGGCCGCCTCCGTTTCCGGGTCAAAAACGACGAACGTCGGTGTTCCGCGGATATCGAACGCCCGTGCCTGTTCCGCGTCGGCTTCGACCGTTTTTTCAAACTCCGAGCGCTCGTCCTCGAGACACGCCTCGAGTTCGGCGGCGTCGACGTCCGGAACCGAGTCGGTGATCTCGAGGAGGCTGTCGGCGCTGGCCCACCCCGAATTGCGCTCGCCCTGTTCCGCGAAGACCGCAGCGTGCCAGTCCCAGTACGTCGACGGGTCCGACTCGCGGACCTGTTCCCAGACGCACTTCGAGGCGACAGCAGCGGTCATCGAATCCGCCCCGAAGAAGGGCACCACGATAAAGACGAGACGAACCTCCCCCGACTCGACGTACTCCGAGACGAGGTCGGGGAGCGTCTCCCGCTCGAACTGTTCGCAGATCGGACACTGGAAGTCGGTCCAGTAGTAGATCTCGATCGGTGCGTCCGTATCGCCCATGATCGGCTTTCCCGCCAGGTCGACGCCGAGGGCTGACGTCTCTTCGCTCGCGTGCATCGTCGGCGAAAGGGAGCTACCATCGTCGGTATCGTCCGAGCGGGAGAGATAGTAGACACCGCCGCCACCGAGCGCGAGGGTCGAACCGGCGAGCACGGCGCGCCGGGTCGTCTGATCGAGCGACATTCGTGTTCGGTTGCTGGTTCACATCGATTCCTCGTAACCGACGCGCCGATTTGCCGAGTCAGCAAAACGGAGGAGCACCTTTGTGATCATCGTGCGACGAAACACCTACTCGTGGTATCGAGCACGCTCGAGACAGTTCGAAGACAGGTCGTGAGTCGTCCGTCCTCAAAACCCAGTGGCGACCACCCGTCCGTGACATCCGTCGGCAGACATCTGGCTGCAAACTGGGTGACGGAGTTGTGAACTGGGACGAGTCGGTCGGCAGGTTCGGGCGGAACCTTTCGAACGCGATACGGTATCCGTTCGAGTCCTGGTACGGGACGGTTGGCTTCGTCCTCGTCACGTTCGGTACCTACATCCTGTTGATTCTGAGTACGATGCCGGAGTTTGCGCTCCAGATGCTCGCCGACGGACTCCACTGGTTCGATTACGTCCTCGTCTCGCTGACGGAGTCCGTCTACCTGACCAACGGCGCCACGGGGCTCGGGATTATCGTCACCTACGCGCTCCTGACCGGCGTCGCCGTCGTCAATGCCGTCGCACAGCTCCGGCTCGTCGGCCTCTCGGGTGCGACGAGCGTGTCCGGTGTCCTCCCGGGACTCGTCGCGTCCGGTTGTGCGAGCTGTGGGGCAGGTCTGCTCGCCTTCCTCGGGTTCGCCGGCGGGCTGACGCTGCTTCCGTTTGACGGCACGCTCCTTCAGGTCGGCGGTCTCGCGCTCTTGCTGTTCTTTCTCGGACGAGCGGGCCATCCCGAACAGTGCGTCGTCTCACTGGAGGGATCACAGTGACGAGAAGCGGACACCACCGATTACTCGGCACAAACCGACGCGCGATCAGCTGGGGGGCCGCTACGTCAGCAGGTGTGTTCGTCTTGTTCGGACTCGTCACTGAACTCATCCCGAATCCGCTCTTCGTTCGGATGGTCCCGCGGACGGGCTTCGATTACCTGTTTCTCACCCTGACTGCGCTTCTGGCTGGCGTCTACGTCACTCAACGGCTGGCAACTGACGTCCGCACCGTTGAAGACCTCGAGGACGAGGGAGCCGACCGAGACGAACATAGCGATTACGACCCCGACCTCAATCACGATCATCGCCACGGTGAGAACGACGAAGCCGATACAGATCGGTTGGCGTTCGGCGGTTTAGTCGGTGGATTTTTGGCAGTCAGCTGTCCGATCTGTAACGCCGTCCTTCTAGCGCTGTTCGGATCGTCCGCACTCATGACGTACTTCGATCCGCTGCGTCCCCTGCTCGGAGCGGTCTCGGTCGCACTACTTGCGGGGTTGATTTACGTTCGCCACCGACGGTCGTGTCCGACGTGTGCGCCCCAATCGTGATCGGCGATCAATCCGTGTCCTTCCACTCGCCAGCCTCGACCTCGCGAAACTCCCCTTTGGCCTCGCGTTCGCGCGGCCAGAGCATTACGACGAGTAACGCTGCGTAGAACGCTCCGACGACACCGAGAACGACAGATCCGGCGAGTGTTCCAACTGCTGCGGCGGCGGGGAGAGTGGCATCCGGGACGAACGCCGTCACGCGAAAGAGCCACGCGAGACCGAGGACGAGCAACAGCGCGAAGTAGATGCGTCGAAGTCGATTCGACACGGCCTCGAACATTGTGATCTTGTACGTCGGGTATCGGTAGTCTTCCCCCAGTTCGGTTCGCCAATCGTCGTGTTCGACCTCCAATGACGGATCGAACGCGTTCGCGAAGAGATCCTGCTGGAAGAGGCGAACGCGAGAACGGTAGACATCGTAGTCGCGGTACCGGCGAGCTTCGATCCAGCAAAACAGGCCGACGGCCAGCACGCCGATGAGGATGATATAGTGGGGGTTGTCGGGACTCGAGAACGCCCACGTGAGGATCGCAGCCATGATCGTGACGCTCCACGTCGTCGTCTGGTCCAGTCGGGATCGCCAGGTCGTTTCACGATCCAACTCTCCGCGATAGGCGTCGCCGAAGACCGTACTCAACTCTGACGTGTCCCGTCCTATCTCGCGACCGGGATCCGCCGCTGTACCGTCAGTATCGGTGTCGTCAGTCATCGGCCTTCCTCGTCTTTCGGTAAGCAACGCAAAATAACGGTGGGCAGAATGAGTTTTCTTATATTGCACAATACTAAAATACTCTCGGCGCGTAGGGGCCTCAATGACTGATACGGCCTCTAAAACGACTGCTGTTGCAGAGAACGCACCGCAAACGCCGATTCAGCTGACCGACGCGGCCGAGTACGACGACCTGCTCGAGGCCAACGACCTCGTGCTCCTCGAGTTCGTCACGTCCGGGTGTGGTATCTGTGCGTCTATGGAGCCGGTACTCAGTGTCGTCGCGCGCAGCGCACCCGGTGCGGTAGTGACGGTAAACGCCGGACTCGTTCCGGACCTCGCTGACGAGTTCACCGTCCGACGCGTCCCGACGTTCGTCGTCTTAAAAGACGGCGAGGAAGTCGATCGACTGGACGAGGGCTTCCAATCCGCAGACACGCTCGTCGACGTCCTCGAAACGCACGCTGGAACTAAAGAATAGGCCGGTACGACCGCCTCGGAGAGCAAGATCAGTTTGGGACAGTCTAGATCAGTACGGGTTAACTCTCGGTCTTCTCGACGACGACGTCCTCGATCGCGAGGACGTCGAGTCCCATCCCGTAGAAGTCTTTGAGCGCCTGCGTCGGCGTTCGGACGATCGGTTCGGCGTGGTCGTTGAACGAGGTGTTGAGGACGACCGGCACACCGATTATATCGGCGAATTCGGAGATGAGACGATGATAGCGCGGGTGCTGGTCTTCGCGGACGGTCTGGGGCCGCGTCGAGTCGTCGGCCGGGTGCAAGACGGCCTCCAGATCGTCGGTCTGTTCGGGGTCGACGTCGTACGCGTCGATCATGAACGGCGCCGGGGCACCGTCTATCAGGTAGTCTGCGGCCGCGTCCTCGAGCATCGACGGCGCGAACGGTCGCCACTCTTCGCGGTGTTTGACGAACCGGTTGACCCGATCCCGTGACTCTGCAGTACGCGGATCGGCGAGGATGCTCCGGGCACCGAGCGCTCGCGGCCCCATCTCCATACGACCCTGAAACCAGCCGACGAGCTGGCCATCCGCGATCCGTTCGGCGACGTACCGTTCGAGATCGCCCGGTTCCGTGTAGGCGATCTTATTGGTTTCGAGGAGCTCCCTGATCTCGCTGGTCTCGTACTCGGGGCCGAGGTAGACGGTCGTCTGTCGGTCGACTGCGGCCGGCCGTTGCTGGGACCAGCCCGCCCCGAGTGCGAGCCCCGCGTCGTGGGCGACCGGCTGGACGAAGACATCCTCGACCAGCGGCGACTCGCGAACGTGCTTGTTCAGTTTGCAGTTGAGCGCGACGCCGCCGGCGAGGGCCACGTTCGACGTCCCCAGTTGCTCGACCACAGACTCTGCGATGTCGACGACAGTCTCCTCGAGCAATTTCTGTGCCGTGTGCGCGAGGTCCTTCTCCCACTGGTCGAACTCGCCCGGCGTCTCGTTGCGCGGCTGATCGAAGGTCTCCTCAAGGAGGGCGACGCCGTGGCCGGTGCCCCACCTCTTCGTCAGTTCGGTAACGTCGTAGTCGGCCCCGGTGTCGATCAGTTCCCGCAGCGCGCGTTCGATTGCCGGGTTATCGTCGCCGTAGGGTGCGAGCCCCATCACCTTCCCCTCGCCGTTGAACATCCGATAGCCGAGGTACTCCGTGACGATCGCGAAAAAGAGCCCGAGGCTGTTAGGATGCTCGTAGGTGTGGACACGGGTGAGTCCGTCCTCGTCGCCACGCCAGACGACCGTCGAGTCGTACTCGCCTTTCGCGTCGACGGTGAGGACGACCGCCTTGTCGAAGCCGGACGGGTGGAACGCGCTCGCCGCGTGACAGCGGTGGTGAGAGATCGTCTCGATCGGTGGGAGTGGCGACCCGATCGATTCGAGGCGGTTTTCGATCTGTCGCGTTGGTACGAACCGAGCTCGAGCCTGACTGACGATCGTATTCTCCAGCGCAGAGAGCTTTCGGCCCAGTCCGGGGGCACGAAGCGCATCTGTAACGTAGTGGCCGGTGAGTTCGCTACGGAGGCTCGGGTCGTAGGGCAGCAAGATACGTTCGAGGTCCGAGAGCTCGAGGTTACGGTAGTCGAGACAGGCCTGGATCGCTCGCTCGGGGAAGGTCTCAGTCGCGTGTTTGGTTCGTGTATACCGTTCCTCTTCGACCCCGAAGACGGGTGTTCGGTCCTCGAAGAGCACGGCGCTCGGATCGTGTTGTCCGTAGAGTCCGATCGAGGGCTTGAACGCGAGTCGATAGGTAGTCATGGTTCCTGAAAGATCCGCGATTCGGAGCAACTGCAACGACAGGTAAATCACCAGGGGGGTTTTGCTGGACCAGCAAAACGCTGGCTATATACCTGAGGACGGAGACGGCGCCGACGCGCGGTTTGTGACGGGAGAGCACCCACCAAGTGCAGTCGGTGTACGTGACCGACGAGAACGGTCCGCGGTATCGATCGCTAGTGCTTGCAGTCCGAACAGCTGGTTCGCCAGCGGACGACGAATCCGATGACTCCCAGCGTCAGCACCGTCACGATGATCTGTCCGAGACCGGCGCCTAGTCCAGCCGCAGCGCCACCGCCTGCCAGTCCAACAGCGCCAGGAGCAAGCGCCAGACAGCAGAGGCTCGCCGCGCCTGCAAGGCCGAATAGCGACCGTCGTGACGCAGTCTTTGCATCCATGTGGACACTCTATGTGGATGATACGGATAGACATTGTGGAGCCGAATCGAACGAATGTCGTGGCAATGTCCAGTGAAAGATCATATGGGAGTTGGCCTCCGCAATTATCCCCAGAACGAGGCGTTACCGAGACAGTAAAACAACGCCACCCAACCGACGAAAAGACCCGCAATGACGACGATGAAGTCGGCCAGACACGTACCAACGATAACACAGTATCAGTACCTCACAAATCAGTCTCAGCTAACCGGCGCTGAAGTGTGATTTACCGACGAGTCAGAGCCGAATCCGTTCTCCG